>CACGLH010000005.1 GCA_902573735.1 uncultured Alphaproteobacteria bacterium
TATAATTTCTTCTGGTGGGGCTGGAATGGCTTTAGCTAGGTGGATTGATAATGGTTCTCCACCTTTTGATCTTTGGGAAGTGGACCTAAGAAGAGCAGAACCTTTTCAAATTAATCGTAAATACTTAAAAGAAAGGGTAATGGAAAGTTTAGGTCTATTATATGCTGACCATTTTCCATATCTTCAACCAAAAACAAGTCGAAATATTAGACGTTCTCCTTTTCATAACTACTTGAAAGATCTAGGAGCTGTGTTTGGTGAAGTGGCTGGTTATGAAAGAGCTAATTGGTTTTCAACTTTCAATCAAAAACCAGAATATCAATATTCATGGGGAAAACAAAACTGGTTTGAAAATCAAAAAAAAGAACATACGGCAGTCAGACAAAATATTGGTATATTTGATATGTCATCATTTGGTAAAATAAGGGTTGATGGAGAAGGTGCTTTAAATTTTTTACAGGAAATTTGTACGGCTCAAATTAATATACAAATTGGAAGAATTGTTTATACGCAAATGCTTAATGAAAAAGGTGGTATAGAATCTGACCTTACAATTTCTCGTTTGGGTGAAAAATCTTTTTTATTAGTTGTACCATGCGCAACATTACAAAGAGATTTGTCTTATTTAAATAAGAAAAATAATTCTAATGAGGTTATGATTATTGATATAAGCTCTTCAGAAGGAGTACTTTCAATAATGGGACCTAACTCAAGAAAATTATTAGAATGCGTTTCTCCAAATAACTTTAGTAATTCAGCTCATCCATTTGGAACTTGGAAAAATATAGAAATTGGATCAGGCTTAGCTAGAGCACATCGTGTGAGCTATGTAGGAGAACTTGGTTGGGAAATTTATATAAGTTCTGACCAGTGCGCACATGTTTTTGAAGAAATATGGAAATTCCAACAAGAAATGAAGTTTAATCTTTGCGGCATTCATGCATTAGATAGTTGTAGAATTGAAAAAGCATATAGGCATTTTGGTCATGATATTACAGATGAAGATCATATAGTTGATGCAGGTCTTTCTTTTACTGCAGATTTGTCCAAAAAAAATTTTGAAGGAAAAGAGTCAATACTTAATAAAAGAAAAATTGGTTCAAGTAAAAAAATGTTACAGTTCAAATTAAATGATCCAAGTAAAATGATTTACCATAATGAACCAGTTCTGAGGGGTAATAAAATTGTAGGATACTTAACTTCAGGTAATTTTGGCCACACTTTAGGTGGTTGTATTGGATTAGGATATGTAGATTCAAAAAACTTATCTAATGAAGAAATCTTGTCCTTTGATTATAGTATAGATGTAGCGGGAGAAATTGTAACTGCGGAAGCCAGTTTGAAACCTATGTATGATCCAAAGTCTGAAAGAGTAAGAATGTAATAAATGACAATAGATGTACCAAATAAGGAGATTAATAAGAGATCAGGTGGGAGAAGTGCTAGGCAAGCTTTGAGGTCTGCACCGTTGGCAAAAGAGTTACGTCCTGTAAAGCCTGGATTAATTGGAGGTTCATATAATCCATTAACTGATGAAGAGATTTTTAGAATTCACAATTCAGCTTTACAGGTATTAGAAGAGATAGGTCTTGCGGATGCACCTGAAAGTGGAGTTAAAGCAATGACTTCAGTTGGTGCAATTTTAGGTGAAGATGGAAGATTAAGGTTTCCTAGGGAATTAGTTGAAAAAACCTTATCTTATGCTGCACGAGATTTTACACTGCACAGTCGTTCAAATAAAAATAGCCTTTTATTAGAAAAAAATCGTGTTCATTACGGAACTGCTGGCGCAGCAGTTCATGTCGTAGATTTAGAAACGAACGACTATAGAGATAGTACAATTTCAGATTTATTTGCTGCGGCTAAATTATCTGATCATCTTGATAACATTCATTTTCTGCAAAGACCTATGATTTGTAGAGATATTACAGATAATTTTGAAATGGATTTAAATACCGTTTTTGCATGTTGTGCTGGAACAAGCAAACATGTAGGAGTTTCATTCACTGAAGCTTCATATGTAAAACCAATTATGGAAATGGTACACATATTATCTGGTGGAAAGAATTCTTGGTTTGAGAAACCATTTATATCAAATTCGAATTGTTTTGTTGTACCTCCTCTAAAATTTGCAACTGAAAGTTGTTTAGTAATGGAAGAATGTATTAAATCAGGAATGCCAATTCTTCTTTTATCTGCAGGTCAAGCTGGAGCAACTGCTCCTGCACCCATTGCTGGAGCAATAGTACAAGCTGTGGCTGAATGTTTAGCTGGTTTAGTATATGTAAATTCAATAGAAAAAGGTTTCCCAGCTATTTTTGGTACTTGGCCTTTTGTTTCAGATTTAAGAACTGGTGCAATGTCTGGAGGATCTGGTGAGCAGGCTCTACTTACAGCGGGGTGTGCACAAATGCATAGATTTTATAATCTCCCTGGAGGTGCAGCTGCAGGTATCGCGGATTCCAAATTACCTAATATGCAAGCAGGTTGGGAGCAGGCCACATCAAATGTTATGGCTGGATTAGCTGGACTTAATTTAGTATATGAATCTGCAGGAATGCATGCTTCCCTTCTGGGGTTTTGTTTAGAGAGTTTAGTTCTAGGGGATGATTTACTTGGTCAAGCACTAAGATGTGTAAAAGGAATAGATGTAAACAACGCTAGTTTAAGCTTAGAAACAATGAGGGATATTTGTTTAAATGGTCCTGGTCATTATTTAGGTCATAATCAAACATTAAGTTTAATGCAAACAGAATACATTTATCCAGTTTTAGGAGATAGAACTAGTCCAAAAGAATGGGCTGAGAATGGTAAACCAGATCTTTTATTAAAAGCAAAAGAGAGAACAAAAGATTTACTTTCAACACCAACAAAAGAAGAATTGAATCCATCATTAAGAAAAGAAATAATGCAAAAATTTCCTATACATTTGAAAATTTAAAATTGCTTTAGCCTTTAATTCTATAACCTGTTTTAAAAATTAAACCTATTATAATTAAGCATATTAATAAAAAAATAGTTATAAAACTTAAAGAAGTAATAATAGCTATATCTGCTGTACCAAAAAAACTCCATCTAAATCCATTTATTACATAAAATATTGGATTAAATTTTGACACAAACTGCCATAATTCTGGAAGCATTTCCACTGAATAAAAGCTTCCTCCAAGGAAAACTAAAGGCGTAATTATTAACAATGGAATTAATTGAAGTTTCTCAAAATTTGTTGCCCAAATACCTACAATGAAACCAAAAAGTGAAAAAGTAATACTTATTAAAATTAATAAAAAAAGCATCAATAAAGGATGCTTAATATAAAAATCAACAAATATTGTAGATGTAAATAAAATTAATACACTTATCAAAAGTGACTTACTTACTGCTGCTCCAGCATATCCAATAACTATTTCATATGCTGAGATAGGGGCTGACATAATTTCAAAAATCGAACCATTATATTTAGGTAAATATATACCAAATGCTGCAAAATTAACACTTGTAGTCATAATTGAAAGCATTATCAGTCCTGGTACAATAAATGCTCCATATGATACATTATCAATCGTTGATATCTTAGTCCCAATTGCTGCACCAAACACAATAAAATAGAGTGAGGTTGAAAGAACAGGCGCTAAAATACTTTGCATTATAGTTCTTAATGCTCTTGCCATTTCGAATTTATAGATAGCTTTAATTGAGTTAAAGTTCACCTTTTACCCTCTCACTAATTATATCTAAAAAAATGTCCTCGAGGGAACTTTCTTCTGTTTTTATATCAATTACAGGGATCTTTAATTTAGAAATAATCTTAATCACATTTGTTATGTTAATATCTTGATTATTTTTTAATTTCTTAATGACTAAACAAAGATTATCGTTAGTAATGAAGCAGTCAAAATCTTTAATTTTATCTGGTATTTCATATATCTTCTTTCCAAATTCTATTATAATAGACTTATTTCCAAACTTATTGATTAGATTTTCTTTGTTTTCAACTAAAATCAATTCTCCTTTATCAATTATACCTATTCTATCAGCTATAGTTTCTGCTTCTTTAATGTAATGAGTTGTTAATATAACTGTAACGCCACTTTGTTTAAGCTGAAGGATCATATCCCACATTTCTTTTCTTAGTTGAATATCTACTCCAGAAGTAGGCTCATCTAAAAAAAGAATTTTAGGATTATGAGAAAGTGCTTTAGCTATTAGCACTCTTCTCTTCATTCCACCAGACAAGGTAATTATTGAAGAATTTTTTTTATCCCATAGCTTTAAAGATTGAATTACATTTTTGATATATTTATCGTCAGGTTTTAGTCCAAAAAGCCCTCTTGAAAAATTTACTGTATTTAAAACGCTTTCATAACTGTCCAGTGGAAATTCTTGGGGAACAAGGCCAATCAATGATCTTGTTTTTCTATAATCTTTTAAAGTATCAAAGTTTGAAACTTTAATAAGTCCTTTTGTTTGTTTTATCAATCCACATATACAAGATATAAGTGTAGTCTTACCTGCTCCATTAGGTCCAAGCAAAGCAAAAATTTCTCCTCTTTTTATATCTAAAGATATATTTGATAGAGCGTAAAAATTATTAGAGTAAACTTTGGTTACATTTTTTATAGAAATCATTGGTAATTTTTTTACTAAATTGGAAAAGGAAACTCTCTGTGTACTTTATCCAAATGACTCAAGACCTCATCTGATAATTCCATATCCAAACCATTAATTATGGTTTTTAACTGTTCATTTGTAGTAGCTCCAAAAATTGTAGATCCCATAAATGGTTTTGTATCACAAAACGCAAGAGCCATATGTACGGGATTTAATTGATACTTTTTAGCAATGTTGAGATAATTAGCTACAGCTAATAATGATCTTGGGTTTAATCTTCCCATTAATCCAGGTGTCGCTTTAAGTCGTGATTTTTCTGGTACTTTTCCATCCTGATACTTGCCTGACAATAACCCAGCGGCTAGCGGTGAATAAGATAGTAGGCTTATATTTTCATTATGACTCACTTCAGCAAGATCAGTGTCATAAAATCTGCATAATAAGCTATATTCATTTTGAATTGAAACAACATGATCAAAATTATTCTCATTTGCAATTTTTATAAATTGCATTGTTCCCCATGCAGTTTCATTTGATAACCCAATATTTCTTATTTTTCCTTCTTTAACTTTTTTTGAAAGAAAATTTAAAATGTCAAAAATATCTTGTTTTATCTTTTTGGTATTTTGATTGGAAGGGTTATACTTCCAATTTTGTCTAAAGTGATAAGAGCCTCTATTTGGCCAATGTAATTGATAAAGATCTATATAATCAGTATTAAGTCTTTTTAAGCTTTTAGTTAAAGCTTCTTCTAGTGTATGTTCATTTATAGGTTTTCCTTCTCTAACAGTTTTATTACCTATACCTACAACTTTCGTTGCAATAATTATATCATCTCTTTTTTTTCTTTTTCTGAGCCAATTACCAATTATTTTTTCTGTATCTCCAGCTGTTTCTTTTCGTAATGGATTTGTGGGGTACATTTCAGCGGTATCTACAAAATTAATTCCATTATCTAATGAAAAATCTAATTGCCAATGCCCATCATTTTCAGAAGTTGCCTCTCCCCATGTCATTGATCCCAAACAATAACTAGATACTTGAAGTTCACTATTTCCCAGTTTATTAAATTTCAATTTATTACTTCCAAATTTTGTTTGACAGGATATTTTTCTTTATCATTTGGTTGCTATCGCCAAGTTCAGGTGCTATTTTTTTATAACTTAATTTTAAGTTATCATAGAGTATTGGAGTTCTTACAAATTTTTCACCATTAATAGATTTTATCATTTTTCTAGATCTTGTCTGAACATGATTTAAAGCTTCACTAATAGAATTTACATTTCCAACTGGAACTTTTGCTTTATTTAAGATTTTGATAATTTTTTCTTTTTTAAATTTTTTTAATTTATTTGACAATTCACTAATTAATTCAATTCTATTTTTAATTCTTTTTTTGTTAGTTGAAAATTTTTTTGAATTCGCAAAATCCCACTCAAAAGCATTGCAAAGTGATTTGAACTGTTGATCGTTTCCGCACGCAATAATTATGTCACCATCTTTAGCTTCAAATAATTGGTATGGCACTATCGAAGGATGTTTATTACCCATTCTTTCGGGTTCTTTATCATTAAGCAAATAGGTTGAAGCTTGGTTAGCTAAAACAGCTAATTGTGTGTCGTATAATGACATATCAATAAAACTACCTATTCCAGTTTTCTTTCTTGAATGAAGTGCTGCTTGAATTGCTATTACACTATAAAGTGAGGTAAAAATATCTGCATAAGCAACACCAGGTTTGATTGGTGGTCCATCTTTTTCTCCTGTTATACTCATTATTCCTGCCATAGCTTGGATTACAAAATCATATCCAGGTAATAAGGCTAATGGACCATTTTGGCCAAATCCTGTAATTGAGCAATATATAATTGATTTATTAATTTTTTTTATATTCTTATAATCTAATTTATATTCTTTTAAATTATTAACTTTATAATTTTCTATGATTATGTCAGCATTTTTTGCCAAATGTTGAACCATTTCAAGCTCATTTTTTTTCTTAAAATTAGCAACAAAAGATGATTTTCCTCTATTGGTACATTTGAAATAAGAGCTATTATTATTAAAACTATCTTCTCCCCATTTTCTAGTTTCATCTCCCATTGGAGATTCTACTTTGATGACTTCTGCACCTAGATCCGCTAGTAATTGACCAGCCCAAGGACCGGCTAATACTCTAGCAAGTTCTAAAACCTTTAAGCCATATAATGGAGACTTCATCATTTTAATTAAAATTTACAAAATTAATAGTTGCTAAATTATGTATGATTATTAAATAAATCTTATAAAATGTCACTTTAATATCATTAATCACATAGAGTGTTATTTGTATTAATCCTATAATGATTTCTTTAATATCAATCAAGGAGTTAAGATGAAATTATGGTCCTGGTTAAAAAATAAGTTTAAAAAGTCTGGTATAGTAGCTGTAATTCGATTAGAAGGTGTGATTTCTACTGGTGGAAGATTTGGTGGTGGAATAAATGATCAATCACTATCCCCTCTTATAGAAAAAGCTTTCGAATTAGGGCGGTTGAAAGCAGTCGCACTAATTGTTAATTCTCCTGGTGGTTCACCATCTCAGTCATCACTAATCGCAGCAAGAATTATACGTCTTTCCAAAAAAAAAGATATACCGGTTTTAGCTTTTTGTGAAGATGTAGCAGCTTCTGGTGGTTATTGGTTAGCATGTTCAGCAAACGAAATTTATGCAGATGAAAATTCCATTATTGGTTCTATAGGAGTAATTTCTGCAGGCTTTGGATTCCATGAATTTATTAGTAAGCAAGGAGTTGAAAGACGAGTTTATACTTCAGGAGAAGAAAAAAGTATGCTTGATCCTTTTAAACCTGAAAAAAAGGAAGAAGTTGTTAGGCTTAGAGCTATTCAAAAAGGGATACATGAAAACTTTAAAAATTTTGTAACTGAGAGAAGATCAGAAAAGATTACTGGAAAAAAAATATTTACTGGGGAAGTGTGGGAAGCTGCTAGAGCTAAAGATTTAGGCTTAATTGATGGTATTGGTCATTTAGAAACAGTTATTACAGAAAAATTTGGAGAACATGTAAAATTAAAAAAATTAGAAAGAAAAAGAGGCCTTTTTTCAAAATTTGGTAAAGCATCCATAGATAGCATTTTTGACACGATATATGAAAAAATTGTATATTCTAAATTCAGACTTTAATTAGTTCAATTTATAATTTCTTAAAGGAAAAAAATTGTCAAAGACCGCATTAATTACAGGTGGTGCTAAACGTATAGGGAGAGCAATATCCTTATCGTTGGCAGAACAAGGTTTCGATATTATTATACATTATTCTCAATCAGAAAAAGAAGCTGAAGAGTTAGTTATAAAATTAAGGAATTTAAAAGTAAATGCTTTTAGTATACAGACTGACTTGCTTAATGATTTTGAGATATCTTCTTTAGTTGAGAGATCTAATAATCTTATTGGAAAACCTATTGATCTTTTAATAAATAATGCTTCGATCTTTGAAAATGATAGTCTTATAAATTTGAATTTAGAAAGTTGGGATAGGCACTTTTTTACAAATTTAAAAGCTCCTGTTTTTTTATCAAAGGAATTTTCTAAACAGGTCCCTGATTATACTACAGATGAAAATAACGAAACTATATCAAGTTCAAATATAATCAACATTATTGATCAAAAGGTTCTAAATCTGAATCCAAGGTTTTTTAGTTATACTTTAGCAAAGTCTAGTTTATTAAATTTTACAAAGATAGCAGCTCAAGAATTAGCGCCTAAAATTCGTGTTAATGCTATTGGTCCAGGTCCAATATTGAAAGCAGTTCATCAAACTGAAGAGCAATTTCAAAATCAAAGAAAAAGTACGTTACTTGAGAGAGGTTCAGATGTTAAAGAAATTTCTAGAGCTGTATCCTACATCCTTTCATCTCCGGGACTCACGGGTCAATTAATCACCTTAGATGGTGGAGAACATTTGAACTGGTAATCAAAAAAAATATATTTATGAATTATAAAAAGTATTTGAAATCAATAAGTTAAATGAATTGCACATTTTTTAGGCAACCTAATAAACCGTTAATAAATTAAAGGGTTTTTGTGCAAGAATTAATGTTTACCCCCAACGTTTTCCACAGTTTCAGTGGAAACTTTTTTATCTTCAATTTCTATGTTATAAATCATTCAATTTTTATAATCTAACAACTATTATTTAATTTATATTAAATAAATTTAAGGCTTTATTAATGGATAATGTTCTTACTGGTATAGAACTGATTAAACACTACCAAAAAGATTTAAGTAATAGTCCAGGCGTATATAGAATGATAGATTTTAATCATAAGACTTTATACGTAGGCAAAGCAAGAAATTTAAAAAAAAGAGTATCCAGTTATACAAAATATAGTGGTCACTCTTTGCGAATACAGCAAATGATTTTTGCTACATCTTCAATGTTATTTCTTACTACTAAAAATGAAACAGAAGCACTTTTATTAGAACAAAATTTAATAAAGCAATTAAAACCAAAATATAATGTGCAATTAAGAGATGATAAATCTTTTCCTTATATTTTTATTTCTTCAGAGCATGATTTTCCACGTCTAGAAAAACACAGAGGTCAAAAAAAAAGAAGTGGTAAATATTATGGACCTTTTGCAAGTGCAGGGGCTGTTAATAGAACACTCAATACTTTACAAAAAGTTTTTTTGTTAAGATCATGTACAGATAAAGAAGTTGAAGCTGGAAATCGTCCCTGTCTTAATTTCCATTTGAAAAGATGTGCTGGTCCATGTTGTGGTAAGGTCAGTAAATCTGATTATTCAAAACTAGTAGCTTCAGCTGACGAATTTTTGCGAGGCAGATCAGAAGAAGTTCAAAAAAAGCTATCTGAAGAAATGATTTTGGCCTCAAGAGAGATGAACTACGAACTAGCAGCTTCTTACCGAGATAGGATTAAAGCAATCTCAAAAATTCAATCTATCCAGGGTATTAATCCTCAAAAAGTAAAAGAAGCTGACATCTTTGCGCTAAACTTTCAATCTGGTCAAGCTTGTGTACAAGTATATTTCATAAGATATAATCAAAACTGGGGCAACAGAGATTATTATCCAAAAGTCTCATCTGATATGACCAAAAAAGAAATTTTGGAAGCATTTTTGGGCCAATTTTATTTAAATAGATTACCAGCTAAGGTGGTTTTAATTTCTAATACAATAGATAATCAAAATCTATTAGAAAAACTTTTTTCAGAAAAACTTGGTAAAATTGTAAAAATTATTAATCCACAAAAAGGAGAAAAAAAAGAATTAGTCATTGATGCTTTAAGGAATGCGAAAGAAGGTTTGGAGCGGAAAATGGCTGAGAACTCAACACAAAAAAATCTACTATTAAAAATGGCAGATCTACTTAATCTCAAAAATTCTCCAGAAAGAATTGAAGTATACGATAATTCACATATTCAGGGAGCTTATGCAGTAGGGGCAATGGTAGTTTCTGGGCCAGATGGTCTCATGAAATCAGAATATCGTAAGTTCAATATTAAGATAAGTGAATTAAGAAATAGAGACGATACGTCTATGATGCAGCATGTCTTTTCACGAAGATTTAAGAAAAAAAATACTCAAGATCTAAAAATACCTGATGTTATAATTCTAGACGGAGGCAAAGGTCAGTTATCTATTATACAAAATTATCTTAATGATATTGGTTATGGTAATATTCCAATAATTGCAATTGCAAAAGGTGAAAAAAGAAATTCAGGATTAGAAAAATTTTATCATAAAAAAAATATAGAACTTGAGATTTCTAATAATGATCCCTTGAGATATTTTCTCCAAAGACTGAGAGATGAGGTTCATAGATTTGTAATTGGAGCACATAGACAAAAAAGAAGTAAATCTTTAATGAGTACAAGACTAGACGAAATAACAGGATTGGGGGGGATAAGAAGAAAAAATTTGCTTATGAGGTTTGGTTCAACTAAAGAGGTTTCTAAAGCTTCAGTTAATGAATTACAAAAGGTTCAAGGAATTTCTCGTAATTTAGCAGAGCAAATTTATAATTTTTTTAATACAAACGATTAGATAGGTAACAATTGTAATGATTAATATCCCCAATTCTCTTACAATATTAAGAATAATTGGTGCATTATTTATACCTTTTATTCTTTTAATAGATGCCAAGGAATGGGGTTGTTTCATTGTATTAATAATTTTTTTTCTATGTTCTGTTACAGATTATTTGGATGGCTTTATTGCTAGAAAACTTAATCAAAGATCTCAGCTAGGAAAGATGTTAGATCCTATAGCAGATAAGTTATTGATTATATTGGTTTTATGTTTTCTCACTCTAGTTTTTAAAGATAAATATGGTTATCTCATTGGCATACCGAGCATATTAATAATTACTAGAGAAATTCTAGTTTCTGGAATTCGTGAGTTTTTTGGCACTAAAAATAATATTTTTGATGTATTAACCTTGTCAAAATATAAAACTGCTTGCCAAATGTTAGCAATTATTTTGCTTTTTATATCTACACAAAATTTCATCTGGAATATTCAATTTTATTTTGTAGGAATAATTTTCTTATGGATTTCAGCGTTGATTGCATTATATACAGGTCTAATTTACTTTATAAAATCACTAAAAATTTTGGAAGATTAAATTATGAAAATTTTGTATTTTTCTTGGCTTCGAGAAAAAATAGGTGTTCCATTTGAGGAATTAGAAGTCCAATCTGAAAATGTTAATGATCTAATAAAGGAACTTATAAGAACTGATCAAAAATATGCTTTAGCTTTTGAAGATATAAAATCGATAAGAGTTGCTGTAGACCAAAAATTAATACAAAATTTAAATGTATCTATTAAAAATGTAAAAGAAGTTGCTTTTTTTCCTCCAATGACAGGTGGTTAATTTGAATAAAAAAATAAATAACTGCCTTATATCAGTAAACATTCAAAAAGATGATTTTGATGTAAATGCAGAAATTCAATCCATAAGATCAAGAAAAATAATTGGCGGAATTATCAACTTTATAGGAGTAGTTCGAGATACTCAAAAAGAGAAAGAAGAATTGGTTTCCCTTGAATTAGAGCATTACCCAGGAATGACTGAAAAAGCAATTATGTCTATATGTCGAGACGCACAAAAAAGATGGGAAATAAATTTTGTTAGAGTAATTCATAGAGTTGGTAATTTAAAAACAGGGGATAATATTGTTTTAGTTATTACTGCTTCGGCTCACAGAAAAGAATCATTTAAGTCTGCTGAATTTATTATGGATTTTCTCAAAAGTAGGGCACCCATTTGGAAAAAAGAGCATTATAAAACACATAGTTCTTGGGTTCAAAGCAAAGAAGCAGATGAATTATTGTTAAAAGATTGGTAATAAATTAGTTTCAAGCTATATCGAAATTCCGATTAAAGTTAAAACTACTATAAATCCTGAATTTCTATTTGATTTAAAAGTTTCAAGTGCTGAAATTGATGATGAAACATTTAGATTTTTAATTTGAAAAATAAGGTGAAAAATTAATATACCCATGCCAATAAAAAAAATGGTTATTCTAAGATAATTATCGACATTGTTTGTCAATAAAATACTTATGATTAATAGGCTTGAGAATAATATTATGAATAAAAATAACCAATTTTTAATTTTTTTTCCAAATAATATTGCTGTTGATTTAACTCCAATAAGAGTATCATCTTTAATATCTTGTAATGCATATATGGTATCATAAAAAAGAGTCCAAAAAATACAGGCTAAATACATTAAAAATACTGAGACAGATAACTCATGAGTAATTGCTGAGTAACCAACTAACACGCCCCAGTTAAATGCCAACCCAAGGAAAATTTGTGGCCACCAGGTAAATCTTTTAGCAAGTGGATAAATTGTAACTAATAGAAGCGATAAACAAGCAACCAAAATGCTAAATTTATTGAATGTTAATAAAATTATAAAAGCTAATAAAGATTGAACTATCATCCAATATATAGCCCTCCTGATTGTAACCTGACCTGATGGAATAGGTCGATTTTGTGTTCTTTTAACTTTAGCATCATAATCTTTGTCTAAAATGTCATTCCAAGTACAACCAGCTCCACGCATTAAAAAAGCTCCTATTGTACAGGCTATAAGCAACCAAATTTCATAAAATGAAACACTCAAGTTGTTTTTTTCGACGTAGGCAAGTAATATACCAAATAAGCATGGTAACAAAAGTAGCCAAGTTCCTGTTGGTCTATCTGCTCTGCTAAGGTGAAGATATGGGATACTCCAATTTGGAAAATACTTATTTACAAAATTTCCTTCGGATGAATCTGGGATCTTAACTATACTTTTTTTTAATGAATTCAAAAGGATCTCCAAAAGTGACCAAGAATATTACTAGACTTTATAGCGAAGTAAACCTTGCTAAATTATATGCTTCGAAAGGATATTATTATTTAACAAAAGATCAAATACATTATTTGATTGATGTTAAAAGAAGTAAAGAAGGTGATATTATAAATTTAATTGATGGACATTCAGGTGAATTCAATTGTGAAATAGTAGAACTTTCAAAAAAAGAAGTAATATTAAAAATTAATTATTTATTAAATGAATTAGTAGCCCCATCTGATTTATTCGTTCTTTTTACTCCATTAAAAAAATCAAGGACAGATTTAGTTATTGAAAAGTGCGTTGAATTAGGTGTTAAAACTATAATACCTATTACCACTGATTTTACTGACATTCATTATTTCAATAAAAAAAGAAATAAAAAAATTATGGTTAGCTCTGCACAACAATGTGGAAGTACATGGATCCCAAATTTACTTGATTTAAATAAACTTGAAAATGTTTTAAATGAATGGGATAGCAATAGAATTTTATTTTTCTGTGACGAAAAATTAGAGGGTGATCCTATTTTTAAAGTATTTCGTAATTTAACACCATCTCCAGCTGCCATCTTAGTAGGTCCAGAAGGTGGATTTTCAGAAAAGGAAAAGACACTTTTAAATAATTTTCCATTTGTCAAAAATGTTAGTTTAGGAAAGCAGATTTTAAGAGCAGAAACGGCTATGGTCTCAGCAGTAAGTATTTGGCAAAGTTATTTTGGGAGTTGGGCACGTGATTAAATCAAACTTTTTTTTAAAAACTCTTTCTTTTTTTGGATAAGGATGGTTCAAATATGTCAAAATTGAATGTAGTAGTAGAAAGTAAAAATCAACTTGTCCAATACTTAGAGGATGGTTGCAAACCCAAAAGCTCATGGAAAATTGGAACAGAACATGAAAAGTTTGGCTTTATTAAAAGTAATTTAAAGCCATTACCCTATAAAGGTAATTGTTCAGTACTTGGTGTTTTAAAGGGACTTATTGAAACTTTTGGATGGAAACCTATAAAAGAAAAAGGTCTTATTATAGGTCTAAAAAAAGATGATGCAAACATTACTTTGGAACCAGGTGGTCAATTAGAACTATCAGGAGGACTTTTAGATAGTGTTCATGAAACGTGTTTAGAGGTAGCCACTCATTTGGCTGAGGTTAAAACAATTGCAGACAGAATTGGTTCTGGATTTATTGGACTTGGATCTGCACCAGAATGGTTGCATGAAGAAATGCCAATCATGCCAAAAGATAGGTATAAATTAATGGCACCATATATGGAAAAAGTTGGTTCTCACGGAACTAAAATGATGTTTAGAACATGCACTGTACAAGTGAATCTAGATTATAGTTCGGAACCAGATATGGTAAAAAAAATGAGAGTTGGATTGGCAATACAACCTATCGCAACCGCTTTATTTGCTGCATCTCCATTTTTTGAGGGTAAAGTTACTGGATATAAAAGTTTCAGGTCAAGAATTTGGCACGATACGGATAAATCAAGAACAGGTATGCTCCCATTTGTTTTTGATGAAGGATATGGATTTGAATCGTGGGTAGATTATGCATTAGATGTTCCTATGTATTTTATCAAAAGGAATAATAAATATATCAATGCTTTGGGTCTTTCCTTTAGAGATTTTTTAGAAGGTAGATTATCAATTCTTCCTAATGAAAAACCTAAATTATCAGATTGGGTTGATCATCTAACAACAATTTTTCCAGAAGTAAGATTAAAACAATTTATCGAAATGCGTGGAGCGGATGCAGGCCCATGGTCCAGAATTTGTGCTCTCCCAGCATTTTGGGTTGGAATAATTTATGACAAAAATGCACTAGATGCAGCTTGGGACATTTGCAAAGAATGGACATCAGAGGAACGTATCAAACTTTACAAGGATGTTTCAAAAATAGGTTATGATGCTAAAATACAAAATAAAACTGTTAAAGAGTTGGCTAATCAAATACTTAAACTTTCTGAGAATGGATTGAAAAATAGGAAAAAAATAAATATTCATGGAACTAAGCAGAATGAATGTGAATTTTTGTCTCCTTTGTTTTCAAGTTTAGAAAAGGGTATTTCTCTGGCCGACGAAATGCTCATTAAATACCATAAAGATTGGTCAAAAAATATAAAGCAAATTTATAACGAATACTCATATTAATATTTAAATAGTTTTATTTTACTCTCTTTTCCCAAAATTAAGTTATAAATATTTTTTCTATGACTGATTATTATTAATAATACCATTATAGTTTGGACCCAAACATAACTCAAATCGTTTATTATTACTAAAATTAATAAAGAAAAAATAGACGATATTAATGAAGATAAAGACGAAAACCTTGTTGTTAAAGCAATAAATATCCAAACCATACAAACAAAAATACCAATATAAATATTTAAAATTATTTGTATTCCAATAAATGTAGCTACTCCTTTACCACCCTTAAAAAATAAAAAAATAGAAAAGAGATGGCCTACAAATACTCCAAATGCAGCAAAATGTGAAGCAGTAATTCCCAAAAATTCTCTTGCTAAAAATACAACAATTGAGCCTTTAGCTATGTCCATGATTAAGGTAAGAAAAGCTGCCGATTTGTTTCCTGTTCTTAAAACATTTGTTGCACCTATATTTCCAGAGCCTGTACTCCTAATATCACCTAATTTATAAAGTTTGGATATAAGAACTCCAAAAGGTATAGAACCGACTATGTAGGAAATAAAAAAAATACAAAAAACCCATATTAAACCATCATTTGCTGTTGGAGATGCTCCCCAAAATCTAAAAACGTCAGGTATCAATTGTATTCCTTGATTTATAAATTTCGTTACCTTTTACAAAAGTTTTTAGTACTTCACCATATAATTTATACCCGTCAAATGGTGTATTTTTCGCTTTTGATAAAAGTTCGAACCTATCTACTGTAAATGGTTTGTCAGGATCAAAAAGTATTAAATCGGCAGGGTAGTCTTCTTTTAAAATTCCAGTCTTTAAATTTAATAATTTTGCAGGATTTAATGATATTTTTTTAAATAACGTAGGTAAGTCTAAAATTTTATCATGTACTAATTTAAGACAAGCTGGAAGTAAAGTTTGTAATCCAATTGCCCCAAAGGCGGCCTTTTCAAAAGGTAATCTTTTACTTTCTTCATCTTGTGGTAAATGAAAGGAACTGATGGTATCTATGGTGTCATCTTTAATATTTTTTAATATAAATTCTTTATCTGAAATAGATCTTAATGGAGGACTAAGCTTAAAAAATGTTCTATAATTTTCTATGTAAGACTCGTCAAAAAGGAGATGGTGGATTGATATGCCAGCACTAATATTATTTCTTTTTGATTTAAGCTCTTTAATTTTCAAAAAACTTTTTTTTGTAGTTATTTGGGCTGCGTGATAATTAACCTTAGCTAAATCTGATAATAGAGCATCTCTTTCTAGACCCATCAATTCAGTTTCTCTTGGAGCAGACGATAAACCCATCTTTGTTGAAAAAAGACTTGAAGTAGCAGATACTTTATTTGATAAATAATAATCTTCACAGTGACCGATAAATAAACTCTGTAGAGATGAAGCATAATTTAAAGCTCTTAATAGAATTTTTGGATTTTTTATAGTTTTTAGGCCATTTGTAAATGCAATAGCCCCAGCATCTTGTAAAAAACTTAGTTCAGAAATTTCTTTTCCTTCAACTTTTTTTGTAATGGCAGCAGTTGGAAATATCCTAACCTTACTAGATTCTCTTGCTCTTTTTATAAAAAATTCCAGTAACTCAGGATTATCAATTACTGGAATTGTATTTGGAAATGTTACAATAGAGGTAACACCTCCAGAGGCAGCGGCCATACTCGCTGATTTAAAACTTTCTTTATGTCTTTCTCCCGGTTCACAGATATGAACACCTAGATCTATAATCCCTGGTGCTAAATATTTATTTTTACAGTCAATTATAGCACCTTTACTAGGACCATTTATTTTATCAATGAAACCGTCTTCAATTGTAAGAGATCCATTTGCGAGAGTATTAGATTTCGGATCAATCAAAATTGCATTTATAAATGTTGTTTTAGACATTTTCGTTTTTGTTTTTAAGTAGGAGTTCTAAAACTGACATTCTTACAGCCAAACCTGCCTCAACTTGCATAGTAATTACAGATTTATCTAAATTATCAGCTAGATTTCCATCAATTTCTATACCTCTATTCATAGGTCCAGGATGCATAATTATAGCTTTAGGTTTAGCATATTTCATTTTTCTATCATCAAGACCATATAAATGAAAATACTCTCTCTCTGAAGAGAAGTAACCTCCATCCATTCGCTCTTTCTGTAATCTAAGAACCATTACTACATCTACATCTCTTAGTCCATCAGCCATATTGTAAGATATATCAACACCAAGCTTATCAATATTTCTTGGTATTAAAGTTTTTGGTCCAATTAATGTAATCTTATTTCCAAGTTTTTTGTGACAAAAAATATTCGATCTAGCCACTCTACTATGAGAAATATCCCCACAAATAGCTATTTTAAGATTATCTGTCCTACCAACCCTTTTTTGTATAGTTAATAGATCCAATAAAGCCTGAGTTGGGTGTTCATGATTTCCATCACCTGCATTTACTACTGGACATGTGACTTTTTCTGAAATTAATTGAACTGATCCTGAATTAGGATGCCTTATTACTAAAATATCTGGATTCATAGAATTTAAAGTAGCAGCAAGGTCAATCAGTGTTTCTCCTTTAGATTGAGAACTGTTACTCAAGGGAAAATTTACAACACTTGCTCCAAGTAATGTTCCGGCAATTTCAAAACTTACTTGCGTTCTTGTTGAATTTTCAAAGAAAAGATTTATTTGTGTCCGATTATTTAAAACTCTCTCTTTTATAGAAATCTTTTTATTTTTATAAAAATTATCAGCATTTTTTATAATTGAGATAATTTCCTTCTTTGATAGATCTTCGATGCTTAATAAATCTTTTTTGTTTAACAATTAAAACTACCTCTTTATGTCTGAATTTATTATAAGTATATTATATTATCTAACAACAATCTTCAGAAAAGTTTTTAATTTATATAGAGATTAAACAATTGAATTATATCCAAAAAACAATTTTTGCTTCTTTATGGGATTACAAACAAGCTGGTATCCTTGATCCAAATACGAATAATGATGAGTATTTATTATCTCAATTATTTAGATTAAGTACTATCCAAAAAGAAAAAATAATAATTGATCAAAAAGATGATGAATATTTTCCAAATAAAAATCAGAGTAATAGTAATTCTTTTATCGAGGGGAAAAGCCAAAATGTCAAAAATTTAGAATTAATTTTGGAAGTTGAAAATTTTTCAAATACTTTCAATGATATAACTTCTCTTGAAAACGGTTTAGTTGAATTTAAAAAATTTCATTCCCTTAAGGGATCTAACAAATTTCTTTTGGGTTCTGGAAACAGAAATTCTAAAATTCTTTTTGTGTCAGAACCACCTTCTTATGAAGAAGAATTGCAACAAAAACCTTATGTAGATGAAGCTTCAAAATTATTTGAAAAAATTATTGAAGCTATGGGCTTGATCCCATTGAATAAAAGTAATTGTAATATTTTTGTTATTCCCGCTGTTCCATTTAGGATTGTTAAAACTTCTGATGATAAAGTTTCTGATTTAGAATTGATAAAACCGTTTTTGAAGAGATATATAGACATCATATCTCCTCAATATATGATTTTTGTGAGTAAGATGCCTGCAAATATTTTAGGTTTAAATGATTTTATAAGATTTGATAATAAAGAAGGTTACTTAGGTGATTATCGTGGAATTCCAACTATTGAAATAGAAAGTATTAAGTCTATGATAAATAATCCTGAGCAAAAAAGAAAAACTTGGAATAGTTTGAAATTAATAATTCAACTTATGCAGAATGAAAATAAAAAATAAAGAAAAAGAAAGACATTTTATTCCAATGGGTTTTGGTGTTTTAACTGTATCTGACAGCAGAACACTTACTAATGATAAATCAGGTGATATTTTAGAAAATAGAATTTTAAATGCTGGTCATAATATTGTTGAAAGAGACCTTGTTAAGGATAATAAGGTAACAATAAAAAAAATATTAAAAAAATGGATTTTAACAAAAAATCTTGATGTAATTATTTCTACAGGAGGTACTGGTCTTACGGGAAGAGATGTTACAGTTGAAGCTCACAATGATCTTTATGAAAAAAAGATAAATGCTTTTGAAATTCTTTTTACAAAAGTATCTATAGAAACAATTGGAACTTCTGCTATTCAAAGCAGAGCATGTGCAGGTGTTGTTTCTGGCACTTTTCTTTTTGCATTACCTGGTTCTCCCTCAGCATGTAAAGATGCATGGGATAAAATTTTATGTAAACAATTTGATTATAGAAATTTACCATGTAACTTTGTGGAGATTTTGCCAAGGTTAGAGGAGCATAAAAAAAGGAAATAATTTTTTTAATTATTTGGTATTTTTAATAATTTCTACAGAATCGATTTAATGGCTTGATTTATTGTAGTAAGGATCTATTTATTTGCATTAATTTTAATTTACCATTTGTTTCAAAATGAATTTTTTATTAAGAAGTTTTCTTGGTCTGATAATACTAAGTATTACATTAGGGTTTTTAGTTTTTGGATCGTTTGTATTAATTGAGGCATTAAAAAAACGATCTGAGAAATCGGACAATAGGCGGTTTCAAAAAGAAAGAGTTTTTGCAGTAAATGTTGAAACTTTAAATAAACAAATAGCTAGTCCTAAAATATTATCATATGGTGAAATATATTCTAAGCGAATGTTGGAAATTCGTCCCTTAGTTTCTGGTAGATTAGATTATGTATCAGAAAAGTTTGTGGAAGGTGGTTATGTAAAATCTGGTGATATTTTATTTAGATTAAATCAAAAAGACTATTTAAATGATTTGGAAATAGCTGAAATTGATTTAGAAGATACTAAAGCACAATTATCTGAAGCGATTTCAAAATTAGATTACGCAAATTTGGAATTTGAGGTTTCTGAATCTCAACTTAATTTAAGAAAAAATGCCTTAGATAGGCAAACTCAATTAGCAGAATCAGGATTAATTACTAGTTCTCAACTAGAAAATACACAACTGGCCTATTCATCATCCAAGCAACAATTTTTAAACAAGCAAAACTTAGTGAAGTCTTCGAAAAATGCAATTGACAAACTCAAAATTCAATTGAAAAGAAGATCTATTTCTATAGATAAAGCCAAAAGAAATTTAGATGAAACTGAAATTAAGGCACCTTTTGATGGGATAATCGCCTCTGTTAATATTCTACCTGGCAGTGTAATTAATAAAAATGAAAAACTAGGTACTTTATTAGATCCTAATTCATTAGAGGTAATGTTTAATTTATCTGCTAATGAATTTGCAAGGGTAATTGATAAAGATGGAAAGTTATTAAATCTAGATATTACAGCCTATTTAAAGTTATCTAATAAAGATATTCCATTTATTGGTAAAATAGAACGAATAAATCCTGAAATTATGAATATTGGTAGTGGAAGAAAGTTATTTGCTTCTATAAACCTTGGTGAAAATAAAACATTAAGACCTGGTGATTTTGTTGTCCTTGAAATAAAGGAACCTTCGTTAAAAAATATTACAGTTTTACCTTCTTCAGCTGTTACTATTGATGGAAAAATTTTTATACTTGATGAAGATAATAGATTAAAAGAGATAGAAGTAACCATTCTCCGAAGACAAGGGAACGAAGTAATTGTATCTGGTGCTCCAATTGAAAAAGAATATGTGATGCAAAGATCTCCTCAGCTAGGAAATGGTTTAAAAATAAAGCCTTTAAGGAAAAAAGATAGAGAAATTTCTAATTCTGTTAATTTGTCTAAAAATAATGAGTTGGTAACAATAAGCTCTGAAAAACAAAAGAAACTTATAAATATCTTAGATAAATTGGACCGCATGCCTAAAAGTGTAAAGGAAAGATTATATGAAGAAATTAATAGTGGAAAAATTAAGGCTAAAACATTGAAAAGGTTAGAAAAAAATATGGGTAATAACTAATGGAATTTTTAAAAAAATCTATTTCTTCTAAATATATAAGTTATTTTGCCAGACATAATACTGCTGCAAACTTAATATTTGTTTTAATGATAGTTTTAGGATTATTTGCAATTAAAAATATAAGGTCCCAATTTTTTCCCGACGTTCCCATAGAAAAAATAAATATTGGAGTAAAGTGGGTTGGTGCTGGTCCTGAAGAAATTGATGATGGAATTGTATCTCTAATAGAGGCTCCATTACTAGGAATAGATAGTGTTGAACAAATTATCTCCTCTTCTAGTGAAGGTAATGCTAGAATTTATTTGGATTTTAAGCCTGGTACTGATATGTCAAAGGCAAAAGAAGAGGTTCAAACAGCTTTAGATTCAGTTCAAAATCTACCTGAAGCTTCTGAAATCCCTACTATTAAAAAAATATCTTGGAGTGATAGAGTTTCTGATGTTGTAATTTCGGGTCCTCTAGAGATTGAACAATTGGCTATTTTAGCAGATGAATATGTCAGCAAACTATATAGGAAGGGAATTAGTAATACTCAAATTATGGGTGTTAGTGCCCCAATTATTAAGGTTAGTGTTCCATCAATAAATTTGGTTCAATATAAATTACCCTTAAATCACTTAGCCAAAGTCATTGCATCAGAAGTGGATATTGATCCTACTGGTGAGGTAGGAAATTCAAATAGGGTAAGGAGTGGATTTTCCAAAAGGTCAATTGAGGATATAGGAAATATTGTAATAAGACTGCCAAATTCACAGAAAGAGATTTTTTTAAGAGACATATCTAATATCTATTTCGATAATATATCCCAAAACCGAGAATATTTTTCTAATGGACATAAAGCAATTGTAGTGAGGATTAACCGATTTGCTCAAGATGATGCTATAGAAATCCAAAAAAATGTTGAAAAAATAACAGAGGAATTTAAAAGTTCTCTTCCTAATGGTGCAGAGATAGTTCTATCCAAAACTAGAGCAGATGCTATATCAAATCGCCTTGAAATTTTATTACGTAACGGTTTACAAGGTTTAGCTTTAGTCTTAATTCTTTTGTTTGTTTTTCTAAGTGCGAGAACTGCCTTTTGGGTTGCCGCAGGAATTCCAGCTGCTCTATTTGCCGCCATTGGAATAATGTTTATATCTGGATTAACTATAAACATGATTTCTCTTTTTGCGCTTATTATTTGTTTGGGTATTGTAGTGGATGATGCAATTGTTGTTGGAGAGCATGCTGATTTTAGATTGAGAAGATTGGGAGAAAATCCTGAAGAGGCAGCAGAACGTGGTGCTACTAGAATGGCATTACCAGTATTTACTGCCACCATAACTACTGTAATAGCTTTTGCTGGTTTAGTTGTTGTTGGTGGTAGATTTGGTAGTTTAATAGCAGATATTCCATTTACAGTAATTGCAGTTTTAATGGCCTCACTTTTAGAATGTTTTTTAGTGTTACCCAATCATATGGCTCATGCCCTTAGACAAAAAGTTTTGAAAAAGAAATGGTATGACTGGCCATCAGACAAATTTAATATAGTATTTAGAATTTTCCGAGAAAATTTATTTCGTCCTTTTACAAAATATGTAATGAAACTTCGATATCCTGTCTTAAGTCTTTCAATTTTTCTTTTTATAGTTAGTACTGCGCTTTTAATATCAGGTGAGATAAAGTGGAGGTTCTTTGATGCACCAGAGAGGGGAGGATTCACAGGTAATATTGCCATGTTACCAGGATCTAGTAGATCTGATACAAAAGAAATGCTAGATGAAATGATTAGAGCAGTTAATTCAGTTTCACTAGAATATGAAAAAGAGTATGGTCTTAATCCTTTAAAGTTTTCCATAAGTCAGCTTGGAGGAAATTCAGGAAGAGGAATTTCAGGAGCCAAAAATAAAGATCCTGAAATGTTGGGAGCAGTTTCAGTTGAGCTTATTGATGCTGATTTGAGGCCTTATTCGTCCTATGCTCTATTAGGTAGAATTCAAGATGAAATAATTAGACATCCTTTATTGGAAACTTTAAGTTTTCGAAATTGGACTTCTGGACCTGGAGGAGACAGTTTATCAATTGATTTATTAGGTTTTGATGTGGAAAATCTTAAAAATGCTTCTGTCTATTTTCAAAATCAGATAATAAATTATCCTGAAATTACAGGTTTAGAAGATACACAATCTTATGATAAAAATGAATTGATTTTACAATTAACAGCTAGAGGTATTGCACTTGGATTTGATATTGATAATTTAGGAAAACAGCTTTATCAGCAGTTAAACGGTATAGAAGCTGTGAGTTTTCCATTTCGAAACCGTTCATCAAAAATTATTATAGAATTACCAGAAGAAGAGATAAAGGCGGATTTTCTTGAAAAAGTAAATCTAGTGAGTCCAGAGGGAGAATATATTAGACTATCAGACATTGTTTATGTTACATCCAAATTTGGTTTTTCATCTATTTCAAGAGAAAATGGATTGAGAAAGATTTCAATCACTGGAGAAATTTCTGAAGATGATCCAACTCGTGCAATTGAGATAACGGATATAATAAAAGAAAATATTCTTCCTGATGTAAAAGAGAGATTTGGTGTAGAGGTTAATTTAAGTGGTCTGTTTAAACAAGAAAGAGAATTTTTAAATGATGCATTAATTGGATTTCTATTATGTCTAGTTGGTATTTACTTAGCACTAGCATGGGTATTTGCTAGTTGGTCACGTCCTATCGTTGTTATGTCTATTATTCCATTTGGTCTTATTGGTACCCTATGGGGTCATTATTTATGGGGAATTAATTTATCTATGTTCTCAATTATTGGTTTAATTGGTATGACTGGGATAATTATTAATGACTCAATTGTTTTAGTTTCGACAATAGATGAATATTCAAAGACTAGGGGTTTAAAACCTGCAATAGTTGATGCTATATGTGATAGACTCAGACCAGTTTTACTAACGACCTTAACTACTGTTTTAGGTTTAATGCCACTCCTTTTTGAGACATCAAAAGACGCACAATTTTTAAAACCCACTATTGTAACATTAGTATATGGTCTAGGTTTTGGGATGTTAATTGTACTTTTTTTGGTGCCATCTATTGTTTTAATTCAAAAAGATTTTTCTGACTTAGTTAATTCTTTTAAAAGAATATTTTTAACAAAAAGAACATCTTTGCTCATTAAGTTTATATATACATTCTCTCTTATCTCAATGTCTTTGGTTGTTTTTCTTATGATTACACTTTTAACTAGAACTAATTTTGATTTTTTTAATTTTCAAAACTTTTCATATGTACTATTTTGTGCTTTTTTCATTTTTATCTTATCAGCACTGCTCATTATTTTATTTTTCCCCTCTAAAGTTATAAAAAAACTTAATTCTAATTAATAGGTGATTTACATCCTATTTGTTGAAACCCCCCGCTTCTAGTGATTATTGTATATTTAATTTTACTTTTATCTAAAAAAAAGTTGTTATCTTCGAAAGAATTAATAATAGATATAAATTCAAAACTTTCATTATTTTTTTTAATTTCTGAAAACCAGATTTGACCATCTAAATGTTCTAAAATAAGTTGATCTATTGTATTATTATTTGAAAAAAAATTTCCATCAAATTTTGATATAAGATTGATTTTATTGTTATTTTTTTTTACTTCACATTCAATTAAGTTTTCTGTATTAGAGAGATCTAGGGGCACCTTTTCTAAAGAATTTGATACTAATTTGTTTTTTAATTCATTAGTTTTTAATGCGTCTTTACTGTTTATTATAAATTTAATGGGAATACATATTTCATCACAAAAACCCATTATAAAATCAAGTTTAAAGTCTATATTTTTATTATTTTTTTCTTTATAAAAAAAAATAGGTAAGATTAATTCTTTTTTATAGCCATTAATTACTGAACCATTTTCATAAAAAACTTGAGGAGTTGGCCATGATATTTCAATTTTCTTTAAATTCTTACTTTCTATAATCTTGTATTCTGGTGAAAACCCAGAATCACCTGGATATTTCCAGTATGTTTTCCAATTTTTTTGCATTCGTATAAATAACGCATATAAAGTTGCATCTTTACTGTCCCATGCTTTTAAAAAAGATATGTCAACATTTTCATCTTGATAGAAATTCGTCTTTTGATTTCCAAAACTACTAGAAGTAAAATGAGAAAGAGTAAATATTAGGAGTAAAAATGTAACCAATAGATTTTTAGATATTGTTATTACTGAATAATTATTATCCATAAAACATTTCCTTTTTTTTTGAAATTTAAGTCTTAAATAATTATATGCAACTATTATATCAACTAGTTCAAAAATATGCCTGAAAGTAAAATTTTGAGTGATTACGCCGATAGAAAAATCATAAATGGGTTTTTTAAAGGATCTCTTCTAGTATCTACCCCAGATATTTTAGACCCAAGATTTAGTAGATCTGTAATTTATTTAATTTCTCATAATGAGAAAGGTGCCATGGGTTTTATTATAAATAAACCTATTGATGATATTCAGCTAAGTGATATTATTAAAATAGAAAAGTCAAATAAAAATTTAGCTATTCAAAAAAAACACACTGTTTTTTTTGGTGGACCAGTTGAGTTTAAAAGTGGTTTTTTATTACATTCAACTGAATATGAAATTAAGAATACTTCTTTAAGAATTGATGATAATTTTTGTTTGACTAATGATACTAAAGCACTCGCTGATATATTTGAAGGAAATGGTCCTGTTTCAAGTTTATTTATGCTAGGTTATGCTGGATGGTATCCTGGACAATTAGAAAAAGAAATCATGGAAGATTCTTGGTTAGTTGTAAATGCAGATCCTAAATTAGTATTTAATAAAAATCATTCGCAAAAATATAATCTTTGTCTTAAATTACTTGGTATTGAAAATGCTTATTTTTCAAGTGATTGTGGAAAAGCTTGATAGTTTTTGTCTAATTACTTGCCCGTTTAAGCCTATCATTAATTGCAATTCCAATCCCTTTATTTGGTATATGATTAATAGCTATCGATTTACTATTATTTACTAATGCTAATTCATCTAAATCAGCAAGAGAACTGTAAAGATTCATTGCCGCTTCATTAAGATCAAATACTTCTGAAAGACTAATTCCAATTGTATTTTTTGGCAATGGCCCAAATGATAGTAATAACTCATTTTTATTAGGTTTTTCTACGTTCATTCGTAATGGTGTATTAGGTTGATAATGTGATTTTAGTTGGCCTGGTGATATTATTTTATTTTTACTTTTATTTTTTTCTAAGATATAATTATTTTCTAGAAAAGTTTCTTCCGTTATTTTCCCCGGCCTAAGAATAGATAAGTTATTATTTTCTATATTAATTATGGTGCTTTCTAATCCAATTGGACACGGCCCACCGTCTATAATAGCATCAATTTTTCCTGAAAAAGAGGATAAGACATCTTCAAACCTTGTTAAAGTCAACTTACCTGAAAAATTTGCAGATGGGCATGCTATTGGTAAATTACTTTTTTTAAGCAAATTCCTAAATACTGGATGCGCAGGAACTCTTACTGCTATTGTCGACAGTCCTGCTAATGCATTTTTAGCAATTTTATATTTACTTTTATTTTTCTTATTTAGAATTAATGTAAGAGGACCAGGCCAAAACTTTGATGATAAATCTTGAGCAATTTCATTTTCTTCAGCAATTTCAAAAACATTCATTTTATCAATATGTATTATAAGTGGATTTATAGCAGGTCTACCCTTTACTTTAAAAATTAATTCTACTGCTCTAGCATTTGTGGCATCTGCTCCAAGCCCATAAACCGTTTCTGTTGGCAAAGCTACCAAGCCTCCTGATTTTATTATTGTGGAGGCTCTATCAATACCATCATCATCATTTGATAAAATTTCAGTTTTTTTAATTTTAGAAATATTCAATTGAAATTTTCCTTTTTTTGAGAAATATATAAGCTTAATACGTTTGATCAACCATTATCATTCAAAATTAAGGTAAATATATTGTACAATGCACCAATAAAAGAAATTAAATTTCTATTAAAAGACTTGTTTCAAATAGAAAAATTATTCAAAGATACAAAATATGAATCTTTAGATGAAGATACATTGGATGGTATTCTTGATGAAGTAAGAAAATTATCGGAAAAATTGATTTCACCAATTAACAGAGATGCAGACACTAAACCGGCCTTTTTGAAAGATAAAAAAGTTATTTTACCAGAAAGTTTTAATGAAGCATATAAATCAATTGCAGAAGGTGGGTGGGTTGGAATATCTGGTGATATAAAATATGGAGGTTTAGGCTTACCTTTAATAGTTACTACATGTGTAAATGAATTATTATCGAGTGCTTGTTTATCTTTAGCTCTAAACCCATTGATGACGCAAGGACAAATTGATGCATTAGAAAGTCACGCAAATGAAGATATAAAAAATATTTTTTTACCTAAACTTAATACTGGTGAGTGGTCAGGAACGATGAATCTAACTGAACCGCAAGCAGGATCAGACGTTGGTGCATTGAGAACAATGGCTATTAAGGATAATGATGGAACTTACAGAATTACTGGACAAAAAATATATATCAGCTGGGGAGATCATTCTTTAAGCTCTAATATTTGCCACTTGTTACTGGCCAGACTACCAAATAGTCCAAAAGGAACTAAAGGTATTTCTTTATTTTTAGTTCCCAAGTATATACCTGACCAGAATGGAAATATAAATGAAGTTAATTCAATTAATACAATATCACTAGAACATAAAATGGGCTTACATGGTTCCCCTACAGCAGTTTTGGAATATCAAAACGCAAAGGCTTGGTTAATCGGTGAAGAAAATAATGGAATGATGGCAATGTTTACAATGATGAATAATGCTCGGTTAGGTGTTGCAGTTCAGGGTCTTTCCCAAAGTGAATTAGCTACACAAAAAGCCATTGAATTTGCAAAAACACGACATCAGGGTCGTAATATGAATAATTTTGAAGAAATAAGTACACCTATTATTAATCATGCAGACGTAAGACGTAATCTCTTAATTATGAAATCTTTAACTTATATTTCCAGGGCTTTATGCTTTGAAACTGCATTAACCATAGATTTGTCAAAGAATAAAAATGACCCATTCCTTAAAAGAAAGGCGTCTTTTTTAACACCAATTGCCAAATCATTTTGCACAGAAATAGGAACTAAAGTTGCAGATCTGGCAATTCAAATTCATGGAGGAATGGGGTATATTGAGGAAACAGGAATTTCACAAGTATATAGAGATGTGAGAATTACTTCCATTTACGAAGGGACTAATGGTATTCAAGCAATGGATTTTGTAGGTAGAAAGCTAGGGAGTAATGGTGATATTGCATATTCTATTTTAGATGAGATAAAAATGAATGAGCAAATTGTAAATCAAAAAAAATCCTCTGTTGCTGATTATATTGAAAATGCAAGAATTAGCTTAACAAAAGCTACAGATTGGATGATTTCACAAAATGATCTTAATGATAGATATTCAGGTGCTGATCCTTTTTTAAGAGCATTTGCCTTAATTATTGGAGCAAATTATATGTTGAAAACTTTAATTACGACCGATCAAGAGGATAAAATTGAATTAGCAAATTTCTATATAAAAAACTTGCTACCCTTTTGTAATGTTGAATCCTCTATTGCTACTCTTGGAGCAAATAATCTCTATGAGAATGTTAATTCAATTTTTTAAGGTCAATCAAATTGAAAGAACTAAAATTTCCAGTTGAAATTTTTCCCACTGAAAAAAAAGTTTTACAAATAAAAGAGGGTGTTTATTGGGTTAAGCTTTTATTACCTTCAATGATTTCTCATGTAAATGCATATATTTTAGATGATGAAGACGGAATTTCTATTATTGATACTGGTCTATCATGTGTTTCTTGCAAAGAAAGTTGGACACATATTTTAACTCATGACTTTAAAAACAAATCAATTAAGAGAATTATTATTACTCATCACCACCCAGACCATATTGGATTACTTGGTTGGTTTAAAAAAAAATTTAATACAGAAATTTGGACTAGTAGATCTTCTTGGTTGACAGGTAGAATGTTAACATTGGACAAAAAAAATGAAGTATCAACAGAATTATTAAATTTTTGGTTGTCCGCAGGTATGCCGTCAGAAATTATAGAAAAAAAAGCGTTTAGAAAAACCTTTTAATTTTAGTGATTATGTAGACCTAATACCATTAGGTTTTAGAAGAGTGGTAGAAGAAGAACCATTATTAATTGATAATAAAAAATGGTTTGTAAAATTGTGTAATGGTCATGCGCCAGAGCAAATATTTTTATATTGCCCAGATCTAAAAATTATAATTTCAGGTGATCAAATTTTACCTGGCATTTCTCCAAATCTTAGTGTTTACCCAACTGAACCTTCAGCAAATCCCTTAGCTGAATATTTGGAAGATTGTGAGAAATTACTTAACATTGAAGATTTAGGATATTTGGTGTTACCGGGGCATAATTTACCTTTTTATGGTTTTAATACTAGAGTCGAACAATTAATTAATCATCATCAAAGTGCTCTAAAAAGAATTAAAAAATATATCGATAAAACCCCTAAAAGTGCCTATGACATATTTCCGGCCCTCTTTAAAAGAAAAATTAAAAAATATGAACTTTCTTTAGCACTCGGTGAATCAGTTGCTCATTTAAATTATCTTTTTAAAGAGGGCATTATAAAAAAAGAAGTTGATAAAAAAGGGGTAAATTTATTTGTAAAATAATTTATTTACGATTATATTAAGTTTAATTGTATATAAGGTCAATAATGTCTGAAGATAAACACCAACACGGCAAGATGGATATAAAGGATCAAGAGGAAACTTTCAAAAGATTTATAAGTTTTGGCTTGTATCTATTTTATGCGTCAATAGCAGCAATAATTTTTTTGGCTATTTTTAATTCCTAAAAAATTAATATGAATCTCTTTGATTTTTCTTTCTTGCTAATTTTCTAGCTCTACGTATAGCTTCAGCTTTTTCACGGGCTTTTCTAACGGATGGTTTTTCAAAATGTTGTTTTAGTTTCATTTCTCTAAAAACACCTTCTCTTTGTAGTTTTTTTTTGAGAGCCCTAAGTGCCTGATCAACATTATTATCTCTTACATGTACTTGCAAAATTGTATCCTCATATTTACTAGTTGGATTAGTATCAATCTTATAGTAAAATGTCTATACTTGTTTTTAATTAAATAAATTTTATGTCTGTCGATTTTGAAAATTTAAAGGAAAAAATTTTATTGACCTCTTTGGATATTGTAATTTTCGATGGTTGGTCAGATAAAACTTTATTTGAAGCTGGATCAATAAATGGAATTACTGTCAAACATTTAAGAGAATTGTTTCCTAAAGGGGCAAAAGATTTAGTAAAGTTTTATCATTTATATGAAGATAATATATTTTTGAAAATCTTTAGAGAAATAGATTTGAGTAATTTATCGCACTTTAAAAAGATAGAATTAGCACTTTTTAAAAGATTTGAAGTAATAATTAAAAATAAGGAGGCTTTTAGAAGAAGTATGGCATTCTATAGTTTACCATTTAACCAAATCGAGGGATTAAATTTAGTATTTTCTACTTGTGATAAAATTTGGGTTGAAATTGGTGATAAAAGTTATAGCTACGATTGGTATACCAAAAGGATATTACTAGCATCAATTTATTTGAGTTCTCTATTATTTCTTTTTGGGGATAATTCTACTAATCATAGTGAAACATATAGATTTATAACATCAAGATTAGATGAATTAAAAGTTATAGGAAAATTAAAGTTTAATTATAAAGATCTGTTAGATTATTTTAATTTAAATAAATTTAAAAATAGTAAAATTTAAATTAAGAGATAATCGTCAAATACTATCTCGAATCTACTAGAATTTTTTTTCTTCTTGTAATAAGAGTTACTACTAATCTTATAAATTAAAATCAAAGGAGTTTTGATGGCATTACCACTTATGAGAAAAGCTACTGCTGTTTGGTTAGTTGAAAATACATCCCTTACATTCTCCCAAATTGCCAATTTTTGTGGATTACACGAATTAGAGGTAAGTGGAATTGCTGATGGCGAAGTAGCAAGCGGAATTAGGGGAATGGATCCGATTACAAGTAATCAGTTAACGGAACAAGAAATTAAAAGATGTGAATCAGATCCAAATTCCAAATTAGAGTTGATTGTAAATCCTGCAACTATTGGTGAAACTAAAAGAAGAGGCCCAAGATATACACCTCTTTCAAAAAGGCAAGATAAACCAGCTGCAATAGCGTGGTTAGTCAAATTTTATCCAGATCTTCCAGACTCACAAATTATTAAACTTGTTGGGACAACAAAACCAACAATCAAGGCAGTTAGAGAAAGATCTCATTGGAATATAACTAATATTGTTCCTACTGACCCAGTTCTACTCGGTCTGTGCAAGCAAGTAGAATTAGATACAGCAATTGAAAAAATTGATAAAAAAAATTCGTTAAATAATTCTTCTGAAAATTTGACCAAAAAAGAAAATTTATTGGTTTCTGATAATAACAATTTACCTTCAAGAAGTTTAGGAAACAATAATTTAAATAAAGAAGAAATTATAAAAAATGCAGAAAGCTTATTTGAAAAAAATGAAAATAATTAGACATAATCATTTTTTAAAATTTTAGTAAGCAGATAATTTAATATTTTCTGTTAGAGTCCTTCCGCCGTCAATAGTAATTATCTGACCTGTTGTGAAATTTGAGAGAGAAGAAGCAAGGTACAAAACAGCTGAAGCTGCTTCGTCTGTTTCACCTATGCGTCTTAATGGAGTTGCATCTTTTACTTGGTCATGTAAATCTAAATCTTCTCTTATCATCTCTTTTAAAGTTGTACTCATTATACTTCCCAGTGCTATTGCATTTACACGAATACCTTTTTCAGCAAGTGCAACAGCTAGAGATTTAGTAAGTTGATTTACTGAAGCAGAACAAATTGAGTATGAAAAACTTTCAGGTAATATTAATCTATCTGCAATTGAACTTAGATTGATTATACACCCACAATCTTTACTTTCATCTTTTTCTTTTTGAGTTATCATTTTTTTAGCAACAATTTGACTTAACCTAAAAGTTACCATAAAATTTAAATCAAATAATTTTTGAAAGTTATCCTTTTCAGGGTTCAATGCCTCAGATAATTCGATTTGCCTAAAACCATTTACAAGTATTTCAATTGTGTCAAATTCATCAATTGTTGCTGCTAAAAGATTATTTAAAGTTAGTCTTTTTGTCAGATCCCCTGAAAAAGCAATTACTTTAAATCCCTTTTTTTTAAGCAATAGTGTCTCTTCATTAAGAACAACTTCATTATTGTCAGCTAAAACAACATTTGCTCCTGCAGAGCATAATAATTTTGCTATTGACAAACCAACGCCATTACTAGCGCCAGTTACAATTGCTGTTTTTCCAGATAAATCATAATTCATATTTTTTCCATTCGTTTATGGACTTACTTAATTTCTTTTAATCGCCCTTATAATCCTATACCCCTTATTTATATAAATACACTCAAAATTTTGGAACATATCATTAATCACAAATTCGTATTGTAATTCTTTTTTGTAAACCATCCATAAGGTGCCATTTTTTGCTAGAATTTTTTTTGCTGTCTCTAAAAAGATTGAAACAAGTGAGTGAACAAATTTTTTACCTTTGTGAAATGGTGGATTCATTATTACATGATCGAAGTTTTCTAAATTTAAATCTTCAAATTCTATATCTACCCAAAAAAAATTTGCCTTAAAATTTGAAATATTCTTACGTGAACAGTTTAATGCATTTAAATTAGATTCTACTAAAGATATCTCTTTTATTTTTTTGTTACTTTCCAAGGCTTTTGCTGAAAGGTATCCCCATCCTGCTCCTAAATCCGCTACCTTACCGTACAATTTATTTGTAAATTGTAATGATAATAGTCTAGATCCGTTATCAATTTCTTTTTCAGAAAAACATCCAGGCAGGGTTATAAAATTAGCATTATTTTTTTGAAATTTACCAAAATTTTTCCATGTTTTTATCTCTTTAGGTATAAACTCTGGTTTTTTAAATATAGTAATTTTCCCATGAGACTTTGAAATAATGTTTAAATTTACAAAAGAATTTATTTTTTTTAAATAAAAATCTACGCCTAGTTCTTTATCTCCGGTAATTATTATAATTCCATTTTTTTTTGTTAAAAAAAAAGCTGTTGCTATATTAAAAAAAGATTCTCTCCTACTTTTAGTAATATTAACAAAAGTTTTATCAAAAGATTTTGTTCTTTTTATCTTAAATCCTTTTAAATCAACAAATGTTAAATGATTATTTTTAATTGCTTTTTTAATTACATATTTTTCAGGATTACAAATTGTTAGTTTTTTTATGCTTAAAATATCAAAGCAATTAGTTTCATGAAAACCTAATGCGCAAGCTTCAAAACAACAACCATCTAAATACCCTTTTTTTTTTGCAAATATAAGTCTTTTAGTTATTTTACAATTTAACAAATTATTCTTTTTCCATAGTGCATTGAAGTGGATGTTGGTTTTTCCGAGAAAACTCCATTACCTGAGCGACTTTTGTCTCTGCAATTTCATGAGGATAAACTCCAACAACAGCCAACCCTTTTTGGTGAATAGTAAGCATTATTGATACTGCTTGTTGATGGTCGATATTAAAAAATCTCTCTAAAATATGCACTACAAATTCCATAGGTGTAAAATCATCATTCAATAATAGCACTTTATACATAGAAGGTTTTTTTGTTTTAGGTTTTGTCTGAGTTAATACTAAAGCGTCTTGGTCTATGTCTTTTTTTCTTGTCATTTCTATTAACTGATTTTTATATTTATAAATAGTGATATCTAAATATCTAATATATGTTAATTTGTGTTTTTTTCCATAATAATTATTTATAACTTTATGTTTAAAACCTATTTTGTTTTAAAAATATAAATGATAAATATGTTTAACAATAGATTGTAATAGTTTTTTCTTAATTTTACAAAAATGATAATCAAAATTTTATTTAAGTATTATGCATCTCAAAAAAAAACTTTTTTTTTTAACTATTTAAATTCATTATTTGTAATCTTTTTCATTTTTTCAACCTCCAGTTTCTTAAATGCATTTGAATTTGCTACTTATGTAATAGACGCAAGAAGTGGAGATTTTCTTTATGGAAAAAATTACAACAAAAAATTACATCCGGCATCCCTTACTAAGATGATGACCCTTTACTTGGCTTTTAATGAATTGAAAAATAATAGAATTAAATTAGATCAAACTGTTTCTATTAGTTCAAATGCCTCTAATGAACCTCCTTCTAAACTAGGGTTAAAAAAAGGTCAGAGGGTATCAGTAAGAAATTTGATAAGGGGGGCTGCCATAAGGTCTGCAAATGATGCTGCAACTGCTCTAGGAGAACTTATTTCAGGTTCTGAAAATAAATTTGCAGATTATATGACACTTACCGCACAACAAATGGGAATGAAAGATACTACTTTTAAAAATGCTCATGGTTTAACTTCAGCAAAGCATATTTCTACTCCTAAAGACATGGCTATATTAGCAAGAAGGCTTATTTATGATTTCCCAGAATATTATAATCTTTTTGGTAGAAATTCGGTAAATGTTTTAGGAAGAACTCTTTACAATACAAATAGAAAATTCCTATCGCAATATAATGGTTCTGATGGAATAAAAACTGGCTTTACATCTTCTGCTGGTTTTAATTTAGCAGCTTCTGCAAAAAGAGGTAATAAAAGAATAATAGGAGTTGTCTTTGGAAGTAGTTCTGTTTCTCTTAGAAATAAAAGAATGACAGAACTTTTAAATATTGGGTTTGCAAATTCAAAAGAAAATGTAGCTTTTACTAGTTTAAAAAAATTATCTTTATACCCTAATATTATAAATATATCGGGTATAAATAGTCTTTTAAAAGTGAGCAAAGAGCCTGTAAAGAGACCTTTAATCTTAGAAAAAATCCCTTTAGTTGAAAATAATAAAAATAGTGATGAGATAGAAAAATTAATTTCGAGAGTAAATAATGATTTAGAAATAGATTTTAAAGTGGTTGAATTTTCTAAAATACCTTTAGTCAGGCCATCATCTATTATTATAAACGGGAAGAAAGCTACCAATTTAAATAACGATCAAAATATTGAAGAAAACTTGAATGGTATTAGTATTATGGTGGGGTTTTATTACAATAAGTATAATGCAGAATTGGATTTGCCAGGTATATTACTTAATGATTCTAGTTTAACAGATGATGTAAATGCGGAAGTTGTAAGTGTTGTTTATATGAAAAAACAAGGATTTAGAATAAATATTTCCCCTCTTACCAAACCAAATGCATTAAGAGCTTGTGAAAAAATCAAAGCTTTGGGGCAACTGTGCGAAATTTCAAAAAAATAGCCAATTTATAATAGATATTATTTAAATCTACTAAAAGCCAAGTCCTTCATATTTTTTCTTAAATTTGGAAACCCTACCACCTGTATCGAGTAATTTCTGTTTACCACCAGTCCAGGCTGGATGGGAAGAGGGGTCAATATCAAGATTAATTTTATCACCTTCTTTTCCATATGTTGATCTAGTTTTAAAACTATCTCCTGTTGTTAAAGTTACCTCTATAAAATGGTAATCTGGGTGAGCATCTTTTTTCATTTTTGGTCCTTTGCAACTTTAGATAATGGTTTATAATTAGTTTTTTCAGTAATCCTTGCTGATCTACCACTTCGTTCTCTTAGGTAATAAAGTTTTGCTCTTCGTACTTTTCCCCTTCTCACAACTGTTATTTTATCTATATTCGGAGAATGTAAAGGAAAAATTCTCTCTACTCCTTCGCCAAAAGAAACTTTTCTTACAGTAAATGAAGCTGAAATCCCAATTCCACCTTTTCTTGAAATAACTACACCTTCATAATTTTGAACTCTGCTTCTAGTTCCTTCACTTACTTTATAGCCAATTCTTAAAGTATCTCCGGGAGCAAAATCTGGTATATCTTTACCTAATTTCTTAGTTTGTTCTCTGTTTATTTGGTCAATAAGGTTCATATCTTACTCCGTTAAAATTAGTGGTTTCTTAAAGATTTATGTCTTTCCCACAAATCAGGTCTTCTTTTTTTTGTAATTTCTTCAGATTTATTTAATCTCCAATTTTTTATCTTCTGATGATGGCCAGAAAGTAATTCTTCAGGTATGCATAAATTCTTCCATTCTTTTGGGCTAGTATATTGTGGGTATTCTAACAAGTAATTTACAAAACTCTCTTCTTCTAAAGATTTGTAATTACCAAGGACACCTGGTATAAGCCTCACAACTGAATCTATCAATACCTGAGCAGCGAGTTCTCCTCCTGACAAAATAAAATCACCAAGAGATAATTCTGGTATATTATGAAATTTTAAAAATCTTTCATCAATACCCTCATATCTCCCACAAACAACTGTAATACCCTTACATTTTGAAAAGTGCAATGCCTCAGTTTGACTAAATACCTTACCTCTTGGAGATAAAGCAACTATAGGCCAACTTTTTCTGTCAAAGCTAGAACTACCTTCAATTATATGACTTATAGCTTTGTCTAAAACATCAGCCTTTAAAATTTGACCTGCTCCTCCTCCTGCTGAAGGTCCATCTACTGTTTTTCTTTTACCATTGGCAAATTTTCTAAGGTTATAAGTTTTTAAGTTCCATAAATTATTTTTTAAAGCTTTTCCAGTAAGTGAATACGACAAACTTCCCGGAAACATTTCGGGGAATAATGTTACTACATTAGCAGTCCAAGTGTTATTTTTAATCATTTGTTTACTCAGTTTAAATTTTTAAATTGAAACTTTAGATATTATTTCCCTTTTGTTGATAGAAACCTTAGGAAAGTTAGTTTTGTTAAAACTTATCAATATAGTTGAATTATCCTCAAATTTAGTTATTTCTAAAATATCACCAGCTCCAAAATTGAAAATTCTACTTACTCTCCCGATTGATTTTTTATTTAAATCTATGATATTACATCCTTCTAAGTCTGAGTAAAAAAAAGTATTTTTTTTAAAGTTCTGAAATTTGTTTTTGTGAGCTAATAATTTTTCTCCAATAAAAACTTTAGATGTTTCCATATTTTTTGAAGATTTAATCCTTGCTGTAAACTGATTTGTTTTTAAATTGTTTTTTTCTTCATCTAGTTCAAAATCTATTTTTTCTCCAGTACTTTTTAAGACAATAGGTTGATAATCAAAAATTGAGTGTGCTTTCTCACAATAAGAGATGATTTTGACTAGACCTCTTGTACCATGAGTTTTTATAATTTCACCTACAACAACCCATTTTTCTTTAATATTATAATTTTTCAAATTTAAATTTTTTTGTATAAAATTATTTTTTCTCTTTAGGCTCTACATCACTTGATTTGTCAACAGTTTCCTCTTTGGTAACTTCAGTTTTTTCTTCAACCTCATTTTGGTCAGTAGGTTTAGTTTTGTCAGTTGCAGTCTGTGTAACATCGGTTTTGTTTTCGGAAGGTTCAGGGTCCTTTTGTGAAGCAGGAATATTTCCTTTTTCAATTTTACTATCATCATTGTCGTTATTGACAGAATCTTCTGGTATTTCTTGTGAGTTTTTTTCATTATTCTCCTTACTAATATCAGAATTTTTTTGAGTTTCTTCCTGATTTGATTGATCAGAAATCTCATCTTTAACTTTTTGTTCTTTTTCAGATTTTGATGCTTCTCTTTCTAAGGTTGCTTTATGTTTTTTTCCTTTATTAGGATTATTTCTCTTCTTGGGATCTAATACAGAAAGATTTTCTAACATTCTTGATATTCTATCTGATACTTGAGCTCCTTTTTTGAGCCAATCATTTATTTTATCGATGTTGAGATTTATTCGATTTGGGTCTTCTTTTGGTAACAGTGGATTATATGTACCTAATTTTTCTATAAACCGGCCATCTCTTGGCATTCTGCTATCTGCTGCTACTACTCTATAAAAAGGTCTTTTTTTTGAGCCACCTCTTGTTAAACGAATTTTTATTGCCATCCATATCCTCCTTCAATTAAAAAAATTAAGTAATTTTATTTTTTCATTTTGTTATGATTAATTTTTACTTCATTAACAATTAAATTAAAAATTTTTTCAGCAAAAACTGTGTCTAAATCAATTTCTTTTGCTATTTTTAAAATCCTTTTTAATTGTTTTAATTCCCTATTTTTATCAGTTGAAGGAAGATTATTTTTTGCTTTAATTTTTCCAATTTCTTTTGTTTTTTGAAATCTTTCTCCTAATGTATAAGTAAGAATAGTGTCAAGTCTATCAATTGACTCCCTATAGTCCTCTAATTTTTCTTTATAATTTTTGTTCATATAACTTATTTTTTTTTCATAAAACCTGGAATATTACCCATTACATTGGAAAAATTATTTTGACTTAGTTGAGAAGATAGATGTCTGCTAAAATTGGGATTATCTTCCAGTATCTTCTCAAAGTCGTCATTATTACTTTTAGAACCTGTCAAATCACCAAGTAAATTTCTGAGCATGCCCCTGCCATTTTTTCTACCAATTTTTTTCATCATATCTGACATTTGTCTGTGCATCTTTATAAGTTTATTCAAATCAGAAACATCTTGACCTGCACCAAAAGCAATTCTCTTTTTTCGACTTGCTTGAAGAATTTGGGGATAAGCTCGTTCTTTTTTGGTCATAGATGATATTAGAGCTATTTGTTTGCCTAAAATATTGTCATCAATTTTTGAACTATCAATCTGTTTTGATAATTTACCAAAACCGGGTATCATTCCAATCATACCTTTCATTCCGCCCATTTTAATAGTTTGCTCAAGTTGCATTTTCAAGTCATTCATATTGAATTGACCTTTTTCTAATCGCTTTAACATCTTTTCAGTTTTATCTGCGTCTAGTTTTTCCTGGGCTTTTTCTACTAGAGAAACAATATCACCCATTCCTAGTATTCTATTTGCAATTCTTACTGGATCAAATACTTCAAGTTCAGTAGATTTTTCTCCCATTCCAATGAATTTGATAGGTTTTTCAGTTATAGCTCTCATAGACAAAGCAGCACCACCCCTGCTGTCTCCATCTAATTTGGTGATAATTATTCCATTTAGCTCACATAATTCATTAAATTTTTTTGCTACGTTTACGGCGTCTTGTCCGGTTAGTCCATCAACAACTAAAAGTGTTTCATTGGGATTAATTTTAGATTTAATTTGGGTAATTTCATCCATCAAATTTTCTTCAATATGCATTCTACCTGCAGTATCTAGTATAAACACATCATATCCACCTAATTTGGCTTGCTGATCAGCTCGTATTGCAATATCCAAAGGTTTTTGATTTGGAATTATATCAAGAACATCTATTTGGTTTTCATTACCTAGTATTTTTAATTGTTCCATCGCAGCAGGTCTACTAGTATCTAAACTGGCCATTAAAACCTTTTTGTTTTCTCGCTTGCTTAAGAAATTGGCTAATTTTGCCGAGGTAGTTGTCTTTCCTGAACCTTGAAGTCCAACCATTAATATACTAGCTGGTGGAGAATCTATTTTAAGAGAATGTTCATTTTTATCATTACCAGAAAGCAATTTTACTAATTCATCATTTACAATTTTTATTACTTGTTGACCTGGTGTTACTGATTTTATGACTGACTGTCCTGTTGCTTTTACCCTAATGTTTTCAATAAGGTTTTTCACTACTTCTAGTGCTACATCAGCTTCTAATAATGAAATCCTTACCTCTCTTAGAGCATTGGTTACGTCTTGTTCAGTAACAATACCTTTTTTAGTTAGTTTCTCTAAGATAGTTGTTAAATTTTTTGAAAGTGTATTAAACATTAATTACCTAAAAGCTCTTCTTTTTAAAAAATAATTATAATTATAAACAACAAGATTAATTTGGATCTAGGCTAATTTTTATTATTGGTCAAGTGGTTAGTAATTTTGATCAGTTGAAATAATATTTTCTTATGGTAAATGGTAGAAATGAATAAATTCAAAATTATTTCATTTTATGCTTTTATACATTTGGATGATCTCCAATTTATATCGGAAATTATAAAAAATGAATGCAAAAAAAGCAAAATCGCTGGTTTAGTTATTTTAGCAAAAGAGGGGATTAATGGTACTCTCTCAGGATTAGAAAATGATATAGATAAATTTAAAGAATTACTTTCAAAAAAAATCTGTAAATCTGAAATTAACCTTAAAGAATCTTTTTCAAAAATACCTGCATTTACTAAAATTAAAGTCAAAATTAAAAATGAAATCGTAACATTTGGTATCAATAATATTTCATCTTACAGTAAAAAAGCTCATTATGTAGAACCTAATGAATGGGATAATTTGATATCTAAAAAAGATATAATTACTATAGATACGAGAAATGATTATGAAGTCAGAATTGGTACCTTTAAAGGATCTATTAACCCAAAAACTAAGTCATTTAGAGAATTTCCAGATTGGTGGATAAAAAATAAAGAAAAGTTTGCAGGAAAATCTATTGCTATGTTTTGTACTGGAGGAATAAGATGTGAAAAATCTACTAAATACCTCCTAAAAGGAGGTGTTGAAAATGTTTATCAATTGAAAGGTGGTATTTTAAATTATTTGAAAACACAAGAGAACAAAAAAAGCTTTTGGAATGGAGAATGTTTTGTGTTTGACAAAAGAGTTTCAGTTGATGGTAATTTGAACAAAGGAAAAAGTATTTTGTGTTTTGCATGCAGAGAACCGTTAGAGCCTAAAGATGTGAAAAATCCAAAATATGAAGAAGGAGTAAGTTGTCCTCAATGTTATGATCGTTCAAATGATTTTAAAAAAAATAATTTCAGAGAAAGGCAAAAGCAAATTCGCCTAGCCTTAGAAAGAGGTGAAACCCACCTAAAAATGTTATATAATGAGTAGAAGTGTACCAATGAAAATAAAGTATTCTAGAGTTTACAATGAGTGATTTAGAGGTGCTTTATGAAAATTTGGTTAATGAAAAAAATCTTGACTATGATGAGTCTCAGCACAATGCGTTGAAAGTGCTAAATAATCTTAAATCACATATATTGAAGTCATTTTCAACAAAAAAAATAAGAACCTTATTTGGTAAATTAATTTTTCTCAAACATTTTCAACAAAAAAGTTTTTTTCATAATGGAATATACTTATATGGAGGTGTTGGGACTGGAAAAACCATGATAATGAATCTTTTTTTTCAAAATCTTAATATTACCGAAAAGCAGAGGGTCCATTTTCATGAATTTATGCATGATTTTCATCAAAAAACAAAAAAAATAAGAACTAAAAAAAATAAGGATCCTATTAAAACAATCTGTAGTGAAATTGCTAAAGACATAAAAGTATTATGTTTTGATGAATTTCAAATCGTTGATATTACAGATGCTATGATAGTTGGTAGGTTATTTGATGAGTTAATAAAAAAAAAAGTAACTATAATTACAACATCTAATTTCAAACCTAGAGAACTCTACGGGGAAGGACTAAATAGAGCATTATTTATTCCTTTTATAGAATTAATTGAGAATAAATTGAAAATTTTAGAAGTAGATAATAAAGTAGATTACAGAAAAAAAAAATTGATAATTGAAAGCAGATTTTTTTTAAAAAATAAAAAAAATGAACTTAACAGATTTGATGAGCTTTGGGAAAAACTTTATGAACATAATGACAGTATTTTTGTAATAAATTATCAAAGTAGAGAGTTAAAGCTGAATAAATTTTCAAATGGTATATGTCGAATTTCATTTAAAGAATTATGTGAAAACCCCTTAAGTACTGCAGATTATCTAAATTTATGTAATTATGTTAAAGTTTTATTTCTTGAAAACATACCGGAAATCAGTAAATCACAGAATGATTTAGCAAGACGGTTTATAAATTTAATTGATATTATTTATGAAGGAAAGGTCCAACTAATTTGTCTTTCTTACATGAAAATTGATGATATTTACAATGGAACAAAATTAAAAAAAGAATTTAAAAGAACCATATCAAGATTAAATGAAATGCAGACCAATGATTGGATTAATTAATTTTATTCATTTTTTATTTTAAATTTTTTTAATAGGTGTTGAAATTCAAAAACAAGATTACCGTTAAAATCATTTGCACTGATAAGCTTAACAGATATTAAATCTCCTATGGAAAGTGAAAAATTTAATTGTTTAATTTCTTTTTTTCTCTTAAATTTTTTTCTTTTATCATGTTGAAATTGTTTATATATGCATGATCCTTGTATATGATTTTCTTCTAAAAAAAAGAATACTTTACTGTTTAAAATATTGTATATTACTGCTGTGAAATTATCATTTAAAAAATGTTTCATGTAATTTGCTAAATATCTAGAGTGAGTTTGTTTTTCTGCTTTAATTGATTTACGTTCAGTACTGCTGATATGCGCGCTTATTTGATTATATCTAAGAAGGTTAATTCTTTCTATTTCATCTAAATCCCAGCCTAAATATAAATGAAGCTGCCGATGCACTAGAAGATCAGCATATCTTCTTATGGGGGAAGTAAAATGAACATATTTTGCTAAGGATAATCCATAATGTCCACTATAATCTTTTGAATAATAGGCTTGGGACATATTTTGAAGAATTATGATACTTATTAAGTTTTTGAGATCCTTATCCGTATTCTCATTCAACATACTATTAAAGTGGATTGGCTCATTTTTTTTTTCACTAGAGCTTATCCCTATCATTTTTAGAGTTCTGTTAAGTTTATTAAGATTATAGATAGTCGGCTTCTCATGGTGTCTATAGATTACTGGGACATTAGATTTTGATAAAGTTTCTCCCACGCAAATATTTGCAATGATCATGAAATTTTCAACTAACTTGTGAGAGTTTAATGATTTATTTGAAACTAAATTTAAACTTTTATTCAAAATGTTAGTTTCTATCTTTGGTTCAGAGATTTTTATATTAAGAGAGTTCTTTGTTTTATTCTTTAGAAATTTGTATGCTTTATTCAAATTTTTAATTATGATAGATATTGAATGTTTACCTTTTCTCTCTTTGTTAATTAATTCCTCAACCTCCTCATAATTAAGATTATATTTTACCCTAATTTTGCTTTTGAAAAATTTATGCTCTAACTTGTTTCCATTTTTATCAAAATTAACTTTTAAAGTAACAGCATATCTTATTACATTTTCATCCAATGAACAAAGTTTGTTGGAAAGCTCCTCTGGCAACATTGGAATAACAGTGTCTTGAAGGTAAGTCGAATTTCCTCGAGAAAGAGCTTCATTATCTATATTGCTTTGAATTTCAAAAAATGAAGAAACATCAGCAATAGCTACCCATAATTCACAAAAAACTTTATCATTATTTAATGACTTTGGGAAATTTGCAAAAATTGCGTCATCTCGATCTTTTGCAGTTACTGGGTCTATCGTAATAAAAGGAATGTTAGTTAGATCTATTTCATGAAGGGACTTTTTCCTTTTAAGATTATTTATTTCATTCATTACTGAATCAGGAAACTTTTCAGGAAGACAAAATTCTTTAATGGATAAATATGAGAATAAATCAGATCTATCAATGTTCCCATATGTTTTTTTTATATTACTTAACAAGAGATCATTATTTTTATTCTTTATTGGAATTTCTAGTTCAATAATTTGGTTTTCTTTTAAATTGGTATTTTGGTTATTTATAAGATTAATTGGGTAATCAAAAAAACTATCTGTTGGGTTAATAAATATTTTGTTTTCCCTAAGATTTGAAATACCTAAAATTCTCTTAGAAAGATTATTTATTGGCTTAATTAACTCTGCCGAAAAATAGTTAGTTTTTGTTTTATCAAACAATTTAGTTTTAACTAAAAATTTATTTCCAATCGAAATATTCAATCTATGAGATTGATCCTTGTTGACTATAATATTTGGAAACGTAAATCTGAAATTCCAAAAAGGTGGCTCTAAAAAAATTATTCCTGATGAATCTATTTTACTAACAATTAAAACATCAAAAGAAGAAATTTTAGACTTAAGGATAGGCTTTATTCGATATTTTTTTTTTTAAAAGGGATGTTAGGGAATAATCTTTTGAGAATAGTAAAATAATGACTTTCTAGACCTAGAGTATGTATTATTTCTGTATGACTATCTAAATATCTATTTGCAACTACAAACTCTTTAAGTTCTTCTTCTGTCAAATAATTATTCAAAAAACCTGTAGAACTCATAATCAGCTTTAATTATTTCTTTTTTTTATTGTTAATTAACTCAAGTGCAACATCAAGATTTATATCTTCTAAATTATCCTTATTTTTTATACTTATATTACTTTTTTTGTACTTGATATAAGGACCAAACCTTCCATTCATTAATTGAATATCCCCACCCTCTGGATGGACGCCAATTATCTTTAATACTGAGGATGCTTTTTTACTATTACTATTTTTCTTTTCATTTTCAGATAATAATTCAACAGCTCTATTCATCCCAATTGAAAGGAAGTCTTCTAAATCTTTGATATTAGCATACACACTATTATGTCTAAGATATGGTCCATATGGTCCAATCGCAGAATGTATTGGCTCGTTATCACTAGGATGATTACCCAAAACTTTTGGTAGATCCAAAAGTTTTCTTGCAATTTCAATAGTAATTTTACTGGTTTCAAAATTTTTTGGTATAGAAGTCCTCTTTGGTTTAGGGTTTTGTTCTGAACTATTACCTAATTGTACATAAGGTCCGAATCTTCCAGATTTTAAAAAAATCTCAATTCCTCTATAATCTAAACCAATAGCACCTTCTGTAGATTTCTGATTTATACTCTCATCAGTGATTACAGCAAACGGTCTTACAAATTTACACTCGGGATAATTCGAACATCCAATAAAAGCACTTCCGGACCTGGAAGTCCTAATTGACAGTATTCCTTCATTACAACTATGACATAATCTTGGATCTTTTTTGCCATCACTATTTGGAAATATGTGAGGTGTAAGTATTTCATTAATTTTATCTAGCACTTCAGAAATTCTTAAATCCTTAGCTGCCTCTATAGTTGGATAAAATTCTTTCCAAAATTTTGATAAAATTTTGACCCATTCAGATTTTCCTGAAGAGATATTATCGAGTTCTACTTCTAATTCAGCAGTATAATCATATTCTACATATTTTCTAAAATACTCAGTAAGAAAAATCGAAATTAATTTTCCTTTATCTTCAGGAATTAATCTGTTTTTTTCTTTTCTTACATATTGCCTTGATTGTATAGTTGAAACTATTGATGCATAAGTAGATGGCCTTCCGATACCTAAATCAACCATTTTTTTTACTAAAGTGGCTTCTGAATATCTAGGTTTTGCTTGAGTAAAGTGCTGTTGAGGGACAACATCATCAGTTATTACTTCTTTTCCTTCTTCAATTATTGGTAATTCTTTATTTTCGTTATTATTTAGTTCTTCATTTTCATCATAAGAAAATGCTTTTCTGAAACCTTCAAATATTACAACTCGACCAGTTGCTTTTAAAGAATTACTTTTATCTTCATTTTTTAAAATGATTGTGGTTGTTTCTGAAATTTCATCTTCCATTTGTGAAGCAAGCGTTCTATTTCTAATTAAATCATATAACTTTTTTTGATTTATATCTTGTAGAGTTAGATTTTCTGAAGTTTTGGTTATGTCTGTTGGTCTGATACACTCATGAGCTTCTTGTGCATTCACAATTTTATTCTTATAGAACCTTGGTTTATCTGGTAAAAATTTGTCCCCATAGATTTTCTTAATAGTATTTCTAGTTGTGGTCATTGCTTCAGGAGCCATATCGATTCCATCAGTTCTCATATATGTGATATGACCTGCTTCATATAACTTTTGAGCAACTGACATTGTTTGCTGTGCTCCCATAAAGAGTCTATTATTTGCATCTTGTTGAAGTGTTGAAGTAAGAAATGGAGGAAGTGGTTTTCTTTTTTTTGGAACAGAGGAAATATCTTCCACAAAAAATTTTGAGTTTTGAAAATCTTTTACTATTTCATGGGCATATTCTTTTGTATTTATCGTGAACTTTTCAATTTTTTTGTTTTTATACTCTATCCCTTTTGCCTCAAATTTCTTATTTCTCTCATATATCAATGACAAATTTATTGACCAATACTCTTGAGGTTTGAAAGATTCTATTTCCATTTCCCTATCTACTATCAACCTAAGAGTTGGTGACTGAACTCTTCCTGCGGATTGAAACCCAAATCCAACTTTGGTAAGAGATGGGGACATATTATATCCCAATAGGTAGTCTAATGCTCTTCTTGCAAGATATGCTTCAATTAAAGGACCATCTAAATCGCGAGGGTTATTAATAGCTTCAAGTACTGAAGTTTTAGTTATTGCATTAAATACTATTCTCTGTACTTTTGTATCTTCTTTAACACTTTTTTGTTTTTTTAAAATTTCAACTAGATGCCATGAAATAGCTTCACCTTCTCTATCAGGGTCTGTTGCTAGTATAAGATGATTATCCTTCGCAAGTGCTGATTTTATATCGGATATATGTTTAGTGCTTTTAGGATTTATTTGCCATTTCATTGAAAAGTTATTTTCAGGGTCAACTGATCCTCTTTTATCATTTAAATCTCTAACGTGACCGTATGATGCTAAAACAGTATATTTATTACCTAAATATCTATTGATAGTTTTAGCTTTTGCGGGAGATTCTACTATAACTACTGCCATTTACCAAACCATCTCATTTAGGTACTGCTACCTCCAACTGTAATGCCTTTCATATAAACAGTGGGTTGACCCACACCAACGGGAACCCACTGACCTGATTTCCCACAGTTTCCAATTCCAGGATCTAGAGACAAATCATTACCAATCCCTTGAATTTTATTCATAGCACTTGGTCCATCACCAATAAGCGTGGCTCCTTTTACAGGATATAAAATAGCACCATTTTTGACCTTATAAGCTTCAGTACAAGAAAATACAAATTTTCCATTAGTTATGTCAACTTGACCACCAGAAAAACCAACTGCATAAATCCCATCTTTTAATTCACTTAATAAATTTTTTGGATTTTCTTTTCCCTCCGACATAAAAGTGTTTGTCATTCTAGGCATAGGAGGGTGAGCATAACTTTGGCGTCTACCATTACCAGTAGAATGGGTTCCCATTAAGCGTCCATTTTGTCTATCCTGCATATAATTTACTAAAACTCCATCTTCGATAAGTATATTTCTTTTGCTTGGAGAACCTTCATCATCAAAATTAATCGATCCTCTTCTATCAGGAATTGTTCCATCATCCATAACGGTAACACCTTTAGAGGCAACTTTTTTTCCTATTAAGTCTGTAAAAGCTGATGTTTTTTTTCTATTAAAATCACCTTCCAAACCATGACCAACTGCTTCATGTAACATTACACCAGGCCAGCCTGGACCTAAGACTATATCCATTACACCAGCTGGGGCTGGTTTGGCCTTAAGATTAACTTTTGCAATTCTCAAAGCTTCATTGACATGAGTTTTCCAATTTTTTTCAATCATTATTTCTGAAAGATTATAACGTCCTCCTCCACCAGAAGACCCACTTTCTCTTCTCCCATTTTCTTCAATGATAACTGAAACATAAATACGTACCATTGGTCTTATGTCATGCAAAATCTCTTCTTCAGGTCTCAAAATATAAACTTCTTGTAAAGAAGCATTCATACTAACGGAAACTTGTATAATATTTTTGTTCGATTGCCTGGCATAATCATCTATTTTCTCAAGTAATTTTAATTTGTTTGATAATTGAATATTATGAAAAGGATTTTCATTTGTATAAAATTTTCTTTTTTTAATGTCTAATTTGTTGAAATTTTTTTCAATTAAGTCAGATTCCTTATTTTTTAAAGATATAACTTCTGACGCATTTTTTATACTTTCTAAATTAATATCTGAAGAATGAGAGTAAGCAGTTCTTTCTCCTTTAACAGCTCTAATACCAAAACCTTCTCTAGAAATAAAAGAGGAATTTTTTAATTTTTTGTTATCATAAAGAAAACTTTCGTTTTGAGTTCTCTCAAAGAAAAGTTCTCCATCATCAGTATTTTTGGTAGCTGTTTTTAAACAACTTATAGTTTTTTTTTGATCTATATTATTTTCAAAAGGTTTAAAGGTTGCGTCTAATTCACTCATTATATTCTTTTCTGTAATTTGTTAAAAATTTAATTGATTTTTTTTTTAATTAAACTAGTTTTTTGATCACTACAAACATATATTTATAAATGTGTTTCAAAATATCATTTTTAAGGGGGGACTATGCACTTTTTAAACAATATTTTTTATAAATTATTTTATCCACTTTTTTTGTCTATAATCCCTCTATTAGCCTATGGCTCAGATAATCTTAAAGATTTAGAAGTTATAGGAAAACCTAAACCTGGTGGTATTAATTTTCAACCTGCGGTGACAGAACTTGCTAGAGATATTCGCTGGTTAGATAACTTTTTACTTGTTATTATCACCTTAATATCTCTTTTTGTTATTGTATTATTGGGTATAGTTGTAATAAAATTTAATAAAAAATCTAATCCTAAACCAGCCAAATTTACACATCATTCAGCATTAGAAATTACATGGACATTAGTACCAACAGCAATACTTGTTTTGATTGGGGCTTTTTCACTTCCAATTCTTTTTAAACAATTAAATATACCTGAGTATGATCTCACTATTAAAGCAACTGGAAATCAATGGTATTGGTCATATGAATATCCAGACAAAGAAATAGCTTTTGATTCTTTCATGCTTGCTAAAGAAGAATTGTCAAAGTACGGGTATTCAGACGACGAATACTTATTAGCAACTGATAATCCTGTAGTGGTACCAATTGGTTCTGTTGTAAGAATGCAAGTCACAGGTGCTGATGTTTTGCATGCTTGGAAAATTCCAGCTTTTGGGGTTCACATGGATGCAGTACCAGGTAGATTAAATGAGACATGGTATAAAGTTGACAAAGAAGGTATTTATTTTGGTCAATGTTCAGAACTTTGCGGTTTGAATCACTCATACATGCCGATTGTGGTCAAAGCAGTTTCTAAAGATAAATATGAAAAATGGTTAAAAGAAGCTTCAATAGAATTCTCATCACTTCCAAAAGTGAAAAATATAAACATAGCAAAAAAATAATTTAAATATAAGATTAATGATTTAATGATTAGATCCACCAACAATATTTATTTAAGTTTAAATGAACCCTCAGCTTTAGATTACATTGAACTTCTGAAACTTAAAGTCATGCGATTAGCCATCTTTACTGCTGGCGTTGCAATGATAATTTCGTCTAATAACCTCAATCCATTTATTGCTTTAGGTTCAATTATTTGTATTGCATTAGGAGCCGGTGGATCAGGTGCACTAAATATGTGGTGGGACTCAGACATTGATTTATTAATGAAAAGAACTTCTAAAAGGCCAATTCCAGATGGCAAAATTACTTCTGACCAAGCATTAAGTTTCGGTGTTTTCCTATCTATTTTCTCTGTAATTTTTTTGGCTTTATTTGCAAATTTTTTATCAGCATTACTACTTGCTTTTACAATTAGTTTTTATATCTTCATATACACAATGTTCTTAAAAAGAACTACACCTTATAATATTGTTATAGGTGGTGCTGCTGGAGCTTTTCCTCCATTGATAGGTTGGGCTGTGTCCACAAACACAATCGGTGTAGAAAGTTTTTTACTATTTTTATTGATTTTTTTATGGACCCCTCCACACTTTTGGTCTCTTTGTCTTATAACTAAGAAAGACTATTCAATAACTAAAGTCCCTATGCTTACAGAAACACATGGTGTGAAAGCTACCAAACTGCAGATCTTCATTTATGCAATTATTCTTGCAATATCTTCAATTATTATTTCATTTACAAATATCGGTGGATATTTTTACTTTATATCCTCGTTAATTTTAAATTCTATTTTTATTTTTTATGCTTATGTACTCTTAATAAATCCTTATAATTCTAATAATGAAAATTTTCCAAAAGAAAAAAAGCTTTTTTTGTACTCCATATTTTACTTGTTTATGCTTTTTTTACTTTTGCTCATAGAACATTTCACTAAATTACTCTTTCCGTCATACCTAATTATGGTAAAGGATTTAATATGGATTTAAATAAACTAGAATATGATATTAAACAAAAAAGAAAAAGTAAAAACCTATGGTTGGCTCTAAGCCTAGGTTCATTTATAGTCGTTGTATTTTTTGTAACAATTGCAAAACTTTCCGATGGAAACTCCATCGAAGGTTTTGATCATACTTTAAGACCAAGTTTAATAAAGGAATAAATAATTGGATAAAAAGAAAAAAACTATTTTTTATCTCGTGTTCTTAGTTATATTTATGGCTTCCGCATCATTTTTATCTGTTCCATTTTATAACTGGTTTTGTAAAGTAACTGGTTATGGTGGTGCTACAAATGTTGCACAAAAAGAATCTGACATTATTTCAGACAAAGTTATCTCAGTTAGATTTGATGCTTCTTTAGAAAAAGGTTTAGAATGGGAGGTAAAACCTGTTCAGCGTAATATGACCTTAAATTTAGGAGAAACTGGTTTGGCTTTTTATGAGGCATATAATCCAACAGACAAACCAATTGCTGCACAAGCTAGTTTTAACGTTGTTCCTTTTTCTGTAGGAAATTTTTTTAATAAGATCGAGTGCTTTTGTTTTACTGAACAAATTCTACAACCTGGTGAAAAAATTAAAATGCCTGTGTCCTTTTATGTAGATCCTGATTTAATTAATAATCTTGAATCCAAAAATGTAACTTCAGTCACACTTTCTTATACCTTTTATGAGATTGACCTACCGGAAACAGCGAGTTATCTTGAAAATAATAAAGATTTTGAAACTATTAATTTGAAGTTATAAATAGGAAAACAATAATGGCACATGAAAAAAATCACGATTACCACATACTAAATCCAAGTATATGGCCTTTTTTAAGTGCTGTAGGTGCATTTGTATTGCTATTAGGAAGTGTTTTATTATTTCATGATTATACATCAGTTGTTTTCTTTATAGGATTACTTCTTGTGATTTATTGTATGTATGGATGGTGGTCAGATGTGATTACTGAAAGTCATATAGGAGATCATACTCCAGTTGTAAAAATTGCTCTGAAATATGGCGTTATTATGTTTATAGTCTCAGAGGTAATGTTTTTTAGTGCTTGGTTTTGGAGCTTTTTTAAACATGCACTTTATCCCATGGAAGCTATTGGTTCTACATGGCCCCCAGCTGGTATTGAAACCTTTGATCCTTGGCATTTACCTCTAATCAATACATTAATACTTTTGTGTTCTGGTGCTGCAGCAACGTGGGCTCATCATGCAATCGCACACGAAAATAATAGAAAAGACTTAGTAAATGGATTAATAATTTCTATAATCTTAGGCGTATTATTTACTATTTTTCAAGCTTATGAATATACTCATGCAGCTTTTAGTTTTTCGGGTAATATCTATGGTGCTAACTTCTTTATGGCAACTGGTTTTCATGGTTTTCATGTTATAGTAGGAACGATTTTTTTGGCTGTCTGTCTTTTTAGAGCTTTAAAAGGTCACTTTACCCCTGAAAGTCACATTGGTTTTGAAGCAGCAGCATGGTACTGGCATTTTGTTGATGTAGTTTGGCTATTTTTGTTTGCGGCCATATACATATGGGGATCCTAAAGTTATTTATTTATGATTTCTTTTATTAAGAATTCGAATAATCTTTTATAATTTGACTTTGGTGTAGAAATTTGTTGGCTAGAAAATTATTATTTCCAGTTGGTTTGGGACTTTTTGGGGTTACAATTCTTTGCCTGCTAGGAACCTGGCAAATAAAAAGACTTAACTGGAAAAATAATCTTATTAATGAAGTTACAAACAGTATTTCTATGAAACCCCAAAGAGTAGATTTAAAAAATATTGATATTAATTCACAGTATTTGTCGGTTGTTTTTGAAGGTCAATTTTTAGATAATGAAATTCATGTTTTATTTTCTTTAAAACCATATGGTCCAGGATTTAAAATTATAAAACCATTTAAGTTAAAAAGTGGTGAAATTATTTTAGTTGATTTAGGATTTGTTAAAGAAAGTGATAAAAATATTGATAGAAATATTAAGTTAACTAAAATTATGGGCAACATATTTTTTCCTAATGAAACCGATTATTTTACTCCATCACCAAACCTTACAAAAAATATATGGTTTTCAAGAGATTTGGAAAAAATGTCATCCTTTCTAAACAGTAGTCCAAAGATGCTTATTTTATCTTCAGATCTAAATATTTCCGACATAGTTGTTACTCCATTAAACCCAAATTTTGTTAATAATCATCTACAGTATTTGGTAACTTGGTTTAGCATGGCAGCAGCCTGGCTTTTTATGTCTGTTTATTTGATCTCTCGTGTAGTAAGCAAACATAGGAAGGCAAAAAATTAAAATGTTATATAAATCAACAAGAGGACTGATAGAAAAAGTCTCTTTTCAAGAAGTGTTATTTTCTGGGTTAGCTCCTGATGGAGGATTATATATTCCTGAATTTTTACCTGGACCAGAAACTTTTAATGTTAATAATTTTAGAAGTAAAGAATATGATGAAATTGCACAAATTGTGTTGAAGCCTTTTATTGGAAATTTTTTTGATGATGATCAACTTTGTGAAATAACAAAGAAAGCCTACAGTAAATTTAAATCCAAAAATAGGTGTGAATTGGTAAAGTTGTCAAATTATCATATGATGCTTGAATTATTTCATGGTCCTACTTATGCGTTTAAGGATTTTGCAATGCAAATGATTGCACAAATGTTTCAGGAGGCTTTAAACAAAATTAAAAAATCGATAAACATTATTGTTGCAACCTCTGGAGATACTGGAGCAGCTGCAGTTAATGCCTTTAGTAATTTAAAAAATATAAATTTATTTGTTTTATATCCAAACAATCGTATTTCGGAGATACAAAGACGTCAAATGACCACTGCAAATGCATCAAATATTAAAATCTTCTCTGTTGATGGAACTTTTGATGACTGCCAATTATTAGTAAAAAAAATTTTCAGTGATACTAATTTTTCAAAAAATAATTCTTTAACTGGAGTAAATTCAATCAATTGGGCAAGAATAATATCGCAAGTAGTATATTATTGCTATGCAGCTAGTAAAATTGATTCACAAAAAAAAATAGACTTTTGTATACCAACAGGAAATTTTGGAAACATTTACGCAGGTTTTATTGCTAAAAAGATTGGAACAAATATTGATAAATTAATCATAGCTACAAATCTTAATGATATATTGCATAGAACTCTCTTAACTGGTCAATATTTTAAAGATAAAGTGTATAAGACTCACTCCCCTTCAATGGATATTCAAGTTTCTTCTAATTTCGAAAGACTTCTTCATGATATTTATGACAACCCAAAAATTGTTATTAAACAAATGGAAAAACTAAACTCAGAAGGGTTTTATCAAATTGAAAGTTCTGACTTAAATAAATTAAGGGAACATTTTTTAAGTGGTGTTGCCACTGAGGAAGATACTTTATTAGAAATATCTAGCGTTTATAAAAAATTGAACTTAGCTATATGCCCTCATACAGCTGTCGGTACATTTGTATCCCGAAAATTTTTAAACAAAAATAAGGTAATGATTACTCTTGCTACTGCACATCCATCCAAATTTATTGATTCAGTTCAGTCTGCTATAGGAAAGATGATAGCCCAACCTATAGAAATGAAACAGTTGTATTCTAAAACAGAAAGAGTTATTCATGCGCCAAATGAAGTGAATTTTTACAAAAGCTACATAAACAGAGAGATTTGATGTGACAATAAATATTGATAAACTTAAAAATGGTATAAGAGTTGTAACTGAGGAGATTCCATCAATTGAAAGTGTATCTGTTGGAATCTGGATAAATGCAGGAAGTCGAAATGAAAAAAAAATAGAAAACGGGATTGCCCATTTTCTAGAGCATATGGCATTTAAAGGAACTGAAAAAAGAAGTGCTTTACAGATTGCAGAAGAAATTGAAAGTGTTGGTGGATTTATCAATGCATATACTAGTAGAGAAATAACGTGTTATTATGCAAAAGTTTTAAAAAATCATTTACCATTAGCTGTCGATATACTTTCAGATATAATTAGTAACTCTATATTCAATGAACAAGAAATTGAGATTGAAAAAGGGGTTATCATTCAGGAAATTGGTCAAATGAAAGATACCCCTGATGATGTAATTTTCGAATTACTTCAAAAAGAAGCCTTTGCTGATACGGAATTGGGAAGATCTATTTTAGGTTCAGCTGAGAATATAAATTCTTTTCAAAGGGAAAACTTTATTAATTTTATTGATAATAATTATTTTGCAGAAAAAATAGTTTTATGTGCAGCTGGTAATTTAAAACATAAAGATTTATGCAAGTTAGCCTCATCCTTGCAAGATATTAAAGAGTTAAAAAAACCTTTATCAAAAAATAAAGTTTTATTTAAAGGTGGAGAAAAAAGGGTTATTAAAGATCTTGAACAAGCACATTTCGCAGTAGGTTTTGAAGCACCAAATTTAAAAAGCCCTAAACTCTTTGCTGGTAAAGTCTTTTCTGTAATAATGGGAGGGGGTATGTCATCTAGACTCTTCCAAGAGATTAGAGAAAAAAGAGGTCTTTGTTATTCAATAGGTACTTCATTTGATTGTTATTCAGATAACGGAATTTTTTTGTCCTATGCTGGAACATCAGGAGATAAGGTAAAAGAGCTTTCAGAAGTAATCGCAAGTGAATTTAAGGATTCAATTACCAATATTAATGAAACTGAAGTTGATAGAGCCAAGACACAATTAAGATCAAGTTTATTAATGGGACTTGAAAACTCGTCTAGTAGAAGCGAAAGGCTGGCAAGGGGATTAATAATTTGGGATAAAATTGTTGAAGTACAAGAGACCATTTCTAAAATTGATTCTGTCAGTTTGCAAGATGTTAGAAACTTTGGTGTAGAAATGTTTCATAATTCTTCTCCCGCAATGGCTTTATATGGAAAAGTTGAAGATGCTTTAGATATTAATCAATTTTCTCAAAAACTTCTGAATTGATTACAATTTAAATGAATTTGTTTTCAAAGTCTAAACCACTAATATTATCAGAAAGACTAATTTTAAGATTACCTTTATTAACAGATTACAAAAGCTGGGTAATCTTAAGAAGAAAATCTGAAGATTTTTTAAACAAATGGGAACCAGAAAAGGATTCTAATTATTATTCAAAAACTAACTTTAACCAAAGGGTAAAATGGGCGAAAAAAAACTTCAATTCTAAAAAGGTTATTCATCTTTTTATTTTTTTACGTTCCAACAATCATTTGGTAGGAGGAATAACTTTGGATAATATACGGTACGGACCTTTCCAATCAGCAACATTAGGGTATTGGCTAGGTGAAGAATTTTCTAAAAAGGGAATTATGACTGAAAGCCTAGTTTCATTAATAAGATATGCTAATAAAGATTTAGGTATCTCAAGAATAGAAGCAGCAACTTTACCTACAAATTTCGCTTCAAGAAGATTGTTAGAAAAGTCTAATTTCAAATATGAAGGTGTTGGTCAATACTTTTTACAAATAAAGGGAAAATGGGAACACCATATTTTATATGCAAATATTTGTGATTTGAGAAAAATTCGATTGAAAAATTAAATGGGAAAAAATATGACTTCTAACCTAAGTCAATTTATAAAATTTTTGAAAGAAGAAATAAGTGAAAATCAGATCAGTAGTGCAAATACTATTGATATAATTGACCCTAGAGACAGACTTGAAAATAAGTCAGAAATTTGTGTCAAACCAAAAAACACACAGGAAATTTCAAAAATACTTAAATTAGCAAATAAGTTTACAATACCGATTATACCAATTGGTGGAAGTACTGGTTTGGTTGGGGGTCAAATTGCTTCGCAATCTAATCATGTTACATTATCTCTAGAGAAATTAGATACCATTAAATTTTTCAAAGAAAGCAATTTGTTATATGTACAATCTGGAGCTATTTTATCTAATATTAAGAAATTAGCTTTTAATAATGGAAGACTTTTTCCATTGTCACTTGCTTCAGAAGGATCATGTCAAATAGGCGGAAATTTGGCTACTAATGCAGGTGGGTTGAACGTTATAAAATATGGTAATGTTAGGGATTTATGTTTGGGATTGGAGGCAGTGTTGCCTTGTGGTCAAATTGTTTCAACTATGAAGCCATTAAAAAAAAATAATATGGGATTTGATTTAAAAAACCTATTAATTGGATCAGAAGGAACATTAGGTATAATTACTTCAACAATATTAAAAACATTTCCAATTCCAAAAGATCCCATTTCAATTTTTTTATCAATAAACAATTTGGCAAATGTATTATTTGTGTTTGAGTTAATTTCTAGAGAGTTTAGTGAAAGAATTTTAGCTTTTGAATTAATAAAAATGACAGGTATAGATTTCATTGAAGAGACCGGATTTACAATTAAAAATCCTTTTAATAAAAAAACAAATTGGAAAGTTCTCATTGAAATAGATGTTAATATAGGCCGAATTAATTTGGGGGAAATTATAGAAAATACATTTTATGATTTACTCTTAGAAAATAAAATAGTTGAAGTATTTTTTGCCACTAATATTAATCAAAGGAATGAATTTTGGAAAATTAGAGAATTAATCCCTGCTGCAAATAGAAAAAAAGGTTCTATTTGTTCGAATGATATATCTGTTCCCATAGAAAAAATTCCAGAATTTATAAAAAAATTAGATAACTCCATTTATCAATTTTCAAAAGATGTTTTAATTAATTGTTTCGGTCATATAGGTGATGGCAATTTACACTATAATCTTTTTCCAAGATCTGAAAATGCTCGAATTGAACTTGAGAAAAATAGAAAAAAACTTTTAAACATTATAAATGAATTAGTAAATAAATATTCTGGTTCTATTAGTGCCGAACATGGTATTGGCAGATCAAAAATCAAGGAATTATATAAATTTGAAGATCCAGGAAAACTTTATATGATGAAATTAATAAAAAATGTTGTTGATCCTAAAAATATATTAAACCCTGGAACTATTTTTTATTAATAAAGGTATTTATTTAGGTCTCTCTAGCTCAAATTTTGTATTTATAATTGTATAGTCTTTATAACCCATTCTGGCTACTGGGTTAAAAGTTAGAACATCAAACATCCCATTTTGTAAGTATTTATCATCAATATGTATTCCTATTACTTTACCTATAACCATATTATTTCTAAAACCTGGAAGTTCCATAATCTTGTATAATTTACATTCTAAAGATGCTGGAGATTTTTTTACTCTTGGTACATCTATATTTACACAATTGCTTTTTTCTAATTTGGACAAAATAAATTCATCTGTTTCTTTGGAGTAATTTCCAGAAGATACGTTCATTTGATTTAATAGTTCCTTACTAACTAAATTTACAACAAAGCATTTTGTATCATAAATATTTTTCAGTGTATCTTTTAATGAATTTTCATTTTTTTTTGCACCTGTTATAGAAAACATAACCATAGGAGGATTATCTGAAATTGCATTAAAAAAGCTGTAGGGTGCAAGATTTACATTTTTATCTTTATCTATAGAAGAAATCCACCCTATTGGCCTAGGAGCAACAATTGCTTTAAAGGGATTATGTGCTAATTTATGGCCTGATTCTGGGTTGTAAAACATATATTTGCTTTCAAAAAAAACTTGGTAATGGTGCTTTATTAATTTTATTTAACTATAATGAATTTTCTGATTACTACATTTCCAAATACTAAACAAATCAAATTTTTTATATGATTCAATTTAAACACGAAACTGAAAATGATATGCAAGAGGTTGAAGATTTACTTGATTTAGTATTTTCACCATCTAGGAAAAATTTAAGTTCTTACTCATTAAGAAAAAATGTTCCTAAAATAAGTACACTTTCTTTTGTGGCTAAGAATAATAAAGGTTCTATAGTAGGTATAATTCGAAATTGGCCAATTTTTATTAAAAGCAGAAAAAATCTAGCTCTTTTAATAGGACCAATAGCAGTACATCCTACATTTCAAGGCGAGGGTCTGGGTGCCTATTTAATAAATTACTCAATAAAAGAGTCAAGAAAATATGGGTGGGAACGTGCAGTTTTAATTGGTGATATTCAATATTATAAATCTTTTGGTTTTTTTCAGCAAAACAACAATAAGATTGATTTTCCTTCACCTACAGATCCACAAAGAATTTTATTGCTTGAAATAAAGAAAAATTCTTTTGATGGAATAAAGGGCAGAGTAATAAGATTTTATTAGGTATGACCATTTAAGTTATAGGGTTATATTTTATATCTTCTAGATGTTGCAGGACGTCATTTCTAACAGTTTCATAATTTGATTCTAAAGCATTGTCTACAATCTCTTTAATTATTGACAATTTTATATTTCTTATAAGAGATTTTACTGGTGCAATACAGTTTGGTTGCATAGATAAAGTCCTAAAACCTAAAGAGCAAAGTACTAAAGCTTCAATAGGTTTTCCAGCATCTTCACCACAAAAACTAAGTGGTATTGTATATTTCTCACTTTTTTTAATTATTAATTTTAGGAATGATAAAAAACTATTGCTTAACATATCATACCTTTTTCTAACCTTTTCATTTTCGCGATCTGCTGCAAAGAAAAATTGTTTAAGGTCATTACCACCAACCATTAGAAAATCAACATTTTTAAAAAATGAATTAGGTGCAAATGCTAAGCTTGGAACCTCTAACATTGCTCCTATTTTTATTAACTTAGGAATAATTCTGTTCCTATTTTTTTCTCTTTTTATTTCTTCTAAAATTAATTCTTTTGCTTCAAAAAACTCTCTGGGCTCTGTTACTAGAGGTATAACTATATTTAAATTTCTGCCTTTAGCTCCTCTTATCAACGATTGCACTTGCATTTTAAACACACCAGTTCTTTCTAATGTAAGGCGTATTGCTCTCCATCCTAAAGTTGGGTTGGGTTCAATTTCAGGAGTAATTGTTGGTAGTATTTTATCACCTCCAATATCTAATGTTCTAAAAAATACAGGATTTGGTCCAGCAGAATCTAATACTTTACAATAAATTTTTGCTTGCTCGGCTCTTTTTGGTACCTTGCTATTAATTAAAAATTGTAGTTCTGTTCTATACAAACCAACACCATCGGCTCCTGATTCATTTAATGATGGTAGATCTGCCATAAGTCCAGCATTCATCATTAGTAAAATTTTGTTTTGATCAAGTGTTCGTGCTTCTTTATTTTTTAAAGCCAAAAAACTTTTTTTTGCCTTAGTTCTTAGTTCAATTTTGCTGACATATAATTCCATAATAGAATTTTCTGGTCTTAAATGAACTGTTCCTTGATCAGCATCTAATATTACAAGATCTCCATTAGATGTTTTATTAATTATGTCTTTTGTTTGTATTAATAGTGGAATGTTTAATGCCCTACAAACTATAGTAGTATGACTGCCAACAGAACCATCTTCTAATACTAAACCCTTTAATTCATTTCTCAACGAAACCAACTCTAGAGGGCTAATGTTTCTAGCAACCAAAATAGGTTCTTTTACTTGATTGAGGTTGAGATGAGTATCTTGGTTGGTAAGAATTTTGAGTAAAATGTTAGATATTTCATAAAATTCAAGTAGTCTTTCTTTAAAATAAAAATTTTGAACTTTTGTTATTCTAGATTTTATAACCGTTTGTTCTTTTTCTACTGCAACAATTGCTGAAAGGCCACTATCTATGGATGATACCATTCGATTTATCCAACTTCTGTCTTCAATCAAAAGTTTATGAGTTTCAAGTATTTCTAAAAAATCTCTTTTCTTTTTGAAGTATTTTTTACTTATAATTTCAGATAATTGATTATAAAGTTTACTTATACTCTTTTTAAGTTTTTGTTTTTCAAGTTTTGGATTATCAGCTATTGGATTTTTAATCTTAATTTGGGGTTCCAATAATACTGAAGTCCCAATCACTATACCTTCTTTTCCTATTGATCCATTTATAGAAAAAGATTTTTTTCTCTCATGAATTAGTTCATTGGTGCCATCTGAATTAGTAAATGCACCCAATTCAGCCATTTCAGCAATAACCATTGCAACTATTTCTAATCCATAAATATCATCTTCGGTATACTCTCTATTTTTAAGATTTTGAATTACTAATACTCCAAGAATTTTACCTAAGCGTTGAATTGGAACTCCAAGGAAAGAATTATATATTTCTTCACCAGTTTCAGGTAGATATCTAAATCCCTTTGTTTTTGATACTTGAGATGTTTTAATGGGTTCAGCGGTTGCAGCAATTTTTCCAACAAGTCCTTGACCAACATTTAATTCAGAATAATGAACAGCTTTTGACTGAAGCCCTTCGGTAGCATAAAGTTCTAAATTATTTTTTCTATTTAATAAATATATTGAACAAACTTCTGATTTCATAGAAACTGCAATTATCTTTACAATTTTGTCTAATCTAGCCTGCGCTTCTCCTAGCTCAGAGAGTGTTTCTTTAAGCCGATTTAATAAAACCCTTGAATTGTAATTATTGCCGGGTTGCGTCATAAATCTAGACCTTGCTGAGCTCAAATGCCTCATGAAGAGATTGAATAGCCAGTTCTAAGTACTTTCTTTCCAATAGAACAGAAATTTTAATTTCAGAAGTAGAAATAACCTTTATATTAATGTTTTCGTCACCTAGTGTCTTAAACATTTTTTTGGCAATACCTGAATGACTTCTCATACCTATTCCAACAATTGATATCTTGGAGACTTGCCTATCTACATCTAAATTTCTATAGTGAATTATATTATTTTTTTTCCCCTCTTCTAATGAGTTCTTGGCCATATCAACCTGATCCGTGGGACATGAAAATGTTACATCAGTTAAGTCATTATCAGATATATTTTGAATTATCATATCAACATTAATGTTGGCTCTAGATAAACAATCAAATACAATTCCTGCAACACCTGGTTTGTCTTTCACTCCAAGAAGAGTTATTTTAGCTTCGTTTTTTGAAAAAGTAATTCCTGATACTACCTTCTTTTCCATAATATCCTCCTCATCGCATAATAAAGTACCAGAACCTTCATTAAAAGAATTCAGAACGCGTACTTTTACTTTATATTGCATTGCCAATTCAACAGAGCGAGTTTGTAAAACTTTTGCTCCAAGGGATGCAAGCTCTAACATTTCTTCATAAGAAATTTTGTCTAGTTTTTTTGCATTAGCTGTAATTCGAGGGTCAGTTGTATAAACTCCGTCTACATCAGTATATATATCACATCTTTCAGCACCAATTACTGCAGCTAAAGCTACTGCACTTGTATCTGAGCCACCTCTACCAAGAGTCGTTATCCTATTCTTACTACTTATGCCCTGAAATCCAGCAACAATTGCTACCTGCATTCCATTTGTAAATCTTTTCTCTAGATTTTTGGTATTTATATCTAATATCCTAGCATTAGAATGATTATCGGTGGTTATTATAGGTATTTGCCATCCTTGCCAGCTTCTTGAATTAATACCCTCATTTTGTAAGAGTAAGGCCATGATGCTAGCAGAAATATTTTCTCCAGTTGATAAAATAGCGTCATATTCTCTAGCATCGTAAATTGCAGACACTTCTTTTATTTTTCTAACTAAATTATCAGTTGTAGATCCCATGGCTGAAACTACGACTATGACATTTTTTTTGTTTTTTACTTCTTCAACAATTTTTAAAATTGCATTTCTCATAATGTTAAGGTCAGCTACTGATGTACCACCAAATTTCATTACAATTGTTGACAATTTAAAATCCTCATAATATCTGACTAAAAAATCAATCTAGAATGATTAATTTGTTTTACGATCAATCCATGGAAGTGGAGTTACAGGTATACCGTCTTCATATAAAGATTTAGCTTCTTTTAAGGTTGTTTTTCCATATATAGATCTTTCAGGAGAATCCCCAAAATGAATTGCTCTTGCTTCCTTTTCAAAATTTTCACCCACATATTCACAGTTCTTTTCAATTTCTTTTTTTAATTCCTTTAAAATGATCTGCTCATTATTTGGTTTAGATTTGAGTCCTTCTTTAAGAGGTTTTTTTTCTTTTGAATTAACACTAGGTGACATTAAAGATTTGGATATTGAATTAGAACCACAAGTCTCGCAAGATAGTAATCCTTCTTTATTCAATTTATCGTAAGCATCGGAACTACTAAACCAACTTTCAAAATGGTGTAGATTTTCACATTGAAGTTTATACTTAATCATAATTTAATTTTAGCTATTAATTTTATTTTGTTTTTTTTCTCTTCTTGTGGTTACAGCTTGAAAAGCAATTGAAACATGAGTTTCACAATAAGGTTTTCCCTGCTCTGATGGATGACCACAAAACCAAAATTCTGAAGTCGCGGGGTCTCCAATTGGCCACTTACAAGTTTTCTCAGTTAATTCTAATAAAGAAAGTTTTTTGGCGTTTTTTTCTATCTTTATCATATTTGCAAGTGTAATTTGGTCAATATCAGCTTCTAATTCACCACTTTCAGACAAAAAGTTATCATTAACTTTGGAAATACTATCAGATATATTTTCATTATTAATAAGTTTTTTGATAGAAGGTTTTCTTCCTCTTTTCTTTCCTTTTCTTTTTGAAGATTGCTCTAAATTTGGATTTAATTTCAAATCAATTGAACTTTTATCAGCTGTCGTAATGTTATCTGACAGTTGCTTGGAAGATTTTTTTGTCCCTTTGGCACTTAATCCTGATCCTCTTTCAGACAAACCCAATCTATGAATTTTACCAATTACAGCATTTCTAGAAATGCCTTCACCAAGTTCAACAGCAATTTTACTAGCACTATTTCCACTTTTCCAAAGAAGTGTAAGTTTTTTAACTCTTTCTTCTGTCCATGCCATAAATATTATCCTGAATTAAAATTTTCTAAACTAATATATAATATAAGATTATAAATAAACTATAATTTTGTTTTTTATAGTAATTTTTTTTAAATTTGATTTTTTATACTTCTTATATATGTTAAATTTAATGTAATTATCATAAAATTGAGAATTATATAATATTCTTTTATTTTAAAATTTATTTTAAACAGATCATATGTCAGTTAAAATGCCTTTAACACTATATAATAAATCAAATTTAATATAATTTTTTTTGTAAATGAGTTTAAATGTATGCAAGAATATTTATTAAAAACTTATAGCCGAAAAAATGTTTTATTCAAAAAAGGTGACGGTATTTGGTTATATTCGGATAGTGGGGATAAATTTTTGGATTGTGCCTCTGGTATTGCGGTAAATATTTTAGGTCATTGTAATAAAAAATTAGTGAAAGTACTAACTGAGCAAGCCCAGAATTTATGGCACACTTCAAATCTGTACAGAGTAGAAAATCAGGAAAAGTTGGCTAAGTTACTTGTTGACCATACTTTTGCAGATAGAGTTTTTTTTACTAATTCCGGTACTGAGGCGATTGAATGTGCCATAAAAATGGCAAGAGTTTATCATTCAAAATTAAACCAAGAAAGACATGAGATTATATCCTTTGATGGTTGTTTTCATGGCCGATCAATGGCGGCAATTTCTACATCCAATTCTGATAAAATGAAAGAGGGATTTGGTCCACTAATTCCTGGATGTAAATCATTAGGTTTTAATGATAGGGATGCTTTATGCCAAAATATTACTAACAAAACTGCTGCAGTAATTATCGAACCAATTCAGGGAGAAGGTGGAATAAGGTCATTTTCATCAGAGATTTTAAAATTAATTAGAAGTTTGTGCGATGATACTGGAGCACTTTTAATTATAGACGAAGTTCAATCTGGTTTAGGTAGGTCAGGAAAACTTTTTGCCCATGAATGGTTTAATTTAAAACCCGACATAATGACAATAGCAAAGGGAATTGGAGGAGGTTTTCCATTAGGTGCTTGTTTATCAACTGAAAATGCATCTATTGGAATGGTAAAAGGAAAGCATGGTTCGACTTATGGTGGAAATCCTCTTGCATGTGCTGTTGGTTGTGAGGTTATGAATAATGTTTTAGAAAAAGGTTTCTTAGAAAATGTTAGAAAAATATCAGGATATTTTTCCCAAAAAATGCTAAGACTCATTAGTGAGTTTCCTTCGGTGTTTGAAGAGTTAAGAGGTTCTGGTTTAATGTTGGGTTTGAAAACTAAAATTGAGAACACCTCTTTTACAAACGAAGCATACAAGCAAAATTTGTTATTAGCCCCAGCCTCAGACAATGTTGTTAGAATATTACCTCCTCTTAACATAACAAAAAAAGAAGTAGATTATGTTGTAGAACTATTGAGCAAGACTGCACAAAGGTTGGAAAATTGAACAATTTCTTAGATATAAAAGATTTAAATTTAAATCAAATAACTAATATTTTTGATGTATCTGCTAAACTAAAAAAAGATAGAAAAGGTTTTACCAATGGTACCAAGGATCCTAATCAGTTTTTACTCAATAGAGTAGTAGCATTGCTATTTAAAAAACCTTCAACAAGAACTAGATTTTCTTTTGAAGTAGGTATTTTTCAAATGGGAGGGGAATCGATTTCAGTATCTAGCAATGAATTGCAAATTTCAAATTCAGAAACTATGTCTGATACAGCAAGTGTTCTAACTAAATATCTAGATATGATTGTGCTTAGAACAGAGAACCATTCTGATTTAACTGATTTAATTAAATATTCTGATATCCCTGTAATTAATGGCTTAACTGATCAATCTCATCCTTGTCAGGTTCTTTCAGATATATTTACATATGAGGAAATTTCAGGTCCTATTAAAGATAAGAAGGTTGTATGGCTTGGTGACGCAAACAATGTTTGTAATAGTTACATTCAAGCTTCAGATAAATTTAAGTTCGAATTAATGATATGTGGGCCATTAGAATTTGTTCCAAGAGATAATGGTGTTCAAAACTTTAAATACGAGGTTGATCCTAAAAAAGCATTAAAAAATGCCGACCTCATTGTGACTGACACATGGTATTCTATGCACCAAACTGAAAATGAGAGAGAAATAAGAAAAAAAAAGATGCAAAATTATACTTTGACTGAGGAATTGTTAAAAATTTCAAAAAATGAAAGTTTAGTTTTTCATTGTATGCCTATATATAGAAATAATGAGATCATGTCAGATGTTGCTGATAAATATTTTGATATTTTCCTAAAGCAAGCTGAAAATAGGCTGCATGTTCAAAAAGGAATTATGCATTGGTGTTTTAATTAATAACAAACATTAAATCCATTTGGAGTAAGTTTTATTTTTTCATCCATTATTGCATTTGCCCAATCAGAACTTTTGCGTATTCCACCTAAGGGATATATATGAACTCCCACAATATTATTTTCCTTCAAGGCTTTTTCAGAATTTGATAATTTTCTAACCAAATCATTAGGCTCCTGGGTCCTGACTAGGTTTAAAACATTTGAACCTTGTTTTTTTAAAAAGTTAATAGAATTTCCAATCCCACAAGACAAAGAATATTTTAACAGAGTGGAAAGCTTTGCAATTCCTGGTAGTCCAATAATTATTGGTATTTTATTTCCCTCAAGATTTATTCTTTTTGACCAATTTATAATTGTATCAGCATCAAAACAAAATTGGCTAACTATAAAAAACTTAGCTTCAGACGTTTCAGAAAATTTATTTTTTAAAAAAAGTGACTTTTTGATCTCTATGTCTGGTATATCAGGGCTTCCTTCTGGATGACCTGCTATACCAATTTCTGAAATACCATATTTATCAAAAATCCCCGTTTCTAGTAGACTTATCGTATCTGGAAATGGGCCAATTTGTTCCTTCCCAGCTCCTCCTATTATCAAAATTTTTTTTACATTAGCTTCTCCAGTAACTCTAGCAATATAATCTTCTAACATTTTCTTTGAAGAAATTGATCTAGCAGCAAAATGAGGTGCTGGATTAAGGCCTTCTCTATTTATCTTTTTTGCTGTACTTATAGTTTTTTTATAATCAGATCCAGGAAGAAAAGTTATAAAAATAGTAGTTGAAGGTCTAATAAAATCTGAAAAATTTCCAATTTTTTCTGCTACAAACGGGGTTGTTTCGAGAGAAAAATCTCCTAAAAATCTGACAATTTTTTGTTGATCATTAATACAAGATTTAAATTCAAATTTACTTTTCATTATAGTACCTAGCCAACTAATTAGGTTAGTGAAATAAAACTTTTATAATTATTATTTTAAATTCTAGAAAATAGAACAATCAAGAGAAAATAAAGTATTTTGAATTTATTTTACTTCCAATCAATTTTTTTATTTATATATCTAAAAATATATCTAATGTATATACCTATGACAAAAATATTCATTCTATCATGGCAAGATATACCTACTGTAATTGAGGCTAGGGATTATAATGGTATTGAAAAAGTTGAACTTTCTAAGAGGTTTAGTGAGTTAATTGATTTAATAGCAATGAAAAAGGGTATAGTAGGAACAGATGATTATTTGCAAGATTGGAAAAAAAAGAAACTTTCAAGTACAAACAAGACTGCAAAACAAGTAGTTTTGGAAATGTCAGAATATTTTGAAGGTAAGTATGAAGAAATTAAATCAAATGCATTAAACAAAATCGATTAAAATTTTTTCTGATGTTTATAGATTCAAATTTCGAGAAAATAAAATTTTTGTCTCCAAAAATCTCAGCATTTAAATTGTTGAGAACACATGGTTATAAAAATAAAGAAAATATTAAGAAAAAAATTTTAGAATCAGCTGAAAAAGCTCTTGACAGGCTTACTAATTATTCTTCACCAGTTGGATATTTTTACATTGAAGAGATAAAAAAAAAATCACTGAATAGGATTCAGCTTGATAGAACTTCTTTGAACTGTGAGGTATTTAAAGAGATTTTCTCAGAAAGTATCGTTTTAATAATATTTATTATATCTCTAGGAAAAGGAGTAGATAGAAAATTAAAAACAATTTCAAAGGATACAAATGAACCATTAGGTGCACTATTCTTAGAAAATGCCTCTTGGTTAGCTTTAGAACTTATTTTAAGAGATGCAAGATCAAGAATAATTGATTTTGCAAAATCAAAAAATATGCAAATAGAAAATAGAATGGCTCCAGGTTATTCATATCCATCAAAAATTTTAAAAAAGAGAATTATGTGGCAACTTGAAGAACAAGAAAATTTATTCAAGTTATTTGAGAATAGGAACATATGTATTAGACTTACAGACAGTTTTACAATGCTGCCCAGAATGTCACGTTCAGGAGTTTTTGGATTAAAGAAAAAAAATAAAATTTAAAACTGTTTTCAAGTTTCGTTTTGGTGCCCGCTTCCGGACTCGAACCGGAACGACTTTTAGGTCGAGGGATTTTAAGTCCCTTGTGTCTACCAAATTCCACCAAGCGGGCATATGAAATAATGATCTTTAATTAATCTATTAAGTATTCTTTTAAACTTCCATAAATTTTTACAATTTTACCACAACTTTTTAACAAATTGCGTCTTTTACACAAGATTCGGCATAGATATACTCTTTAATCTCAAAGTAACCATATATGTTCTTTATTTACCATAGCCTTCCTTCATAAAGTTATTTTTTAAAATTACTATAAAAAATCTTGTCAATATTTTTTTGTATAACATTCTAAGTATAATTTTAAATACTAAATCATTAGCTTATGCCGAGCCAAATCTTTAAGCACTAGAATTTAGTTTATTTATAATTATTTAACGTAATACATACATAAAAAGATATAAATATTAAATATAAATTTTTGAAAGTGAGGATAAATTGCCCGTTATTGTGAGTTATTTTTCAATGTTAATTTTCTTCATAGTTGCTGAAATGATTGTTTTAACTAACATAATGCAACCTTTATTTAAAAAACATATTGGTTTTTTAATGAAAGAGGATACAAACTTTTCAATCGCTGCAATTTTTTATTTTGTATATGTTGCTGGAGTTTTTTGGTTTGCTACAAAAGCTGGTATTAAATCAGAATCTTTTTTTGTGGCGATATTTTCAGGCGCTTTTTTAGGATTATTAGCTTTTGGTACTTATGAAATAACTAATTTTGTTATACTTAAAGATTGGAAAATAGAATTAGTTATAATTGATACACTCTGGGGTATAGTTATAACTGGATCAATGGCTTATGTAGGGTACAAGGTATATAATTTATTTTCATAGCACCTTTTAAACCAAGTCAAAGGTTTAATCCTGAATATTTCTCCCTGAATACTTCTTTTTCCTGGTCTGTTATTTTTGGAAACAAAATCTGAGGAGGAGTTATATCTTTTACATAAGTGACATTTTTCAAAAAGTAATTCAAATTATTGGGCCATTTTGATATTTTAGTAAATCCAAAATGCTTTTTAATTTTGTCACATGCGCATGGAATGAATGGTTCTGAGATAAATGAATAAAAGTAAATCAAATTAAATGAGAACCTGATGATCATCCTTGTTTGATTTTCGTCATTCTTAAAAATTGCCCAAGGTTGAGCTTTTTGTAGATATTCATTTCCAATAACCCAAATATTCCTCAATTCTTGACTAGCTTTCCTTATTTCAATTTTACTCAAGAAATGGTTATATGAAACATAACATTTTTTTATTTCCTTAATGGTATTTTCTTCTAATTTTCCAAATTTATTGTTTGTTGGAATTTTACCACCAAACTTTGAAAATGAAAATTTTGTAACTCTTGCAATAAAATTACCTAATACATCAGCAAGATCTTTGTTAATAGTATTTTGAAAACTATCCCAAGTGAAATTAGAATCAGAGCTCTCAGGGGCATTTGATAATAACCACCAACGCCAATAGTCAGCTGGAAATAATTTTAAAGCAACATCCATAAAAATACCACGTTTTTCACTAGTTGAAAACTTACCACCTTCATAGAGCAACCAATTGAATCCCTTAATATAATCAACTAGTTTCCAATTTTCTCCAGAACCAAAAATAGTGGCAGGAAATGAGAGAGTATGAAACGGTATATTATCTTTTGCCATAAACTGAACATAAAACACTTGATCAGCTCCTTTATCAGTAAGCCACCATTTTTTCCATTCAGTATTAGAATTATTTTCTGACCACTCTTTCGTTGCTGCAATGTATGCAATTGGGGCATCAAACCAAACATAGAAGACTTTATCTTCAAATCCTTCCCAAGGTTTACCGTTTTTTTCTACTTTAACCCCCCAGGATAAATCTCGAGTTATACCTCTATCTTTCAATCCTTCTTTGTCATGAAGCCATTTTTTAGCAATAGATTTAGTTAAGACAGGCCACTCGGTTTTTTTTGAGATCCAATCATCTAACTTATTTTTTAATTTACTTTGTCTTAAATATAAATGTTTTGTTTTTCTTATTTCCAAATCTTTAGATCCTGAAATTGTAGAAACTGGGTCAATAAGATCTGTTGGGTCCAATTGTTTAGTACAATTTTCACATTGATCTCCTCTGGCCTTTCTATATCCACATGACGGGCAAGTACCTGTTATATATCTATCTGGTAAATATCTCTTATCATTTAATGAAAAAAATTGTTTTTCATTTACTTCTACTAAAAAATTATTTTCCCATAATTTAGTCGCGAAATGTTGAGTAAGTTCATGGTTATGTTTACTTGATGAACGTCCAAAGTAATCAAAAGAAATATAAAATTCATCTGCAATTTTTTTCTGAATGCTCCACATATTCTCACAGAATTTTTCAACTGTTAAGTTGTCTTCTATTGCTGCAAGTTCTGCTGGAGTTCCGTGTTCATCTGTTGCACAAATATATAAAACTCTATGACCGGTAGCTCGCTTATATCTAGCATATACATCAGCTGGTAATTGACTACCAATCAGATTACCAAGGTGTTTTATTCCATTGATATAAGGTAATGCTGATGTGATTAAGATTTTTTTCATAATATTTTAATATTGTTTTTAAATGTTAATATTGATTATTAGTATCAAGTATTAAAATTAATTATTAAGCAGAATTTTAAAGATTTTTTTATTCATTATTTTATATTTACATTTTCTAAAACTTGCAAATTTAATTTAAAATCTTTATTAAACAAAAATGTAGGGGTTTAGCTCAGCTGGTAGAGCATCGGTCTCCAAAACCGAGGGTCGTGGGTTCGAGTCCCTCAGCCCCTGCCATTTTAACAATTAAAAATTAAATTTTTGAGGAAATGATGATTAATCCATTTAAGTATGTACAGCAAGTAAGAAACGAGGTTTCAAAAATTGTATGGCCAACCAGAAAAGAGACAATGACTACTACTATAATGGTTTTTATAATGTCAGCACTAATTGCATTATTTTTCTTTATTATTGATACTATTACAAGCAATATTTTAGATATAATTTTGAAGTTATCCTCTTGATTTAATAAACTAGCAGTTGTATAGCCATCATATGAATTATGATTCGTATATGTAAAAAAAATTCATTTCTGTTTGAAATGATTGTTCGTACGTATTTTGTTTTCTTATGAGGAATTCTTTTTATGTCTATGAGATGGTATTCAGTAAGTGTACTTTCCAATTTTGAAAAGCGTGTTGCAGAAACTATTAAAGAAGCAATAGTTCAAAATTCTCTTCAAGATGAGATTGAAGAAGTTTTAGTTCCAACTGAAGAAGTTCTTGAAGTAAGGAGAGGTAAAAAAGTTCAGTCTGAAAGACGATTTATGCCTGGCTATGTTTTGATTAGAATGAAGATGACAGATAAGAGTTATCACTTAATTAAGGAAACAAATAGGGTTACGGGTTTCTTAGGTCAGAAAGGTAAACCTATGCCCTTGTCTGATGATGAGGTTGCAAGAATTTTAAACCAAGTAGAAGAAGGAGCAGATAAGCCTCGATCTCTAGTATCTTATGAAGTTGGTGAACAAGTAAATGTCATAGATGGTCCTTTTGAGGGATTTTCTGGGTTGGTTGAAGAAGTTGATGAAGCAAACAATAGGTTAAAAGTTTCTGTCTCTATATTTGGAAGAGCAACTCCAGTAGAATTGGAATATGGACAAGTACAGAAACAAAATTAACACTCCTATGAATTAAATGATAACCAAAAAAGAGTTATTGAAAGGTATGATCTAAATGGCAAAAAAAGTAGCAGGAGAATTGAAACTCCAAATACCGGCTGGAAAAGCTAACCCATCACCACCAGTAGGACCTGCTCTTGGTCAACGTGGATTAAACATTATGGAGTTTTGCAAAGCTTTTAATGCAAAGACACAGGAAATGGAGGCAGGTGCACCTTGTCCTACAATTATTACTTATTATGTTGACAAATCATTTTCTATGGAGATAAAGACACCACCAGCATCTTTTTTTCTTAAAAAAGCTGTTAACATTAAATCAGGATCTCAAACTGCAGGTAAAGAAACGATTGCTCAAATATCTTCAATAAAAATTAAAGAAATTGCTGAAGCTAAAATGAAAGATTTAAATGCTAATACTGTGGAGGCAGCAATGAAAATAATAATGGGATCTGCTCGCTCTATGGGTATAGAAGTAAAGGATTAAGAAATTGCCTAAGTTAACTAAGAAAAGGAAAGCTCAGGAAGATCTTTTTTTAAAAAAAGAAAACCTAGTTCTAGATGAAGCTTTAGAACTTATTAAAAAAGCTGCTTCGGCTAAATTCGATGAAACTGTTGAAGTTGCTGTAAATTTAGGGGTAGACCCAAGGCATGCTGATCAAGTAGTTAGGGGTGTTTGTGCATTACCACACGGAACAGGAAAAACTATAAGAGTGGCCGTTTTTGCAAGAGGTGATAAAGCAACAGAAGCAACCAAAGCGGGAGCTGATGTTGTAGGTGCTGAAGATCTTATGGAAACTATATTAAAAGGTAATATTGAATTTGATAGATGTATAGCTTCACCAGATATGATGCCAATAGTAGGTCGACTAGGAAAGGTTTTAGGCCCAAGAAATCTAATGCCAAATCCCAAAGTTGGAACAGTAACCCCTGATCTTGCTTCAGCAGTGAAAGCTGCCAAAAGTGGAGAAATTCAATTTAAAGCAGAAAAGGCTGGTGTAGTTCAGGTTGGTATTGGCAAAATATCTTTTGATAAGAAAAAATTAGTAGAAAATTTTCAAGCTTTTATGAATGAATTAAAAAAATCTAAACCAACAGGTGCTAAAGGTGTCTTTATTAAAAAAATTTCTATGTCATCAACTATGGGTAAATCTATGACTATTGATAATACTATGTAAATAAAGTTTCCCTTCAGGGAATATGCTAAGCAAATGCGAGGCAAAACCGTCCGAGATAGTGGGCACTTTTAATAAAGACAAGTCCTACTTTAGATTGGTGACTTAATAAATAGTTAAGTAATTATTTGATTTAACTACAATTGATGGGAACCCGGACATTTCACAAGTTGATATTATTTCAACTAAATTAAATCAAGGCTAAGCCTTTAATTTGGAGTAGGAGATTGAATAGAAAACAGAAAGAAAAAGTAGTTGAGGAATTAAGTCAAATTTTTTCAGATTCTGGTGTTGTTATAGTTGCTCATTACAGTGGTTTAACAGTTTCTGAAATTTCTGAGTTAAGAAATTTGATGAGAGATGCAAATTGTGGAGTAAGAGTTGCTAAAAATAGATTATCCAAAATTGCACTTCAAGGTAAAAACAATTCTAAAATTTCTGACTTTTTAATTGGACAAACAATATTGCTCTTTTCTGAAGATCCAGTAGCAGCAGCAAAAATATCAGTTAAATTTTCTGAAGCTAACGAGAATTTAAAATTGATAGGAGGCTCACTCGGAGACGAGATACTAGATTTTAATGGGATTATTACTTTATCTAAGCTTCCGTCTAGAGAAGAACTTTTGGCAGAAATTATTGGGTTAGTTGGATCTCAAGGATCAATAATATCTCAATTAATAGTTTCACCGGGAAGTAACATAGCTGGAATAACTGCTGCTATTGAAGAAAAGAAAGCAGCATGATTTTAAAAATAATTCTTTGACTTTTAATAAACATAAATTAATTAAATTAAATGGATGGTATATATTATGGCAGATGTAAAAAAATTAGCTGAGGAAATAGTAGGCCTTACACTTCTTGAGGCTGTGGAATTAAAAAACATACTAAAGGATGAATACGGTATTGAAGCTGCATCGGGTGGAGCAGTGATGGTAGCTGGAACTGCAGGAGGTGCCGGAGATCCTGAAGGAGTTGCAGAAGAAAAATCTGAGTATGACGTAATATTGAAGGCAGCTGGTGACAAGAAAATTAATGTAATCAAAGAAGTTAGAACTATCACTGGCTTAGGGTTGAAAGAAGCAAAAGATTTAGTTGAGGCTGGAGGTAAAGCAGTAAAAGAGGGAGTTTCCAAGGATGAAGCTGAAAAAATTAAATCACAATTAGAAGAAGCTGGTGCTGAAGTAGAATTAAAATAGTTTTTTCAACTATTAAACTTGTATTGGTGTCTTAATTTAGACACCAATATTTATTGAATTAATATTATGTAATTTGCTGGTTAATTTTTATAAATAATAGATCTTATAAAAATTAATTACAATTCCAGTAACTTAGATTAGAGGTGACAATGACCAACACTCATAACAATCAAAAGCGTATAAGAAAATATTATGGCAAGATTCGAGAAGTAGCAGAAATGCCTAATCTTATTGAGGTACAAAGGTCATCTTATGATATTTTTCTTAATTCTGGAGACTTAGATGTTCCTTTAGATAATGAAGGTATACAGGGCGTATTCAATTCTGTTTTTCCAATTAAAGATTTTAATGATACAGCAGTTTTGGAATATGTGAGTTATGAGTTAGAAAAGCCTAAATACGATGTTGAAGAATGTCAGCAAAGAGACATGACTTATAGTGCTCCTTTGAAAGTAAAATTAAGGCTAGTAGTTTTTGATATTGATGAAGTTACTGGATCTAAGTCAGTAAAAGGTATTAAGGAACAAGACGTTTATATGGGGGATATCCCCTTAATGACACCAACTGGTACTTTTGTATTTAATGGTACTGAAAGAGTTGTGGTTTCTCAAATGCATAGATCTCCAGGGGTGTTTTTTGATCACGATAGAGGTAAGTCGCATTCTTCAGGTAAAATCTTATTCACTTGTAGAATAATTCCATATAGAGGATCTTGGTTAGATTTTGAATTTGATGCAAAGGACCTTGTTTATGTTCGAATAGATAGAAGAAGAAAATTACCCGTATCTACAATTCTTTACTCTCTAGGTATGACACAGGAAGATATATGTAGAGAATACTACAACACTGTTACTTATGTAAAATCAGATGATAACAAGTGGAGCTGTCCATTTTTTCCTGAGCGCCTTAGAGGAGTTAAGCCCACTTTTGACGTTATAGATGCAGACACTGGTGAAATTATTGCTCCAGCTGATAAGAAAGTTACACCACGATTAGTAAAGAAACTTTTAGAAAAAAATAAAACTATTAACATATTGGTTCCATTTGAAAATTTAATTGGTAGATATGCTGCAGTTGACATAATTAACGAAGAAACTGGCGAAATCTGGATCGAAGCTGGTGAAGAATTGACATGGGAAATTGACGAAAAAAAAGGAACCGTTACAGGTGGATCAATATTAAAGCTTATTAATAATGGAATAAATGAAATTCCTACTTTAGATATAGATAATATCAACATAGGCCCATACATAAGAAATACTATGATGGCTGATAAAAATTTTAATTATGAAATGGCTCTTGTAGATATCTACAGAGTTATGAGACCAGGCGAACCCCCTACTTTAGATGCAGCAATTAATCTTTGTGATACTTTGTTTTTTGATCCTGAAAGATATGATCTATCTGCAGTTGGTAGAGTTAAATTGAACATGCGTTTGGATCTTACTACTGAAGATACTCAAAGAACACTAAGGAAGGAGGATATAACTGGAGTAATTAAAGCATTGGTTGAACTTAGGGATGGTAGAGGGGAAATTGATGACATCGATCATTTAGGTAACAGGAGAGTTAGATCAGTTGGTGAATTAATGGAAAACCAATATAGACTTGGGTTACTGAGAATGGAAAGAGCCATACGAGAACGGATGACTTCTGTAGAGATCGATACGGTAATGCCTCAAGATTTAATTAATGCTAAGCCTGTCGCTGCAGCAGTTAGAGAGTTCTTTGGTTCAAGCCAACTTTCGCAGTTTATGGATCAAACAAACCCACTTTCTGAAGTCACTCATAAGAGAAGACTATCAGCCCTAGGACCTGGTGGGTTAACTCGTGATAGAGCAGGTTTTGAAGTAAGAGACGTTCATCCAACCCATTATGGTAGAGTATGCCCTATTGAAACTCCTGAGGGCCCAAACATTGGATTAATTAACTCATTAGCATCATTTGCAAGAGTTAATAAATATGGTTTTATCGAAACACCTTATAGACGAGTTAAAGATGCATTAGTTACGGATGAAGTTGTTTACATGTCTGCTACTGAGGAGATGAAATACACTATAGCGCAAGCTAATGCTAAACTAGACGAAAAGGGTAAATTTATAAATGATCTAGTTTCTACTAGAAAATCTGGAGAATATATGTTGAATCCTGCAGAATCTGTGGAATTGATAGACGTAAGTCCCAAGCAATTGGTATCTGTTGCAGCCTCGCTTATACCTTTTTTGGAGAATGATGATGCCAACAGAGCACTTATGGGTTCAAACATGCAGAGACAGGCAGTACCATTGCTTAAAGCAGAGGCCCCTTTTGTAGGTACGGGAATGGAGAGCATAGTTGCTAGAGACTCTGGGGCATCCATTATGGCCAAAAGAGCTGGTATCATTGACCAAATAGATGCTATGCGAATTGTTATTCGAGTAACTGAAAATCTAGAAGCTGGAGATCCTGGGGTAGATATTTACAGATTAAGAAAGTTTCAAAGATCTAACCAAAATACTTGTATTAATCAAAAACCCTTAGTCAAAGTCGGTGATACTATTGAGAGAGGAGAGGTGATTGCAGATGGTCCTTGTACCGATATGGGAGAACTTGCTTTAGGGAAAAATGTTCTTGTGGCATTTATGCCTTGGAATGGTTACAATTATGAAGATAGCATACTTATATCTGAAAGAATTGTTAGAGATGATGTATTTACTTCAATTCATATTGAGGAGTATGAGATTTCAGCTAGAGATACTAAACTTGGTCCAGAAGAAATTACTAGAGATATTCCTAATGTTGGTGAAGAAGCTCTTAGAAATCTTGATGAAGCTGGTATAGTTTATATTGGAGCTGAGGTTGGACCAAATGATATTTTGGTAGGTAAAATTACTCCAAAGGGTGAAAGTCCAATGACACCAGAAGAAAAACTATTGCGTGCAATATTTGGTGAAAAAGCGTCTGACGTTAGAGATACTTCTCTAAGAATGAGTCCTGGAGATAGCGGTACTGTAGTAGAAGTGAGAGTTTTTAACAGGCATGGCATAGAAAAAGATGAAAGAGCTATTCAGATAGAGAGAGAAGAAATAGAAAGACTTAGTAGAGATAGGGATGATGAGCTGGCCATTCTTGAGCGAAATATATATGCTAGATTAGAGCTTCTTTTAGTAGATCAAAAAATAGTTAAAGCACCTAGTGAATTTGGAAAAGTAACAAAAGCTGATAAGATTTTGTTAGAAAAATTATCTAAGGGCCAATGGTGGCAATTAATTATAGATGATGATAAAAAACTAGCGCAAATAGAAGCTTTGAAAGACCAATTTGATGTACAAAAGAAAGCACTTGAAAATAGATTTAACGACAAAGTTGAGAAAGTTAGAAGAGGTGATGATTTACTTCCAGGTGTTATGAAAATGGTAAAAGTTTTCGTTGCTGTTAAGCGAAAACTCCAACCTGGAGATAAAATGGCAGGTCGTCATGGAAATAAAGGAGTTATTTCAAGAGTTGTCCCAATAGAAGATATGCCTTTTTTAAAGGATGGAACTACTGTTGATGTAGTTTTAAACCCTCTAGGTGTACCAAGTAGGATGAATGTAGGTCAAATTCTTGAGACTCATATGGGTTGGGCTTCACACAATCTGGGCAAAACAATTGGAAAAGCACTTGAAGAATATAAAAGGTCTAATAACTCTGAACTAGTACTAAATTCTGTAAGAAAAGCATATGGTGATGATGTGTTTGATAGAAATTTTTCTAATATGAAAGAAGAGAAAATTATTGAAGCAGCTCAAAATGTTACAAATGGTGTGCCTATAGCAACACCTGTTTTTGACGGTGCAAAAGAAGCTAATGTAAATGATGCACTGATAAGGGCTGGGCTTGATTCTTCAGGGCAATCTATAGTATTTGACGGAAGGACAGGTGAACAATTTTCGAGGCCAGTTACTATAGGTATGAAATATATTTTGAAATTGCATCATCTAGTTGATGAAAAAATTCATGCAAGATCGACTGGACCTTATAGTTTAGTGACACAGCAACCACTAGGAGGAAAAGCTCAGTTTGGTGGTCAAAGGTTCGGTGAAATGGAAGTATGGGCTTTAGAAGCATATGGCGCAGCATATACTCTACAGGAAATGTTAACAGTCAAATCAGATGACGTTGCTGGAAGAACAAAAGTATATGAGAGCATTGTAAAAGGGGATGATGATTTTGAAGCAGGTGTACCTGAATCCTTTAATGTTCTTGTAAAAGAAATAAGATCATTAGGTCTTAGCGTAGATCTTCTTGACAGAGACCTGGAATAAAAAAATTTATTATTAATATTTGGATCAATTTTATTTAGGATTATTTAATGAACAAAGAAATTGCAAACCCTTTCAACTCTAATTCACGATCAAGATCGTTTGAAGAAATTAAGATTTCGCTTGCTTCTCCCGAAAAAATCGTAAGCTGGTCTTTTGGAGAAATTCGAAAACCAGAAACAATCAATTACAGAACATTTAAACCTGAAAGGGATGGTTTGTTTTGTGCTAGAATTTTTGGTCCTATTAAAGATTATGAATGTCTTTGTGGAAAATACAAAAGGATGAAATATAGAGGAGTAACCTGTGAAAAATGTGGAGTTGAAGTAACTCTTCAAAAAGTAAGAAGAGAAAGAATGGGTCATATTGATTTAGCATCTCCGGTCGCCCATATATGGTTTCTTAAATCATTACCATCTAGAATTGGTCTTATGTTAGATATGACATTAAGAGATTTAGAAAGAGTTTTGTATTTTGAACAATATATTGTTATAGAGCCAGGACTTACTGAACTAAAGCATGGACAGCTATTAACAGAAGAAGAATTTTTAGATTTTCAGGATCAATATGGATCTGACTCCTTTACTGCAGGAATTGGAGCAGAGGCAATAAGAGAAATGTTATCTTCAATTGATTTAGAGTCAGAGGCAGAAAAACTTAGGTCTGAATTAGCTGAAGCAACTGGTGAACTTAAACCCAAAAAAATAATTAAAAGGTTAAAATTAGTAGAGAATTTTATTGACGGAGGAAATCGTCCAGAATGGATGATATTAACGGTCGTTCCCGTAATTCCACCTGAACTGCGTCCTTTAGTTCCGTTAGATGGAGGTCGTTTTGCTACCTCTGATTTGAATGATTTATATAGAAGGGTAATTAATAGAAATAACCGTTTAAAACGTTTAATAGAATTAAGAGCTCCTGATATAATTATACGTAATGAAAAAAGGATGTTGCAAGAATCTGTTGATGCTTTGTTCGATAATGGTCGTAGAGGAAGAGTCATAACAGGTGGAAATAAGCGCCCCTTAAAATCTCTTTCTGATATGTTAAAGGGAAAGCAGGGAAGATTTAGACAAAATTTGTTAGGAAAAAGAGTAGATTTTTCAGGCAGATCTGTTATCGTAACGGGCCCTGAGCTGAAATTACATCAATGTGGTTTACCAAAAAAGATGGCTCTGGAATTGTTTAAGCCCTTTATTTATTCTAGATTAGAAGCAAAAGGACTATCTTCTACAGTAAAACAAGCGAAAAAATTAGTTGAAAAAGAGAGACCTGAAGTTTGGGATATTTTAGAAGAAGTGATAAGGGAGCATCCAGTGCTTTTGAACAGGGCTCCTACACTTCATAGATTAGGCATACAAGCATTTGAGCCTATTTTAGTAGAGGGAAAGGCAATTCAATTACATCCGTTAGTTTGTTCAGCATTTAATGCTGACTTTGACGGTGACCAAATGGCTGTTCATATTCCTTTAAGTTTAGAGGCACAATTAGAAGCTCGTGTATTAATGATGTCAACTAATAATGTGCTTTCTCCAGCAAACGGAAAACCAATAATAGTTCCTTCACAGGACATGGTATTAGGCCTTTATTATTTGTCTCTTGAAAGAAAAGGCTTAGTCGGAGAGGGTAAGACATTTGCTAGTATTGAAGAAGTTGAGCATGCACTAGAACAAGGTGTTGTTGACTTACATTCTAAAATTATAGCTAGAATGCCCCAAATTGATGAACAGGGTTTAACCATATATAAGAGATATGATACAACACCAGGTAGATTAAGAATTGGTAGTTTACTTCCTAAAAATCATAAAGCTCCCTTTGAAATTGTTAATAGATTGCTTAGAAAGAAAGAAGTTGGAGAAGTAATCGATACAGTATATAGGCATTGTGGGCAAAAGGAATCTGTTATATTTTGTGATCAAATAATGCAGTTAGGTTTTAAGGAAGCATTTAAGGCGGGGATATCATTTGGTAAAGATGATATAGTTATTCCGGAGAAAAAGTGGTCCTTAGTAGAAAATACTAGAAGTCAGGTTAAGGATTTTGAAAGACAGTATATGGATGGGCTTATTACTCAAGGTGAAAAATATAACAAAGTGGTAGATGCCTGGTCAATATGTTCTGATACAGTTGCAGATGCAATGATGAAAGAAATATCAGCAGTGCAGCCTGACCAATTAAGTGATGATAAAGAACTTAATTCTGTTTACATGATGTCTCATTCTGGAGCTAGAGGTTCACCCGCACAAATGAAACAGCTCGGTGGTATGCGTGGACTTATGGCAAAGCCTTCTGGGGAAATTATTGAAACACCAATAATATCAAATTTTAAAGAAGGTTTGACAGTACTTGAATACTTCAACTCAACACATGGAGCTAGAAAAGGTTTAGCAGACACTGCCTTAAAAACAGCAAATTCTGGTTATCTTACCCGAAGGTTGGTAGATGTGGCACAGGATTGCATTATAAGAGAGGAAGATTGTGGAACAGAAGATTTTATCCAGGTATCTGCAGTCATAAATGATGGAGAAGTAGTTGCTTCTCTATCAGAAAGAATTCTTGGTAGGGTTTCATCTGAAGATATAATTTCTCCAATAGATCAATCTATTGCTGTTAAAAAGGGTGTCATGATTGATGAAAGAATGGCAGATTTTATTGACAATCTGAATATACAGTCAGTTAAGATAAGATCGGCTTTAACATGTGAAGCTGAAGATGGTATTTGTGCACAATGTTATGGTAGAGATTTAGCTAGAGGAACAAGAGTAAATCCAGGCGAAGCAGTAGGAATCATCGCTGCACAATCCATAGGTGAGCCAGGCACTCAATTAACTATGAGAACATTTCATATTGGTGGTATAGCTCAAGGTGGTTCTCAGTCATTTATAGAGTCAAGTCATTCAGGAAAAATAAAATTGTTAAACTCTAAATTTATCCAAAATTCTTCTAAAGAGAATATTGTTATGGGCAGAAATATGGAAATAATAATACAGGATGATAAAGGTATTGAATTATCTAGCCATAAAGTTGGATTTGGTTCCAAAATCTATATTAAAGATGGCGATGATATAAAATCTGGTCAGAAGTTATTTGAGTGGGATCCTTATACATTACCTATAATTGCCGAAAATAACGGTATTGCAAAATTTATTGATCTAATAGCAGGTGTTTCTCTTAGAGAGGAGACTGATGATGCTACTGGAATAGCACAAAGAATTGTTTCGGATTGGAGATCTGCTCCAAGAGGAAATGAATTAAAGCCAGAGATAATTATAGTTGATCCAGAAAATGGTGAGCCATTAAAAAGAGAGAATGGAAACCCAGAAAGACATTCAATGTCTGTTGAAGCAATTTTATCTGTTGAAGATGGTGACAAAATAACCGCTGGTGATGTTATAGCTAGGATTCCAAGAGAAGGAGCGAAAACTAAAGATATTACGGGTGGTTTACCAAGAGTTGCTGAACTATTTGAAGCAAGACGACCTAAAGACCATGCTATAATCGCACAAATTGATGGGTATGTAAAGTTTGGTAAAGATTACAAAAATAAACTGAGACTCTCTATTGAGCCTCCTGAGGGAGAGGGTGAACCAATTGAATATTTGGTGCCAAAGGGAAAACATATACCTGTTAATGAAGGAGATTTTATTAGAAAAGGTGAGAATTTAGTCGATGGGAATCCTGCACCGCATGATATCTTATCTATTTTAGGGGTAGAGGCACTCGCAAATTACATGATTTCGGAGGTACAAGACGTTTATAGATTACAAGGTGTAAAAATAAACGATAAGCATATTGAAGTAATAGTTCGTCAGATGTTACAGAAATGGGAAGTTTCTGATAGTGGGCAAACTATTCTGTTAAAGGGTGAACAAGTTGACCGTTTAGAATTTGAAGAAATAAATAAAAAAGCACTTGAAAAAGGATATGAACCTGCAAAAGGTGGTCCAGTTCTTCTGGGTATAACAAAGGCAAGTCTTCAAACAAGAAGTTTCATTTCGGCTGCATCTTTTCAAGAAACTACTAGAGTATTAACAGAGGCTTCTACTCAAGGAAAAAGAGATAAACTAATTGGCTTAAAAGAAAATGTTATTGTAGGACGACTAATTCCTGCTGGAACTGGAGGAGCTGCCAGGGATATAAAGAAAATTGCATCTCAAAGGGACGCAGTAATTCTAGAGCAAAAGAAAAAGGATGAAAGTGTTCTTGTTTCAGATGAGAGTGTCCAAGAGTCTAATGTTGAGGAAGAAATAAGGAATATTTGATTATTAATAAGATTTATATTTAAGCGATTTTATTTACAATTTTCACTTTATTTTTGTTTATACTAAAGAAACCGCACCTTTTTTTTTAAAAAAAAATAACTTTTTTACATCATATTTGTTTCATAACTGTTGACATTTTATAAAACCCAGAATATTTAACTCCATCCCTTTTATTTAGGGTTTTTATAATTTTAACTTTTAACTCATGATCCGATATTCTCAGATCCTCTGTATTAGTTCAGTCATGCCACTGAATAGTGGCCTTTTAATATAAGGATATTGTGCTTATGTTTTTGGAGATTTTTTAATGCCAACTATACAACAACTAATAAGAAAACCAAGAAAACCTCGGGTTGTTAGGCAAAAATCTATGCATATGCAAGCTTGTCCCCAAAAAAGGGGAGTTTGTACTAGGGTCTATACTACTACGCCTAAAAAACCTAACTCAGCAATGCGTAAAGTAGCTAAAGTAAGATTAACTAATGGTTACGAAGTTATATCATATATTCCTGGTGAATCGCATAATCTCCAAGAACACTCTGTAGTTTTAATTCGCGGTGGTAGGGTTAAAGATCTCCCTGGTGTACGCTATCACATTTTGAGGGGTGTTTTAGATACACAGGGTGTCAAAGATAGAAGACAGCGCCGTTCAAAATACGGTTCAAAAAGACCTAAGTAGAAGGAAATTATATGTCAAGACGTCACAGTGCTGAAAAAAGACTAGTTTTACCAGACGCCAAATTTGGTGATATAGTTTTAACTAAATTCATGAATAGTTTGATGTTGGATGGTAAAAAATCTACTGCTGAAAGCATAGTTTATGGCGCGCTAAATAAAGTTGAAGATAAATTGAAAAAGTCCTCTCTAGAGTTATTTCATGAAGCTCTTGAAAACATAAAACCCGCCATTGAAGTAAGATCTAGAAGGGTTGGAGGGGCCACATATCAAGTGCCTGTTGAAGTAAGACCAGAAAGAAGACAAGCGTTGGCAATTAGGTGGTTAATTAAAGCTTCAAGGGATAGAAATGAGAATACTATGGTTGAAAGATTAGCCTCTGAAATTATAGATGCAGTATCGTCAAGAGGTGCTGCAGTTAAGAAGCGCGAAGATACACATAAAATGGCAGAAGCTAATAAGGCATTTAGTCATTATCGTTGGTAATAATATACTAGGTAAGTAATTAAAGGATATTTAAATGAGCAGAGATTACACACTTGATTTATACAGAAATTTTGGAATTATGGCTCATATAGATGCAGGGAAAACTACATGTACTGAGAGAATTCTTTATTATACAGGCAAATCTCACAAAATTGGTGAGGTCCATGATGGTGCCGCTACAATGGATTGGATGGAGCAAGAGCAGGAAAGAGGTATTACCATAACATCTGCCGCCACCACTACTTTTTGGGAGCGGACTGAAAATGGCCAAGTAGCTGAAAGTCCTAAACACAGATTTAATATTATTGATACTCCGGGGCACGTTGATTTTACAATAGAGGTTGAACGTTCTCTTGCTGTCTTGGATGGAGCAGTTTGTGTTTTGGATGCAAACGCTGGAGTAGAACCTCAAACAGAGACAGTATGGCGTCAAGCTGACAGATACAAAGTCCCACGAATAGTTTTCGTAAATAAGATGGATAAAATAGGTGCTAGTTTTCAAAACTGTGTGGATATGATTTTAGATAGGACTGGTGCAAAACCATGTCCAATTCAATTACCTATCGGTTCTGAAAATTCTTTTGCAGGTATGGTTGACCTTATTACTATGAAGGAATGGATATGGCAGGGGGAAGATCTAGGAGCTACTTGGACACAACAAGAAGTAAGGCCTGAGCTTTTAGAAACAGTCAAAAAAATGAGATCTGAAATGATTGAGATTGCGGTTGAAATGGATGATGAGATAATGGAAAATTATCTTGATGGTAAAGAACCAACAATTGAGGAAATCAGAAAACTGATAAGGCTAGGCACTCTTAATATGACTTTTGTGCCAGTTTTATGTGGTTCTGCTTTTAAAAATAAAGGTGTTCAGCCTCTTCTGAACGCTGTAATTGATTTTTTGCCATCACCTTTAGATGTCCCAGCCTACCTTGGTTTTAAACCGGGTGATGTTAATGAAGATAGAAACATTGAACGGTCTGCAGATGATACTCAACCTTTTTCAGGTCTGGCTTTTAAAATAATGAATGACCCATTTGTTGGGTCTCTTACTTTTCTTAGGATATATTCTGGTGTTGTAAAAAAGGGTGATAGTTTCCTAAATTCAACAAAAGGAAAAAAAGAGAGAATTGGTAGAATGATGATGATGCATTCTATAAACAGAGAGGAAATAGAAGAAGCATATGCTGGGGATATTATTGCTTTGGCTGGCTTAAAAGATACAACAACTGGTGATACTATTTGCGATTCTGCCTCTCCTGTAGTTTTAGAAACTATGACTTTTCCAGACCCAGTTATAGAAATAGCAATAGAGCCTAAGACAAAAAATGACCAAGAAAAAATGTCCGCTGGTTTACAAAGACTTGCTGCTGAAGACCCTTCTTTTAGAATAGAAACTGATCTAGAATCTGGACAAACGATCATGAAAGGTATGGGCGAACTACATCTTGATATTTTGGTAGATAGATTAAAAAGAGAGTTTAAGGTAGAAGCTAACATAGGAGCTCCGCAAGTTGCTTACAGGGAAACTATCTCGGTAGAAGCTGAAGTGGATTATACTCATAAAAAACAATCTGGAGGTGCTGGGCAGTTTGCACGAGTTAAGATGGTTATTACTCCAACAGAAACTGGTGAAGGTTACAGCTTTGAGAGTAAAATTGTAGGTGGTGTTATACCAAAAGAGTATATTCCTGGTGTAGAGAAAGGCATACAGTCGGTTATGGATAGTGGCCCACTTGCAGGATTTCCTGTGATTGATTTTAAAGTTTCACTTATTGATGGAGCATATCATGACGTTGACTCTAGCGTATTAGCATTTGAAATTGCAGGAAGAGCAGCTTTAAGGGATGGCTTAAGAAAAGCTGGTGCAAAATTATTAGAACCAGTAATGAAAGTTGAAGTCGTAACCCCTGAAGATTATACGGGAAGCATTATTGGTGATTTAACATCAAGAAGAGGTATGGTAACTGGTCAAGAGACTAGGGGCAACGCGATAGTTGTAAATGCATTTGTTCCTCTTGCTAATATGTTTGGTTATATAAACAACCTTAGGTCAATGTCCTCCGGAAGAGCTCAATTTACCATGATTTTTGATCATTATGAGACTGTACCGTCAAATATATCAGAGGAAATTCAAGCTAAGTATGCGTAAAAAAAATTAAACTATAACTTTTTTAATGGAGACCAAAAAATGGCAAAAGAAAAATTTGAGCGAAATAAACCGCACGTAAATGTTGGCACTATAGGTCATGTTGACCACGGGAAAACAACACTTACTGCTGCAATAACAAAGCATTATGGTGATTTCAAAGCTTATGATGAAATAGATGGTGCACCTGAGGAAAAAGCAAGAGGTATAACTATATCTACTGCTCACGTAGAGTATGAAACTGAGAAAAGACATTATGCTCATGTGGATTGTCCTGGCCATGCTGATTACGTTAAGAATATGATTACCGGTGCTGCACAAATGGATGGAGCTATACTGGTAGTTAATGCTGCAGATGGACCAATGCCTCAGACTCGTGAACATATTTTATTGGCAAGACAAGTTGGGGTACCTGCTCTTGTTGTTTTTCTTAATAAAGTGGACCAGGTAGATGATCCAGAATTATTAGAACTAGTTGAAATGGAAGTAAGAGAATTACTCTCTAAATATGAATTTCCAGGTGATGATATTCCTATTGTATCTGGATCTGCATTAGCTGCACTGGAAGATAGGGATGCTGAAATAGGAGCTAATAAAATATCTGAATTAATGGCTGCTGTTGACGACTCAATTCCTACTCCTGATCGACCTATAGATCAACCTTTTCTTATGCCAATTGAGGACGTTTTTTCTATTTCTGGACGAGGCACAGTTGTCACTGGAAGGGTAGAGCGTGGTGTGATAAATGTAGGTGATGAAATCGAAATAGTTGGAATAAGAGATACATCTAAGTCTACTTGTACTGGTGTAGAAATGTTTAGGAAACTTCTTGATAGAGGGGAAGCTGGTGATAACATTGGAGCACTACTCAGAGGTGTTGAAAGAGACGGAGTAGAAAGAGGTCAATGCTTGGTTAAGCCTGGATCAGTAACTCCACACACTAAATTTGAGGCTGAAGCTTACATTTTAACTAAAGAAGAAGGTGGTAGACACACTCCTTTTTTTGGGAACTATAGACCTCAATTTTATTTCAGAACAACTGACGTTACTGGCACTGTCCAGCTCCCTTCAGGTACTGAGATGGTAATGCCAGGTGATAATTTGAAGTTCACTGTTGAGCTAATTGCTCCTATCGCAATGGAAGAAAAACTACGCTTTGCAATAAGGGAAGGCGGAAGAACAGTTGGGGCTGGTGTTGTTTCAAAGATTTTGGACTAAATATCTGGTTATTTTAGTATTGATAGTATTAGGTGAATAATAAATGCAAAGTCAAAATATAAGAATAAGATTGCAAGCTTTTGACTATAGAGTTTTGGATGTAAGTACTGCCGAGATTGTGTCAACTGCAAAAAGAACTGGTGCACAAGTTAGGGGTCCCATACCTTTGCCTAATAAGATTGAAAAATTTACTGTTCTCAGAGGACCACATGTTGATAAGAAAAGCAGAGAACAGTTTGAGATTAGAACTCACAAGCGATTGCTAGACATTGTGGATCCTACTCCTCAAACTGTAGATGCTTTGATGAAATTAGACCTTGCAGCAGGTGTTGATGTTGAGATTAAACTTTAGGATATTGAAATGCGATCTGGTATAATTGCAAAGAAAATGGGTATGACTAGAATTTTTAATGATGATGGTCAACAAATACCCGTTACGGTTTTAAGATTAGAAAAACTTCAAGTTGTTGCTCAAAAAACTGTTGATAAAGACGGCTATTTTGCTGTTAAATTAGGAGCTGGTTCTGTAAAAGCAAAAAATTGCAATAAATCTCTACGTGGTCAATTTTCAATCTCAAAAGTTGAGCCAAAAAGAAAATTGAAGGAATTTAGAGTATCTCAGGACAATTTAATTGATATAGGAAAAGAAATAAATGCATCCCACTATGTAGAAGGTCAGTATGTTGATGTTTCTGGCTTATCGATTGGTAAAGGCTTTGCTGGCGCAATGAAGAGACATAATTTTTCTGGTTTAAGGGCTTCTCATGGTGTCTCTATTTCTCATAGATCTCACGGATCCACTGGGCAGTGTCAAGACCCTGGACGTGTTTTTAAAGGAAAAAAAATGGCAGGCCATATGGGTGATTGTAATGTTACAATTCAAAATTTGAGAGTCGTAAAAACAGATCCTGAAAAAGGTATTATTCTTATTAAAGGTGCAGTACCAGGTGCGAAAGGTGGGTGGGTCACTTTAAAAGATGCTATTAAGAAAAAACTCCCAGATAATATCCCTTTTCCTACTGCGGATGAGCAAAAAACCGACAGTACAATCAACAATTTATCTACAAATAGCCCTGAAACTTTTACGAATAATGAGTCAGATAACGAAAGTACATTAGAAAATGAAGTTACAGAAACAGGAACAGAAACTTCTGAAGCTTCCAATACAAAAAATGATGGTATGGATCAGAAAAATGAAAATTGATGTAATAAACTTAGATAATAAAAAATCTGGATCGATTGAATTACATGACTCACTTTTTGGCCTAGAACCAAGAGCCGATATCTTGAATAAAATGGTAAGGTGGCAACTAGCCAAGAGGCAACAAGGTACTCACTCTGTTTTAACAAGATCAGAAGTTTCTTATTCAACAAAAAAAATTGTTCGTCAAAAGGGGTCAGGTAGTGGACGTCATGGTTCAAGAAGAGCCCCAATTTTTAGAAAAGGTGGTGTCTATAAGGGACCTAAGCCAAGGAGTCACTCTTTTTCATTAACAAAAAAGTTTAGAAATCTTGGATTACGTCACGCTCTTTCTTCAAAATTCTCAAAAGGTAATCTTGTTGTTTTAGATAAAGCTGAATTGGATAATCAAAAAACTAATAATTTTTCTAAAAAAATACAGAAACTTAAATGGGGTCGTACTCTTGTGATTGGTAGGGAAGATAATCCAAAAAGCTTAAATTTCTTTAATGCTAGTAAGAATATACCAAAATTAGATGTTTTATCAGTTAATGGTATTAATGTTTACGATGTCTTAAGAAAGGATACATTAGTTTTAACAAAAGCAGCAGTAAATACATTAGAGGAAAGATTATCATGAAAGAAAAGTATGCTACTGATTATTATGATATTATAAGACGTCCAATAATAACTGAAAAAGCAACTTTAGCTTCAGAAAATAATACCATAGCTTTTGAAGTTTCAATTAAAAGTACAAAAAACAGATAAAAGGCGCTATTGAGAATTTGTTTAACGTAAAAGTGGACTCAGTTAATACATTAATTGTTAAAGGAAAAGTTAAAAGATTTCGTGGTAAATTAGGTAAGAGGCGTGACTTAAAAAAGGCCTATGTGACTCTTCTTGAAGGTAATACCATAGATGTTAGTACAGGATTATAGTGAAAGTTGGTGAATTATCATGCCTTTAAAATCGTATAAACCCACTTCTCCAGGTCAAAGAGACTTGGTATTGGTTGATAAGTCTGATCTTTGGAATGGTAGACCAGAAAAATCACTATCCTTTGGATTAAGTAAAAAAGGAGGAAGGAATAATTCTGGTAGGATCACAATGAGGCGAAAAGGCGGGGGTGCTAAGCGTTTATATAGGGTTATAGACTTTAAGAGAAATAAAACCGATGTTAAAGGAACAGTTGAGCGAATTGAATATGATCCTAATAGGACCTCTTTTATAGCTTTAGTGAAATACGAGGATGGAGATAAATCATACATCCTTGCACCTCAAAGATTAAAGATATCAGATACAATAGTATCCTCTGCAAGCTCTGATATCAAACCTGGTAACGCAATGCCATTTTCAGGGATGCCAATAGGTACAATAGTTCATAATGTTGAACTTAAAAAAGGAAAAGGCGGACAAATTGCCAGAGCTGCCGGTTCCTATGCTCAGTTTGTAGGTAGGGACGGGGATTATGCACAGCTAAGACTTTCTTCGGGTGAAATGAGATTAGTTCGTCAAGAATGTATGGCTACTGTTGGCGCGGTTTCAAATCCTGATAATTCAAATCAAAATCTAGGTAAAGCTGGAAGAAATCGTAATAAAGGCATTAGGCCATCAGTTCGTGGAGTTGTTATGAATCCTATAGATCATCCGCATGGGGGAGGTGAAGGTAGAACATCTGGCGGTAGACATCCTGTAACTCCATGGGGTAAACCAACTAAAGGTGCAAGAACAAGAATTAATAAATCAACAGATAAATATATACTAAGGTCTAGACATTATAAGAAAGGGCGAAAATAAATGGCACGATCTATTTGGAAAGGACCTTTTGTTGAAGGTTATGTATTAAAGAAAGCTGAAAAAGCAAGAAATTCAGGTAAAAATGAAGTTATTAAGATATGGTCACGTAAATCTACAATACTTCCCCAGTTTGTGGGACTAACTTTCGGTGTATATAATGGAAAAAAACATATTCCAGTTATGGTAAGTGAAGAAATGATTGGTCAAAAATTTGGAGAATATAGCCCTACAAGAACATATTATGGTCACGCTGCGGATAAAAAAGCAAAGAGAAGTTAAGTAGATGTCAGATAAGTTACAAAATCAAAACGAAGAAAAACTAGAAGCTATAGCTAAAGTTAGGATGTTGAAAACCAGTCCTCAAAAGTTAAATTTAGTTTCAAAGATGATAAGAAATAAACCAGTTAATGTTGCCTTAGCTCAGCTAAAATTTTCAAGAAAAAGAATTGCTTTAGATGTAAAAAAATGTTTGGAGTCAGCGGTAGCTAACGCAGAAAATAACCATGATTTAGATATTGAGGAATTGATAGTTAGTGAAGCATTTGTTGGGAAAAATCTAGTTTTGAAAAGAGGTAGGCCTAGAGCAAGAGGACGTTATGGTAAAATTTTGAAACCTTTTAGTCAGCTAACTATTAAAGTAAGGCAAGTTTTACAAGATGTTGATAAAGAGGAGAAGGTTTAATGGGACAAAAAATTAACCCTGTAGGTCTTCGACTTCAGGTAAATAGGACATGGGAAAGTAGATGGTTTGCTAATACCAAAGAGTACGGTGATTTGCTTCATGAAGATCTTGAAATTAGAAAATTTATTAAAAAGAATTGTCTACAATCAGGAATAAGCAGAGTTATTATTGAAAGACCACACAAGAAATGTCGAGTTACCATTTACGCTGCAAGGCCTGGTGTCATCATAGGAAAAAAAGGAGCAGACATAGAAACTTTAAAAAATAAAGTAGCTAAATTAACTGATAGCGAATTATACCTAAATATTATTGAGGTCAGAAAGCCTGAAATAGATGCAGCACTCGTAGCCGAAAGTATAGCACTTCAAATGGAGAGAAGAGTGTCATTTAGAAGAGCTATGAAACGAGCTGTTCAAAACGCCATGAGAATGGGTGCTCTCGGTATACGTGTTGATATTGCTGGAAGACTTGGTGGTGCTGAGATAGCAAGAACTGAATGGTATTCTGAAGGAAGAGTTCCGAGACATACTTTAAGAGCAGACATAGATTATGCTTTAGCTGAAGGACTTACTGCTTATGGAATTATTGGAGTAAAAGTATGGATTTTTAAAGGTGAAATTATGGAACATGATCCAGCTGGAAGAGATAAAAGGTTAAATGAATCTCAAGAAAATTCAGTTGGTGTAAGAAGTCAAGCTTGATGCTATAGGAGAAGATAATGCTTCAACCCAAAAGAACAAAGTTTCGAAAACAACACAAAGGCCGAATACACGGTAAAGCTAAGGGTGGATATGAGATTAATTTTGGAAACTATGCACTTAAGGCTGTAGAACCAGACAGAGTAAATGCAAGGCAAATAGAAGCAGCGAGGAGAGCTTTGACTAGACACATGAAACGTCAAGGAAGAGTCTGGATACGTATTTTTCCTGACGTTCCAGTAACTGCTAAGCCTATAGAGGTAAGAATGGGAAAAGGCAAAGGTTCTGTAGACAGGTGGGTAGCAAAAATTAAACCTGGTAGGATAATGTTTGAGGTTGACGGAGTATCTGAGGATGTGGCAATAGAAGCTCTAAGGTTAGCTGCTATGAAATTATCAGTTAAATCTAGATTTGTTAAACGTGAAGATTGGTAATTTTTTGGATAACATATGAAAATTGACGAATTAAAAAATAAGACCCTTGATCAGTTAAAAAGTATTTTAATGGATTTAAAAAAAGAGTCCTTTAATTTAAGATTTCAAAAAGCTAATGGTCAGCTAGAAAATACTTCTAGAGTAAAGGTGGTTAAAAGAAGTGTAGCCAGAGTATTAACACTTATAAACAATGTATCTAAAAAAAAGGTGGAGAAATAATAATATGCCTAAACGTATATTACAAGGACAGGTAACAAGTGATAGTAACGACAAAACAGTCACTGTTCTAGTAGAACGTCGCTTTACACATCCTATTTTAAAAAAGACAATACGCAAATCTAAAAAGTATAGAGCCCATGACGAAAAAAATACTTTTAAAATTGGAGATATTGTAAGAATACAAGAATGTTCGCCTTTTTCTAAATTCAAAAGATGGGAAGTATTGACAAATTAAAATTTTTTTATATTAGTCTATTTTACGAAACCGTGGGGAGTAACCTCGTAGGTCGGGAGAAAAAAAATGATCCAGATGCAAACAAATTTGGATGTCGCTGATAATTCTGGCGCAAAAAAAGTTCAATGTATTAAAGTTTTAGGTGGTGCTAAAAGAAAGTATGCGTCTGTAGGCGATGTAATAGTTGTATCAGTAAAAGACGCCATACCAAGAGGAAGAGTTAAAAAGGGCGATGTTAGAAGAGCTGTTATTGTTAGAACTGCCAAAGAAATCCGTCGACCTGATGGAAGTACAATCAAATTTGATAAGAATGCAGCTGTCATTTTAAATAATGCTGGTGAGTTGATAGGTACAAGGATTTTTGGCCCAGTTGTCCGAGAGCTAAGATCTAAAAACTTTATGAAAATTGTTTCACTTGCTCCGGAGGTTCTCTGATGCCTTCTAAAATAATCAAAGGAGATAAAGTTATAGTTTTAACTGGCAAAGATAAAGGTAAGACTGGAGAAGTTACCCAAGTTTTTACTAAATCTAAAAAAGCTCTTGTAGCCGGCATAAACATGTCCATAAGACATACTAAACAATCAGAAAAAAAACCAGGTGGGAAAATACCTAAGGAGTCTCAAATACATATTTCAAATCTTGCTTTGATTGATCCTAAAAGTCAAAACCCAACAAAGGTAGGTTTTAAAGTTGTTGATGGTAAAAAAGTACGTTTTGCAAAAAAATCTGGAGAATTGATCAATGGTTGATTATATCCCTAGACTTAAATTAATGTACTTCAAAGAAATTCGTGGTGTTCTAAAAGAGAAATTTGGCTATAAGAATGAAATGATGATACCCAAATTACAAAAAATTGTTCTTAATATGGGGGTAGGTGAAGCTGTTGGAGACAGTAAGAAGATTAAAAGTGCACATTCAGATCTTAAGATTATAGCTGGGCAATTACCTTTAATAACTAAAGCTAAGAAATCAATTGCTGGCTTTAAAGTAAGAGAGGAAATGCCCTTAGGGGTTAAAGTTACTCTTAGAAGAGAAAAAATGTATGAATTTCTAGACCGACTAATTACAATTGCGATGCCCAGGATCAGAGATTTTAGAGGTATTTCACCTAAAAGTTTTGATGGAAGAGGTAATTATGCCCTTGGTATAAAGGAACATATTGTATTCCCTGAAATAGATTTCGATAAGGTTGACTCAATTTGGGGACTAGACATAGTAATATGTACAAGTGCTAACAGTGATGATGAGGCAAGAGAACTGTTGAGAGAATTTAATATGCCTTTTTATAATTGATTAAATATGATTGGGAGATTGTAATGGCAAAAATGTCAATGATAAATCGTGAAAAAAAAAGGCAAAAATTGGTTAAGCAGTATTCTAATAAGCGATTAGAATTAAAGCAAATTGTAAAAAATAGGGAATTACCTATGGAGGAAAGGTTTAAAGCTCAAATAAAGTTAGCAAAACTACCTCCAAATTCGTCACCTTCAAGACTCCACAATAGGTGTAAAGTTACTGGTAGACCTAAGGCTTTTTACAGGAAACTACAAATGTCTAGAATTGCTTTAAGAGAATTAGCGTCTAGAGGCGAAATTCCTGGAATGATAAAATCTAGTTGGTAAACAGGGGGAATTGAATGGTTATTAATGATCCAATTGGTGATTTACTTGCAAGAATTAGGAACGCTCACTTGAGAAAAAGAGATGAAGTAATTACCCCTGCATCCAAATTAAGAGCTTGGGTATTAGATGTGCTAAAATCTGAAGGTTTTATAAGAGGTTATAAATCTATAGAAAGTGACGATGGAAAAAATAATATTAAAATAGATCTAAAATATTTTGATGGTGAACCAGTTATAAAAGAATTGAAAAGAATTTCTACACCAGGAAGACGAGTTTATACTAATGTAAAAAATATTCCGAGGGTAAGACAAGGTCTAGGTATTGCTATTATATCAACTCCTAAAGGCGTTATGTCTGATAGTCAAGCAAGAGCCACCAATGTTGGCGGTGAAATTCTTTGTACTGTGTTTTAAAGGATAAAAAATGTCAAGAATTGGAAAAAAATCTATTATTCTTCCTGAAAACGTTTCAGCTAACATATCAGGTCAAAAAATTGAGGTAAAAGGGCCTAACGGCTTCAGAGATTTCATCAGTTCAAAAGAAGTAGAAATAAGTCTAAATCATAATGAAATTGTTGTAAAACCTAGGAATTTAACTAAGAAATCTAGACAGCATTGGGGTATGAATAGAACTCAAATAGCAAACTTAATCAAAGGAGTTACAACTGGTTTTACAAAATATTTAGAATTAAATGGTGTTGGATATAGAGCTGCCATACAAGGAAATACACTTAAACTTTCTCTAGGATATTCACATGAAATTGATTTTGCGGTCCCCGAAAGTGTAAAAATTACTGTTCCTAAGCCAACGGAAATTATAGTCAATGGAATTGACCAGCAGATTGTAGGACAAGTAGCTGCTAATATTAGAGAAAAAAGAAAACCTGAACCTTATAAAGGGAAAGGTATACGATATAAAGATGAGTATGTGTTTGCTAAAGAAGGTAAGAAAAAATAGGAAATAATAAATGTCAAACAAAAAACTAAGTTTGTTTAAAAAAAGAAGATTACGGAATAGAAACAAGATTAAAAGCACTGATAATAAAAGAATAAGAATGAGTGTTCATAGATCTTCAAAAAACATTTATGTTCAGCTTATTGACGATAACATAGGGAATACTATTGCGTCTGCTTCATCTAGAATGTCAGCTATTGGTAAAAATTTAAAGAATAATATGGAAACTGCTAAACTGGTTGGGAAGGAAATTGCAGAGAGAGCAAAAAAAACAGGTATTTCCGAAGTTTATTTTGATAGAGGGGGATTTCTTTATCATGGAAGAGTAAAGGCTTTAGCTGATGCAGCAAGAGAAAGTGGCCTTAAATTTTAGGAGAAAATTAATATGGTAAAGGATTCAAATCGTAAAGATAAAAAAGATCGTGAGGACTCGTCAGAATATTCAGATAGATTAGTAGCTATTAATAGAGTTTCAAAAACAGTTAAAGGTGGTAAAAGGTTTGGATTTGCTGCTCTGGTGGTGGTTGGTGATCAAAGGGGGCGTGTAGGTTTCGGTAAAGGTAAAGCTAAAGAAGTACCAGAAGCTATAAGAAAAGCAACAGATCAGGCTAAAACACAAACTTTAAGAGTACCACTTAAAGAGGGTAGAACTCTACATCATGATGTGCGTGGCAGACATGGAGCTGGATTGGTTGTGATGAGAACAGCACCAGCAGGTACAGGTATAATTGCTGGTGGTCCTATGAGGGCAGTTTTTGAAATGTTAGGTATTCAAGATGTAGTGGCGAAATCAATAGGATCTCAAAATCCTTATAATATGGTCAGAGCAACAATTGATGGTCTTAAAAAAGAAGTAAGCCCCAGGATAATTGCTCGTAGAAGAGGTAAAAAACTTTCTGAGATTGTTGTTAAAGATGACGAATTAAAAGAATTATCAACGTAGTTAAAATTTGGGAAAAATTATGGCAAGTAAGATTTACGTAAAACAGATAAGATCTCCGATAAGAAGGCCTCAAGTACAAAAGGAGATTCTTAGGGGTCTTGGATTAAATAAAATGAATAAAGTTTCTGAATTAAATGACACTCCATCTATTAGGGGCATGATCAATAAGATTCCTCATTTAGTTGAAATTTTAAAAAAGTCAAAATAATTACACTATTAATTAATTAATGTTTTTTAAAAATTTAAATTTTGAGATATTGCTATGAAACTAAATGAACTAAAAGAAAATAAAGGTGCTTTTAAAACAAAAAAAAGATTAGGTAGAGGGCCAGGGTCTGGTGTTGGTAAAACTTGCGGACGAGGTCTTAAAGGGCAAAAATCAAGATCAGGAGTTTCTATTAATGGCTTTGAAGGTGGTCAGATGCCTATATACATGAGACTTCCAAAAAGAGGATTTAATGTGCCTAATGCAAAAAAATATTCTGTTTTAAATATTGGACAACTTCAAGACTTTATAGATAGAAAAAAAATTAATCCAAAAAATGAGATTAATGAAGAAATATTAAGTTCCTCAGGCATTATTTCAAGAAAGTTTGATGGTGTACGTCTTCTTGGAAAGGGAGAACTTAAAACAAAAGTTATTGTTAAACTTACTGGGGCTTCAAAAAGTGCTATCTCCAATATCGAAAAGCATGGAGGAACATTTTCAAAACTTTCATAGAGACAGATTAATAGGTTTTGCATTTTTTAGTACTTAGAATAACAAAAGGTAAAAACAGGATAATATATGCCTTCAGCAGCAGAACAAATGGCAGCAAACTTAAGCTGGAATTCTTTTGGAAAAGCAAAAGATCTTCAGAGGCGTATTTTTTACGCTTTAGGTCTATTAATAGTTTACAGGATTGGAACATATATTCCAGTACCTGGAATTGATTCATCTCAGCTAAGATCTTTTTTTGAACAAGCTAATACCGGTATTGGAGGTATGCTAAATATGTTTACAGGAGGAGCTGTAGGTAGAATGGCAATATTTGCTCTTGGTATAATGCCTTATATAACCTCATCTATTATTATGCAGCTATTAGCATCTATGGTTCCTCAATTAGAACAGCTTAAAAAAGAGGGTGAACAAGGAAGAAAAAAAATTAACCAATACACAAGATATGGAACAGTAGTCCTAGCTTTTTTTCAAGCATATGGCATTTCAGTAGGTCTGGAAAGTCAGGGGTTAGCATCAGATCCAGGTTGGTACTTTAGAGCATCCTGTATAATTACTTTGGTTGGAGGAACCATGTTTTTGATGTGGCTTGGCGAACAAATAACAGCAAGGGGCATTGGTAACGGTATATCTTTAATTATTTTTGTTGGTATCGTAGCAGAACTTCCTTCTGCTCTTGCCCAATTTTTTGCTTCTGGAAGGTCTGGGATTATAAGCCCTATCGTTATACTTTCAGTTATTTTGATGGTAGTAGTTGTGATTGGGTTGGTAGTTTATCTAGAAAGGGCTTTGAGAAAGATAAATATACAATATCCTAGAAGACAAGTAGGTATGAAAATGTATGGTGGGGACACCTCAAATCTTCCCATAAAACTAAACCCTTCTGGAGTTATTCCTGCAATTTTTGCTTCATCCTTGTTATTACTTCCAACAACTGTTGTAACATTTGCGCAAGAAGATAGTAGCGGTTTTTTAGCATATGTAGCAGCATATTTAGGACCTGGTCAGCCTCTATACTATATTTTCTTTGGTGGAATGATTATATTTTTTACATACTTTTATACTCTAAATGTTGCTTTTAAACCTGAAGAGGTTGCTGATAATTTAAAAAAACAAGGGGGATTTGTTCCTGGTATTCGCCCTGGTGAAAGAACAGCTAAATACTTAGAGTACGTAGTTGTTAGAACTTTGGTTCTTGGTTCTGGTTATCTTGCAGCAATATGTTTGCTTCCTGAAGTTTTAAGATCTCAGTTTGCAATACCATTTTATTTTGGTGGGACCTCTCTTTTAATAGTTGTTTCAGTTACTATGGATACTATTACACAAATACAATCCCATATGCTCGCTTATCAATATGAAGGTTTAATTGAAAGATCAAAAATACGTGGATCCAGTAAAAGGAATAAGAAAGGAAGGAGATGAAGAATTTAATTTTACTAGGACCTCCAGGTGCGGGAAAAGGAACACAAGCAAGGACCTTATGCGAAAAATACGGATTTGTTCAATTATCTACTGGTGATATGTTAAGAGAAGCTAAAAAAGACGAATCCGATCTTGGAAGAAAAGTTGCTGTCATTATGGCAAAAGGAGAATTAGTAACAGATGAAATTGTTATAGGACTTATAGAAAAAAAGCTTACCAATGAAGACAATAATATTGGTTTTGTTTTTGATGGTTTTCCAAGAACGTTAGCTCAAGCAGATGCTTTAGGCAATCTGTTAGATTCTATTGGACAAACATTAGACCACGTTATTGAACTATACGTTGACGACGAAAAGTTGGTTCAAAGAATTATAGGTAGGTTTACATGTTCTTCTTGTGGAGAACTTTATCATAAAATCACCAAGCCTCCAAAACATGAAGGAATATGTGATATATGTGGTAGTAAGGATAAATTTAACTTTAGACAAGATGATAATGAAAATTCATTAAAAATTAGACTTCTTGCATATTATAGGGATACTTCTCCATTGATTGGATATTATCATGTTTTTAATAAATTAAGAAAAATTAATGGTCTTGGGAGTGTTGATGAAATTCAAAATAAAATTAGAAATTTTATTAAATAATTTTAAAAAGATTTCTTAACTATAAACTTGACGAAGAAGATTCCATAGATATAATCCGCCAAATATTAAATACTAAATTACTTTTATCTTATTAATTTCATTTAAAATTATAAATTACGGAGAGAAATTTGGCTAGAATAGCTGGTATAAATCTACCCACTGGTAAAAGGGTTCCTATAGCATTGACTTACATACATGGTATAGGTACCAATACTGCAATTAAAATATGTAAAGAACTTAAAATTCCTTTATTAACTAAGCTTAATGAACTTGATGATATTCAATTATCTTCAATTAGAGATTATATGGACACTAACTTAATGGTGGAAGGTGATTTAAGAAGAGAAAAATCTATGAATATTAAGAGATTAATGGATCTTGGTTGTTACCGTGGTTTAAGGCATAGGCGTGGTCTTCCAGTTAGAGGACAAAGAACACATACCAATGCTCGAACTAGAAAAGGTCCTGCAAAAACCATAGCCGGAAAGAAAAAATAGGATACTTTTATAATGGCCATAGATAAGTCAAGAACTAAAAAGAAAGATAAAAAAAACATTTCGACAGGAGTAGCCCACATAAACTCAAGCTTTAATAATACAAAAATATTAATCTCTGATGCTCAAGGTAATGCTATTGCGTGGTCTTCCGCTGGTACAATGGGTTTTAAAGGCTCACGTAAGTCTACGCCCTATGCAGCACAAATGGCAGCTGAAGATGCGGGTAAAAAAGCGCAAGAGCATGGCATGAAAACACTTGAAGTTGAAATTCAAGGGCCTGGGTCAGGAAGAGAGTCAGCTCTCAGAGCTTTGTCTACAGTAGGTATGATTGTTACTTCTATCAGAGATGTAACACCAATGCCTCACAATGGGTGTAGACCACCTAAGAGAAGACGAGTTTAGTACTTTTTACCAAATGGTTACACTTATTAGTGTAATTAAAATTCAAACCCTCGGGCGTAAAAAACTATTGGATTAGGTTTTTTGCAGGAATGGAGGAAAATATGATCCACAAAAATTGGCAAGAATTAATTAGACCCTCTGGTATTTCGATTAAACCCGGTGATGATCCAAAGAGTAAAGCAACAATTGTAACTGAACCTTTAGAAAGAGGATTTGGATTAACCCTCGGAAATGCTCTTAGAAGAATTTTATTATCTTCTTTACAAGGAGCTTCTATAGTTTCAGTGCAAATAGACGGTGTTTTGCATGAATTTTCCTCATTAGCTGGAGTTCGTGAGGATGTTACTGATATTATACTTAATCTCAAAGGGGTATCTGTATCTATGGAAGTCGAAGGTCCAAAAAGATTAACGGTTAATGTTAAAGGACCTGGTATAGTAACTGCTGGTGATATCGAAGAAACGAATGGTATAGAAATTTTGAATAAAGAACATATCATATGTCATTTAGATGATGGAGTTGCTTTCAAGATGGAGTTAACTGTAAATACAGGAAAGGGATACGTTGCAGCTGATAAACAAGTTTCGGAAGATAACCCTATTGGTGTTATTGCAATTGATTCATTATTTTCACCTATCAAAAAGGTCTCATATAATGTTGAACCTACCAGAGAGGGTCAGGTTCTAGATTACGACAAATTAACCATGGATATAGAAACAGATGGTTCAGTATCTCCAGAAGATGCACTAGCATTCGCATCTCGAATTTTGAAAGATCAGCTCGATGTGTTTATTAATTTCGATGAACCTGAAACTGATGCACGTGATGAAGATGAAGATGAGCTAGAATTTAACCCATTGCTTCTTAAAAAAGTTGATGAACTAGAATTATCTGTAAGGTCTGCAAATTGTTTAAAGAATGATAATATTGTGTATATAGGAGATTTAATTCAAAAAACAGAAGCAGAGATGTTAAGAACGCCAAATTTTGGAAGAAAGTCTTTAAACGAAATAAAAGAAGTTTTGACGAGTATGCAATTACACTTGGGAATGGATGTGACTGAGTGGCCACCAGAAAATATTGAAGAGTTATCCAAAAAATATGAAGATCAGTTTTGAGGTTGATTATATATACAAGAGTGTTAAAAAATAAAATTTAAATATAAAATTTTGTAATTGGTACGATAAAATGAGACATGGAAATAGTAATCGTAAATTAAATAGAACTCATGAACACCGCAAAGCTATGTTTGCAAATATGGTGTGTTCTTTAATTGAACATGAGCAAATTCAAACAACACTTCCAAAAGCAAAAGAATTAAAAAAAATTATAGATAAGTATATTACACTTGGTAAAAAAGGTTCTTTACATTCAAGAAGGCAAGTCATATCTCGTTTAAAGCAAAATTCAGCTGTTATTAAGCTTTTTGAAACTTTAGCACCCAGATATAAAGAGAGAAATGGCGGTTACACAAGAGTTTTAAAGGCTGGTTTTAGATATGGAGATGCTGCTCCACTGGCTGTTATAGAGTTTGTTGATCGGGATGTTTCTGCTAAGGGGGCCAAAGATAAAGAGCTACAAGAAACTATAGAAAATAAATCTGAAGAATAATTTTTATATTGAAGAATATTTTCTAGAAAATAAAATATTCACTTCTTGGTTAAGTGATAATCTATAATGAGTGATTTATTTGATTTTAATAATGTGAAAGCTGTTGATAATCAATCACGACCCCTTTCATATAAGTTACGTCCTGAAAGAATGAAAGATCTTATTGGTCAAGATCATATTACGAGTAAAACAGGTCCACTACATAATATTATAAAAAATAATAATTTATCTTCAATAATTTTGTGGGGTCCCCCTGGTACTGGAAAAACTTCTTTAGCTAGGATTATTCCAAAAGAATTAAAACAAGTTTATTTTCATGAAATAAGTGCTGTTTCTTCAGGAACTAGCGATTTAAAAGAAATATTTAAATTAGGTAAAGATTTATTAAAAAAAGGAAAAAAATTAATCCTTTTTGTTGATGAATTCCATTATTTTAACAAACTTCAGCAAGATATGTTTTTACCGTTTGTCGAAGAGGGTGTTCTAGGATTAATTGGTGCTACATCACAAAACCCAAGTTTTCAAATAAATTCAGCTCTTTTATCAAGGTCATTAATATATCAATTAAATGTATTATCAGAAGAATCTTTAAAAAAAATTATTTTAAGAGCTGAAAAATTATCGCAAAATAAATTACTTCTAGAAAATGATGGCAAAAAACTTTTAATACAGATGAGTGGCGGTGATGCTAGAATTTTAATTAATCTTGTAGAACAAATTTTCTCATTTAATAGGAAAATAGACATTCATGAATTAAAAAAAGTCCTTTCTTTGAATATTCCCAAACATGACAAATCTGGGGATAATCACTATGGATTAATCTCGGCTATTCATAAATCCATTAGAGGTTCTGATCCAGATGCAGGACTTTTTTGGTTAGCAAGAGCTCTTAATGCTGGTGAAGATCCCCATTTTATTTTTAGAAGGTTACTAAGAATTTCTATAGAAGACGTTGGCCTTGCAAACCCTGATACTCAAAAACAGGTATTGGACTCATGGAGATCATATGAAAGATTAGGTTCTCCAGAAGGTGATATTACGTTAGTAATGAGTGTAATTGCTTTGTCTTTATCTCCAAAATCAAATTCTGTTTATTTAGCAGAAAAAGAATCACAAAAGTTTGCAAAAAAACATAATACAGAACAACCACCTAGACATATTCTAAACTCTCCAACTGCTTTAATGGACTCGTTTGGGTATGGTCTTGGTTATAAATATGATCATGATTTAAAAGGAGGATTTTCAGGTCAAAATTATTTTCCTGATGGAATTAAGCGACCAATATTCTATCATCCTATAGAAAGAGGTTATGAAAGAGAACTAAAAAAAAGAGTTTCATATTTTTCAAGACTAAGAAATAAGATACAGCAATCGGATAATGAAATAAAACGGAATATACCTAAAAATGAATGATGAAATTAAACCATTTGTTGTTACTTGTGAAGAAGATGGTCAAAGATTAGATAAATGGATTAATTTCCGTTTTAGTCATGTTTCAAAAATTATGATGGAGAAGTTATGTAGAACTGGTCAAATCAGGGTTGACAGTTCTAGGGTAAAACCAAATTTCAAATTAATAGAAAATCAAATAATTAGGATTCCAAACTTTATTCGAATAAAAAAACAAAAAAATGATAAAATTTTTACCAAACAAAAAGCTGAATTATTTTATAAAATAAAAGAAAATATAATTTTTGAAGATGAATATTTTATAATTTTTAATAAACCTTTTGGTTTAGCTGTTCAAGGCGGATCAAAATTAGGTACAGTTCATTTAGATGGAATACTACCATTTTTTTCAGAAAGAGATTATCCAATCCCAAAGTTAGTTCACAGATTAGACAAAGATACATCTGGAATTTTGGTTGTTGCTAAAACCCCAAAAAGTGCAAGCGCATTTTCTAAATTAATGTTTGAGCGAAGGATTAAAAAATCATATTGGGCTTTAGTAAATCAACCAATAAAACATAAAACTGGAATTTTATATACTCCTCAAAAAGATGAATCCGTTCTAAAAAAAAATATAATATATAAATATAACCTCAACAAAGACTACCTAAATGCTAAGTTTTTTTTTCTGGAAGCAGAGGATAAGGAAATGGTCTCAGCTTACAAAGAATTAAAGGTAAATAATGAAAACGTTTCTTTGTTAAATCTTTTTGCTATTACTGGGAGAAAACATCAATTAAGGAAACAGCTAGCAGCTATTGGTTATCCAATTATTGGAGATAAGAAGTATACCAAAAAATCACAATTATTTAAAGATAATGGTAAAGAAAAGCTTCAATTACATGCGAGGGGTATAATTTTTCAAAATCCAATATCTGGTAAATTAATCAATGTGAAATGTCCGCCACCTGTACATATGAAAAAATTTTTACATGTTGATGAAATCGACCAATTCTAAGTAAATTGTAAATAAAAATGGTATGGAAGAAAAAAAAATTTTGGAAATCTATTGAAGTAATTAAGATAAAAGCAGAGTTTGGTATTCTTTTAGATAAAAACCTACTCAAAACTCCCCAAAAAAAAGATCTTTTAATTTCAAATAAAATAATTGCAGAAAATTTACTTAAAGAGTGGATCAATATAGATGATGATATTAATTTTCATAATATGCCAATCACCCAAATTTGTTTTGCATCCATAGATAGAGAGGAAAAGGATCAAGTTATTCTTCAAAAAAAACTTACAGAATATGGAATGACAGATTTATTATTTTATAGAGATGATTTAGGCACAGAACTTGAAAGATTACAGTCAAAAAAATGGAACAAGCTATTAGATTGGACAAAAGACGAATTTAAATTAAATTTTAAGATCTCTAATAGTTTAATGCCAGTTAAACAACCATCAATTAATAAAAAAATTTTTTTTAATGAGGTAAAAAAATTAGATTGTTTCTCGCTAACAGCTATTAATGAAATAGTAACACTCACTGGTTCTTTAATAATTGGATTATTAATTTTGAGAAAAAAAATTTTACCATATCAAGCATGGTCATTGTCAAAAGTTGACGAAGTGTGGCAGCGTTCAAAATGGGGCACAATTCCAGAACAATTAGAAGATGACAAATACAAAAAGGAAAAGTTTTTGGTGTCATGTGAATTTATCAACACATTAAATTAATCAGTTTAGATGCTTTACATTAAGAATCACTTAATTGGTAAAAAGTAGTAATAAAACTTGATAAAAGCTTTTGTTAAAACTTGTTATATTTTTAACATATTGATAAATAACAGTTTTTTTTCATTGTATTAAATATTAAATAAAGGGTAGAAAAAGTTTGATTAATGCATATACTTCACGAATTATTTTTGTATCAAATTAATCAAGATTTTTTTAATTTAATAAGGGGAAATTATGAGAAAATCACTTTTTATGATCTTGTCTTCAATTATTTTGATTGTAGGCGGACAAGCCGCTTTTTCTGGCGGTCATTCTGTGACATTAGATGATGTCAAAGCTCGTGGAAACCTGTTATGCGGTGTATCAACTGGTGCTCCTGGATTTGCTACAGTTGACGATTCTGGAAAAGATGTAGGTTTTGACGTTGATTACTGTCGTGCATTAGCTGCAGCAATTTTTGGTGATCCAATGGCTGTTAAATTTGTTGGACTTACTTCTGCTGTTAGATTTACTGCTTTAGCTGCTGGCGAAGTCGACATTCTTGCAAGAAATACAACTTGGACTTACAGTAGAGATACTGACCTAAAACAAACGTTCTTAGGTGTAAATTACTATGATGGTCAAGGTTTTATGGTGAAAAAAGACCTTGGTGTTAACTCCACTCTAGAATTAGACGGAGCAACTGTATGTATACAAGTTGGAACAACTACTGAGCTTAACCTTGCTGACTACTTTAAAGAAAATGGTATGAGCTATGAGCCAGTACCAACAGCAGATAATGCAGAATCTCAACAGCAGTATCTAGCAGGCGCTTGTGATACATACACTACTGACGCATCTGCTCTTCATGGTACTAGAGTTAACTTAGAAAATCCAGATGACCATCTTGTGTTACCTGAGATTATTTCTAAAGAACCATTAGGTCCACTCGTGAGACATGGTGATGATAATTGGGCTGATATTGGTCGATGGGTTTTAAACGCCTTAATTATTGCTGAAGAAAAAGGTATAACTCAATCCAACATTGATAGCTGGAAAGATACTAAAGATGCTGAAATACATAGATTACTTGGAACAGGTGACGACGATATTCTAGCAATGGTAGGTCTTCCAAAGAATGCTATGTATAATGCAATTAAAGCAGGTGGTAACTATGGTGAAATTTTTGAAAATAACCTAGGTGCTACTAGCGGAATTAATATTGAAAGAGGTGTAAATGCTTCTTGGACTAAAGGTGGAATTCTTTATTCACCACCATTTAGATAATATTTAAATTATTAGGGGCGCCATTTGTTGACGCCCCTTCACTATCTTTCATATTTCGGAAATTATCATTATTATGAAAGCCTCCTCCCCACCAACAGACGAAAAATTTCAAATTGGAATGTTACTTAGTGATACTCGTTATAGAGGTACATCACTTCAAGTAATCACCTTCATAATATTTGTAGCAGTATTTTTTTGGTTAGTTGATAATACTTTGAAGAATTTAGCTTTGCTAGGTAAGGATGTTAGCTTTAACTTTTTGTTTCTAAGAGCTGGGTATGATATAAATCAACGTTTAATACCTTACTCAAGTGACAGCACTCATGGCAGAGCAGCTGTAGTAGGAATTTTAAATACATTACTTGTTGCGTTTGTTGGTTGTGTAATAGCTACCATATTAGGACTATTTGTTGGTATATTAAGACTCTCTAAAAATTGGTTAGTAGCCAAACTTATGTCTGCATATATTGAGGGTTTTAGAAATGTTCCAGTATTGCTTTGGATTGTAATGGTTTTTGCTCTTCTTACTGAATTCACACCTGCTCCAAAAGCATTTAAAGGAGCTGACCCACAGGCGACTATGTTGTTTTTTGATAGTGTTGCAATTACGAACAGAGGTACATACTTTCCAGCGCCAATATTTAATGAAGGTGCTTATTGGGTAATTTTCATTTTTATACTATCGGTATTTGCTGTTATTTTTTTAAAAAGATATGTAAATAAGCTTAAGAGAGAAACAGGAAAAGATTTTCCTACATTTTTGGTAAGTATAGCTATTTTGATCTTTCCATCTACAATCTTATTTTTCGCACTTGGAAGTCCTATATCACTTGAATATCCTTATTTAAAAGGATTTAATTTTAGAGATGGAATCCACTTAAGAAATTCTTTTCTTGCTCTTACTTTAGCTCTAGCTTTATATACATCGGCTTTCATAGCTGAGATAGTTAGGGCTGGTATTATGGCAATATCAAAGGGGCAAACGGAAGCAGCCTCTTCCTTAGGATTACGTCCAAATAAGATTATGAATTTAATTATATTACCCCAAGCATTAAGGATTATTGTACCTCCGTTAATATCAAACTATTTAAATTTAACTAAAAACTCCTCATTAGCAATCGCAGTAGGTTATATGGATGTGAGAGGTACTCTTGGTGGAATTACTTTAAATCAAACAGGTAGAGAATTAGAGTCAATGTTATTATTGATGGGTTTTTACTTATGTGTATCTCTTCTCATATCTTCCGTTATTAATTACTATAATCGATCCTTCCAAATAGTGGTGAGATAAGTGTCAAAAATTGCTTTTGTTCAAAAAAATAAAATCCCTCCTTCCCCAGCACCAATATCAGAAGTGGGTTTTATTGGTTGGTTAAAACAAAATTTATTCTCAAGTTGGTTTAATACTTTACTTACTTTAATATCTATTTATTTCATTTTTATTATATTGAGAGATTTTATTCCTTGGGCGTGGGGAGGTCATTGGAATACTAAATCTTTAAGAGAGTGTTTAGACCTAAATCCAGACGTAGCCTGTTTTTCCGTTTTAACAGCTAGATGGAAGCAATTATTATTTGGATTATATCCAGCTGAAGAATATTGGCGACCAACGGTAACTTTTATTTTTTTGATTTTATCAATGATTCCTATTTTGTTTCCTAAGTATTTTAAGTTTTTTTGGTTTTCTGTAATTTATCCAGGTTTGGCTATTTGGTTACTATGGGGTGGTTCCATTTGGGGTGTTGGGATAGTTTACATTGGATTATCTTTAGGGGTTTTTACTTTTATATTGTTTTTAAAATTAGTTTCTAAAAACACTGTTCTTGCTGGGATTGGTTCGCTAATTTTTTTAATTATATTTTTTATGGTTTTTTCAAAATACTTAGTTAATTTTTTAAATATTATATTACCAATAGCATTACCTCCTGTAGAATCTCTAAAAATGGGGGGTTTTACTTTATCCTTAATAGTAGGTATAACTGGAATAGTTGCTTCTTTTCCAATCGGTATACTTTTAGCACTTGGAAGGCAGTCAAATTTACCAATTATAAAAATGATATGCGTTGGTTTCATAGAGTTTATTAGAGGCGTACCTTTGATAACGCTACTTTTTGTAGCTTCGGTTTTGCTTAATTATTTTTTACCACCAGGTACAAATTTTGATATAGTTCTTCGCGTTATTATAATGGTTACTTTTTTTTCTGCAGCTTACATGGCAGAGGTTATTCGTGGAGGTTTAGCTGGTCTCCCTTTAGGTCAACATGAGGCAT
>CACGLH010000006.1 GCA_902573735.1 uncultured Alphaproteobacteria bacterium
GATGAGCTTACTCAGAGTAGATTAAATCAAAATAATGCTGAAATTTTAACTGAACAAGAAGATATTAATCTACCAGAAAATAATCAATTAAGAGAACTAGTTAATCAACTTAAGGAAATCCTGAAAAATCGTCCAAACGATTTAAAAGGTTATAATCTTCTTGTAGAAAATTCTGCCAGACTCGGAGACTTTCAAACTGCACACAAAGCCTTTAAACATATTATAGAAAATATTAATAATACAGTTAATGCCTCAGATTACAGTAAACTAGCTGAATTAATGATAGCAGCCTCTGATGGTTATGTTTCTATTGAGGCTGAAAATAATTTGATAAAGTCTTTGCATTTGGATGGATCTAATAAGAGAGCTCGATATTATTTTGGATTATTTAAGCTTCAGAAAAATGAGTTGGAAGAGGGATATGAAATCTGGAAAAATCTTTTGACTGAAGAATCTGATGAAAGTCCATGGTCAATACTAATAAATCAAGATGTTGCAGTTATAGAAAAAGGTTGGTTGGGCGGAGGTAATACAGGAAGAAATACAACAATTATAAGGTCAAATTATCTACAAGAAGAATCTGCAGCTATTTATGAAAAATCACGATTATTGTATGAAACTCTATCTCAAGAATTAAATTATAATGTAATGTTTAGCCCCAGAGGTGTCATGATGTTATGTCAAACAGAACATGAACTGAGGGCTATGAAAAGAACATGCTATGCAAATCGTATATATGGTGTTGATACAGTAATGATTAGTCCAGCTAGAATGAAAGAGATGATACCTATAATAAATATTAAAGGTCCAAGATACCCAATACTTGGTGGATTATGGCAGCCTCGTGGAGGTACAGCAAGACATGATGCAGTTGCTTGGGGGTATGCACGTGCTATTTCAAGTTGGGGTGTAGATATTATTGAAAATTGTGAAGTTGTTGGAATTAAAAAAAATAAAAATAAAATCTCCTCTGTACAAACTACAAAAGGCGATATTAGTTGTGAAAAGATGTGCTTTGTAGTGGCAGGTAATTCTAGTGTTTTGGCAGAATTATGCGGTTTTAGGTTACCTGTAGAGTCTGTGGCTCTTCAAGCTTTGGTTTCAGAGCCCATTAAGCCAGTTATGAACTGTGTTGTTATGGCTAACACAGTTCATGGATATATGAGTCAGTCCGATAAAGGTGAAATGGTAATTGGTGGTGGTGCAGACGGATATAATAATTATAGTCAACGAGGAAGCTTTCAACATATAGAAGAAACTGTGAGGGCTCTCATTGAGACATTTCCTTTTATAAGTAGACTGAGACAACTTAGACAGTGGGGTGGTATTGTTGATATGACTGGTGATCGCTCCCCTATTATTTCCAAAACCCCAGTAGACAACATTTATTTAAACTGTGGTTGGGGAACAGGTGGATTTAAAGCAATACCAGGTTCAGGTTGGGCTACTGCGGAACTTGTAGCAAAAGGTGAACCAGGAGAATTAGCAGCACCATTTTCTTTAGAAAGATTCAAAGAGGGTCGGATGATAGATGAAAGTGTTGCAGCAGCAGTAGCTCACTAGTAAAAGGTTGATCATTTATGTTAAAGTTTATATGTCCTTATTGCCAAGTTGAAGCTGATGAAACAGAGCTTACACCTGGTGGAGAAGCTCATTTAAAAAGAATGGGGCCAGGTAGTAGTGATCAAGAATTTTATAATTATCTCTTTGAAAGAAAGAATCCTAGGGGCATTCATTTTGAAAGATGGTTGCATTCATATGGCTGTGGTAAATGGTTTCATGTCGTAAGATGTACTAAAACAATGGAAGTATTTGGAACTTATAGTGCTCAAGAAACTAATCCACCAAAAAAAATATTGGATATTGTTAAACACAGAATATCCTCTGGAAAGAAAATAAAATGACATCAAGATTTTCAAAAGGTGGAAAATTAATCGACAGAACTAAAAGACTTTCTTTTAATTTTAATGGTAAAAATTTATTTGCCTATAGTGGAGATACATTAGCCTCTGCTTTGTTAGCCAATAATCAGTTACTTATAGGTAGATCATTTAAGTATCATAGACCGAGAGGTATAGTTTCAAGTGGAATAGAAGAACCAAATGCTTTAATCAGTTTAGGTTCTGGTGGAAATTTTGAACCTAACAGGTCAGCTACTACCATAGAATTATTTGATGGAGTTAAAGCTACATCCCAAAATCATTTAGGATCATTAGAATGGGATATAGGTTCAGTAAATAATTTAATTTCAAAAATTTTTCCTGCTGGTTTTTATTATAAAACTTTTATTTATCCAAGGTTTGCATGGAAACATATTTTTGAACCCACAATAAGAAGTGCTGCTGGTTTAGGTAAAGCTCCAAAGGAAGAAGATAGTTCTTCATATGATTATTTTTATGCCCATTTAGATGTGGTAATTATTGGGGGAGGTATAACTGGATTAGTAGCTGCAAATAATTTAGCTAAATCAGGTTTAAAAATACTTTTAGTAGAACAAAAGCATTTTTTGGGCGGATATGCTCTTTCAGAAGAATTCAAAATAAATAATTCAAATTCATTTGAATTTATCAAAAATTTAGAAAATGAATTATCTGATTTTGAAAATATTAGAGTAAAGAAAAATTTTTCAATAATTGGCATTCATGATCATAGCTATTTGATTGGTTCTGAAAATATGGAACAAATGGAAAGAAATGGTCAAAGTTCAGTCAGACAACGTCTATGGAGAATAAGGGCTAAACATGTAATTTTAGCAACAGGAGCTATAGAAAGACCTCTTGTTTTTGCAGGTAATGATATTCCTGGAGTTATGTTATGTTCTGCTGCTCTTGAATTTTACAAACTGTATGGTGTATCTCCAGGTGACAGAGTTGTCGTTTTGACAAATAATGATTCAGCGTATTCATCAGTTATAGAATTGTTCAATGCTGGTATCAGTGTACCCCTTGTTATTGATGTTAGAGAGAAAAGCGATGGAAATCTTCCATTAAAAGCTAAAAAACTAGGAATTAGAGTTGAGTTTAGTAAGGCCATCTCAAAAGTAATAGGGAAGAAAAAAGTTAAAGCTGTAGAGTTATGCTCTGTTGTTGGTGAGGGAGCTGTTTTAGAAACTATAATTTGTGATTCAGTATTAATGTCGGGTGGATGGACCTCTACTTTAAACCTCTGGTCACATTGCGGTGGTAAGATAAAGTGGGACAGTAAACTGAATACATTGGTGCCAGATGAATCTTTCCCATCTATTAATGAATTTGGTAGAAGTTTTATTACTGTATTAGGATCTGCTGATGGGAAATTTTGGCCAAGCGATTTATTTGCTAATATAGAAAAAAAATTAAATATATTGTACAGTGAACTTAATTTAAAAAAGACTAAAACCATTCGTTATGATATTGATAAAAGCATAAAGGGTGAAACTTCTTCTATCTTCTGTGTACCAGAAGCAGCTGATGAAAATTTAAAAGCAAAGAGTTTTGTTGACTACCAGAACGATGTAAAGTTAACCGATTTAAGGATTGCAGCTCAGGAAGGTTTTGAAAGCGTAGAACATTTAAAAAGATATACAACACTTGGAATGGCAACTGATCAGGGTAAATTATCAAATATAAATGGAATAAAAATATTAGCTAACTTACTTGGAAAAGAAATAAATGAAGTTGGAACAACTACTTTTAGGCCACCTTACACGCCTATTTCTCTTGGATCTATAGCTGGTGAAGCAAGAAAAGAATTATTTAAACCAATAAGAAGAACACCAATTCATAACTGGCATCAAGAGAATGGAGCAATTTTTGAACCAGTGGCGGACTGGCAAAGGCCATACGCTTACGTAGGAAATAATGAAACTTTAGAACAGGCAATTCAAAGAGAAGTCAAAAATACTAGAAATGCTTTAGGTATGTTAGATGCTTCTACATTAGGAAAAATAATTGTCAGTGGTAGCGATGCAGGTGTATTTTTAGATTTAATTTATACTAATATGATGTCTTCGTTAAAGCCTGGAAGATGTAGATATGGATTAATGTGTAATGAAAATGGGTTTCTTTTTGATGATGGAGTAGTGGTAAGATTAGATGAAAAAACTTTTTTGTGTCATACAACTACAGGAGGTTCAGATAGAGTCTATTCATGGATGGAGGAGTGGCACCAGACCGAGTGGTGGGATAAAAAAGTATTTATTCAAAATGTCACAGAAGAGTATACTCAAATAACTATTGCGGGACCAAAAGCTCGATTACTCTTAGAGAAGTTAGGTGGTCTAAAAGTAGATAATGTTAATTTTAAACCACTAGATTTTTTTGAAGGTAAACTAGGAAATTTTGAAGCAAGGGTTTTTAGAATCTCTTTTTCAGGTGAATTATCTTTTGAAATTGCTGTGCCTAGTAAAAATGGTATAGCTTTTTGGATGCGTTGTTTAGAATTAGGTAGGGAATTAGGTCTTACTCCATATGGTACAGAAGCATTACACATTATGAGAGCAGAAAAAGGTTTTATCATGATAGGTGATGAAACTGATGGTACAGTTATTCCCCAAGACTTAAATTTAGAATGGGCTATATCAAAAAAAAAGCGAGATTTTATAGGTAAAAGAGCGCATGAGCGTATTTTTATGCAAGATACAAATAGAAAAACATTAGTTGGATTATCCCTTAAGAATAGTACAAAAAAAATACCAGACGGAGCATATGCTTTAAAATCTGGTGGAAAAAGCGCTAAGGATGTTCTCGGTCATATCACATCTTCTTATTTTTCTCCAACTTTAGATAAACCAATTGCTATGGCATTACTAAAAAATGGAAAAGCATTAAAGGGACAAATAGTTGATATACCTATAGAAAATGGAAATATACTAAAAGCTACTGTAGTTGAACCTCAATTTTATGATATTGAAGGTAAAAGACAAAATGTCTGATATAATGGTATATTCAAATAGTTTATTTAATATATCTGCCCTAGATCATTTCGGTATGTTAATTATAAGAGCAGAAATAAATAACAGGAAATTCCAAAAAATTATCAAAGATTTTTTTAAACTCAAGGTTCCAAGCAGATTAAAAATTAGTACCAATAAAAATTTTTATTTAGCCTGGATGTCCCCCAATGAAATAATGGTAATTACTAAAAATCAAGATGAGATTAAAACTATTAAATCAAGTATTGAAAATGATTTAGATCAAATGGAAGCTCTTGTGCTAGATGTTTCAAGTTCTAGAACTATTTTTTCAATCAAAGGTTCTTTTTGGAGGGAGTTATTAGCTAAAGGATCTCCTATAAATTTATTTCCAAGTAAATTTAACTCTGATTCATTTAGAAGAACAAGGTTGGGGCAAGTAAGTACTGCTTTTTGGATGATAAAAGAAGATGAGATTTATATTCTATGTGGACAATCATATAAATATTTTTTCTTTAAATGGCTATGCAATGCTGCCGATGAAAAATCGATTAACAAATTTTTCTAATTTCATTCAAAAATATTTTTTGATAATTTCCAGGATTCTGCATTCTTCTTAATTTCTTGTATTCTTTCTGACGAACTTGGATGACTTTTTAACCAATTTAAATTCTTGTTATTTCCTGAAGTAAATTTATCAAGTTTTTCAAATAAGGAAATTAACGGTTCTATACCTAAACCCACTTTAATCATTAATGCAGTTGCATATTTGTCAGCTTCGTATTCATCCAATCTGGATAGTTTAGCAGTTAACAAGTTGGTAAAAAAAGATGATATATATATTCCAACAAAAGGAATTATCCTAGATATCAAAAATCCTAAACCCATTTGAAAAGCATTTTGCAAGCTATAAGTGACCATTCTTTTTTTTGTATGGCCCAAAGCCAAGTGACCTAGTTCGTGTGAAATAACTCCAATTAATTCTTCAGCCGAAACAATTCCTGAGTAATATTTATCCAAAAAACCTTTTGTTAAAAAAACTTTCCCGTCATTAGAAGCTAAACCATTTATATTTGTATCCTCTAGAATATGAACTTCTATTTTGGGAAGATTAAGTGAAAAGCTTACTTTTTTTAATAAGGAATTAATAATTGGATCCTTGAGTGCAAATGAATTTTGTTCCAAATATTTGGACATTTTTTTGGACGAAATTTTGTACCCAATGATTCCCAAGAAAATCGGAAGTAGTATAGAAAATAATTTTATCATATTTAATTAAGTAATTTCATCCCTTCGTCTAATCCATTGAGTGTCAAAGGAACCATTCTATTATCAAATATTTCCTGTAGCATTAAAGTAGACTGAGTGTACTGCCAATAATCCTCGTGAGTAGGATTTATCCATATATTATTTGGCCATTGACTTCTTGCTCTCTCTAACCAAGTCCTACCACTTTCATTATTGTAGTGTTCATTTGCTCCACCAACCATCTCTATCTCGTATGGACTCATTGCGGCATCACCAACAAAAATACACTTATAGTCTTTATTAAATTTATGTATTAAATCAAAAGTAGATATTTGTTCTTCCCAGCGTCTACTATTATTTTTCCAAACACCTTCATATAAACAATTATGAAAATAATAGTATTCAATATGTTTAAAAGCAGACCTTGCAGCAGAAAATAATTCTTGAATTTTAGAAACATAGGCGTCCATTGACCCCCCCACATCAAAGAAAATGATTATTTTGACGGCATTCTCCTTTTCTGGTCTTGTTTTAATATCAAGAAAACCTGAGCGAGCAGTTGATGCAATAGTATTGTCAAGATCAAATTCTTCATCTAAGCCATTTCTAGCCCACATACGAAGTCTCTTTAAAGCAATTTTCATACTTCGAGTGCCAATTTCACTATTTTCATCTAGATTTTTGAAAATTCTTTTGTCCCAAACTTTAACTGCTTTTTTATGTCTACTTTCTTGTTGCCCTATCCTTACTCCTTCTGGATTATATCCATAAGCACCAAAAGGAGATGTTCCAGCTGTTCCAACCCATTTATTTCCCCCTTGATGACGCCCTTTCTGTTCTTCTAATCTCTTCTTTAGTGTTTCCATTAATTTTTCAAAGCTACCTAACGATTTAATTTCGTTCATTTGATCTTTAGTAAGTAATTTTTCAGCTAATTTCTCTAGCCATTCATTAGGAAGTTCCATTTTATCAATAATGGCTTTTACATTTATTTTTTCATACCCATTGAAATTGGAACTGAAGATTTGATCAAATATATCAAAAAATTTCTCATGTTTAACAAGAGTTGCCCTAGCTAAAAAATAAAATTTTTCAATTTCAAATTCAGAAAGATTATTCTGTAGACATTCTAAAAAAGTTAAATATTCTTGAATAGAAACAGGGATTCCAAATTTTTTTATATCTAAAAAAAAGTTGGTGTACATCAGAAAATATTAAACCTCATAATAAAAATTTGAATAACAATAGAAATAAGGAAAAAGATAATTCCAAAAATTGAGATATATTGGAGTTTATCTAAAAAATTCCCATTCTTTTTTTTTGCTATATAAAATCCAAAAATAGACCCTGATATGATAATAATTAATATTAACAACATTTAAAGAGATTAATCCTTTTTATTTTTATTATTATAGAAATAGTTTTAAATTCAACGATTTCTATTAATAAATGCCAATTTTTCAAATAATTGAACGTCCTGTTCATTTTTTAATAGAGCTCCATAAAGAATAGGTAGCATATCTTTTGGATCCTTTTTGAGATCAGAAACAGGAATATCTTCAACTAAAAGTAGTTTAATCCAGTCTAAAATTTCTGAAGTAGAAGGTTTTTTCTTTAATCCTGGCACTTCTCTTATTTCAAAAAATATTTCTAAAGCTGACTGCAAAAGGTTATTTTTTATTTTAGGAAAATGCACATTTATTATTTTAGCTAAAGTTTCTTGATCTGGAAATTGAATATAATGGAAGAAACATCTCCTCAAAAAAGCATCGGGTAATTCCTTTTCATTATTAGATGTAATAATGATAATTGGCCTTTTTTTTGCAGAAATTATTTCACCAGTTTCGTAAACAAGAAACTTCATTTTGTCTAATTCATGAAGCAAATCATTTGGGAATTCAATATCTGCTTTATCTATTTCATCAATAAGAAGAACTGCCCTCTCTTCTGATGAAAAAGCCATCCAAATTGTTCCCTTATTTATATAGTTTTTAATATCATTTACTTTTTTGTCACCTAATTGGCTGTCTCTAAGTCTGCTCACAGCATCATATTCATATAATCCTTGATGAGCTTTTGTCGTAGATTTGATATTCCATTCAAATAATTCTAAACCTAATTTTAATGCAACTTGTTTTGCAAGCTCAGTTTTACCGGTACCTGGTTCACCTTTTATTAATAATGGTTTTTCTAAATTAATAGCAGCATTAACTGCCATCTCAAGGTCTTCTGTGGTTATATAATTTTCAGTATTATTAAACTGCATTATTTTCTCCAAAATTTAAAATTTTTTAGTGACAAACTATTTGATTCCATTTAAAAGTCTGTTATCAAATATTGAATAAATAATAAACTGTCTAGACATAGAGTGGGGGGTCAAAAAGATGGTATTATATCATAGAACTAATCTAAAGCATTCTTCTTTACCTGATGAAGAAATTATGAGTTCAGAACAAATTGAATATTTTCGTAGCAAATTGATATCTTGGAAAGAATCTATACTTAAAGAAAGTAAAGAAACTATTGAAGATATGCAAACTGATACTAGAAATATCCCTGATATTACTGATAGGGCTTCAGAAGAAACTGATAGAGCTCTTGAACTTAGGACACGTGATAGACAAAGAAAACTTATATCCAAGATAGATTCTGCTTTAAGAAGAATAGAAGATGGTACTTATGGTTTTTGTGAAGAAACAGGAGACCCTATTTCTTTCAAAAGACTTGACGCTAGGCCAATTGCAACATTAAGCCTTGAAGCTCAAGAAAGACATGAAAGAAGAGAAAGAGTTCATAGAGACGAATAGGTTGAATATAATATCTAAACGACCTCATAATTCTATATTTACAAGCAAGTGTTGAATATAGGAATTGTTGGAGCTGGTGTAGGAGGGTTATCTTCTGCCTTAATGTTGAAAAAGTTAGGACATAAGGTAACTATATTTGAAAAACAATCTAAATTAATATCATCTGGGGTTGGCATACAACTCAGTTCAAATGCAATTAGAATTCTAAGACTTTTTGATTTAGAAGAAAATATAGCTAGCGTTGCTAACTTTCCATTAATGGTGGATTGTATAAATGGGCATAATGGAAAGAAAATAACCTCAATACCTCTAGGTAAAATCGCTGAAAAAAAATTTAACGCTGGTTTTTATCAGCTACATAGAAATGATCTTATATCTATCCTAAAAAATAAAGTTGAAGATTTTGGAATAAAAATAAACTATGAAAGTCCTGTAAATAATCTAACTCAAAACTCATCGAATGCAAAAATTCAACTGCTAAATCAAAATTATAATTATGATTTTGTTATTGGAGCAGATGGCGTAAATTCACTTGTCAGAAAAAAAATTTTTCCAAATCACAAACCAAGATTTTTAAAACAAGTTGCTTTCAGAACACTAATACCATCTAAAAAAATACCTGATATCTTTTTACAAGACAAAACACTTCTTTTTTTGGGAAATGGAAAACACGCTGTTTCTTATCCTATTAAAGATAAAGCTTTTATTAACTTTGTGTTTTGTATTAATACAGAGAATTTTTATGAGCAAGATTGGACCAGAAAGGTACCTACATCAGAATTAATTAAAAACTTTTCAGATTTTATTGCATTTGAAGGTGTTTTTGAGAAAGTGTCGTCTTTAAAAAAGTGGGGATTGTTTGAATATCCTTTCAATAAATCATGGTACAAAAACCGAATAATTTTGTTGGGTGACGCTTGTCACCCAATACTACCCTATTTAGCTCAGGGTGCATCTCAAGCAATTGAAGACTCTTATGTATTATGTCAATCTTTGAAATACAATTTTGATGAACTTCACCCAACAAAATTTTTGAAAATATATACAAATAAAAGATATTTAAGAGTAAAAAAAATAAAACAAGCTTCAAAAAACAATGCAATATTGTATCATTTAAAAAATCCCCTTTTGAAATTTGTTTTTCATTTTTCTTTAAAAATTGTAGGATATTTTCCTAATTTTATTTTACAAAGGTTTTCATGGATATATTCAGGTGGTCCTGTAACATCAAAGTTTAAGAGCTAATTGTAATCCAAATAGGTACATGATCTGATGGTCGATCTGAAGTTCTCATGTATTTATCTATTCCAAGAGAAATTAATTTATCAGTTGCTAGTGGATTTAGTAGGAAATGATCTATTCTAACTCCCTCATTCTGTTGCCAAGCACCAGCTTGGTAATCCCATTGTGTATAAATATTTTTGTTAGATGTTTTCATCCTTAGAGCGTCATAAAAACCTAAATTCAGAATTTTAAAAAAAATAGACCTAGCGTCTATATCATATAAGGCATCATTTATCCATTTTTTGGGAGATTTACAATCTATATCTTGTGGAATTATATTGAAATCTCCCATAACTACAATTGGTTTACCATTGTATTGTAATTCTTTTAAGTAATTATATAAAAGCTTCATCCAATGTATTTTGTATTCAAATTTCTTAGTACCTAATGGATTACCGTTAGGTAAATAAAGATTACATATTAAAATTCCATTTATTTCAGCACTTATCCACCTTTTTTGAGGATCCTCCTGAATTCCATTGAAGAAATATGATATATTTTTGATTTCGTGTTTTGAAAGAATTCCACATCCGTTATATGATTTTTGTCCATTATATGCAAAGCTATAACCTAAATCAGCGAACATATCTTTGTTCAAATTATTATTATCAGATTTTAACTCTTGTAATCCTATTATATCGGGATTTTCTTTTTTCAGCCACTCTTTCAGTAACTGAATTCTTGCTTTAATACCATTTATATTAAAACTAGCAATTTTCATAATTTTGTATAATCATTTAAGCTTATTATTTAAATTGAAAAACTGGTACCACAACCGCAAGAGGATGTGGCATTAGGATTTTCTATAACAAACTTAGATCCAATTAATTCTTCTTTAAAATCAATTATTGCTCCAGATAAAAAACCTAGTGAAATTGGGTCAATTATTACCTTACAATTATTTTCTGACAAAATGATGTCATCATCCTTTATATCACTATCCATACTGATTTCGTACTGAAATCCTGAGCAACCCCCTCCTTCAACGGCGACTCGCAAGCATTTTTTGCCTCCAATAGCTAAAATTTTTTTAAAAGCATTAGGAGTAACTTTAGGTGGTATTTTGACTTCCATGAACATTGATATAATAGTTATATAAATATATTAATGCTTAGATACGTTAGTTACAAGGAGTAATTTACTTAATGAAATACTACGCAATCTTACCAAATCAATCAAAAGGTAGAGAATATCCTGAGGAACCTTCAAATTATCGATCTGATTTTCAAAGAGATAGGGATAGAATTTTGCACTGTGGATCATTTAGGAAACTACAATTTAAAACTCAAGTTTTTTTAGAAAATAAAGGTGATTATTATCGAACACGACTTACTCATACATTAGAAGTTGCTCAAATTGCCAGAACGCTTTCTACAGTATTGGGTGCAAATTCAGAATTAGCCGAAGCAATTGCATTGGCTCATGATTTAGGTCACCCACCTTTTGGACACACTGGTGAAGAACAATTACAAAGCCTACTTTTAGATGACGGTGGATTTGATCACAATTTACAATCTTTGAAAATAGTGACTAAATTAGAGGAGATGTACGCCTCACATCCTGGGTTAAATCTAACAATAGAGACATTAGACGGAATAATCAAACATAATGGTCCTCTAACAAAAAAGAATGATCAAATACTCAAATACATTAAAGATTCAAAAAAATTTGAGTTAACAAAAAGTCCTAGTATTGAGGCTCAGATTGCGGCTATTTCTGATGATGTAGCGTATAATAGTCATGATTTAGGAGATGGATTACGTGCTGGTTTTTTTAATTTATCAGATATTAAGTCACTTCCAATAATAGATGAAGCTTATGAATTTATAGATAAAAAATATATAGCTGTTAATTACAAAACAAAATGTCATGAAGTTATTCGTCATTTTCTAAATAAATTAGTAACTAGTCTTATAGAAGAGAGTTCTAAAAGATTAAAATTAGTTCAAGAAAAAAAATTTTATAATTGTAAAGATCAGGAATCAAAATTAATAAATTTTAGTAAAAAAACCAATGATGAGATGGAAATTATAAGAAAATTTCTTTTTGAAAATATGTATAGAAACAAAGTTGTTCTTTTTGAAAAAGAAAAATGTTCGTTAGTGGTCAAGGAACTTTTTGATATTTTTAATGATCATCCAAACTTTCTTCCGAAAGAATGGCAAGAAAAAATTGATAATGAAGTATTAGAAAATCCAAAAAGAATTATTGGTGATTATATCTCTGGTATGACAGACAGGTTTGCTATAAACCTACATAAGCAGATAGTAAAAAAGTTTTGATAATTTTTTTGGATAAATTTTTGTTATGGAAATAACTAATATTTTAAAAGATAAAATTATGCTAGCGGTTGAAAAGTTGGAAAACCAAAGCGTATTACCTAAAGATCTAAAAAAAAATTCAATTACTGTCGAAAAGCCAAAGGATGAAAGCTTTGGTGAGCTATCAACAAATGTCTCAATGGTTTTAGCTAAGCAAGCTGATATTAAGCCAAGAGATTTGGCTAGTTACCTGATAAAAATTTTAAAAAAGGACCAAATGATAGAAAGTGCTCAAATTGCAGGACCTGGCTTTATTAACTTTATAATTTATAAACAATTTTGGATTAAATTAATTAAAAAAATTCTGGAAGACGGTGAAAGGTTTGGCTTTAAGAATATTGGTAAAGGTAAGACAGTAAATATAGAATTTGTTTCTGCTAATCCTACAGGCCCCTTACATGTTGGCCATACAAGAGGTGCCATATTTGGTGATACTCTGGCAAGTCTTTTAAAAAATGTTGGATTTTCAGTAACAAGAGAATATTACATTAATGATGCTGGCACCCAGATTGAATCACTTTGTAGGTCAGTTTACTCTAGATATGAAGAAGCTTTGGGAAGAAAATATAATGCTGATAATAATGAATATCCAGGTGATTATCTAAAAAAGGTAGGTGAAAACTTAGTAGATGAGTTTGGCGATTCACTTTTGTCTTCAGATATTAAGTCAAATTTAGAAAAAATTAAGACTTACACTTTAAGTGTAATGATGGATCAAATAAAAAAAGATTTGTATGACTTGGGTATTATTATGGATAATTTTGTTTCAGAAAGCTCACTTTACAAGAATGGTAAAGTTCAAGAAGCTATAGATTACCTCTCTAAATTGAATTTGATATATAAAGGTGTACTTGAGAAACCTAAAGGTAGTGAGAAACTGGATTGGGTAGAGAGAGAACAAGATTTGTTTAAATCTACATTATTTGGAGATGATATAGATCGACCAATAAAAAAAATTGATGGTAATTGGACATATTTTGCGCCAGATATTGCCTATCATTATGATAAAATTAAAAGGAATTATCATGAAATCGTAGATATTTTTGGAGCTGACCATAGTGGATATACTGTAAGGATGAAAGCAGTTGTTAAGGCATTATCAAGTGGAAAAAAAGATTTAATAATTAAACTATGTCAACTGGTCAAATTATATAAAGATGGGATACCAGTGAAAATGTCTAAAAGGGCTGGAACTTATGTAACTCTTAGAGATTTATTAGATGAAGTGGGAAAAGATTCGATTAGGTTTCTTTTTTTAATGCGCAAAAATGATGCTCCATTAGATTTTGATTTTAATAAAGCAATAGAACAAACAAAAGATAATCCTGTTTTTTATGTTCAGTATGCAAATGCTCGAATATACTCAATACTTAAAAGGGCAAGATCATTAGGCATTAATACAGAAAAAGAATTTATAGCTAAAACTGATTTATCTTACTTATCTAGTGAAAATGAGATATTAATTATTAGAAAACTTTCTGAATGGCCTAATATAATTTTTGTTTCTGCTTCCAGATATGAGCCTCATCGTATAGCTTTCTATTTGTATGAACTGGCCCAGCTTTTTCACGGTTTGCAAAGTCTTGGGAAAATAGATCATACCATGAAGTTTTTGATTAAGGATAATATGCAAGTTACCCTAGCAAGAGTTGCATTGATTCAGTCAATTCAAATAGTAATTATTTCAGGATTAAAAATATTAGGTGTTAAACCAGTAGATGAAATGTTGTAAAAATTTTCAATTTATATTAACATATAAAATTAAAATTATAAAAAATTAAGAGCAGTTTAAATATTGAGGTAATTTTGGTTGAAGAAGAGTTGCATGCTAAATCAGGTACAAAAGTAAATATTATAATTAAACTTTTAGGCTTTTGCTTATCTACCACCATAATTTATTTTATGGTTATTTGGACTATTCAATTAAGTAAAGTAGAGATTGAAGACTTACCAGTAATTTCAGTCTTAAATAAAGATTTCAAGATCCCTGCCGAAGAAAACTCACATGATGGTATTGAAAATTTAGGTTTATCAATAAATACACTAAAAGAGGGTAATTCTTTAGAAGATCATAAAGATTATAAACCTCTAAATACAATTGAGCCAGAATTACTCAATAACGAAAAAGCAGTCTCATCTGATATGAAGGACCAGCTTCAAAACTCTATCAACCTAGCCTTAAAGAGTTTAGAAAAACAAGAAATAATTTCATCTGATAAATCATATTATTTATATTTAGGATCTTTTGAAAGTCCAGAAAATGCTAATAAAAGGTTAATAGCAGTAAAAAAAATAGATGATCTTAATTTGATAACAAATTTTTCAATTAAAAAAAATATGACTGAAAATGACATAAATAATTACAGTGTTATATCTAATAACTATTTTTTTTATGAAAAAGCGTTAGATTATTGTGAATTAGTTTCAAAGCATGATTTAGATTGTAAAATAATATCGGACATATAACAATAAATGGTTAATACAAATCCTATTAATAATGAATTTATAGTTGATCTAAAGGGTTTTGATGGTCCTTTAGAGCTCCTACTTTCTTTAGCTCAAAAACAAAAAGTTGATCTAAGGGAGATATCCATAACAGAATTAGTTGATCAATACTTATTTTTTTTAAAAACAGCTAGTAAAATTAAAATGGAACTAGCTGCTGAATATTTAATGATGGCTTCCTTTTTGACCTATTTGAAAAGTAGAATTCTTTTACCCAAAGATTTTTTTGAAGAAGAATTATCCACTTTAGAACTAGAACAAAATCTTGCTTTTAAGTTGAAAAGGTTATCTGAAATCAAAAATTCTACAGAAGAACTTTTTATGAAACCGAAGTTAGGAGTAGATTTTTTTGAGAGAGGATTTTTTGAAAAAAATAATAAAAAAGTTATTAAAAAGTTAGATTCTTCGTTAATTGAAATCTTACGTGCTTTTGCAAAAATAAATAGTAAGAAGATTTTCTCACCCTTGAAATTTATAAGAGAATCTATTTTCAAGATCGATGATGCTGTGAATATTTTAATAAACTATATCATCAAAAGTAAAAACTGGATTCTTATACAAGACATTATACCTAGGGATTGGAAACATAACAAAAAAAAAATAAGATCAGCTATGGCTACTACTTTTGCAGCTTCTTTAGAGCTAGCAAAATCAGGAGATTGTTTTTTAGAACAAAAATCCGCATTTACTGATTTAAAAATAAAAGGGAATGATTTAGAGGTTAAAAAATGAATTTTATTCATAAAAATGAAAATGAAAATTTTTCTGATACCAAAACTCATGTATCAGAATTAAATAATGAAACCAATTTTGAAAATGAAAAAATTCTTGAAGCTATTATTTTTTCATCTACTGAACCTTTAAGTATAAATTACTTAAAAAAGTCTTGCCCATTTATTGAGGACATAGGGGCATCTCTTAAAAGTTTAATGGATTTTTATAGTAATCGTGCAGTCAATCTTGTTAAAATTAACAATACTTACGCTTTTAGGACTTCACCATACTACAGTAATCACATAACGCAAAAAGTTGAAAAAAAAGTCAAGTTATCCAAAGCTGCCAAAGAAACTTTGGCTGTTATTGCGTATCATCAACCTGTCACAAGGACAGAAATAGAAGACATACGGGGGGTAAGTTTACATAAAGGCTTAATTGATACTTTATTAGAATCTAAGTGGGTTAGCTTAGGACAAAGACGAAATACTCCAGGAATGCCAGTTACATATATAACAACTAATTATTTTCTAGATTATTTTGGATTAAGTAAAGTTAAAGATTTACCTAATTTTAAAGAAATGAAAGAAGCTGGTTTTTTAACTGATTTAAAAGAAGATATGTGAAATTTGATAAGAAATAAGTCTTGTTAATTTTTAAAATGTTTTGACAATTTCAACCCTTGTCCTTGGTAATTTGATTTTAGTGTTTTTCCATATAAAATGTCTGGCTTCTCTAACATTTCTTCAAATATCAATTCCCCCATTTTTTGACCGTGCTCCAAAATAAAAGGTGTATCGTGGCATCTAACTTCTAAAACTGCTCTTGATTTTTGAGTATTGTCAGTACTATAGCCAAACCCTGGATCAAAAAATCCAGCATAATGAACTCTAAATTCACCTATCATTGGAATGTAAGGAGCCATTTCGGCTGCAAAATTAGGTGCAACACTTACATATTCTCTACTACTTAAAATATAAAATGCTCCTGGGTCTAAAATTATTTTTTTATTTTTTGACTCAATTTTTTCCCAGAAATCGTCAATACTATAGTAATTAACCTTTCTTAAATCAATTAAGTCTGTATGAGACTTTGCCCGATAACCAATAAATAAATTATCATTGTTTTGTAAATTAATAGAAAAAATTTTTGGTTTGGCTATGTCTCTATTAATTAAAACTTGCTCAGTATCCAAAGTTTTATGTAATTTAAATCTGATTTGATTTAGTTTTATATTTTGTTGAGCTAATACTGAAAAAGAATTTGGTGCAATTTCAGCGTATAATGGACCATTGTAACCTTTAATGACCCTGTCAAATTCATTACAGTAATCACTAATTAATCTAGTGAACAAATCTAATCTCCCAGTAGAGCTCTTAGCATTTGCGATTCCTTCGATATTTTCTGGTAGATCTAAGGTTTCTTGCAGCTTTACCAAATAAACAGAACCTTTTTCTAGAATATAGCCCTTAGATAGATCAATCTCTTGCATTGCAAACTCTGATATACAAGAACTAACTTTTCTATCGGTACCGGGCAAAAATGAAGCTCTCATTCTCCAGGCTTTTGATCCCAAACGAAGGTCGATACTAGAAGGCTGAATTTGGTCTTTTTCAAAATTTAAATTTGAAAATATTTGTTTTTTATCCAAAAGTTCTCTTATATTTTGAGAAGGAAGCACTGATTTATAAAATGCATGCTCTTTTGAACACATAATTTTTTCCTAAATAAATGGTCGGGCTAGCGAGATTTGAACTCACGACCTCTCGTCCCCCAGACGAACGCGCTACCAGACTGCGCTATAGCCCGTAATAGAATTTATTATATTATATCTTAAAAATCATTTGATATTCTACTTTCAATTTTTAATTTCAAAAAATTTAATTCATTTATAACTTCTTCTATTTTATCTTTATTAAAGTTAGATTTTTGAATATTTATTTTTTCAAGAGATGATGCATTTTTTTGAAAATTTAGGTTATTACCCCTCATACTCTTACCAATGTTAATAATATCGTTAATTCCATTTTCTTTTATTAACCTTTTAACTCCACTTATAGTTAATCCATCAATATGCAATAGTTTTTTTATGCCAAATATAAATAATATATCATTTGGTCTATAAAATCTTCTCCCTCCTGCTCTTTTCAATGGTTTAATTTGTTTAAACTTACTCTCCCAAAATCTTAAAACATGTGAAGGTAGTGACAAAATTTCTGATGCCTCTGAAATAGTTCTAAAAGCGTGAGGTGATTTTTCAATTACCAATTAAATTAACCAAATTATCTTTTTTGGTTCCCTTTATTTATTTTGTCTTTCATTATTTGCGAAGGTTTAAAAGTTACAACTGTTCTAGCAATAATTGGAGCCTCAATTCCTGTCTTAGGATTTCTACCTATTCGTTCTTTTTTTTGTCTACAAGAAAACGTTCCAAATGATGATATTTTTACGTTTTCTCCAAGGGATAGAGAATTAGATAAGTGGTCTAGTACGTCATCTACTAATTGCATAGACTCGTGTCTAGAAAGACCAACCTCTCGAACTAAAGCATCTGAAAGTTCTAGCCTTGTAAGACTGTTATTATTTTTATTATATTCCATCAAAAAATAATATTAAAAATACTTACTTAGAGTCAACATATATTGATATTCAAATTATAAATTTTTTAATATTATAGTTTTAGTACAAATTATTAAAAACCTTAAAGATTATTTATTTGTAAAACTTTATTTTCAAGATTTTTTTGAAAATTATTTTTGGCTAGTTTACTAGCAAGAGTAATGGCTGCACATATACCAATGGCATCTGAACTACCATGTGATTTAACAATCGTTCCATTAAGTCCTAAAAAAACTCCACCATTTACTCTTCTTGGATCAATTCTTTTTCTTAGATTTTTTAATGCTTTAAAAGCAAGAAATGAAGCAATTTTAGCCAGAAATGAGTTTGTAAAAGTTTCTTTGAATAATGTTCTAACTAAAGTAGCAGTACCCTCACCAGTTTTTAAAGCTATATTTCCAGTGAAACCATCTGTTACTATTACATCAATTTTAGAAGAAGGTATATCATCTCCTTCTACATATCCAATGAATTTAAAGCCTAAAATTGATGACAAATTTTCAATCATGTCAGAAGCCTTCAGTAATTCTGAACTTCCTTTATGGTTTTCTGTACCAACATTTAAAATACCAACCCTTGGTGTTTCTATATTAAAGCCACTTTTTGCATATGACACACCCATCGCGGTATATTGGCATAAATCATGAGCATCTGCTTTAATATCTGCTCCTGCATCCAATAAAATATTAAATCCATTTATATTAGTTGAAGGCCAAAGTACTGCTATAGCAGGTCTGTTTATTCCATTTATTTTTTTTAATTTAACCATGGACATTGCCATTAATGCTCCTGTATTTCCACAAGATATGGCTACTTCAGCTTCTCCACTAGAAACACATGAAAGAGCATTCCACATTGAACTCTCTTTTCCTTTTCTTAAGGCTTGTGAGGGTTTTTCACTCATACTCACCACATTACTGGCTTCCACATACTTGAAAGATCCAGAAAGTATTTTGTGTCTACTAAGTAATTTGGGAAGTAAATTTCCCGTTCCATGGATAATAAAATACAAATAATTATTTTTATTATAAGCACTGATAATTCCTTTGAGAACTTCTTGCTCGCCTAAATCACCACCCATACAGTCTATGGATATAACTATTTTATCTTTTATTTTATGCATAATAAAAATGGTATAAGAATCTATCTCACCTTTTATGCGGCATCATCATCAATATCAATATCCTCAACTATAGGTGTAATCTCTTTATCACCATAGTAACCACACGCTTTACATATGTGATGAGGAATTTTTTGTTCTCCACAATTAGGACATTCCACAACATTAATTGCCTTTACAGAGTCATGTGATCTGCGCATGCCTCTTTTAGATCTTGTAATTTTACTCTTTGGTACGGCCATGATAAGTCCTTTTTGATATAATAATTTGTCAGTACTAATTAAACAAAAAGTTATTTTCAATACAAAAATTTAATTTTAATAAATTTTTTTATAATTTTAAGCTTTCAAATTTTAAAATTTTAGTCTTTCAAGCTCTTGAAATGGATTTAATTCGGTATCTTCTTCGTTACTATAAATTTGCTCCAATTTTACTCCTTCCTTTTTGGGATATTTAGGTATTGCAAGATATAGTTCTTCACTAATTATATCACCTAAATCGATACATTCTGTCAAAGGATCTATTTCACAGTTAATATCTTCATATTTGATTAATGCATCAATATTTTTAATTTGATTAGATGATAAATGCCTTTTAAAAGGTACATATACTTTATATTTTATATCCTCGAGACTAATAATACACTGAAGATTACAGTTCATTGATATTTTGCCATTAATTTCAAAATCAGTGCCTAATTGAAAAATATTAATTATACAATTAAAAGTTTTAATTGATCTAACTTCTAAAAATCTTTCTAGAAGATTGAGTTCTCTTTTATTTAAATTTAACTTGATTTGTTTTTTTTTGCTAAAATCAAATTCCGAAAATTTGATAACCCTACTAAATGGAGGGGAAGACCATTTAACTTTAAAAGAATTATTTTTATTTTTTTTTGTCATATTATATATTCTATAATCAAAAGATTGAATCTTGTTTCGAATTAAGATATTAAATTTTATAAATGGCTTATCATTATTTAATACGATTTTGCAAATTTTTTAAAATTTTAATATTATGTTTTTCTACTATTGGATGCAGCAAATTAGTTGTGCAGAATGGAGTTCCAGTTGACAATGATATATTTCAAAAATTAATAATTGGTAGCTCAACCAAAAATCAAGTAAAAAAAAATCTTGGTGAACCTCTTATGATTGATACTCAGAAAGAAGAGACTTGGATCTACTTTAGTCAAAAAATTGAAAATATTGCTTTTTTTGCTCCGAAACTTAAAGAAAGATCAGTACTGATGCTGAAATTTAAGCGTAATAAACTTATCAGTAAGGAAAGTTTTACTCAAAAAGATTCAAAAATTATTGAGATAAGTACAAATAAAGTAATTTCAGGTGGTAGAAAGCTTACAATTCTTCAGCAAATTTTTGGAAACATAGGTAACTTTTCATCACAAAACTTTCAGCAAAATTAGAGCTAAATCATTTTTTGCCGTTAAGCGCAGCACCATTAATACAATATCTTAGTCCAGTAGGTTCAGGGCCATCTTCAAAAACATGTCCTAAGTGAGCATTACAATTACTGCACTTTACTTCTGTTCTAACCATACCATAGCTCTCATCTTTATGCTCGGTAATTGCTTCTGCTGAAAATGGCGACCAAAAACTTGGCCAACCAGATCCACTTTCAAACTTATTTTCTATTTTAAAAAGAATAGAATCACAGCAAACACATTCAAAAAGTTTTGTATCTTCTTCAAAACCTTCATGCGAGAATGGCCGTTCTGTAGCGCTCTGTTGGGTCACTCTAAATTGTAGTTCACTCAATTTTTTTTTTGTCTTATCTCTTGATATATCATTCATAGCATCTCTAATTTTTATTATCATGTTTTTGTGACCATTTTTTTGGTGAATTCAGGAATTCTTCTATCTGGTCAATAGTTTTTAAGTCTATTACAGATTTCTTTTCTTTACAATAATCCAAGATGTCCCACCAACATGCCAAATAAAAAAGATTTATACCAGATTTTTGGAGTTTTTTTATGACATCATCGTAAATATTATAGTAAAATAATACAATTGCGTCTTCAACTTTTGCACCGGCTCTTCTAATTGAATCACAAAATTTGATTTTACTACCCCCATCGGTTGTTAAATCTTCTATCAAAATTACCTTTTTTCCCCTAATATTATTTCCTTCAATATGCGCATTTACACCAAATCCTTTCGGTTTTTTTCGTACATAATGCATTGGTAGTTCTAATTGACATGCTAAAAATGAAGCAAATGGAATTCCAGCAGTTTCACCACCCACTAAGCTTTCAATTTTATTTAAACCTATTTTTTTTGTGATTATTTCACTGCAAAAATTTATTATAATGCTTCTTGCCTTCGGATAAGAAATAAGTTTTCTGCAATCAATATAGACCGGACTTTTTAAACCAGAAGTAAGGGTGAAAGGTTTTATTGAATTAAAATGAACGGCATTAATTTCTAATAGCAATTTTGCTGTAGTTCTTGCAATATTTTTGTCTATATTAGTCAAGCTCTTTCCTTCTCAAATTTATCAAGGTAGAATATCATTTTCCCAATATAAAGGGTATCCAGGATTAAACAATGTAATCATATTTTTACCAATTTTTATTTTTTCTGGATATTTTATAGCTTCTTTAAATTTTCTAAATTTGGTAAGCGAAGAATTTAATGGCAAATTATAAAATTTTGCTCCATTTATAGAAATAAAGTTTTCAAGATTGTTGATACAGGAATCCTCATCAAAAACTTGTGCTACATACCCTAATGCATTTGGTGATGAAAAAATACCGGCACAACCACAAGAATTTTCTTTATTATGATCAAAATGAGGCGCTGAATCTGTACCCAAAAAAAACTTAGAGTTTCCTGAAGTAGCTGCTGCACGAACTGCTATCCGATGTTCTTCTCTTTTGGCAATTGGTCTACAATAAAAGTGGGGTCTCATTCCTCCATCGAAGATGTGATTTCTATTGATTATAAGATGATGCGCGGTCACAGTTGCTGCAACATTTTTTTTACTTTCTAATACATAATCAACACTCTCTTTAGTTGTAATATGCTCCAATACAATTTTTAAATTAGGTATATTTTTTCTTATACCTAAAACTGTTTCTTCAAGGAAATATGCTTCTCGGTCGTAAATATCAATTTCAGTGTTTGAAGTTTCTCCATGTATTAATAGTGGAATACCAAAATCCGCAATTTTTTCTAATAACTTGTAAATTTTGGATAAATTTTTTATACCCCCTGAAGAATTTGTAGTAACTCCTTTAGGATAAAATTTAATAGCTTTTATTATTCCACTCTTAACACCTTCATTTATGTCTTGTACTTTAGTATCTTCACTCAAAAAAAGTGTCATCAAAGGCTCGAAATTATTCCCAGTTTTAATTAAATATTTAATTTTTTCATAATATCTTTTTGCTTGAGAAAATGTAATTATTGGAATTTCCAGATTTGGCATAATTATGGCTCTCCCATAGCTTTTATATGAATACGGAAGAACCTTTTCAATGATAGGACTTTCTCTTAAATGTAAATGCCAATCATCTGGAGTTTTTACAATTATAGATTTTATTTCTTCTTTCATTTTTCTTGCTGAGAATGAAACTCTTAGTTCAATTTCATTAATTAAAAAAATTTAATTTTTCTTACCTTCATTACTATATGTTGCACCTTTATTATATGTGATCTATAATGAAATTTAAACCATATATAGGATAACAAATATTTATTTTGTTTTTATCAAGTTTCATCAATAAATCTAGGTTAAATTAATTAGCCATTTTACTTTTTAAAAGTTAATGCTTAGGAGAAAATAATGGGTGTTCACGATTTTTCAATAAACCCAGAAAGAGAAAATTTACAAAATACAGAAAGACCATCAGAAACAGAGGTGCTAGAAGCGGTAAAAACTCTACTGAGATGGACAGGAGATAATCCTGACAGAGACGGTTTAAAAGATACACCAAAGAGAGTTTTAAAGGCCTACAGCGAATGGTTTGGTGGATATAATGAAGATCCCAAATTATTATTGAGCAAAACTTTTGAAGAGGTACAGGGATATAATGATTGGGTTATTTTAGACTCTATTAGAGTAGAGAGTTACTGCGAACATCACCTGGCTCCAATTATCGGAGTAGCAAAGGTAGGGTATCTACCAAATGGGTTAGTTGTTGGAATATCAAAATTAGTTAGGGTTGTTAATGCATATGCTAAAAGACTTCAAATTCAAGAAAGACTTACCAGAGAAATAGCTTTAGCAATTCAAGAAACCTTAAATCCTAATGCTGTCGCTGTAGCAATAAAAGCAGAGCACCATTGCATGTGCACAAGGGGTGTAAATAAACCTGGTACTAAAATGCTTACTAGTTCATTTATAGGCGAAGCAGAAAAAAATCTTGAATTTAGGAGATCTTTTTTAGAAATGGAATAGTTTTAACTAATGTAGTTGTAAATTATAAAAAATACCTTTTATAGTTGACCAAAATTGTTGTAAACAATCGATGAAACTAATATTTTTTTAAGAAAGCTTAATTTTTGCCTGACTCATTCCAAGAAATTATTCAAAAATTAAATGAATATTGGGCTTCAGTAGGGTGCATTATTTTACAGCCTTATGATTTAGAGGTTGGTGCCGGTACTTTTCATCCAGCAACTACCTTAAGAGCTCTAGGAAAAAAACATTGGCATGCCGCTTATGTTCAACCCTCTAGAAGGCCTACTGATGGTAGGTATGGTGCAAACCCCAATAGGCTTCAACATTTTTACCAATACCAAGTTATTCTTAAACCCTCGCCTTTCGAAATGCAGGAATTATATCTTAATAGTTTAAAATCTATAGGGATAAATTTTAATAATCATGATATAAGATTTGTTGAGGACGATTGGGAAAGTCCTACACTTGGTGCATGGGGGTTAGGATGGGAAGTTTGGTGTGATGGAATGGAAGTTAGCCAATTTACATATTTCCAACAAGTAGGAGGAATAGACTGTAAACCAGTATCTGGTGAACTTACATATGGTTTAGAAAGAATAGCAATGTTTGTATTAGGTATTGATGATGTAATGGATTTACCTTTCAATAGTCCAGAATGCATTTATCCAATGAAGTATTCAGATATCTTTCAAAAAGCAGAGAGGGAATATAGTCGTTGGAATTTCAATGTGGCCAATGAAGAAACATTATTAAAACATTTTAGTGATTATGAAGAAGAATGTAATAGAATTTTATCTCAACCAAAAATTGATCCTCAAAGTGGTTATTCTATAATAATGGTTCAACCAGCCTATGATTATTGCATAAAAGCAAGTCACCTATTCAATCTATTAGATTCAAGAGGAGTAATTTCACCAACAGAGAGACAAAACTTTATTTCTAGAGTAAGAAATTTAGCTAAAAGTTGCGCTGAAGCTTATATAGTTTCTGAAAAGGATTAGTATTCGAGAAAATGTCTGGCAAAATTACTGTAATATTATTAATAGGCGTAACTTTAGTATTTGGGATTATTTTTTTCTATTTTCAGAATTTTGCATATTATTCAAAAGTGTCAAATAAAGAAGTAATAATGGTAAATAATAAACTAATAAAAGTAAAAGAGTATCTGGGGATAAGATCAGATGTGTCAAAATTAAAACTACGAGGATGTTTTAAAGTTGATCCATCATTATTTGAAAAATTTGATGAAGATGATAAAGCTTCACCTTTATCTGCTCCGTTTTGGTTTAAATGTTTTGATTATGAAGAAATTCAATCTGATATTGATAAGGGACTATTAAAAGCTTACCTTGCAGAGGAAAATGAAACACTTGGGATAGATAGATATATTGCTATTTCTAAAAATGGTTTAGGATATGAATGGCGTCAGCTAAATGAAATATTTGTGAAATAAAAAAATGTCTGATTTGGTTTTAGAGTTTTATTCAGAAGAAATTCCCTCTAGAATGCAGTACAATGCCTCTCTTTATCTAGAGAATTTTTTTATTGATGAATTATTACATGCTCGTTTAAATTACGCTAAACTTAATACTTTTGTAACCCCTCGAAGATTAACCCTTATAATTAATGATCTTTCAGAAAGTTCAAAAATTTCTTTTGAAGAAAAGAGAGGGCCAAGAGTTGGTTCACCAAGTAAAGCAATAGAGGGTTTTGCTCGTTCACTGAATATAGATAAATCTTTACTATATACAAAAAAAGAAAAAAAAGGTGAGTTTTATTTCTATAAATCTAAAAAAAAGAGCATTACTTTAACTGATATTATAGGACAAATCTCTAAAAATTTATTAACTAATTTTCCATGGAAAAAGTCAATGAGATGGGGAGAAGGAAATTTAAGATGGGTAAGACCTCTAAAATTTGTTTATTGTTCTCTTTTTAATAATGAAAATGATTTTGAAATCATAGATTTGAAACTTAATGAGGTAAAATCAGTAAATTTTACTTTTGGTCATTATTTAATTTCTTCAAAAAAAATTTATCCTAAAAGTGTAAGTGACTATTTACAAAAATTATTTGAAAATAAAGTTATATTGGATAGGGATGAGAGAAAAAAAATAATTATTGATGCCACTAAGAATTTATTAAAAAATAAGCATAGTTCTATTATTTTTGATGAAGAACTTTTAGAAGAAATAGTAGGATTGGTTGAGTGGCCAGTAGTTTTTTTAGGACAAATTGATAAAGAATTCTTATCCCTACCGAAAGAAATTTTAAGAGTCACTATGAAAGAGCATCAAAAATTTTTATCTGTTTTTAATAAAAATAAAAATTTAATAGATCAATTTATAGTTGTCGCAAATATGTTGGCAAAAGACGGTGGAAAAGCTATCCTAGATGGGAATACAAGAGTTTTAAGATCCAGGTTAAAAGATGCAAAATTCTTTTTTGAAAATGATTTAAGGGTTATAAAAACTGAAGGGCTATCAAGTTTTACTAAAAATTTAAGTAAAGTTACTTTTCATAATAAGATTGGAAGTCAATTAGATAGAATTAATAATATTGAGGAACTTTCAAAAAAAATTTCTCATCTATTAGGTGTAGATTCTTCAAAATGTGTAATTGCTTCTAGAATATGTAAAACAGATTTGGTTACACAAGTTGTTTCAGAATTCCCTGAATTACAAGGGATAATTGGCAAAATTTACGCTGACCAAGAAGGCATTGATAAAATTATAGCCCATTCAATTGAAGAACATTATTGGCCAATGAAATTAAATGATAAAGTACCTACTGAGCCAATATCAATAGTTTTAGCTTTAGCAGACAAAATTAATACTTTGATAAGTTTTTGGAAGATAAATGAAAAACCAACTAGTTCAAAAGATCCTTATGCTTTGAGAAGGTCTGCAATAGGTTTAATCAGAATTCTTATTGAAAATAAAATTGACTTAGACATAAATAAATTGATTCATAATTATTTAGAAATAAATGTTTCTAATGATCTGATTAAATTTATAGAAGATAGGTTTAGAGTATATTTATTAGAAAAAGAATTTAGTAATGTTTTATTAGATGCATGTTTAGCATTATTCGAATTTAATAATCCTTTCTTGTTCTATTTAAAAATAGAAAGTTTAAAAAACTTTCAAAAAACAAAAGAGTTCACCAAGTTAATTAATTCCTACAAAAGACCTATAAATATTTTAAATTCGGAAGAAAAGAAAAGTAATGATATTTACTCTGGCGAGCCATTAGTTGAACTTTTTGAAAAAAAAGATGAACGAGAGCTTTACGAAAAACTTATAACAGTAGAGAAAAAAGTTATAAATTTAATTAAAAGAAACGACTATAAAAAAGTACTAATATTCCTAGCATCTTTTGATCAAGAAATAGAAAACTTTTTCGAAAATGTTGTTATCAACGCAACTGAAAAAAATATTAAAACAAATAGGCTAAATTTATGTAATAAAGTAAGAAAAATCATGCATTCAGTTGCTTGTTTTGAACATTTCAATGTTTAATAGTACCTCAAGAATATAGATGAAAAAAAACAAAAGATTATTAATTCCAGTATCTTCTGAAATTGATATATGTCAAAAAAAGTTTGGAGAGAAAGCTATCATTATTTCTAATTTGGGAAAGATTGGTTTTCCAGTTGTCGATGGCTTTTTTGTTTCCTCTGATGTTCTCAAACAAATAGACCTTGGAAAAGAATCTCCAGAATTTCCAAATAATTTTTTAGTAAATGGTCCTTTTTGTTTAAGATCTAGCCCAAACAGCAAAGAATTAGCTGGACCAGAAGCCTTTTTATATTTGGGTTTAAATAGAGAGATGGTTGATGAATTATCAAAAAAAATTGGCAAAAAATTTTCAAACCTTTTATACTTAAATCATATTAAAAACTTCAGTGTAAGAGTTTTCGATTTAGAAGTAGATTTTTTTGAAAATAAAATTTTGAAAACTCTTGAGAGCAAACAAGTACATTCTGTCAATAATCTAGATGTAAAATCTTTAAATATTTTAATTAGTGAATTTGAACATTATTGTAGGACTAGTTTGGGTTTCGATTTTCCTCAAGATCCGTCAAAGCAAATACATTATGGATTTAAAACGATATTAAACGAATGGCAGAGTTCAACATCAAAAATATTAAGGAGTTCATTAGGATGTATTGGTAACGATTATATTGGTTTAATAATTCAAAAAATGATATTTAAGAATTTAAAGTCTACTGATATTGATCTAGAAATACAATTCATTGATACTGACACTGGTAAAGAAAAAATCAATGGTTCATGTCAAAAAGGTGGGAATCGTTATTCTTCTCCAAGATACTTTGATGGTTTTAGTTTCAAAAAATTATTATCAGAAAATATTGAGATTGGTCGACCAAAATTTAATATATTTTCAAATCCTTTTTTTAATAAAATTCAGAAACTAGACAAATTAGCTACTAATCTTTTTGAAAAAAAACTTAAATATAAGTTTATATTAAGTCATAATAATCTTTTTTTGATAGATGCTAATAATGTTGATTTGAAACCTTCAGCTATTATGAAACTTCAAATAGATAAAGTCAAAAAAGGCATCATTAGCAAACAAAAAATGCTTGCCAATATAGACCCAGAAATGTTTATTCAGTCTTTACATCCACAAATTAATCAAAGTTCTAAATTGGACATTATTGGAATTGGATTGCCAGCAAGTCCAGGTGGTATTTCTGGAAGAATTGCATTTAAAGCTGAAGAAGCGATAAAAATGAGTTCAAAAGGAATTACTGTAGTGCTGGTCAGAAGTGAAACAAGTTCTGAAGATATAAGAGGGATGCATGCATCTGCTGGAGTCCTTACATTGAGGGGTGGTATGAGTAGTCATGCTGCAGTAGTTGCACGTGGTCTTGGTAAACCATGTGTTGTAGGAGTAAGCGATTTAAATGTTAATAGTAGCTTAAATGCAATAATTACATCAACTGGAGAAGTATTGAAATCAGGTGAAATGATTACAATTGATGGATCAACAGGCCAAGTATCAAAAGGTAGTGCTAAAATGGTACAACCAAAACTTTCTAAAAATTTTTTTGAAATCTTGAATTGGGCAAGTGGTCTTGGAAAAATAAGTGTCAAAGCTAATGCCGACACTGTAAAAGAGGCTGAACATGCAAAAGGATTTAAAGTTGATGGTATCGGATTATGCAGAACTGAACATATGTTTTTTGAAAAAAACTCTTTGCAAATAATGCAAAAAATTCTGTTGTCTTCAAATAATAATGATAAGTTAAATTTTATCTCTAATCTTTCAAAAATACAGGAATTAGAGTTTGAGAATATTTTCAAAATAATGCGTTTTAAAACTGTAACAATCAGATTGTTAGATTTACCTGTTCATGAATTTTTACCAAATAGTGTTAATGAATTAGAGCTATTGGCTGATGAGTTAAAACTGACCTTTTTACAATTATCTCACCTTTGTAGGCAAATGGCTGAGATAAATCCAATGTTGGGTAAAAGAGGAGTTAGATTGGGTATTCTTTTACCAGAATTATATAAAATGCAAGTACAAGCTATAATTAAAGCTAGCATAAATATTTATGGAAAGAATCAATCAAAATTTCCCCCTGAAATAATGTTACCAATGGTTTCGACTTTCAAGGAAGTTAATTGGCTTAAAAATTTGATTGACGATGTAATAATGAAATTAAGTGAAGGAATTAATTTTAAAATTAGTTATAAGTTAGGTGTTATGGTTGAGACACCACGAGCAGCATTAAAAGCAGGCGAGTTATCAAAAATAAGTTCTTTTTTAAGTTTTGGGACTAATGACCTTACACAAATGACATATGGGTTAAGCAGGGATGACTCTGGTTCATTTATGAGAAATTATTTAGAAAAAGAAATATTTCCTGAAGATCCATTTAGATCATTAGATCTACATGGTGTTGGAGAACTATTAAAAATTGCTTCAAAAAGAAGTAGAATAGCTAATCCCTTTATCAAAATAGGTATTTGTGGAGAACATGGCGGAGATCCAAAATCTATTGAATTTTGTAAAAAAATTGGTTTAGATTTCGTTTCTTGTTCAACATATAGAGTACCTATTGCTAGACTTGCGGCTGCAAAATAATTTTAATATTGAAATCATCTATTTAAATTTTTTTATATAAAGCTTGCATGATTGTCATATTAGCATTATGAGCTACTCACTTAGTTTTAATTATTAAAATCATGTATTATTTTCGAAAAATATTAATTTCTATTTTATTTTATTTACTTTTTATATTTTTTTATAATTTGGGAATTGCAGAAGAACTAAATAGTGAACTTGAAACAAAAGAAGTAGATTCTTTTAAATTATTAAAAGATTTTGTAGAGTCCGATTTATTTTTAATTTCTTCTTTAGATCAAAATATTTTGAAAAACTTATCTGGTTTTGCAAGATATGATAGGGAAAAGTTTTCCTTTGATGCTCTAGATAAATTACCTCAGCCTAAAACTTCATCAGAAATGAAATGTTTGGCTGAAGCTATTTATTTTGAAGCTAGAGGTGAATCGATTGAAGGACAATACGCTGTTGGAGAAGTAATAATTAATAGAGTTTTATCGGATGAATTTCCGAATAGTGTTTGTGGTGTCATTTCAGAAGGCGCTAATAGATTAAATGCATGTCAATTTTCCTATAACTGTGATGGTAAACTGGAAACAATTAATGAAAAAAAAATTTATGGAAGAATTTTGAAGCTATCTAAAATATTATTAGAACCATCAGCTAGGTTTCTAACTGGAGGAGCTACTTTTTACCATTCTAAATTTGTAAGCCCTAGTTGGTCAAAAAAATTTTTAAAAACAAATGAAATTGGTAATCATGTTTTTTATAAACTACCTTAAATAATTTATTAATTAGGGTAATAAAAAAATATTTATAATGGAGGTGATGATTGGAACAGATTTTTGTTAAGGATTTTGTTCATGAAACTGAAATTGGAGTTTATCAATCTGAGTTTGGAAAAAAACAGAGATTAAAATTCAACGTATTTTTGACGATCGATTATTTAAATAAAAATAGAAATGATAATATTGAAGATGTAATTTCTTATGAAATTATTATTAATGCAATAAAAAAGCATACATCTGCAAGCAGGTTATATCTTTTAGAGACATTAGCTTCAAAAATATCTGAAACATGTTTTGAGGATCAAAGAGTTAAAAAAATTGACATTAAAATTGAAAAATTAGATAGAATAAAAGGATCATTAGGTATTAGAATAGTAACAGAGAATAAACCAAAGTGAAGCAAGATTATAATATAGTTTTTGATCTTGATGGGACACTAGTTCACACAGCACCAGCTTTGACTAAGGCAGCTAATAATTTACTTAATGAATTAAGCTTACCAAACATTAATACAAAGTTGTATTCTACTTTTATCGGTGGTGGTATAATAAAACAAGTGGAAAGGCTATTAAATTTTTATAAATACAAATATGATTCAGTGGATGAATATGTTAGGATATTTAAAAAACATTATTATATCGACCCATTTTTTCAAACCCACCTTTTCCCAGATGTTAAAAGTGTATTAGCACAATTGAAATCTTCGAATTTTGATATGGCCATATGTACTCAAAAAAATAAAGAACCAGCTTTAAAAATTCTAGAATATTTTGACATTAAAGATTTTTTTTCAGGTTTTGCTTTTGGAGATTCATTAGATGTATTAAAACCAGATCCGTTAATGGTAGATTTTGCACTAAAAAGTTTTAATTCAAAAAAGACTATATATATAGGTGACAGTAAAACTGACTTAAAAACGGCAAGAAATTCAGATTCAATATTTTTTTTATTTACAGAAGGTTATAGAACAGAAAACATATCAGATTTAAATCCAGATTACTTTTTCTCAAAATATTCTGATTTAATGGCATTGATTAAAAAATTATGATTTTTTGAGGAAAAAATTTGACTAAATATTTTCAGCCATTAATAAATTTTGGTCCTGAAGCCACTAAAGGAAGCCTTTTTTTGTCAGATAGAAATTTCTGGTTTGATAAAGTTAAAGTAATTCAAAGAGGAAGAAAACCATTTATTATAAATTCGAATGATGTTCCTAAAACAGTAATTAAAGACATTTCAAATTCATTCAATTTATGTGGTTATAAAAACAGACCAGTTATAATGGGTGTGCTGAACCTTTCACCGGATAGTTTTTCTAATGTCAAAAACATACCTCAAAATAAATTACATAATTATATTGACAATATAATTAATCAAGGTGCAGACATTATAGACATTGGAGGTGAGTCGACTAAGCCCAACTTCATTGATGTAGAAGATTTAGTAGAAATAAAAAGAATAAAAAAAGTATTTAAGCTTATAAGTAAAAAATATTCATCAAAAATTTTTTCTATTGATACAAGAAAGTCACGTGTAGCTAATTTTGCCTTAAAAAATGGAGCAGCTATTTTTAACGATGTGTCTTCATTGCAGTATGACCCAAAAAGCATAAATGTTGTAAAAAAGCGTAAATGTTTTGTTTGCTTAATGCATAATTCAGGATCTGGAAAAGAACTTCATAAGAAGTTATTAGGAAAATATTATTTGCTAGATATTTATGACTATCTCCAAAACAGAATAAATTTTTTATTATCTTTTGGTATACCAAAATCTAAAATAATAATTGATCCAGGTATCGGTTTTGGCAAGTCCTTAAATCAAAATTTAAAAATCATTTCCAATATTGATCTATTCCATTCACTAGGTTGTCCTATTCTTGTAGGATTATCAAGGAAAGGTTTTATTGGAAAAATAATAGGCCAGAAGGAACCAAAAAAAAGAGTGTTGAGTTCTGTAATTTTAGCATTTGAGCTTATAAAAAAAGGTGTTCATATTATTAGAGTTCATGATATTAAAGAAACTTCTGAGATGTTGAAGATTTTTAATAGTTTAAAATCAAATTTTTAAACAAGAAAGTTTGTAATGGTTAGGAAAATATTTGGAACTGATGGCATTAGGGGAAAAGTCAACTCTGAATTTATTAATGCAGAATTTGCTCAAAAATTAGGTATTGCTTGTGGCAAATATTTCTTATCAAAGAGTGGTAGTGAAAGATCCAATAGAGTAATTATTGGTAAAGATACTAGACGATCGGGTTACATGTTAGAGACCGCTCTTACATCTGGTTTTACATCAATTGGTATGGATGTATTTCTTTTAGGACCTATACCTACACCTGCAGTTGGTATGTTAACAAGATCCATGAGAGCAGATCTAGGTGTAATGATATCTGCATCACATAATAATTTTGAAGATAATGGAATTAAATTTTTTGGTCCTGACGGTTTCAAATTATCTGATCGTGTAGAGAAAGATATAGAAAGATTAATATTTGATAAAATTGATCTTGTTGGTCCTTCATTAGTTGGCCGAGTAAAAAGGATAGATGAAGTATTAGGAAGATATACTGAGGCTGTAAAAAAAAGTTTGCCAAAGAATTTGAATTTAAGAAATTTAAAAATAGTAGTTGATTGTGCCAATGGTTCTGCATACAAATGCGCTCCGCAAATTCTTTGGGAATTGGGAGCTAAAGTAATACCTCTCGGAGTAGATCCCAATGGTTTTAATATAAATTTAAATTGTGGTTCTACTAATACACTTAAGGCTGCAGAATTGGTAAGAGAGCATAATGCTGATTTAGCAATTTGCTTAGATGGAGATGCTGATAGGGTAATATTACTTGATGAAAAAGGTAAAGAAATAGATGGTGATCAATTAATTGCGCTTATTGCAAGAAATCTGAAAATGGAAAAAACGCTACAAGGTAACTCTGTAGTTTCAACGGTAATGTCAAATTTAGGATTACAAAAATACCTTAATAATTTAGGTTTGAATTTATTTCGCACACCGGTTGGTGATAGGTATGTTGCTGAAAAAATGAATATGAACGGATTTAATTTTGGTGGTGAGAAATCCGGTCATATCATAATGACAGATTATTCATCTACTGGAGATGGATTATTAGCTGCACTTCATTTTTTATCAATTCTTAAAAAATCAAAAAAAACTACAAGCGAACTCTTAAATGTTTTTGATCCATTTCCACAAAAATTAGTAAATTTAACATTTGAACCTGAAAATGATCCTTTAGAAAATTTAGAATTTAAAAAAACTATTGAAAAACTGAGTAGTAAAATTGCAAATAATGGAGAAATCTTAGTTCGAAAGTCTGGAACTGAACCCATTATTAGGATTATGATTCAACATTCTAATTCAAAAATGATTGCTCCAATTTTGAAAGAAATTGAAAATAAGATATCAAATTTATAATTTTACTATACTTTTTTTGACTGACAAATAATAATGCCAATCAATATTAAAAATGATGAAAGAAAAAAATTATTTGGTAACATTTCTTTGAGTAATAGAAAACCAAAAATCGTTGACCAAAGTGGAACCTTGTAATTCACTAAGCTCAAAAATATTGGACCTTCTTTTTTGATTAAATAGACTAAAATTATTGTCGCCACACCTGTTGGTATTATTCCAAGATATAAAATTGCAAAAATAGATTGCAAATCAATTTTATTTGGAAATAAACCTTGTTTAACTAAAAAAGGTGAGCTTAAGACAGAAGCTATAAATAGGGCATGTGTTGTAAAAGATAGCAAGTTTTCAATTTCAGCTTTATTTATAATTATAGCTCCAAATGAGTAAGAGATTGGGGCAAGTATGCATAAAAATATAAATATAAAATGTATTTCTTGGTTATTATCTAAATCTTCGGATGCTTTGGAGATAACTAAAAGAGCTGAGCCACTCAACCCAATTATGATACCAAATAATTTTTTGGATGAAATCGGTTCATATTTAAATAGAAAAAGTGAAAAAATAGTTATTAATAAAGGTATAATGGCCATACAAAGACCAACAAATATTGTAGAAAAGTTTACTTGTGCTATTGCCAAAATAGTAAATGGTAATAAATTCGATAAAACAGCAACTCCAATGCAAAATAACCAATATCTTTTTGGTTTATAAATATTAAATATTTCTATTTTGAAAATTAAAGAAAATAAAAAAACTATAAAAAAACCTATTATTATCCTTAGAGATGAGATTTGAATTGGTTCGAATGCAATAATTGCATATTTTATTGATAAAAATGAACTTCCCCAAATTACCCCAAGAATAGAAATTAAAATCCAGGATATTGGGTTTTGATTTATTGTTTTAAAAAACATCTTTAGAATTTTTAAATTAATTTAAAGTAATACTTGAAGTTAATCCAATTAAATATTATCGGATAAATATGATCACTTACATTTTTTTGTCATGTTAGAAAAGCCAAATAAAACACCAAAACGTCCAAACTTTTCGTGTGGTCCTTGTGTCAAGAGACCTGGGTGGACAATCAAAAATCTAAACACTTTGGATTTACTTGGGAGGTCTCATCGATCTGACATTTGTTTAAAAAATTTAAATGAGGTTATAAAATTAACAAAAGAAACTTTGGATATTCCTATTGATTATAAAGTTGCAATTGTCCCAGGTTCTAATACTGGAGCTTTTGAGATGGCTTTATGGTCAATGATAGGCCCTTTACCGGTTGATGCTTTGGCTTGGGAAACTTTTGGAAGTGGATGGATATATGATCTAAAAGACCAACTAAAAATAAAAGATCTGAGAATACATAAAGCTGATTATTCAAGTATTCCTAATTTATCTTTGGTTAGTGATGAATCGGATATTTGCTTTACATGGAATGGAACAACTTCAGGAGTAAAAGTTCCTAATGCTGATTGGATAAGTGAAAACAGAAAAGGAATTACTTTTTGTGATGCAACATCTGCAATCTATTCTCAAGAATTAGACTGGAATAAAATTGATGTAGCAACATTTTCATGGCAAAAGTCAATGGGTGGTGAAGGGGGTCATGGTATTTTAATTATAAGTCCTAAAGCAATTGAAAGATTAAAAAATTTTAAGCCTGATAGACCATTACCCAAACTATTTAGGCTTATGAAAGATAACGAAATTTTAGATGGGATATATGAAGGAAAAACAATTAATACCCCTTCAATGCTTTGTGTTGCAGATGCTTTAGATTCTTTATTATGGATAAAAAAATTAGGAGGATGGAAACAAACTTATAAAAAATCTATGGAAAACTTCAAAGTTTTATCTGATTGGTATGAGAACAGAGAATGGGTGTCAAACAGTGTTAAAGATAAAACAATACAATCAAATTCTTCTATATGTCTAGATATTAATGATAAAAGATTTTTGAAATTAGATATTCAAAATAAATGGATTTTTATTCAAGAGATGTGTTCTATACTTGAACAAAACAATGCAGCATTTGATATAAAAGGCCATCGAGATGCTCCACCAGGTTTAAGGATTTGGTGTGGTCCAACGGTTGAAGAAGACGATTTGAGAGCGTTATTACCATGGTTAGACTGGTCATTTGAAATTGTGAAAAATGACTTTTTTAACTAAATTAGGAATTGATCAAATTGACCTATAAAGTTCTAATCTCAGATAATTTATCAAAAGATATAATTTATAAATTTAATGAAGCTGATATAGATGTAGTTTACAGTCCTGAAATGGGAAAGAATAGTTCATTGATTTTAAATGAGATTCATAATTTTGATGCTATAGCTATAAGATCTGATACTAAAATAAATTCTGCACTATTAAATAAAGCAACCAAATTAAAAGTTATAGGAAGAGCTGGTATAGGTATTGATAATATAGATCTAAAATTAGCATCTAATAAAGGTATTGTAGTAATGAATACACCTTTTGGAAATGCAACTACCACCGCAGAACATACTATGGCTATGATTTTTTCATCAGCAAGGAAGATACCTGCTGCAAATGAATCAACACATAGTGGAAAGTGGGAAAAAAATAATTTTATAGGTACTGAATTATCAGGTAAAAAATTAGGTGTTGTTGGTGTTGGAAATATTGGATCAATAGTGGTATCATTGGCACAATCTATAGGTATGGAAATTATTGCTTATGATCCTTTTTTATCCAATGAAAGAGCAAAAAACCTTAAGGTTTCAAAAACTACTTGTCTTTCTGAATTATTATCTCAGTCTGATATTGTAACCCTTCATTTACCAATAAATGAAAACACAAATAATATTATTTCTAACGAAAATATTTTTAAAATGAAAAAAGGATCAATATTAATTAATTGTGCCAGAGGTGGATTGGTAGACGAGAATGCAGTTGTCGATGCTATCCAAAAAAACCACTTATCAGCTGCCGCATTTGATGTGTATCTTGAAGAACCTGCCTTATCAAATCCCTTGTTTGGTTTAAAAAATGTAATTTGTACTCCACATCTTGGTGCTTCAACTACTGAAGCGCAAGAAAAGGTTTCATTTCAAATCGCTGAACAGATAATAGATTATCTAAATAATGGAGCTATTACTAATGCATTAAATGCTCCCCCTATTGATTCTAAAGAGGCTCCCTTGCTAAACCCTTGGATTAAATTAGCTAAAAATTTAGGATCTTTTGTTGGACAAATTACTGACGCACCTATTTTATATATCGAGATCGAATATGTAGGGAAGGTTGGGGAATTAAATTTCAAACCTATTTCTTCGGTTCTAATAGCTGAAATTTTGAAACCACTAGTTGGAGGTGGATTGGTTAATATGGTATCTGCTCCTCTAATTGCGAGAAATAAGGGAATTAAAATTTCAGAAATTCGAAGAGACACTCAAGGAGCCTTTGATTCTTACATAAGAGTTGTTTTAAATCATGAGAATATTTTATTCTCAATTGCGGGGACAATATATTCAGATGGCAAACCTAGATTTATTCAAATAAACAGTATCAATTTAGAAGCAGAACCAGTTAATCATATGCTATACACAACTAATATTGATAAACCAGGTTACATTGGAGCACTTGGAATGGTATTAGGTGATGCAAATGTAAATATAGCCACTTTTTCTTTGGGGAGAGACAAAAAAAATGGTAAAGCCTTGGCCTTATTAGGTGTAGATGAAGCTATATCTGATAATGTTATTGAAAAAATAAAAAAACTCCCTCAAGTGGAAAAAGCTAAATCTTTAAATTTTTTTTAAAATATAATGAAAATTTTTATTAAAAATATTAAAAATTTACCTGGAGAGGAAAATTAATGAACAATCTTGTAGTAGTTGGTTGTCAATGGGGAGATGAGGGAAAAGGAAAACTTGTTGATTATTTAGGAGAAAAAGCTGACATCATTGTGAGATTTCAAGGTGGAAATAATGCAGGCCATACAATTGTTATTGGTGAAAAAACTTTCAAATTATCGTTATTACCATCAGGCATATTAAGAGATGATAAACTTTCAATAATTGGAAATGGGGTTGTTTTAGATCCATGGGCCTTAAAGAAAGAAATAGATCTTTTAGAAAAGATGGGAATTACTATTTCAAAAAATAAACTTATGATTGCCGAAAATGTTTCACTTATACTCCCTTTTCATAAAGAATTAGATTCTCTGAGAGAAAACCTTGCTGGTGCTAAAAAAATTGGAACAACAGGAAGAGGAATAGGTCCTGCATATGAAGATAAGGTTGGAAGGCGATCAGTTCGATTATCAGATCTAAATAATCCAATTTTATTAAGAGCAAGATTAGAACGTTCCTTAGCTCACCATAATATATTGATGAAAGGGTATAATAAACCTGAATATTCTATTTCCCTAATAGAAGATAAATTGAAAGAAATTACTTCTTTTATTTCAAAGTTTTCAATAAGTGTTTGGCAAGAATTAGATGACAAGAAAAATAAAAATAAAACAATTTTGTTTGAGGGTGCTCAAGGTAGTCTACTAGATGTAGATTTTGGAACTTATCCTTATGTAACTTCTTCAAATACTTTAGCTCCCGCTGCATCAATTGGTTCAGGTGTTTCGGCAAAAAGGGTTAATACTGTTTTAGGTATAGTGAAAGCGTATACAACTAGAGTTGGAGAAGGTCCATTCCCTACAGAACTAATTAATGATAAGGTAGGTGAACATCTTGCTGCTGTTGGTCACGAAAAGGGTACAGTCACTGGTAGAGATCGCAGATGTGGATGGTTTGATGCTGCACTTGTTAAACAAACATGTATATTAAATGGAGTAGACGGCATAGCTATTACAAAATTGGATGTTCTAGATGGTTTGAAAGAATTAAAAATTTGTATTGGTTATAAGATAAATAATAAATCATATAACTTTTTGCCAACGGGTGCTGATTTAGAAAAAGGTATAGAACCAATTTATGAAATATTTGAAGGTTGGCATGAGTGTACTGTTGGGATTTCATCCCTAGAAAAGTTACCAAAGAATGCTATGTATTACATAAAATCAATTGAAAAGTATGTAGGTTGCCCTGCCTACATTGTTTCTACGTCACCAAATAGGAACGATATAATAGAAATTAAAAATCCATTCGAGAGGTAATTTATGTTAAAAATTAAGCAAAGAAAAAAAATAGCATACTTTGTATTATTTATTTTTTTACCATTATACATTATTTTTGTAGTCTCAATTCTCAATTATGTTGGGCGATTAAATATTTGGTTAGAATTTTTGACTTATATATTACTAGGCATAATATGGGTTTTTCCTTTTAAGTTTGTATTTAAAGGGTTAGCTTCCAAAAATATAAGTAAATAATTCTTGATAATTAATTTAATAGGTCTTTTATTATGGTTCTTAAAAACTATGATACACCCTTAACAATTGTTGGTGGAGGAGAATTTTCTAGCACAAATTTTCACAAATGCCTTAAAATAGCTCCCAAAATAATAGCTGTGGACTCAGGATTAAATTTCTTAGATATAAACAAAAATGTTCCAGATTGGATTATAGGAGATCTTGATTCTGTAAAAAACTTAAAAGTTTGGAAGCTAAAGGGATCTAATATAAAAAAAATACAAGAACAAGAAACTACAGATTTTGAAAAATGTCTATATTCATTCAACGCTCCATTTTTCTTAGGTAACGCTTTTTTGGGTGAAAGAATAGACCATTCAATGGCAGCTATCTCTACTTTAGTTAAAATGAAAGATAAGAAAGTTTTTCTTTTGGGTAAAAGAGATTTCCTTTTTCATATAAATAAAAAAATTCAACTTAATTTAGAAATTGGTACAAGAATTTCCTTGTTTCCACTTAAAGATGTTGTAGGGATATCAAGTGAAGGTCTTAAATATGGAATTAAAGGGGTTTGTTTTTCTCCAGGCTTTAAAATTGGTACATCTAACGAAGTTTTAAATTCTAAAGTGAAAATTGAATTAAGTGGTACAGGAATGATAATTATTTTACCAATAAAATCTTTTGATAAAATTGTGAATTTTATGAACTGAAATTATCAACATTCTATAACATTTACAGCCAATCCTCCCTTTGATGTTTCTTTGTATTTTTCCATCATATCTTTTCCTGTTTCAAACATTGTTTTAATACAAGCATCTAAACTTACAAGATGAATTCCGTCTCCTCTTAAAGATAATGAAGCAGCTGAAACTGCTTTAATTGCACCTAACCCATTTCTTTCTATGCATGGAGCCTGTACCAACCCCTTTATTGGATCACAGGTCATTCCAAGGTGATGCTCTAAAGCAATTTCCGCTGCATTCTCTATTTGTAAACTATTTCCTCCTAAAATTGCACATAAAGCACCAGCTGCCATTGCAGAAGCAGAACCTACTTCCCCTTGACACCCAACTTCCGCTCCTGAAATAGATGCATTTGACTTCAAAATCCCCCCTATAGCAGCTGCAGTTAGAAGATAATCTTCAATTTTTTTTTGATCAGCATTGGGTACATGATTTAAATAATACATAAAAGTAGCAGGTATTACACCTGCAGCTCCATTAGTAGGTGCAGTAACAATTTTACCACCTGCTGCATTTTCTTCATTTACTGCCATAGCATATAAAGAAATCCAATCATTTATTATATGGGGTGCAATAGTATTTGATCCAATTTCTGAATTAAGAGAATCGAATATTGACTTAGCTCTTCTTCTTACGTTTAATCCACCTGGGAGTATTCCATCTCTTTTTAATCCGTAGTTAATACTATTAGACATTGTATTCCATAACTCAGAAATACCCTTTTTAAGTTTTTCTTCAGAAATAAAAACTAATTCATTTTGTCTTTTCATTTCAGATATTGAAATTTTATGTTTTTTAGAAAGATCAAGCATTTCTTCTGCCGTTGAAAAAGGGTATGGAACTTCTTCATCAATTTCTACCTCGCTCGGATTTTCAAGTTCTTTGATAGTTTTTATAAACCCCCCGCCAACTGAAAAATACGTTTGTGTAGCGCACAAGTTTTCATCCCTATCATATACAGAAAAAATCATACCATTTGCGTGTTGTTTTAGTGCTGGACCATAATTAAAGATAATATCTCTAGTAGGGTAAAATTTTATTTCTGGAAAACCTTTTACAGTGATATGGTCATATTTAGATATTTCTTTTTCAATTTCTATACCTATTTTCTCATTATATGAAGAAGGAATAATCCCAGCCATACCATGTAATATAGCCTTGTCTGTATAATGTCCTTTTCCTGTAAATGATAGTGAACCATAAAGAGTACACGTTATTCTGAAAAATGATTTTGATCCAGGTATAATATTTGATCTATTATTTATAAAATTTAAAAATAAAGAAGTTGCTACCATTGGTCCATTTGTATGAGAGCTAGAAGGTCCAACTCCCACCTTAAATATATCAAAAACGCTTAAAAACAAAAATATCACCAATTAATTATTTTTAATTTTATGTTTACTAAATTATTTTTTCTTATTTGACTACAGTAAGTATAAAATTTTAAATAATAAATCAAAGTTTTTTGGAGGAGAATTAATTGCCTGAGAATAATTCAAATAAAGATATTGGAAAAAAAATTGCTGCAGAAGAAGCGCTAAATTTTGTTCATTCTGAAATGGTTATTGGTTTAGGAACAGGTTCAACAGCAAAGATTTTCGTAGATTTATTATCCCAAAAATATTTCAAAGAAAATCTAAATATTAAGGTTCTAGCAACATCATCCTCTACTGAATTTCAATCTAAAAGTTTAGGTTTACCAATTACTTCAATAGATACTGTAAATTACGTCGATCTTACTATAGATGGTGCTGATGAAGTGGATTCAGATCTTAATCTTTTAAAAGGTGGTGGTGGAGCGTTACTTCAAGAAAAAATAATGGCCTCTTACAGTAAAAAAATGATTGTAATTGTTGATAATAGTAAAGTTGTTACCAATTTAGGAAAGTTTCCACTTCCAATAGAAATAGTTAAATTTGGTAGTAAATGTACTCAAAAACAAATAGAAAACACACTTTTAGAGTTAGGATATTCAGATTTTTCAATTAACTTTAGAAAAGAAAATGGTGATTACTTTGTTACTGATGAAAAGCATTTTATTCTTGATTTAAGTCTTAAAAAAATCACTGATCCATATATTTTGGATAAGAAAATAAAAAAGGTTGTTGGTGTAGTGGAAACAGGATTATTCATTAATATGGCAAGTTCAGTGATCATTGGAAACAATGATGGAAGTTTCAAGTTAATCGAACATAAAGGATAAATTTTGGAAAAATATGATTTTGATCTCTTTATAATAGGCGCTGGGTCAGGTGGAGTTAGAGCTGCAAGACTTGCTTCAAAATTAGGTAAACGAGTTGGAATTGCCGAGGAATATAGGTTTGGAGGAACTTGTGTAATTCGAGGATGTGTTCCAAAAAAATTAATGGTTTTTGCTAGTTCATACTCAAAAATTTTTCAAGAATCAGTTGGATTTGGGTGGGATCAAAAAGAGCTTTTATTTTCGTGGGATAAATTTTCCAAAAGTATGAACTCTGAAATTGACCGTTTAGAACAAATTTACAATGAATTGCTTTCATCATCCAAAGTAAAAATTTTTCAACAAAAAGCAAAGTTGACTAGTTCAAACTCTATAATTTTAAACGATAAAACAGAAGTTACTTCAAAATATGTTTTAATTGCAACTGGTGGGGAGCCCTTAAAGCTAGATGTTGAGGGAGGTGATTTGACAATCACTTCTAATGATATTTTTAACCTCAAGCATTTACCACAAAAGATGGTCATTATTGGTGGCGGTTACATAGCCTGTGAATTTGCATCAATTTTCAACGGTTTTGGAACTGAGGTTTCTATAGTATACCGTGGTGATAGAATTTTACGTGGATTTGATAATGATATTAGAGAAAGTATTGAGAAAGCTTTTTTACAAAAAGGTATTAAAATTCTGAACAATTGCTCTCCTAAATCCATAAGATCTAAACATGATAAGTTTGAACTTCAATTGAGTAATAAACAATTAATTAATACTGATATAGTTTTGTCAGCAATCGGCAGAAAACCAAATACTGAAAATCTTGGATTAGATATATTAAAATTGGATTTAACAAAACAAGGAGCTATTAGGGTTAATAAGTTTCAACAAACATCACAAAAATCAATATTTGCAATTGGAGATGTGACTAATAGACTGAATTTGACACCTGTTGCAATAAGAGATGCAGTGGCATTAATAAATACTATTTTTGGAGAAAAAAAACAGTCACCTGATCATAAATTGGTTCCAACAGCCGTTTTTACAAAACCAGAAGTTGGGACGGTCGGTTTGACAGAAACAGAGGCAAGAAAAAATTTTAATGTAAAAATCTTTAAGACTTATTTTTCTAGTTTAGGAAGTAAAATTAAAAATAATCAGGAAAAAATTATGATGAAATTGGTAGTTTGTAATAGAACTGATAAAATTCTGGGGTGTCATATTGTTGGGGATGGTGCAAGTGAAATGATTCAAATGTTTGGTATATCAATGAAAATGGGAGTTAAGAAAAAAGATCTTGATTCTACATGTGCCGTACATCCCACAATTGCAGAGGAGATTGTTACTTTAAGTTAAAATGTTCTCTTGAAATTTTGTTAATAAGCCACAATTAAATAGAAACAAATTAAGGATATGAATATGCCCTACAAAGATGACTCTGATGGCCCTTGGGGATCTGGAAAAAAGAAGGATAAAAATAGTAATGGAAATAAAAGCCCTTGGGGTGGAAATTCTGGAAATAATGGAAGTGGGCCTGGCCAAGGTGATATTGGAATACCTGAAATTGATCAAATCGTAAAAAAAGGTCAGGAAAGACTTAAAGTTCTTATGGGTGGTAGAGGTGGATCTTCAGGTGGTAGTGGACCTGGCAGAGGAGGTGCGCCTAATTTCGGTAAAAGTACTCTATCACTTATACTAGTAGGTATTTTAGTAATTTGGGCATTTTTATCTTTTTACACTGTTAAACCTGAAGAAAAGTCAATCGAACTATTCTTTGGAGAATATTACGATACTGGTGAATCAGGCCTTAATTTTGCACCATGGCCTCTCATTACGCACGAAGTTCTTACAGTTACTAGAGAAAATACCGAAGATATTGGTGTTGGTGGTAGAGGAGGAAGACAAGATGAAGGTTTGATGCTTACAGGTGACGAAAATATAGTTGATATTGACTTTCAAGTTGTTTGGAATATTTCTGATCCTGCAAAATTTTTATTTAACTTAGCTGACCCTACAGAGACAATCAGAGCTGTATCAGAATCCGCAATGAGAGAGGTTATTGGTAGATCTGAACTGAGTCCTATTCTTAACAGGGATAGAGCTTTGGTAAGTGCCGATGTTAGAGAATTGATTCAAAATATTTTAGATACATATAGTAGTGGTGTAAATATAGTTCGTTTAAATTTTGACAAAGCTGATCCACCTGGAGAAGTTATTGATGCCTTTAGAGATGTACAAGCCGCTGAACAAGAAAGAGATACTTTAGAGAAAAAAGCGGATGCTTATGAATATCAAGCACTTGCTCAGGCGCGAGGAGAAGCAGAACAATTAAAACAAGAAGCTGAAGGTTATAAAGCTAGGGTAATAAACGAAGCTACAGGTGAGGCAAGCAGATTCATAGCCATTTATAACGAATATGTAAGTGCTAAAGATGTTACTAGAAAAAGATTATATATAGATTCTATGGAAAAGGTTTTGGGAGATGTAGATAAAGTAATCCTAGACCAAAACTCAGATGCAGGACAAGGAGTTGTTCCATATCTTCCTTTGAATCAGTTAAGAACAGGGAGTAATAACTAATGAATAGGTCTTTTATATTTTTAATTTTCTTCGTTGTTATTTTTATTGGTGTTACTTCCTCCATTTTTGTAGTTGATGAAAGAGAAAAAGCTTTAGTATTACAATTTGGTCAAGTAAAAAGTGTAAAAACTGACCCAGGTATTAAATTTAAAGTTCCTTTAATACAAAATGTAGTTAGATACGACGATAGAATTCTGTCTTTGGACACTATGCCACTAGAAGTTACACCTCTTGATGGAAGAAGATTAGTTGTAGATGCTTTTGCCAGGTATAGAATAGTAGATGTAGTTGTGTTTAGAAAAGCTGTTGGAACTGGGGGTACAGCTTCTGCAGAAGTTAGATTGGAAAGAATTTTGAACGCTGCTTTGAGAGAAGTTTTAGGATCTGTTACATCTAATGCTGTTACTTCTGCTGATAGGGTTGAATTAATGACAAGAATAAGAGATGCAGCTATTACAGAAGCTGGAGGCTTAGGTGTTGAGATTGTTGACGTTAGAATTAAAAGAGCAGATTTACCAACTCAAAATCTAGCAGCTACTTTCCAGAGAATGCAAGCAGAACGCGAAAGAATGGCAGCTGACGAAAGAGCAAGGGGAAGAGAAGCCGCACAAAGAGTAAGAGCTCTTGCAGACAGAAAGGCAATGGAAATAGTTTCAGAAGCAAGAAGGGATGCTGAAATAATTAGAGGTGAAGCAGATGCAGAAACTACTCGTTTGCTAGCTGATGCATTCGGTAGAGATCCTGAATTTTATGCATTTGTCAGGTCTTTAAAAGCTTATGAAGGATCAATGACTGGTAAGAACACTACAATAGTCTTAAATCCAGACTCAGAATTTTTCGACTACATTAAAGAAAGTGGCTCGAAATAATGGATAAAATCTTGTTTGCTCTGGGTTCAGTAGCTGTTTTTGAAGGTTTTTTTTTGGCTATAGCTCCTGGAAGGATTCCTAAAGTTTTAGAGATGTTGTCAAAGTTTTCTAATTCTGAATTATCTAGGTTTGGACTAATTATTATGGCAGTTGGCGTAGCAATATTGATGGTTTCTGGTGTATAGATTTTTTTAATGGAGCGTTTAGATGAGTAAAGTGGTTCCTTTTAAGGTTCATAATTTAAATTTAAAAAAGTTTAATCATTATATTTTTTTTAATAACTTTTTTTTGATATCTTTTTTATTTCTAATTACTTGCTTTCAACTAAAAGCAAGTACATTACCTAATAGTTTTGCTGATTTGGTTGAAAAACTAAGTCCAGCAGTAGTAAATATTACTACAACAGCTGTTGTACCTGATAGAGAACAATTTAACCCAATGGTTCCAAGAGGATCACCATTTGAAGACTTTTTTAGAGACTTTATGGAGAAACAACCTGGTGATCAGCAGCCAAAGCGTCAAAGAAGAGGTACTGCTTTAGGGTCTGGTTTCATAATATCTTCTGATGGTTTATTGGTAACTAATAATCACGTTATAGAAAATGCTGATGAAATAAAAATTGAAATGTTAAATGGTGATACATTAGAAGCAAAAGTCTTAGGTACAGATCCAAAAACTGATATAGCGTTATTGAAAGTCGAAAGTAAATCCGAGTTACCGTTTGTTGAATTTGGTAATAGTGATAAATCGAGAGTTGGTGACTGGGTCTTAGCTATAGGTAACCCATTAGGACAAGGATTTTCAGTATCTGCTGGAATTATTTCAGCAAGAGGTAGAGATTTGCAGGGACCATATGATGATTTTATTCAAACAGATGCTGCAATTAATAGGGGAAACTCAGGTGGACCTCTATTTAATACTGACGGTAAAGTTATAGGTGTAAATACAGCAATATTATCACCAAATGGCGGATCTATAGGCATTGGATTTTCTATGTCATCTGTAGTTGTTAAAAAAGTGGTAAACCAATTACGTGATTTTGGTGAAACACGTAGAGGTTGGTTAGGCGTTAGAATTCAGAATTTAAATTCTGAAGTAGCTGAAGCTTTAGGGTTAGAGAGTACAGATGGTGCTCTTGTTACAGACGTTCCAGATGGTCCTGCAAAAGAGGCTGGCATCAAGTCAGGAGACGTTATAATAGAATTTGATGGAGTTACTATTAATGACAGTAGTTCATTAGTCAAAGTTGTTGGAGATAGTGATGTAGGTAAAGATGTCAGTGTTTTAATTTGGAGAGATGGTAATAAAAAGAAAGTTACTGTAACACTAGGAAGGCTAGAAACGGTACAAATCTCAGATGAGAGAAATCAAAGGCGAACTAATAAGGTCAACCAATTTGCTGGTATGAGTTTTACTGATTTAAATGGTGAAATTAGAAAACGTTTTGATTTACCTGATGATACTATTGGAGTAGTGGTCATAGGAATAAACGATGACTCACCTGCTGCTGCAAGAGGAATATTAGCTGGAGATATTATTCAAAAAGTTGATCAAGTAGATATTCAGAATTCAGATCAAATATTAAAATTGGTTGAAGAAGCTAAAAATAAAAATAAAAGTTCAATCCTTTTTCTTATTAAGAGGGGATCTAATGTAAGATTTATTGCTATACCAGTTGAATAAGTTTATAAATCTATTATTAGTTTCCAAAATGTGTTTCAAGTTTTTTTGTTCAAATAGAAGTCATAATAATAATTTAGAGTTTTTAATGCCAAAAATTACGTATATAACTTTTGATGGAATAAAACATACGGTTGACGTGCCTGTAGGTTTAACTGTTATGGAAGGCGCCAGAGATAATAATATTCCTGGGATAGAAGCAGATTGTGGTGGCGCTTGTGCATGCTCTACTTGCCATGTTTATATTGACAAAGATTGGATAAATAAACTGCCTGCAATAGATGATATTGAAAGAGATATGTTAGATTTTGCTTATGAACCAGACGAAAATTGTTCTAGATTAACCTGTCAATTAGAAGTTACTGATAGCCTTGACGGATTGATAGTTAAAATGCCAGAAAAACAAATTTAAATTAATTTAATTAGTCAAATTAGTGAGTATGTTTTTTGCTATGTCTTTTCTGTGGAACTCATTCTCCCAATTTATTTTATCTACCACTTCATAAGTTTTCTTTCTAGCATCATTTAAATTTGAAGATCTTGCAGTTATGCTTAAAACCCTTCCTCCATTAGTGACAATATTTTCATCTATACATTTTGTTCCAGAGTGAAATATTTCTATATCTGTAGAATTATTAAATTTCTCTATACCCTTTATTTTAAAACCAGTTTCATATTTGTTTGGGTACCCACCTGAAGCCATTACAACAGTAACACCAAAATCGTCTGCGTAATTAATTTTTATTTTACTGAATTCATTTGTAGAACAATAAAATAGAGCATCTAATAGTTGTGCACCAAGTCTAATTGCAATTACTTGGCATTCTGGGTCTCCTAATCTTACGTTGTATTCTATAAGTTTAGGTCCCTTATGAGTGATCATCAAACCAGCATAAAGAATTCCGGTAAAAGGGGTTCCCCTTTCATCCATTTCTATTAAAGTTGGAGTGACAATTTTATCTAAAATTTCTTTCTCTACTTCTGGTGATATATTTAAAGCAGGAGAAAAAGCACCCATACCACCAGTGTTCGCACCTAGATCTTTATCATAGATCTTTTTATAATCTTGAGCACTTCCTAATAATTTAAAATTTTTCCCATTGCAAACCACAAATAGACTAGCCTCATTTCCAACCAGAAACTCTTCGATTAATAAGGTAATTTTTTTGTTTCGTTTAAGATATATATTTTTAATTATTTCAATAGCCTCGGATTTTTTGGTTGAGATGAATACTCCTTTACCAGCTGCAAGACCATCCAGTTTTATAACAAATGGTGGTACGAATTTTTCAATAAAATTAAGGGCATCTTCTTTTGAAGTTGCTAAAATATAATTAGCAGTAGGTATGTTTTTAATGTCACATATTGATTTTGTAAAACTTTTTGATGACTCTAAAAAAGCTGCCTCCTTAGTTGGTCCGAAGCTAAGTATATTATTTTTAGTTAGACTATTTATTAATCCGTTAGCCAATGGAGCCTCAGGACCTACTACAACAAAATCTATTTTGTTTAACTTGCAGTATGAAATTATAAGTTCATTATCTAGAATATTTAAATCCTTACAAATAGCTAGTTGTTTGATACCAGCATTACCTGGGATACAATGAATTGCTTGACATTTGGGATTCTGAGAAAAAGCCCAAACTAATGAATGTTCTCGTCCACCACTTCCTATGACAAGTATTTTCAATTTTAGCCCATTAAATTTTTGTTATTAGAATCGAATTTATTAGTTAACATATATTAATCATTATTATGGGAAATTAAAAATTGATAAATAATTTTACAAATTTAAAAGAGTTTTCTGTATCTGAAATTTCTTTATCCATAAAAAAACATATTGAAAATGAGTTTACTTTAGTCAAAGTAATTGGTGAATTAGGTAGGATATCAAAACCTTCTTCTGGACATATATATTTTGATATGAAAGACGAAAAATCTAGTTTATCTTGTGTTGTTTGGCGTAATACTTTGAAAGATCAAGAAGAGTTTTTGGAAGAAGGCTCCGAGGTTATTGCATTAGGAAGAATAACTACTTTTTCTGGTCAAAGTCGATATCAACTTGTAGTTCAAGACGTATTCCCTTCTGGTGCAGGAAGTTTAATGGCTTTGTTTCAAAAAAGAAAACAAAGATTTTTAAATGAAGGTTTATTTGATCAATCTAGGAAAAAACCCATTCCATATTTGCCAGAGGTAATAGGGGTTATAACTTCAGAAAGTGGGGCAGTTTTTCAAGATATACTTCATCGATTAAAAGAGCGTTTTCCAAGAACAGTAATATTATGGTCGGTTCCTGTACAAGGTGAAGAAAGTGCAAGAAGAGTAGCTGAAGCTATTGTTGGATTTAATTCATTTGAATTTAATAAACAAGATAAAAGACCTGATTTATTAATAGTTGCCAGGGGAGGTGGTTCTTTAGAAGATTTATGGGGATTTAATGAAGAAATAGTAATTAAGGCTGTAGCTAACAGTAAAATACCAATAATTTCAGCGATTGGGCATGAAACAGATACCACTTTAATTGATTATGTAGCTGATAAGAGAGCTCCCACACCAACTGCTGCTGCAGAAATGGCGGTTCCTGAAAAAAAACAATTATCAGAACAAATAAAAAACTTATGTCTAAGACTTGATCGATCTATCGATACTAAAATTGAATGGGAAAAACAAAAAATATCTTCATTTGCAAAAAGTATAAATAATGTAACATTCATTTTATCTGATTTTAATCAGCGCTTCGATATTTTAATGATAAAATTCCCAAATATTCTTCTTAGTTATTTACAAAGGAAAAGAGAAAATCTCTTTAAGTTAAATCTATCTATGATTGAAAAAAATAATTTATTAAAAGATATTAGATTTAGAAAAGATGGCTTAGTAAAGATAGAGAAATCAATAAATCTTTTATTTAAAAATGTTTTAGATACAAAAAAAAACTACATAGACAATTTATATAAAATTTATAGTGCCTTAAGTTATAAAAGAACACTTGCAAGAGGATATTCGATTATAAGAGACAAAAAAATGAATTTGGTTACTAGTAAAACTTCTGCTATTAAAGCTCATGAATTATCAATCGAATTTAGTGAAGATACAATTGAAGTTGAAGTAAAAAGTAACAAATAGTTTTCTTATTATTAGAAATGTTAAAACTTCTTATAATTAATAAATAGGATACTTAATGAAATTCTTTAGAAAATTAAAGGAAAAATTATTTTCTACGTCATCAAAATTAAACAATGGTTTAGAAGAGATTGTTGATAAACAAAAAGATGAAATCTTTAATCAAGATAATAATGAGAATGAAGATTCCAATAATCATATTTCATCAAATATGAAAGAAGACTTAAGGGAACAAAAAAAAGAAATAGAAACAGCAAGAATTAAGGATGAAAAAAGAAATAAAGTTACTGAAAAGCAGCCGTCTTTTTTTGAAAAAAATAAGAAGACTAATATTGAATTAGATGAAAAACAAATAGAGACACAAGAAAAAAAACCTAGTTTTTTCAAAAAAATAATTAAATCTGTAGAAAAAGTAGCCAAAAGAAGGAAGTTAGATGACACTATGTTAACTGAGATTGAAGAGCTTTTGATCTCTTCTGATCTTGGTGTGGCTACATCCTCTTTTATAGTTGAAAAAATAAAAAAAGAAAATTTTTCAAAGGAACTAGATATCACTCAATTAAAACAACTAATCAGTAGTGCAATTTATGAAATTATGAATGCTCCAAAAACTATTACTGAGATTAAAAATGATCAGCTAAATATTTGGCTTTTCGTCGGCGTTAACGGTTCTGGGAAAACCACAACCATAGGTAAAATTGCAAAACAAGAAAAAGAAAATGGTAATAAGGTAATACTGGCTGCTGCTGATACTTTCAGAGCAGCGGCTGTTGAACAACTTTCAATTTGGAGTGAACGTGCTGGGATTCCTATGATAAAGGGTGAGGAAAAGAGTGATCCTGCCTCTGTTGTTTATAAAGCAATAGAAGAATCTAAGAGAGGTAAATATGACCTACTTTTAATTGATACAGCTGGAAGACTTCAAAATAAAACAGATTTAATGGAAGAGCTTGAAAAAATAATAAGAGTAATAAAAAAACAAGATTCAACTGCACCTCACAATTGTATTATTGTGCTAGATGCTACATCTGGTCAGAATGTAAATTCTCAAGTGGAAATATTCTCAAAAACTGCAGGTTTAACTGGGATTGTTATGACTAAATTAGATGGAACAGCAAGGGGTGGAGTATTAGTAAGTGTTACTAATAAGTTCAACTTACCTATATATAGAATTGGTTTAGGTGAAAAAATTGATGATTTGGAAATTTTTGATCCTAAACTCTTTTCAAAAGTTATTGTTGGTTTGGACAATGATACTATTTAACTAAAGTAAATTTCAGCATAAAAATTATGTTGATTGTATAATATAACATAGGAGTACTGCACAGTGAATGAAGATAATAAGGAAAGACCTTTTTCAAAATTAGTTTTAGAAATTGGTCCACTAATTATATTTTTTGTGTGTTACTATAAAGCACCAATACCTGAAAATATAGTAAATGATATAGATGCAGCAAATCTGTTTAAGATAATATTTGCAACTAAAATATTTGTGCCAGCAATTTTAATTGCTTTATTTATTAGCTGGTTACAAACAAAAAAAATAGCAAAAATGCCTTTAATTACGGCCATCTTGGTTGTTGTATTTGGAGGATTAACAATTTGGTTAAATAATCCTGTATTTATCAAAATGAAACCAACAATTATTTATCTGATTTTTTCTGCAGTGTTAGTTTACGGGTTATTAAATAAAAAAAGTTATATAAAATATTTAATGGGTTCAGCAATACCAATGAATGAAGAAGGCTGGTTTCTTTTGAGTAAGAGATTTGCAGGGTTTTTTATTTTACTTGCTTTAACTAATGAGATTATCTGGAGATTTTTTTCTCAAGACTTTTGGGTAAATTTTAAAACATTTGGTTTACCAATTCTCTTGATTATATTTATGGCAATGCAGTTTAATTTATTCAATAAATATTCAAATAAAATAAATAAAGATTTAGATTAATATTCGATTATTGATTAATGAATTTATAAAATTTTGTTGTCATTATCTCTTTTGTAATTGGACCGGCATGTCTAAATAAAACTCTACCTTCTTGATCAATTGCAAATGTCTCAGGTACCCCATAAACACCCCACTCTATTGCATTTCTTCCTGATTGATCTGTTCCAATTTTAAGAAACGGATTTCCATACTCTTTTAAAAAGTTAAGGGCTGAATTTTTTTTATCTTTGTAGTTTACTCCATAAAGTTCAACGTTTTCTAATTCTGATAATCTTTCTAATTGAGGATGTTCTACTCTACAAGGTGGGCACCAACTAGCCCAAAAATTAACTAACCTGATTTTATTTTCCTTTATAGAATCTAAATCTTTTTTGCTTACTAAATCGTAATTCCCTAAGTTTTCAAGCACAAGAGGTGGGGGAGATTTACCAATTAAAACAGATGGTAGGCTTTCCCTATCATATTTTTGTAATGCAATAAAAGCTAATAGGATTAATAAAAAAAAAATTAAAAGAGGAAAAAATTTAAAAAAATTGATTTTTTTATTTATCATTTAAATTATCAATATTTAAATTTTTGAGGTCTCTTTTTACTTTTCTTGCGTCTAAATAGGTAGATACAATTACAATAGCTACAAGAGAAAATGTTCCTACGTAAGAAATTAATATTTCAAAAGTATATTTGCCAAAATCCAACATTAACCATCCCTAGCATTTAATAAAATATTAATTTTTCTTTTTTGTATTTCTGTCTTTATTCTTATTAATAACAAAGTCAAAAACAATAATACAAATCCTATAATGCATATAATAAGAGGAAAATAAAATGCATTATCAATATTTTCCTCTTTATCTAATGATAGGGATGGCCCCTGATGAAGACCTTGATTCCAAAAAAACACAGCATATCTCGAAAGAAGTGCGAAAATAGAACCAACTATACATAGCCAGGATGATAAGTCTCCTATTTTATCACTGAACTTCATAGTCTGCCAAATTGACAAATATCCAAGATAAAACATTAATAAAATTGCAAAGGAAGTTAGTCTTGGATCCCAAGCCCAATATGTACCCCAAATTGGCTTTCCCCAAATTGCTCCAGTTAACATGGCTGACAAAGTCATAATTAGGCCAATTAATGCAGCTGATTTTGCAGCTATTAAACTAACATGGTGCCTCCTTATTAACCAAATAATTGATGCTAAAAGCATCATGAAGTATATATTAATTGCTAGAAAAGCAGTTGGTACATGTATAAAAATGATTTTTACTGATGATCCTTGCCTGTAATCCTCTGGTGTAAAAAATAGGCCCCATACTAGGCCTAAAGATAAGGTTATAATTGTTAATATCAAAAAAAAAGGTATGATTTTATTTGCTATACTTAAGAAATTATTTGGATTTGCAAACTCCCATATGTTTTTTCTAAATTTGATCATTGGTTATCTCATGTGTAATGAATTTTAATTATTAGTGAAGTGATAAAAGGGGTAATTGCAATACATATCAATGATAAAGCAAAAAGAATTAAATGTGCCATGATGTCGTAGGTTGAATTTGTTATTAAGAGAGATATTTTCATTCCAAATATAATAATAGGAAGAAAAGTAGGAAGTATAAAAATTGAAATTAATAAATTCCCTCCTTTTTCACCTAAAGTCAAAGCAGCCCCGATTGTTGAAATGAAGCTTAAAGCGGGTGTGGATAATAGCATTACAAAACAAATTAATATAGAATGGTATATTGTGATACCTAGAGGAAAACTGATTAAAGGTATTAAGATTATAATAGGTAAATTGGTTGTTATCCAATGAACAATTGATTTAATAAAGATAATTGTTTCTATTGACGTATTTGATAAGATATATAAATCAAGGGTACCATCATCAAAATCCTCCTGAAACATTGTTTTAATTGAAAGTAGAGAAGAAAGAGAAATGGCAATCCAAATTATTGCTAATAAAGTTTTTTCGGAACTTTCTCCAATTTGACTAAATCCAATACCAACTATTAAAATTAAAATAATAAAAAAACTTGTTGAAAGTAATATGCCTTTATTTGCTAATGCAAAAAGTAACTCATATTTCAAAAGGTGAAAACTCAATTTCATAGTATTAAAGGAAAGGATCTCTTTCGCGGTTCTTAGGTGGATTTAAGGTCAAAATTATATCTTGATTATTCGACGAAATGAAGGTTTCATGAGACGCCACTATTGCTATCCCTCCTTTTTTTTGGTGATCTTTTAAATAATTTTTTAATCTACTTACATTTTCAATATCTAATGAAGTTGTAGGTTCATCTAAAAGCAAAACTTTCTTATCATCTATTGATAATCTTGATAAACCTACTCTTCTTTTTTGACCTTCGGAGCATTCATAAATTCTTCGATTAAGAATTTTTTTCAAATTAAATGAGTCCGACTCAAAGTTATATTTTTTTTCTGAGATACCTTCCCAGAAATCAATTTGCTGTTTTACTGTTAGATAGTTCTTCAGAGAATTACTATGTCCTATGTAAAAAAAATTATTATAAATTATATCGTTCCTATTTGTTATATCTTCATTGTTTAAACTGACTTTACCAGTCCATACTTTAATAAAGCCTGCTAATAATCTAAGGAGTGTTGATTTACCTGAACCATTCGGTCCTTTAATAAAGCAAACATCACCGGATTTAATTTTAAAACTTAGATCTGAAAAAATCAATTTTCCATCTCTTTTGCATGATAATGAGGATCCTATTAAATTCATTTTTTTAATTTCATATTTACAGAAAACTAAATTTTTGATCTGATTTTTTTTACTATTTTATATACATAGTAATCAATTTTTTGAAATAATTAATATTAAAATATGAGTGATAAAATTTTTAAGGAAATTAATTCTCTTAAATTAAAAAATTCTTTTTATTTACATTTAATATTTGATAATTAAAGTTTGTATCCATTTACTTGCATTAATATCAATATTTAAAATAAGTTTATTACTTGAAAGCTTATGATTGTAAGTATAAATAGAACTACTTTAATTTTATAATGGGACAATAAAATGAGCTTATATAATGCTTATTTGAATGAAATTTCAGAAAGAAAGAAAATTGGATTGTCTCCTAAACCTATTGATAGTGGAGATCTAACAAGCGAAATTGTTTCTAAAGTAAAGAATAAAAAAAACAAGGAAAGAGATAATGCTTTAAATTTATTAATATATAATACCCTTCCTGGAACAACGTCTGCTGCTAGAGTAAAAGCAGATTTCTTAAAGGAAATCATAACAGGTAAAATTCAAATAGAAGAAATCACCCAAACCTTTGCACTTGAACTTCTTTCACACATGAAGGGAGGTCCATCTATAGAAGTTCTTTTAGATCTTTCACTTGGAGAAAACAAGAAAACTGCAAAAAAATCAGCTCAAATCTTGAAGTCCCAAATTTTTCTTTATGAACATGATACTAATAGATTAATAGAAGCATACAAAAGTGGTAATGAAATAGCCAAGGAATTATTGATAAGCTATTCAAATGCTGAATTTTTTACAAGTTTACCCAATGTAGAGGAGGAATTAAAAATTGTTACCTATGTTGCTGCAGAAGGCGACATCTCTACAGATTTACTTTCCCCAGGTAACCAGGCTCACTCTAGATCTGACAGGGAATTACACGGTCAATGTTTTATTTCAAAAACTGCTCAAGATGAAATAAATAAACTTAAAGAGCTTCATCCTGATAAGAGGATCATGATAGTGGCAGAAAAGGGAACAATGGGTGTTGGTTCCTCTAGGATGTCTGGTATTAATAATGTAGCTCTTTGGACTGGAAAAGAATCTAGTCCATATATACCTTTTGTTAACTATTTTCCAATTGTTGCTGGGACAAATGGAATTTCACCAATATTTATGACAACAGTTGGGGTAACTGGAGGAATAGGAATTGACTTAAAAAATTGGAAAAAGAAACGAGATAATAACGGAAATGTTATCTTAAACAATGATGGGGAACCTATTCTTGAGCAGTCTTACAGTGTAGATACTGGAACAGTTTTAGTCATAAACACAAAGAAGAAAAAACTTTATGGTGAAGATGGTAAAGAATTAGTAGACATCTCCTCATCTTTTACTCCACAAAAAATGGAATTCATAAGAGCTGGAAGCTCTTATTCGATTATTTTTGGAAAAAAATTACAAAGCCTTGCTTCTAAGGTTCTTGGTATAAATAATAAAATTACATTTGCTCAATCAAAAATGAAACTTGCGGATGGAAAAGGGTTAACAGCTGTTGAAAAAATCTTTAATAAAAATGCAATAGATATACCACAAAATATTGTTTTACTGAGCGGTTCTGACGTAAGGGTTAAAGTTAACATTATTGGTTCTCAGGATACAACAGGTCTTATGACTTCCCAAGAACTGGAGGCTATGGCAGCTACAAAAATATCAGACTCTGTTGATGGTGCTTATCAATCAGGTTGTCATACTGCTTCTGTTTGGGATATAAAGGCTCAGAATAATATCCCCAAACTTATGAAATTTATGAACGATTTTGGTTTAATTACTGGCCGAGATCCAAAAGAAAAATATCATCCTATGACTGATGTTATCCATAAAGTATTAAATGACCTAACAGTAGACGATTGGTCTATAATAATTGGAGGTGATTCTCATACCAGGATGTCAAAGGGAATTGCTTTTGGAGCAGACTCTGGAACAGTTGCTCTTGCACTTGCAACCGGTGAAGTATCAATGGTGATACCTGAAACAGTTAAAGTTACCTTTAATGGTATGTTAAAAAATCATATTGATTTCAGAGATGTTGTACACTCTACTCAAGCTCAAATGTTAGATCAATTTGGTGAAAATGTTTTTCAAGGAAGAGTAATAGAAGTACACATAGGAACTTTGCTAGCAGATCAAGCTTTTACCTTTACTGATTGGACAGCTGAAATGAAGGCTAAAGCATCGATTTGCATTTCTAGTGATGAAACCTTGATAAAATCTCTTGAAATTTCAAAAAAACGAATTCTTCTAATGATAAATAAAGGAATGGATAACGAGGATAAGACACTTCATAAATTAATAAAAATAGCTGAAAAAAGAATTCAAGAAATTAAATCTGGTAAAATGCCAGCAATCTCACCTGATAAAGACGCAAAATATTTTGCAGAAGTTGTAGTTGATCTAGATATCATAGACGAACCTATGATAGCTGATCCAGACGTTAATAATATTGATATATCTAAAAGGTATACACATGATACTATACGACCAATTTCCTATTATAAAGCTAACAAAAAAGTAGATTTAGGTTTTGTTGGTTCTTGTATGGTTCATAAGGGTGACATAAAAATAGTTGCTAAAATGTTAAAAAACCTAGAGGAAAAAACAGGAACAGTAAAGTTTAAGGCTCCATTAATAGTAGCCGCTCCAACCTACAATATTATAGATGAACTAAAGGATGATGGTGATTGGGATGTTTTACAGAAATACTCTGGATTTGAGTTTAATGATAATAACCCAAAAAATACTGCAAGAAAAAATTATAAGAATATTTTATACTTAGAAAGGCCAGGTTGCAATCTGTGTATGGGGAATCAAGAAAAAGCCGCTAAAGGTGACACCGTGCTAGCTACATCTACTAGATTGTTTAAGGGAAGAGTAGTTGAAGACTCAGAAAACAAAAAAGGCGAATCTTTACTTGCTTCTACTCCTGTAGTTGTTTTATCTGCTATTTTGGGAAGAACACCTACTATAGAAGAATATAAATCTGCAGTAGAAAATATTGATCTCACTAAATTTACACCATTAAATCAGATAAAAAATAATGGATTATCTTTGCACTTCTAAATTAAGAAAGTAAATCAATCACACTTTCGATTTTTTATTGAGTTAACCTAAACTACTTAAGGATTTATAAAAATTTGGTTGAAATTATTTTTATTAAATTAATTAAATTTAATTTGTTGGTAGTTGTTGATATTTATGAGTGGTAAGGTATATTTATAAAATACTTCATTATTGTAAAAGTGATTATTACAAAAAGATGAAAAAAAATAATATATTGTAAAAAATTAAACATCTCCAAAGAAAATAAATATGCAATACTTCCAAAAATATTATATAGAGGTAAGTTGGCTATTTTTTTACTTAGTAATAATCATCAGTTGGATCTTAATATTTTTAATGATACTAGCCTCAGATAATGAAGCAAGTATTGAAAATTTCTATGGATCAGAATTTCTATCTACGTTATGTCAACCCATAAATAAAATGAGTGATTGGCCCTATGCGTTCCTTATGTGGTCTTTAATGGGTATAGCAATGATGGTTCCCACAATACAACCCACATTAAAAACTTTTGATGATTTGAGTAACTTACATTATGTATCGAACTTCGGATTTGTCTCGCTTTTATTTGGATTTATCGTAGTTTGGATCATCTTCTCTGGTGTCGCATCTTTATTACAAATTTATTTAACACAATTAAGTTTGGTAAAATCTGACGGTATTTTTATACATTTTATTCCCTCTGTTACTTTACTTTTTCTTGCAGCCATTTATCAATTTTCTGATCTAAAAAAAGCTTGTTTACATAGATGCAGGCATCCACTTTTATTTTTTTTAAATGATTGGAATGGTAGTTTTGTAGCTTCTTTTATTGTTGGTTTAAGAGTTGGTTTATATTGTTTAGGTTGCTGTTGGCTTCTTATGATGCTTGCATTTGTAGGTGGAGTGATGAATTTGGGTTTTATGGGTTTAGCAACATTAGTCATGATAGCTGAAAAACTTCCAGATTATGGACGTTACGTAACTTTGCCATTATCTCTTTTACTTTTGATTTCTGGATCAATAGTTGTTATATCGAATTTAATTTAGAAGGAAATTATAAATGAAGCCAGTATTAACAGCCTTTTTAAAAAAGTGGAAAATAAAGGGAGAATTAATATTAAATTGTAATTGCACTGTATTTTGTCCGTGTGTTGTTAGTTTAGGGAAACATCCTCCTACAGAAGGATTTTGCCAAGCTTGGGCTGGTATAAGAATTGATGAGGGATTCTATGACAAATATGACTTATCAGGTATCAATGTAGCAATGATGTTAGAAATTCCTGGTAGAATGGCCAGAGGTAACTGGAAGGCTGCAGTATTTATTGATGAAAATGCTAGTACGGAAGCTTACGATGGATTAGTTAAAATATTAAGTGGGCAAGCTAGGGGTACTACTGGACTATTTACAAAATTAGTAAGTGAAATTATGGGTGTTGAAAGTGCTGCTATTTCATATACTACAGAGGGTAAAACAAGACATTTAACTGTTGGCAATAAGATACAAGGTTCAATTACTCCTATAGTTGGTAATGATCCTAATGAAGAGGTCATGGTTAAAAATACAAGATACTGGATGGGTTCTGATATAACAGTATCTGCTGCAGATAAGGGAAGAGTAAGAGCTTTTGGCAGAGTATGGGATTTTAAAGGCTTGAGTTCAGAAATTTGCCAAATTGACTGGCACGGGCCTAACTAAAATTTGAGTAAATAAATTAAATAAGGAGAAGAAATTGGCTGAAAAAGAAGTTTATGAGTTAGGTGATAAACCGCAATTAGGTGTAGTTCCAAAGAAAATGCATGCTTTTTTAGTAAGACAAGATAGATTTGGAGCTCCAAAAGATGCTTGGAAAAGAGAAATAATAGATGTTCCAACTCTAGGACCAAAAGATGTTTTAGTTTATGTTATGGCAACTGGAATAAATTATAACAACGTCTGGGCTGCTCTAGGTTATCCTATAGATGTTATAGCAATTAGACAAAAAAAGGGAGAGCCAGAAGATTTTCATGCGGGTGGTTCTGATGCATCTGGAATTGTTTGGGCCATTGGTAGTGAGGTAAGTAATGTAAAAGTTGGAGAAGAAGTTGTTATTCATTCGGGAACTTGGGCTCCTGATGATCCTTGGGTTGTTTCGGGGAAAGATCCTATGCTTGCACCCAGTGTAAAAGTATGGGGATATGAAACAAATTATGGGTCTTATTGCCAATTTGCTAAGGCACAATCTCATCAAATATTAAAAAAGCCACAACATTTAACTTGGGAAGAGTCTGCCTGTTATATGCTATGTGCCTCAACAGCTTATCGTCAATTAATGGGATGGACTGGGCATACTGTTGAAAAAGACGATGTCGTTTTAGTCTGGGGTGCAGCTGGAGGTCTTGGTGCTTTGGCTCTTCAAATTGTTGCTGCTTTGGGCGGTAAACCGGTTGCAGTTATTTCAAGTGAAGATAAAAGACAATTTTGCTTAGATAAGGGTGCTGTTGGAGTGATTAATCGAAATAATTTTGATCATTGGGGTGTTTTACCAGATACGGACTCTGCAGATTTTAAAAATTGGGTTTCAGGAGCTAGGGCTTTTGGAAAAGCTATTTGGGATATTATAGGTGAACGTAAAAACCCTAGAATAGTTTTCGAACATCCAGGAGAAGCTACATTGCCTACTTCATGCTACGTTTGTGATTTAGGTGGAATGGTTGTTATCTGTGCTGGCACAACTGGTTACAATGTTTCTTTAGATCTAAGGTATCATTGGATGCAACAAAAAAGACTTCAAGGTTCACATGTAGCTAATGATGAACAATCTAGGGCAGTCAATGAATTAGTAATAGCAAAAAAAGTTGATCCATGTTTGTCTGAAACTTATAGTTTTGATCAAATAGGACATGCACATCAATTAATGCATGATAATAAACATCCTCATGGGAATATGGCTTGTCTGGTAAATTCGTTATCTAAAGGGCAAGGACGTTCTTAAGGTTTTGAAAACTTTTATTGAATTTTTATTTATACATAAAATTGAATACACCTTTAGTGAAAGATTTTTCTATTGAATAGGTTAGATGTTGATTTTGTAAGAAAACAATTTCCCAGTTTTCAATTTGAGGAGGTAGTAGGCAATGGCTTCTTCGAAAATGCGGGCGGTAGTTTTATGTCTAAGCAAGTAATTGAACGACTTGGTAGATATCATAATCAGAGAAGAGTTCAACCTTATTGGGTATTTAATTCGTCAAAGTTAGCTGGTGAAGAAATGGATGAATCCAGATCAAGAATGGCTGCTTTATTGAATGTCAGTAATAGTAGTCTACATTTTGGTCCTTCAACTAGTCAAAATACCTATGTTTTAGCAAATGCCTTCAAAGATCTCCAAACTGATAGAAAAGTCATTATAGTAACCAATCAGGATCATGAAGCAAATTCTGGAGTTTGGCGAAGATTAAAAAATTTTGGATATACTGTAAAAGAATGGAAGGTTAGAAAAAATACAGGATCTTTGGTTTTAGATGATTTAATAAAAATTTTGGATAAAGATGTTTGTTTGGTTACTTTCCCTCATTGTTCAAACATCATAGGTGAAATTAATCCTGTTGAGAAAATATGTGAATTATCAAAAGAAAACGGTTCTTATACTTGTGTAGATGGAGTTAGTTATGTTCCTCATTCATTTCCTAATATTAAAAAAATTGGATGTGATATTTACATGTTTTCAACTTACAAAACTTATGGACCTCATTTAGGTATAATGTATGTTGATGAAAATTTAAATAAGTTGTTACCAGTGCAAGGACACTATTTTAATGCTGAAGACCCAACTAAAACTCTAACACCAGCTGGTCCTGATCATGCGCAAATTGCATCCGTTGCTGGAATAGTTGATTACATTGAAGAAATTGATAGGCATCATTTTAAAGATAATGAGGAAATAGCTACTCATTTAAAAGCAGAAAGAATAGGTAAATTACAGCGTGAGGCTGAAAGTGAAATTCTATTGCCTCTTTTAAATTTTTTAAAACAAAAAAAAGGAGTTAAAATTTTAGGTAATATGGATCTTTCTATAGACAAGAAAGTTCCAACTATTTCAATTGATGTCAAAGGTGATGTAGATAGAGTAGTTCAACAATTAAATAAGAAAGGACTAATGGCTGGGTCAGGTGATTTCTATGCTGTAAGATTACTTGAAACGTTAGGTATTGAATTACCTGCGGGTGTGCTTAGATTAAGCTTTGTCCATTATACGAAATCTAAAGAAATAGACTCATTAATAGAAGCATTAGACCAAATATTATAATATTTCATATATTGTTTAAATCAGAGAAAATTTAAAATGTTGAATTTTATAATAATTAAAATACTAACCAAAACATTAATTTAACATTTTACGAATAATATATGAAAAGCCAAAAAATTGCAGTAATTGGAGCGGGTATTTCTGGGCTTGGTTCAGCATTAATACTTAGTGAAAATCATGAGGTATATCTTTTTGAGAAAGAAAATAGATTTGGTGGTCACTCAAATACAATAACAATAAATAAAGAAGATAAACAATTCAAAGTTGATACAGGTTTCATTGTTTATAATGACAATAACTATCCATACTTTTCCAGATTATTATCATACTTAAAAATTAAAACCATCTGGTCAGATATGTCTCTTGGTTTTTCATTTAATAATAAGAATTTTGAATATGCGTGTGATAATTTAAATAAACTTTTTGCTCAGCGTAAAAATTTCTTTAATTATGGATATATAAAATGTTTAATTCAAATTTTAAGGTTTAATAAAGAAGCGCCATTACAACTTGGCAGAGGTGATCTGAAAGGATTAACCCTTAATAAGTTTCTTGTGCAAAATAATTATAGTAAGTTTTTTATTGATCATCTTATACTTCCAATGGCGGGTGCTATTTGGTCAACAAGTCTTTACGATATTTTAGATTTTCCTGCTGATAAGTTTGTAAACTTCTTCATAAATCATGATTTAATGACTGGTCTGAAGCCAGCCCAAAAATGGAGAACTATTGCAAACGGTTCGGAGCAATACGTTAACAAAATTATTAACAATGTAAGAATAAAATCAAAGCTTAATGCCAATGTAATAAAAGTCGAAAGGTATCAAAATAAATGCTTGATCCATTTTTCTCAAGGTCAGAGGGAAGAATTTGATCAAGTAGTTTTTGCAATATCTCCAACAATAATTAAAAATATTCTTAGTAATCAAACACCATCTGAAAGTAAAATTCTTTCAAAATTTAAAATTTCAAAAAATAAAGCTGTATTACATTCAGATCTCAAAGTAATGCCAAGACTTAAAAAAGTATGGTCAAGTTGGAATTTCGTAAATAGTGGACTGAATGATTTTAAAGAAGATCCTCCAGGTGTAATTTATTGGATGAATAGATTACAGAATATCAATAAAGATTACCCTTTTTTTGTATCACTGAATCCAAAGAACGATATTGACGAAAAAAAAATTTATTATGAAACTGATTACACTCATCCTCTTTTTGACATAGAGACGGTAGGGGCTCAAATAGAAATTAATAAAATTCAGGGAAAAAATGGGGTTTGGTTTGCGGGTGCTTGGTTAGGAAATGGTTTTCATGAGGATGGTTTTGAATCTGCAATAAACATTTCAAAAAAATTTAATAGTTTACCAGAATGGCTAAAATAGTATTAAATATTAAAATTATAATTTTTAGATCTATGTCATGAAAAATTGTATTTATGTTGGAAATATTATGCATATGAGATTAGTTCCGAAAAAGCATAAATTCAATTATAGAGTTTTCAGTTTATTTTTAGATTTGGATTTTATAGACAATAAGAATAATCACTTTAAATTGTTAAAATTAAATAAGTTTGGTTTAATATCTTTTTTTAATAAAGATCATGGAAGTAGGACTAAAAATAAATTAAAGCCCTGGGTTAATTCATTACTTATTAAAAATAACCTTCCGAAGGCTAGTAAAATATTTTTATTAAGTTTTCCAAGGATCATGGGTTTAGGGTTTAATCCTTTATCAGTTTATTTTTGTTATGATAAAAACATTTTAAAATCTATTATTTATGAAGTAAAAAATACGTTTGGCGATCAAGTTCCTTATGTTTTTGAAGCTAAAATTGATAAGGATGGAGCTATTAGACATTCCCAAAAAAAAGAAATGTATGTATCCCCTTTTATTGATATGAAACAGAATTATCATTTTTCAATATATCCACCTAATAAAAGAATAGCGATACGTATAAAAGAGGAAGGAGGAGATGGTGACATTTTGATAGCTACACAAAATGGAGTTTATAAAGAGCTAACTGATTTTAATTTACTTTTAACTTTAATAACTCACCCTCTTATGGGTATTAAAGTAATTCTTGCAATTCATTGGCATGCACTTAGATTATTTCTAAAGGGTATACGATTTCATTCTTACACTGAGTGGGTAAGCAACAAATATGGATTAAAAAAGGGGGGTAATAGGTGAAGGAAGATAATGTAGAGAGTAAAACTAGATTACCAAGATGGTTTAATGGAGTTTCGGTAATTTTAAAAAATCTACGTAGAGGTTCGTTAGAAATTATACTTACTGATAAAAGATCTTTTATATTTGAAGGTAAAGAAAAAGGTCCAATGGGTATAATATTTGTAAAAAATAATGATTTTTTTTCTAGAATTATACGGGAAGGTGATAATGGTTTTCCAGAATCTTACATGGATGGTTGGTGGGACACTCCTGATTTGTTAGCTGTTCTAGATGTGATAATGTTAAATAACAAAGAAATTGGTTATAGTTTTCCAGGTACTTTTTTATTAAGAAATTATGAAAGATTTATGCATTGGTGGAAATCCAATTCAAAAAAACAGGCCAAAAAAAATATCTTTTATCATTATGATTTAGGTAATGATTTTTACTCGAGATGGCTGGACAAATCTATGACATATTCTTCAGCTCTCTTTAATTCAGATAATGAGAGTTTGGAGAAAGCTCAAGAAAATAAATATTTTAATATTTGCAAAAATATCAATCCTAAACCTGATGATCATTTGTTGGAGATTGGATGTGGTTGGGGAGGATTTATGGAGTATGCAATTAAAAAGTATAAGGTTAATGTTACCGGTATAACTATATCGAAGGCCCAGCATGATTTTACCAAGAAAAGATTGTTTGAAGCTGGCTTAGCTGATCGAGCTAAAGTAGTCCTTAATGATTACAGAAATCAAAGAGGTCAATTTGATGGAATAGCATCCATAGAAATGTTTGAAGCTGTTGGAGAGAAATATTGGCCAATATATTTTAGTACCTTAAAGAATCTCATGAAAACTGGTGCTAGGTCAACATTACAAATAATTACAGTTGCAGATGAACTATTTCCAAAATATAGAAAAAATGTTGATTTTATTCAAAAATATATTTTTCCTGGTGGGATGTTACCTAGTAAAAAAGTATTAGAAAAACAGTTTCTCCAAGTCGGTTTAAAAAATGTGAATCTCAAAAGTTTTGGTTCCAGTTACTCCAAAACCTTAAGACTATGGCACACTAGTTTCAATTCAGTATGGGATGATATATCTTCGGTAAAATTTGATGACAGATTCAAGAGAATGTGGAACTTTTACTTAGCATCATGTGCAGCAGTTTTTCATTCAAAGACTGGGGATGTAATTCAAGTTACTCTAAAGAAATCATAGTGTGAAATTTTCTTGCTTAAAATCTTAGTATATGGTTTTCCCTCTCTACCATTAGCGTCTTTATATTTTAGTATATACGTCCTATTGGGGGAATTTTATTTTGATAATTATGGTCTTTCACTTTCGATAATTGGTTCAACTTTTATTATTATAAGATTGATTGATGCATTTTCTGACCCAATTATGGGTTATATTAGTGATAATTTTATTTCAAAGTACGGAAAAAGAAAACCTTGGGTAATAATAGGTGGTACAATATTTGTTTTTTCAACTTGGTTTCTATTCGTCCCTATATTTAAATCAGTAGGCTTTAATTACTTCTTTTTTTGGTTATTGATGGCCACAATTGGTTGGACTGTTGCTTATGCTCCATATTATGCAATGGGGGCTGAGTTAAGTATGGATTATTTGGAAAGAAGTAATGTTACTTTTTGCAGAGAATTGTTTACCATCTTAGGTATAATTATTGCGTCTTTATTGTATTCAATAAGTTTTGATTTTGAATATAATATTTTCATAAATGGAATAAGTTCCAAAGAGGGTTTAATACAGATATGTATTTTTTCTTCTCTTGTTTTTTTATTTTCAATGATCCTCTTTTTGTTTCTACACAAAGACAAAAATGAACTTTCAGATAATATAAATAATAATTTTAATATTTTTGAAATCTTTTCTTCCTTACAAAAACAGAAACTAATGCGAAAGTTACTTTTTTCTCATTTTATCAACGGCCTTGCTAATGGACTACCACCTGCTTTATTTGTTTTCTTTGTAAACTCAATATTAAATAGTCCTGAAGTAACTGGTTTTTTATTATTTTTATATTTTTTGGGTGCTTTAATGGGAGTTCCCTTGTGGGTTTTTTTAAGCCGCAAGTACGACAAACATAGGGTTTGGTGTTGTGCAATGATATATGCCTGTTTTATATTTATGTTTGTCCTATTTTTAGAAGAGGGAGATTTAACATTATTTATTGTTATTTGTATTTTTAGTGGTTTGGCCTTAAGTGCAGACTTGGCTATTCCAAGTTCGATCCAAGCTGATATTATTGATTTAGAATTTTTAAAAACTGGTAAAAGATTAACTGCTCAATTCTTTGCTTTCTGGGGTGTCGTTTCAAAAGCGGCTGTTGCTTTATCAACAGGAATTGCTCTAATTTTACTTGATATTGTAGGATTCAAGTCTGGTGATAATAATTCAACATTTGTATTATTTTGGCTTTCTTTTATTTATGGAGGATTACCTATTATTTTAAAAATAGTTTCAATTTATTTAATGTGGGATTTCAAACTAGACAGAAAAGCTCATGCGGAAATTTTATTAAAATTAAAAAATTAAAGAATTTAAAATTAAGAATTTTTATGAGTAAATTCAAAAAAAGTTATCCATTATTCTTTTGGGGATGTATGGCCAAATTTTTTGGCTGTAATCGTTCGTTGGATTATATCTAATTTTGGGGTTTTTAGCTTCAAGGCTTTTTATTATTACATTTGCTAATTTTTCCATTGGTAACGAATTTTGATCAAATTGCTCAAGAGAGTTCAAAATTCTTTTGAATGGAACTGAATATTTGGTTTTACCAAACTTATTTTGTTCTTTTTGTTTTTTTACTGTTTGCCAAATTGGTGTAGAAATAGAACCAGGCGCTACTATTATTACCTTTATTCCAAAAGGTTTTAATTCTCTCCTAAGAGATTCTGAAAATGCTTCAACGGCATGCTTACTCGCACAATAACCACTCATAAAAGGAGAGCCAATCTTACCTCCTAAAATACTACTTATATTAACTATTCTACCAGGTTCACCAAGTAAATTATGATCAGTCCCCAACAACGGTAAAAATATCTTCGTACAGAGAAATGTACCTAATATTTTTGTATCCATCTGTTTCTTAAAATCACTAGTTGGTAAATATTCAACAGGACCTAAAGTAGCAATTCCTGCATTGTTTATCAATGCAGATAGCGTTTTATTTCCTAAATGATGTTTTACTTTTTCTTTAGCCTTTAAAACTTGGTTTTCATTGGTCACATCCATTATAAGAGCATTAAAATTTTGACCAAATTCCTTTTCTAACTCCAATGCATCTTTTTTATTTCTAACAGTCCCAAAAACATTATAGCCTTTTTCAACAAATGATTTACATAAACCTCTTCCTATTCCGCTTGAGGTTCCAGTAATAACAACAGTACCAGAAAATTTAATCAGACTTTCCATAATGAATGCATGTTACCAACACTTTGTTTAAGTAGGAATTCAGCTTGCGAACCACCAGCATAAAATCTACTTCCTAACCATTCTCCATCCTTGCCATAAAGTAATTCTAGGTCGAGGTCTCCACTTATTTTCCAGAGAGTCGCTGGAATTTCGCCATCAACACTTTTAGCCATATCAGGACCTATTTTATTAGCATTAACAGATAAAGGATCTCCGTCTTGGGTACTGATCCAGATTTTTCTTTTTAGAAAATCAGGTGAAAAATAACTAGTTGTTGCAGGATTACCTTTTACTAACCCAGAAAATTTAGACCCCTCAATTTGAAAACCCTTATTTTTTCTTTCTCCTTTTACAAATTCAGTTTTTTTACCAATGATAGTTTTTGATTTAATTTTAGTTAAAACTCCAGCTTCCCAAATTTCTTCATTTTTAAGATTATACGAAAAGGCATCAAAGTTTAAAACTTTTACTGAAATTTTGACTTCAATATTTGCAGTAATTTTTTTTCCTGATCTTTTGAGTTTAATATTAGAAAAACCAACATCTAAACCACGCCATATTAAAGAAAAATAAGTGGATGCATTTTCAGCCATTGATACAACGGGATAAAGTCCTGTAAAAATAAAAGAACTAGCTCCAGTTATAAAATTTCTTTTTTTCATTATGATATGGTTAATTGCTATTTTAAGGGATTTTATATATTAGTCTTAAATTAATTGAACTATCATTATTTAACATTATTGTACAGAAAGATCATAATTCTTTAATTAAGAGGTATTTATTTAACTCGTTTAAACAAAAATTTTATTGGTGATGAAAAATATATGTTTATAGACTCAAAAAATTTTTTATTTAATTTCTTTTCTATGTTGAAATTTTCATTTTTTATTTGTCTTTTTAACTTATTAACTTCTAATCTCATTTTTGCTAGCGAGGGTATAAGGTCTGAAGTTGAATATAACCAGATACTTAATATTTCAAAAGAAATTATAGATAGTGAAGCTTCTTCTGAATATTCCCTTAGAATAGTAAGGTCAAATTTAGTTGAGTTACGTACTGAATTACTATCGATCGAAAAAAAACAACTCAATATAATAAATAATATCAATGAACAACTGGATGCAGTTGCTTTACCTTCAATCAACGAAGAATTTATTTCTGAACCTCTAAAACAATTCAAAGAGAAATTAAATTCTGATCTGGCAAATGCAAGTTTTCCTTTAGCTTATTCAAGATCATTTAGGGAAAAAGCAGAACAATTTATCACTTCTATTGACCAGATCTTATTAGGTCGTTTTAAGACAAAGCTTTTGTCAAAAGGACCATCTCCTCTAAATATTTTTTCTTGGAATGTTACTTGGTCAGATTTAATCAAAATCAAAAATGAAATAATCACACAATTAGATTTTTCAAATATAGCTACAATTTTTGGAAAGAATGTTGCTTTTTTTAATCCATTTATACTGATGATAGTCGGTTTATTATTTATTTATTCAAGGTTTTTTTTCAAAAAAAAATTAAAACTATACATTAATCAATCATCTTCTCTCATCTCTTCAAATATTTTTTTAGCGCTTGAAAATATAAACCATGTTTTATTCCCTATTTTAGGTTTATTTATATTTTTTGAAGGATTAGAACAGTTACCTTTTTTTGGTCTTTATCATAATTTATTTATTAGTCATGCATTTATGATAACTTCAATTTTTATTATTTCAAATTGGTTAGTGTTAAGTCTGGCATCAAGGAGTGTTAGAATTGGCCAGTTTTTTGATTTCAAAGAAACACAGGAGCGATATCTTATAAAGTTAGTAAATAAACTGGCAGTTTTATTTGCAGCCATATTATTCATTGATATGTTAAATCTTGGGTTTGTCTTGAGTCAAAAATCAATTGCTAATCTTTATTTTCCTTTAATAATTATGATTTCTATTATTCTATTTTCGTTAAATAGAAAAATTACAGATTCTGGTAATTATCAAATTGCTGGCAAAAACTATGGATTTATTATAGTTTTTTTAAACAAATCAATTTTTATACTTACAATATTAATACCTTTTTTATCAGTTCTAGGTTTTTTAGAAGCGACATTATATTTAATAAAGTCAATCATCCTTACATTTGGTATCTTAGGAAGCGCTTATGTTTTATTTAAAGTTTTGGATACTTTTACACAGAGTTTGATAGCTTATTTCTTATCTAAAGAAATTAATTTGGAATTAGAACCTAGGCAGAAATTAAGTTCAAGTATTTTGTCACTGTTTTTTCTTATAGGATCTTCCCTTTTACTCCTTTTAGTATGGGGTTTTAGTGTAAATAACTTACAAGATTTATGGTTTAAGATTAATGAAGGTATTCCTTTTGGAAACAGTAATATTACTCCTTCAAGTTTAGTAAAGTTTCTTATAATTTTTTTTATTGGCTACTATTTAACTAAATTATTAAAAAAAATAATTAATGAAAAAGTACTTCCATCAACTAAATTAGATACTGGAGGCAAAAACGCTTTATTATCTGGTTTAGGATATATTGGGATTTTTATTGCAGCTTTAATTGCTTTGTCCTCTACTGGACTTGATTTATCTAGTTTAGCTATATTGGCGGGTGCTTTATCTGTAGGATTGGGCTTTGGTATGCAAACTATTGTTTCTAATTTTGTTTCTGGAATAATAATGCTTATTGAGAGGCCTATTAAAGAGGGAGACTGGATTGAGGTTTCAGGTTTTTCAGGAACGGTTAAAAAAATATCAGTAAGGTCAACACATATCCAAACATTTAATAAGGCTACTGCTATAATTCCTAATTCAGATATTATATCTAGTTCTGTTGTAAATTGGATGCATGACGAAGTTGATGGAAGAGTTTCTGTTCCAATAGAGGTTGCTTACGATAGTGATGTAGAGTTAGTTAAAAAAATATTATTAGAAACTGCAAATAGTCATGCAAAAGTAATGTCAGAACCCGAGCCGGTTGTTCTATTAAGGGGGTTTGGAGAAAGCGCTATTAAGTTTGAGTTAAGAGCTTTCGTGAACGAAAAATTTAGCTTATTTATTCAATCAGATTTAAATTTTGAGGTGCTAAAAAAATTTTCTGATCAAGGAATCGAAATTCCATTTCCAAAAAGGGATATAAATTTGTCATTAAATAAAAATGATTTAAAAATTTTAAAAGGAAACGAAAAATGATAACCCATAATTTATTTTGGGAAGATCCTTATAAAAAGCAAGCTAGTTCTTGTTTGGAAACTATTATTCAAGAAGAAGGCCTAATTTTTGAAAAATCACTTTTTTATCCTACAAGTGGAGGCCAACCATGTGACCTTGGTATGATAGAGTTTGAAAATTGCTCCTTGAAGGTAGTTAATGTTAAAAAAACTTCAACAGGTAAAGCCTTAATTGTCCCCAATTTTATTCCTGATAATTTAAAACTAGGTGAACCAGCTAAACAAATTATTGACTGGGATCTTAGATATAAGCATATGAGAATGCATACTGCTTTACATCTACTTTCAGTCGTAATACCCCTTCCTGTTACTGGTGGGCAAATAGGAAGTACTAAAAGTCGGTTAGATTTTAATATGCCCGATGCTATTAGTGATAAACAAATAATTGAAGATAAACTGAATAGCCTAATTGCTAATGATTTATTTACTGAACAATTGTGGATCACAGAGGAAGAATTAAATACAAAACCCGAACTGGTCAAAACAATGTCTGTTTCTCCTCCTAAAGGTAGCGGTGATATACGACTGATTTGTATTAGATCTGAGAAAGATCAGGTCGACTTGCAACCTTGTGGTGGAACTCATATTAAAAATACGAGTGAAATAGGAAAAATTGTAATAGGGAAAATTGAGAAAAAAGGTAAAAACAACCGCCGTGTAAATATTCATATTGATTGATAAATATGTTCACTAGACAATATTAAAAAATTTTTTAATAATAACCAAACTGGAGAGGTGGCCGAGTGGTCGAAGGCGCACGCCTGGAAAGTGTGTAGGCGGGTAACCGTCTCCAGGGTTCGAATCCCTGTCTCTCCGCCACTTAACTTATTTAAACCATTTTTTAATATGTATTAAATTTTTTATAATAATTTCTATCCACAATACTACCCACAATGAAATAACGCATCACATTAGATTTCAAAACTATAAACTTTGTGCTGTTTTGTCCCTCTTTAAGAGCAACACTAGAATGGGCATTTGAAATTGAAATATTAACATCTGCTACTTTATCGTTTTTTTTATAAGTCAAAAAATACAGTGTTAAGGTCACTAAGGGATTGCAGATCTACATTTTCTAATTCTATGAGTGAATTGCCCCATTTTATTGTACTTGAATTCTGAATTGTTATAGAATTTGGCTCACCTGATTGTATGTAAAACTTTATTTGATCTCCATCGCTCTTATTATAATCCTTTATGGTATCGTTGGCCGATCCTGTAGCAAATTCAAAAATATCTGCTCCAGTTCCCCCAGTTAAGGTATCATCCCCTAAACCTCCAAAAAGGATGTCATTTCCTTCACCACCATCTAAAATATCATTTCCTGATGATGACCAAATGACGTCGTTTCCACTTCCACCATCGATTGTCATATTGTCAGTAAGATTGGTATCAGGAGAAGTAAGATCAACTACATCATCTCCCTCACCTGCATTTATTATTTCAATTTAAGTAACTCTACTCGTAAAGTTTTTACCATAAGAATCTTTAGTCAATGATAGCTTGTGATGAAATCTGGCAAACGTATCGTGCAAGAAGAAAGCGTCTGATCCTGATGAAAGATTTATGGTATCAATGTCATTTCCACCATCTATTACATCTTGGAATTTATTTTTTCCAGTAATTGGAATTTTATAAAATATTTTTTTTTCGGAATTTATGTTCCAAGCCTCTCTATCTTGTCCCCAAATACTGTCGACTGTTAAGTTTATTGTGTCGCTCCCTGCCTCACCGTTAACAACATCGGCTCCTAAGCCTGGTCCAATAATATCATTTCCATCTTTAGCTGAAATAATATCAGAACCTATATCAGCCGTGATGACATCGGCTTCAGGTGTTCCCAATAGATTTTGCCCTATAGCAAGTACATAATTTTGTTCAGCTCTTACCCCGGCTTTGTCAGTGGCGGATAGTTTAATAGTGTTAGAAATTTCAGTAGATGTATCGGGCTGGCCTTGTAGCAGGCCAATATTGGGATCAAACGATAACCAGTCCGGCAGGTCAGTTGAAGCAAGGATTAAAACATCCTGAAGATCAATATCGGAAGCTTCGAGAGTGTACGTATAATTGTCTCCAGCCATCACATCGGTAACAGCTTCTGATTTTATGGTCGGGGCATCATTGGTATTGGAGACGGTGATGGTAAAGCTTTGGTTAACAAAAGCCCCTGCCGCATCGGTTGCTTTTATAACGACATTATGGGATCCGACATGAGCATTGGTGGGTGTACCTGTCAGAGTTTTATTACTGGCATTAAAAGAAAGCCAGGAGGGTAGTGTGGTTGCACTTAAGGTTAAGGTATCGCCAGCATCAGAATCTGAAGCGGAGACGGTATAAGAATAGGCACTATCTTCGGTAGCAGAGGTAATGGGGCTTGAGGAAATGCTCGGAGTATCATTGATATTGGAGACGGTGATGGTAAAGCTTTGGTTAACAAAAGCCCCTGCCGCATCGGTTGCTTTTATAACGACATTATGGGATCCGACATGAGCATTGGTGGGTGTACCTGTCAGAGTTTTATTACTGGCATTAAAAGAAAGCCAGGAGGGTAGTGTGGTTGCACTTAAGGTTAAGGTATCGCCAGCATCAGAATCTGAAGCGGAGACGGTATAAGAATAGGCACTATCTTCGGTAGCAGAGGTAACGGGGCTTGAGGAAATGCTTGGAGGTTGGTTGTCATCAATACTGCTTGTTATTAAGCCTACTTGATATTGATTACTGATCTCAAAATTACCCGCATTATCATAAAATGCTGCAGCAAATGATAATTGTTTCCCAACATGGCTATCAGTTATAGTGATTGAATTTTCATTAGTTAGCTCAGCATATACCCCATCCCAGTACCAAGCTATCGGAATAACCGCTGGCACTCCATTACTGTCAATTACACTTAAAGAAACAGTTATGGTCGATCCAGGATTTAAAGTTCCTGAGTAAGTTGCATTTAGAAAAGTAGCTGAAAAATTTGTTGTTTGTAGTTCAGCTGTTTTTTCGTAACCAATAGAATATTCAGCAGTATTGAAGGTGGATCCCTTAACATATGCCCATACATCTGTTGTTTCTTGTATTGTAAAATCAACGTCTAAAAATGTATTGTAGCTAACTACTTCTCCTACACCATAGAACAGTTGATTTGTAGTAATACCAAACTCTGATACTGTACCAGAACTAAAGGTATCAAAATCCCAGTTATATTCATCAACATCAAGCTTGTATATTCCTGGAGTTAGAGAACCTAGACTGTAAAAATCGATATCTGCACTTGTCAGATAATAATTTTGCACAGGAACAGTTGCACCGTAGCCTACATTTAAAATTCCTGGTGCTAAATAATAGTTTGATGTAATTGTATATTCTGGCTCAGAAGGAGCATCATAGTCTCCTACACTAGTAAAGACGCCTAGTCTTTCAGAGCTGGAAAAAAAATAAGCCATAATTTAACTCAAATAGAGTAATTATCGTAATCTTTTTTAATTAACTGTCTATAGAAAATATATGTTTATTTATTTTTATTGAATTTTATTTTAATCCGAATAAATTTGGAGAGTCGTGGGCAAAACATATCTAGTGTTGCATAACTTTGCATAATCATACTTTCCCTGCATAACTCTAAATAGCTTGTTTTATTGAATAACATGGCATACCGCAGCTTTACATCGCTACAGTTGTAGGTTCGATTCCTATCGCCCAAACCACTTTTCACTCAACTAAGTAAGCCACCCCTCGCTTTAACAACAAAAAAGAATTATTATAAAACCCTATATAAGAGGGATCTTTGAAGTTTACTAAAAACAACATGGTTGGATTTGCGACGAGGTTCGAGGATCAATGGGAAGTTGTTCGATGTGGTGCTAAAACTCGATCTGGATCAAAGTGCCAACGCCCAGGATACAAGGTTGATGAAAAAAATTTTATTTTCTAAAATATTTTCTTTTACTTTCCTCTACGTCTTACTTGATGTATACCATGCAAATAACTAGTTACATCTGTAATAATACGAAACCAAATGGGGAAAAAATGAGGGAAAAGACGAAAGTCTTCAAAATGAGTTGAATAAAATCAATAGGTTATAAGGTTCTTCAAATCCCTGTCTTTCCGCCACTTTAATGAAAATTATATGATACTTTATATTTTTCCAATTGTTTGTGCTTCTATTATAGTAGCTGTAAGTTTTGGTAGTCGCCAAATACTTCCGTTGAGTATAGATGGCATTACTACAGATACGGCATTAGATTACATAACTCTAAGCTTTGCCTTTGCAGTTGGACAAGTAATGTGGGGTTTTGCAAATTATGTAGGAGGAATGATTGCTGACAAGTTTGGGGACGAAAAAGCATTATTCCTAGGTATAGTATTGTCTGCTTTTGGCTGTTTTCTCATCCCATATTGTAATTCTACTTTAGAAATAGTAATTGCGGTAGGACTACTTTCAGCTGGAGGATCTGGAATTGCAGGATTAGCTGTTGCAATGTCTGCAGTTAATAAAAAAGTACCTGAAAAAAAAGCGGGTATTGCATTTGGAATATTGAATGCTGGAGGATCAGTTGGACAAACACTTTTGGCTCCTCTAGCTGTAATAATAATTATAAATTATGGGTGGATATTTGCACTTAATTGTTTAGCAACATTATTACTTTTGACTTTACCTTTCACTTATTTTTTAAAGAATGAAAAGCCAAAAATAAAACCAGTCAATAGTGATGATAAAGTAGACATTTTTGGAATGATTAAATTAGCCTTTCAAACTCCAAGCTATAACTTTCTAGCATTAGGATTTTTTACTTGTGGGTTTCATGTAGCCTTTATATCAACACATATGCCTGGTGTAATTGCATATTGTGGACTTCCTACCTCTTTGACTGGGTGGTCTTTAGCCTTTATTGGTTTATTTAATATTTTGGGTAGTCTATTTGCTGGTTGGTATATTTCTTCGAGAAGTAAAAAGTTATTTTTATCATCAATTTATTTTTCTAGGGCTTTGATTATAATTCTTTTTTTGATTTCACCTAAAACTGAATTTGTATTTCTTATTTTTTCTGCTCTTTTAGGGGTAACATATTTATCCACGGTTCCACCAACTGCAGCTTTAGTAACTAAAATGTTTGGGCCTAGTTGTATGGGTACTTTATTTGGAATTGCTTTATTTTCTCATCAAATAGGCGCTTTTTTTGGCGCCTATTTAGGTGGTTATTTTTTTACTATTACAGGTGAATATACTTTTGTGTGGTTAATAGACATAATTTTAGCTATCTTTGCTGCTATAATACACTTGCCTATTAAGGAAAAATTAGTAACTGCTAGAACTATATGATAACTTGTTATATTGACTTAATTTTTAAAAGTTATTTGAGGTAATTATGCTCTCTAAAGAGTTACAATCAGCAAGTCAAATAGTAGCACTGGTGGGGCTTTTTTTCTCAATATTAATGTTTATACCTTGGTTAGCATCGTTTGCTGCTGGTTGGAAAGGTGGAGATCATTTTCTATGGTCTGGTCTCACCTCTGGTTTTGGATGTATTCTCGTTTTGTTAGCTACTAGAGGAGAAACACCAAAAATATCAGCAAGATTTGGAATATTAGTAGTTAATTTTCTTTGGTGGGTGGTTCCATTGATATGTGCTATACCTTTTATATTGGCATTACCCGAACTAACTTTAATTGAAGCAATCTTTGAAGCAACTTCTGGTTTAACAACAACTGGTGCTACAGTTCTAACTGATTTAATTAATCAACCTAGACCAATTTTACTTTGGAGATCTTTAATGCAGTGGGTTGGCGGACTTGGTATTTTATCATTGGGGTTAATTTTACTACCTTTTTTGAGAGTAGGAGGAATGCAGTTGTTTAGAATGGAAAGTTCTGATAGAGCTGATAAGCCACTCCCTAGATTAATTGAAATTTCAAAATCAATAATATTAATATATTTAGTATTATCTGGATTATGTGCCTTTTCATATATTTCGGTAGGTGTTGGGCCTTTTGACTCAATTGCTCATGCCATGACTACTGTAGCTACTGGTGGTTTTTCAACTCATGATGAATCAATAGGATATTATCAAAGTTCAAAAGTTTTGTGGGTCTCTATTACTTTTATGATTTTAGGAGGTCTGCCATTTAGCTTTTTTATAGCAATTTTTTTTACTAGAAATATTCCAAAAATTGATCCCCAAATATTCTTTTTTTTGAGTTTAATAATTATAGCAAGTATAAGTATTATTCTGGTGGATATAACATTTGCAGAAATATCTTTTTTTAAAATCACACAATATATTTTTAACATTGTAGCAATTATAACTACCACAGGATATGCCTCAGGAGATTTTATGTCTTACTCTGGAATAGGTCCTGTTCTATTTTTCTTTTTGATTTTTGTAGGAGGTTGTGCGGGGTCTACCTCTGGTGGTATAAAAATTTATCGTTTTGTAATTTTAACTCAATTAATTAAATCTTCACTCAATGAATTAATTTATTCAAGGGGTGTTTTCCTAATGCGATATGGTAAACAAGTAGTTGATCAAGCTGTTTTTAGATCAGCGATGATAATGATAACAACTTTTTTAAGTTTTTTAGCATTATTTACTATTATTTTAGGTGCAATGGGTTTAGATTTTATTACAGCATTATCTGGTGCAGCTAGTGCTTTAGCTAACGTTGGGCCGGGTATTGGGGAAATTATTGGGCCTTCAGGAAATTATGCTACACTTGATGACTCAGAAAAATTTGTACTCACTATTGCAATGATTTTAGGAAGGTTAGAGTTATTAGTAGTCATGGCTTTATTTATGCCAATGTTATGGAGAGATTAATCTAATCTAATCTAATTTATTTTATGGAGATAATAATGAAGAAAGTTTTTCATTCAGCTGAACAAGCAATAGATGGATTGATTTTTGATGGAATGAAAATAGCAGCTGGTGGCTTTGGGCTATGTGGGATTCCGGAAGATTCAATAGCAGCGCTTAAAAAGTCTGGTATTAAAAATTTAATAATTGCTTCCAATAATGCAGGAGTGGATGATTTTGGTATAGGATTGTTGCTACAAACCAAACAGGTGAAGAAAATGATTTCTTCATATGTTGGTGAAAACTCAGAATTTATGAGACAATATTTAAGTGGAGAATTAGAATTAGAATTTAACCCACAAGGCACATTGGCTGAGAGAATGAGGGCCGGTGGAGCGGGAATCCCCGGTTTTTATACTAAAACAGGGGTTGGAACAATAATTGCTGAAGGTAAAGAACATAAAGA
>CACGLH010000007.1 GCA_902573735.1 uncultured Alphaproteobacteria bacterium
TTGGTAAACTTATGCAGTTTTTTATGACGAGAAAATCTTGATAAAGGAAAGTTTGCAAAATTCTTTTGGTTCAATGAATTTAAATGAAATCCTTTTAAATTAAAATTATTGATAGGATTATCTTATTCATTTTCATCATAACATCTTGTAATACTTTTTCTTTTTCACCTATAGCAACTGAAACTGTTTCGGCATTAGTGGATATTTCAGAACCAATTAGTTTCTGATTAAATAAAAGGTCATTGGGATTTTACAAGCCTGAAGTCGTTAACAAATTTAGTATGATCAGAAGCTATCAAAAAAACCAAATAACTGTTTTTAAGGTATGGAGATTTCTTTAAAATTTTATTTATCAGTTCCAACAAATTCATTTTGGTTTAGTTACAGTTTATTAGAAAAGTGGGCAAACCATGATGGTTGTTCTTGATGTTTTGAAAGCTAAAAAACTAGTGTAAACGGTATAAAAATTGCAACATACATTATACATTTTTTAATTTCTAAAATACAAAAATAAGATTTCAGGAGAAACTTTTATGAATTTTCATAAAAATATTGTAGAAAAAAGTGATAAAGAAATACTTATCTTAAATCAAAATATTTTAAATAAATCTAAAAACTTTAAAGCATTAAGCCTAGAGTCTGGCCACTTTCTTATTGAAGATATAGAAAAATTTAGAAATGGTTATAAATTGATTAAAGAATCATTAGGAAAATATGCTGATACAATCTTTTCTTCAGATAATATGATATGTTGGAATAGAAATTACAGTTTTTTAAGAGATATCTTTTATAAGAACCTGTTATATGACAAAGAACTAGATACTAGTGCCAAAACAACTATTTGGCGGACATACATTTTAGTATATTTTGCTAAAATTTGCTCGAATTTAAGTGGAGATTATCTTGAATTAGGTACCTATAAAGGGCATACAGCCCAGGTTTTAACAAAGAAAATTGATTTTGAAAAATTAGAAAAAAATTATCTTTTATATGATCTTTTTGAATGGAAAGATGGTGATGCACATTCTCCTTTAAATGGGCTTATGGATAAAAATTTGTATAGCCATGTATGCAAAAAGTTTGAGAAAAATAAAAATGTTAAGATTGTGAAAGGTCCTGTTCCTGATACATTACATAATACTATACCAGAAAAAATTGCATTTGCACACATTGATATGAATCATTGGGTTCCTGAAGCATCATCGCTAGAAATGATCTTACCCAAAATGTCACTTGGTGCTGTAATAGTTTTTGATGATTATGGGTGGTTTTGTTATCATCAACAAAAAATTGCTTTAGATCCTATTGCAGAAGAATATGGGCAAGAAATATTAGAATTACCTACTGGTCAAGGTATACTTATAAAGTGTTAGCAGAATTAATGGATATTATTTAATTTTTACAAGAATACTATAAATGATTGAATAATCTGCTGCTGTTGACGAGTATAAAAAGCTTTTAATCACTTTTTTTAATTTCTGCACTAGTCTAATAGACAACTTTCAAAGAGCCAAAATGTAATAATAGAGTCAGAAACAGAAATTATTCTGGTTGGGGTAGTTGTAAAGACAAAAGATTGTGGTAACAATCGAATCTAATTTGAAAAAATGTTTGAGTTAATCCTCAAAAAAGAAAGAAATATGATCAATCTAGAAGTTATATTACATGAATTATGGTTTAGAAGCGTAAATTCAATAGAACTGTAGAAGAAATACTTGGGGTCTATCTGATAATCACCTTTAAATAACTATTTGGGTGTAAAAAGTAGGGTAATGATAGTAAATACACTCTAAATATCCATTTTTTTATTGATTTATTAGGCAATGGTGGAGGGGATAGGATTCGAACCTATGTAGGGTTTCCCCGACGGAGTTACAGTCCGTTGCATTTGACCGCTCTGCCACCCCTCCGTAAAAATATATTGGTAAAATTTAGTTTCCTTATATATCATTACTATTTGTATTAAATTTTTGCGAGATTTATTCAAGTATTTTTTTTTTAACATTATAATGAGATCAATTATAATAATGAAATTCATTTTGATAATATTTCTATTTTTTTCTACGAGTGTGGGTGCAGAGACATGTAAATGGTGGTTTCAGAGGTATGGGTGGAAAAATTTTAATCTTAGTAAAGTTGAAGAATGCTTAAAAAATGGCTCACCTATTGTATCAGACATAGAAGGAGGAGAAAGTCCTCTACATATTGCTGCAGAGGTAAATAGTGATCCAGAAGTTTTATTAAGACTTATTAGAGCAGGAGCAGAAATAAATGGTAAAACTAGTAAGGGATGGACCCCACTTCATAGTGCCGCAAGATTTAATCCAAACCCAGAGATTCTTCTAACTTTAATTGATGCAGGAGCAAACATCGATGCTAAAACAAATTCTGGAAAGACATTCATATATTGGATGGAGAAAAATTCTAAATTAAAAAAGACAATTGGATATATTGAATTATTAAATCTTTATGATTTGTCACAATAAAAAAAATTAAACAATTTTTTAATTAGCACGTTATTAGATACAATATTAAAGTTTCATATTTATGTGCCTATAATGACTTAAGCCAAGTTTAATACTTGGCTTTTTTTTTTGCAATGTATTATATTTTAATAAATATTAAATTTCCATTGTTATGATAAAAAATAATTCTAAATTTTCAAAAAAAAGAGTTTTTAAAACCAATAATTTCGCAAATAAAAGGATTTGGCTTTATGGGTACCATTCTGTAAAGGCAGCAATAGAAAATACAAATAGAAAAAAATATCGTCTCTTTTGTACTAAAAATGGTTATAGTAAACTAGGTAATTCAATAGAAAAACTAACTATAAAAACCAGTATTATAGATACTAAAGATTTCTGCAATTTCTTAAATGAAACTGCTGTTCATCAAGGATTAGCTTTAGAGGTAGACCCCCTTAAAAGGGATAATTTAAATGAAATAATTTTAAACCAATCTGACAACGACATTGTTATAATTTTAGATAGAATTAAGGATCCTCAAAATGTAGGAGCTATAATTAGATCCGCTGAGATATTGGGATGTAAAGCAATTATAGGTACAACTTACCACTGTGCTCAAGAAACTGGAGGATTAGTAAAAGCAGCTTCTGGAGCATTTGAGAGGTTGCCTTATTACAGTGTTACTAATATCTCAAATATTTTACACACACTCAAAGACTTCGGGTTTTTGATTATCGGATTAGATCATGATGGAAATGATTCAATAGCTGATTTACTTAAGAGTTTGAAAAAACAACCAATAGCATGTATTTTAGGTTCAGAAGAAAAAGGAATGAGATATCTTACAAAACAAAAATGTGACCATTTAGTTAAAATAAATACACATAGTGATTTAAATATATTAAATGTATCAAATGCTGCTGCTATTACCCTTTTTGCAATTAGAGAATTTTTATGATTAACAGACTTAATGATAATGAACTGAGGCTTCTTTTAAAGAAAATAAATTCTATGGTTATGATTGGTGTGTCTGCCAGCCCATTAAGAGCGTCCTTTTTTGTAGCAAGGTATTTTGTATTGCGAGGAATTTCAGTGATACCTATAAACCCTAATTATGCAGGGCAATATTTGTGGGGGGAAAAGGTTTTAGGAAAAATTTCTGATATAGAGCCAGATAAAAGAGTTGACTTAATAGATATCTTTAGACCTTCAAAAGAGGTTCCAGATATAGTCGATGATACAATAAAATATTTAAAACCATTAGGATGTAAAACAGTATGGATGCAAATAGGTATACAAAATAAACAAGCAGCACTTAAAGCAAAAAAAAACGGCATGAATGTGATAATGGATAAGTGCCCCAAAATTGAAAACCAAAGATTATTTGGGGAATTGAGAGTAGCAGGTTTTAATACTAATATAATTTCTTCAAAAATAGAACTTTAATTAAATTCAATGATAAAAAGTAAATATAAATTTGATACTCTACAAATACATGCTGGGGCTAGACCGGATCCTTCTACTGGAGCTCGACAAGTTCCTATATATCAAAATACTGCTTATGTGTTTAAGAGCATACTCCATGCCGAAGCTTTGTTTGATCTTAAAGAATTAGGTCATATTTATAGTAGATTATCAAACCCAACTGTTTCGGTATTGCAAGAAAGAATTGCTGCTTTGGAAGGTGGAATTGGTGCTGTTTGTACTTCCTCAGGCCATTCTGCACAAATTTTAGCATTATTTCCGTTAATGTCTCCAGGTGATAATATAATCGCATCAACAAGACTCTATGGAGGGACAATTCAGCAATTTACAAATACTATAGAGAAGTTTGGATGGACCGCAAAATTTGTTGATATCGATAATATCGATAAATTAAAAAAATCTATTGACGAAAAAACCAAAGCAATTTTTTGTGAAAGTATTTCAAATCCTGGTGGTCACATTACTAATCTTAATGAAGTGGGCAGATTATCAAAATCGTTCAAAATACCTCTCATTGTAGACAATACAGCCGCATCACCATTTCTATGCAATCCAATAAGTTTTGGAGCCAATTTGATTGTGCATTCAACTACAAAATATATGTCTGGTAATGGTACTTCTCTAGGAGGTGCTGTAGTAGACAGTGGGAATTTTGATTGGTCAGAATCTGAAAAATTTAAGTCCCTTTCTGCAGAAGAGCCTGCATATCATGGTTTAAAGTTTCATGATACATTTGGACCATACGCTTTCATAATATATAGTATAGCAGTTAGCCTTAGAGACTTAGGAATGTCCATGGCGCCACAAAATGCCTTTCAAACCCTTTTAGGGTTAGAAACACTTTCTTTAAGAATGAAAAAACATGTGAGTAATGCAAATAAAATTGCAAACTGGCTAGAACAACACCCTAAAATTGACAAAGTGACCTATGCTGGGCTTAAATCATCAAAATATTATAATCTTGCAAAGTCAGTATTACCAAAAGGAGCTGGTGCATTATTTACGATATCCTTGAAAGAGGGATATGAGGCTTGTATCAAAATGATAAACAAATTAAACCTTTTTAGTCACGTTTCTAATCTAGGAGATACTAGATCTCTTATTATTCATCCAGCATCTACCGTACATAGACAGTTAACTGAACAACAACAAATCAATGCAGGTTTAGCTCCTAATGTAATAAGACTTTCAATTGGAATTGAAGATCCAAAAGATTTAATTGATGACCTAAAGCAGGCGTTGGAATAAATTTTGAATAAGAAAATGTTATTAAAGTAAAAAAATTTGAAAATGACTCACTACAGAAAATTTTTTCTAAATTTACAAAGTGATGTAATTTCACTTGGAATGAGTGATAACAAAAATCAGTATGTTTTGGATAGCTTTGATCCAAATGAACCTGCTGCAAGTTTCAATTTAAAAAATTTATTTAATCTAGCAAAAGCTCTAAATTCAAAAGTACCAAAAATTGAAGTCAATATCCCTGAAAGTTTACTTAAAAATGAAACTTTGATTACAAATAAACCAATTTCGAATAATGAGGCTATTGATATTATCAACAAAAGAAATACTGATAACAAAAGTGGGATTATTTCTCTTAATTTTGAAAGTATTGGAAATAGGGCAACTTCCATTACATATGTCCAAATTTCCATAATAAATGAAGTAAAAGAATTTGTTGAAAAGGCTGGTTTTATAATTAAAAGATTTAATGTTGGCAGATACAGCTTTTTAAATAAAAATAAAAATAACCTAAACTATTTTGAAAAATTTAATAATTTAAATATTATAAGTTATTCAAGACCCATTTTAGGATTAATTTTAATTTCATTTTTTGGATTTATGACCCTATCTCTTATAGATCAAAATAAGAATAAATATCAAGAACCACAAATAAAGTTAGAACCAACAACAATAGGACTAGAACAAAATAATATTAACCAAAATCTTAAAATTAATTTTTTAAATGAATCAATTTCTAAAAATGAATTATCATCAATTAATATAAATTTAAAAAGATTTGACAAAAATGAAATTATTTTTAATTCGTATAATTTAAATAAATTACCGACCTTCAGCAATGTTACTGAAAGCATCCCAATAAAAGAGATTAATATTTCTAACACAATTTTACAGAAAAACGACCTAAATCCCAGAAAATTACAAACTAAATTAGTAAATACTAAAGAAACAACAAAAATCAAAATTTCTAATCTATCAAATGTTCAGGTTTTAAAAAACATCACAAACTATAAGACTTTATTTATATCACAAAATGATGAAAATTTATCTACTCAGGAAAAAGAATTAAGCACAGATTTTAAAAAAATTATTGCAGCCTATAATCCTGAAATAAAAATTTTAAATCAATCAATAGAGGAAGAAAATCAAGAAAAAACCAATAATGAATTAATCTATAAAAATGACCCCAATCTTAAAAAAAATAAAGTAAATGAAATTGATGAAAAATATCCTGAATTAGAAGCATCTGTAATACAATATGCGATTAAGATATCGCCATACAAAAAGCCTTTAATTATTGATAGTATAAAAATTTTGAGTGAACCTACTCTTTCCAGTGGTGCAATTGTTTTTACTAGAGCACCTAAAAAAAGACCTAATTATTTTAAAGATTTGAAAATTATAAAACCTTCTCAAATAAAAATAACAGCCAGAGCAACAAGGGCACCAAGTATCCCAGAAAAAGCATCCGTTGGTTATAATTCAACAAAAAGAAATTTTATAGACTTAGAAAGAACTAATTTAATTGGTATTGTTGGCAAGTCATCAAATCCAAGTGCGCTTTTAAGATTATCCAATGGAAAAATCATAAAATTAAAAGTTGGGCAATGGTTTGAAGGTTGGAGGGTATTTGCAATTGATCGGGATAAAATTCACGTAGAAAATGGATTTAAACAGGAAATATTAAGAATGCCCGGTTAAGGTTTCACTTTTGTTTTAATTAGAATTTAGCAATTTAAATGGTATTCAGATTTATCCATTTTGAATTATTATTACTAGAATAAACACAACCATTAATGAATTTCATTATATGTAATCCATCATCTTCGTTAGGCAAAATTTTTCTTATTTTTTTGGAACCATTTTTATTTCTTATCAAATCTGCAAAGTCAGAATAAAGTTGAGCAAATGCCTCAATATATCCTTCAGGATGTCCTGGAGGAATTCTTACATTGGCAAAAGAACCTTTTGAAGGTGTAAAACTAGCTCTTGTTAAAATTTGTTTATGATGACCAACTTTATTAAATTCAGCCTGATTTGGATTTTCTTGATTCCACTTAAGTGAAGCTTTATCACCATAAATAGAAATACTTAAATTATTTTCTTCTCCAACTGCAATTTGAGAAACAGATATTGAACCCTTTACACCATTTTCCATCCTAAGAAAAATAGAAGCATCATCATCTAGTTTTCTTCCCTTTACAAAAGTAGAAAGATCTGCAGCTACTGATTGTAACTTAATTCCTGTAATAAACTCTATCAAATGTAACGTATGACTACCAATATCTCCAACACCACCAGCGGCACCACTACGTTTTGGATCCGTTCTCCACTCTGCTTGTTTATTTTTTCCAGTATCTTCTTCTTTAGATCCTAACCACCCCTGTAAATAAGAACCTCTAACAGATCTTATATTCCCCAATTCACCACTTTGGACTAATGATTTCATTTCTCTAACCAGAGGATAACCTGAATAGTTATGGGTAATTAAAAAATTTAAATTATTTTTTTTTACAGCATTGTGTAAATTATACGCTTCATCCATTGTTGCAGTCATAGGTTTATCACAAATTACATGAATACCCTTTTCTAAAAAAGCAATTGCTGGTTTTGCATGCATATGATTTGGAGTAACAATAGAAACAACTTCTATTCCATCTTCTCTTTTGGCTTCTTCCTCAGCCATAGTCTTAAAATCTGGATAACTACGGTTTAAGTCGAGATTTATTTCATTAGCTGAAATTTTTGATTTTTCAGGAGTTGAAGACAAACAACCAGCAACAAATTCATACTTATTGTCCATTCTTGCAGCCATTCTATGAACAGCACCAATAAATGCATCTTTACCTCCACCAACCATTCCTAATCTGATTTTATTTTTCATTTAAACTATCCAATACCTAAAATTAATTTATTTGTATTTTCATCAACACCAGATTCTGCAAAATCATCAAAAGCTTTTCCAGTAACTTCAATTATGTGTTGATTAATAATTTTTGAGCCTTCTAATGCTCCCTGCTCTGGACTTTTAATACAACACTCCCATTCCAAAACAGCCCAGCCATCAAAACCATATCCAGATAACTTTGAAAAAATAGCTTTAAAATTGACTTGTCCATCACCAATTGATCTAAATCTACCAGCCCTTTTTAACCAGGGTTGAAATCCCCCATAGACCCCTTGCCTCCCTGAAGAATTAAATTCAGCATCTTTGACATGAAACATTTTGATTTTGTCATGATATATATCAATATGATCTAAATAGTTTAGTTGCTGTAAAACAAAATGACTTGGATCATAAAGCATATTACATCTTTGATGATTATCTACTCTTTCTAAAAACATTTCAAAAGTAATTCCATCATGAAGATCCTCACCTGGATGAATCTCATAACATAAATCAACACCATTTTCCTCAAAAGTATTTAAAATTGGTTTCCACCTTTTTGCTAGCTCATCAAAAGCCTCTTCTATCAAACCCTTAGGTCTCTGAGGCCACGGATAAACATAAGGCCAAGCTAATGCCCCAGAAAAAGTTGCATGGGCTTTTAGCCCAAGATTTTTTGAAGCAACAGCAGCTTTATGTAATTGATCCTCCGCCCATTCTCTCCTTTTATTGGGATTATTTTTTACTTTTTGGGCTGCAAAACCATCAAAAGGAATGTCATATGCTGGATGAACAGCTACCAGTTGACCTTGTAGATGGGTGGATAATTCTGTCAATTTTAAGTTATACGATTGTAGAATACCAAGAACTTCATCACAATAAGTTTTACTTTCAGAAGCTTTTTCTAAATCAAAAATTCTATTATCCCATGAAGGTATTTGAACACCCTTATAGCCTAAATCTGAAGCCCAGTTTGCTAAACTTGGTAAGCTACAGAAGGGTTCTTTATCATCTACAAATTGTGCAAGAAATATTGCTGGTCCTTTTATTGTTTTCATTTTTAAGGTCCTTTTTATTTTTTTTAAAAAAAATTTAATTATTTGATTATTTTGTATTTTTTTATTTTTTCAACATTTTTTTACTAGTTTTTTTTTTTAAAATCATCATAATTGAGTTTCATAATATTATTTGGAGGGAATATGAGAAATAAATTAGCAATTTTAGTTTCTTCTATTGTATTTGCATTATCTACAACACATGCAGTTAAATCTGAGAGTATTACTCTTGGATGGGCCGCTTGGGATCCTGCTAATGCACTAGTAGAACTTAGTAAAGATTTCACAGCACAAACCGGAATTGAAGTAAACTTTGAATTTGTCCCATGGCCAAATTTTGCTGATAGGATGCTTAATGAATTAAATAACAAAGGGAAAACTTTTGATTTATTAATTGGTGATTCACAGTGGATAGGTGGTGGTGCAACTTATGGCCACTATGTGAAACTTAATGATTTTTTTGATAAAGAAGGCATATCAATGAATGACTTTTCGGACGCAACAGTATATGCCTATTCTACTTGGCCTAAAGGTAGTGAGAATTATTATGCATTACCCGCTATGGGAGATGCACTCGCTTGGGCTTACAGAAAAGATTGGTTTGACAGACCTGAACTAAATTCAGAATTCAAAGCGAAGCATGGTTATAATTTAGGAGTACCTGAAAATTGGGATCAACTTTATGATATGTGTACTTTCTTTCAAGGTAGGGAAATTGACGGTCAAGTAAGATACGGAGCTGCGATTAATACTGAAAGAGGATCTGAAGGTATTACAATGGGTGTTACAGCCGCCATGTATGCTTGGGGCATGCAGTATGAGAATCCAAGTAAACCATATGATATGGAAGGTTATTTCAATGCACCTAATGTTGTAGAAGCACTTGAGTTTTATAAAAAAATGTATGAGGATTGTGCTCCTCCAGGACACTCAGATGCTTATATGGTAGCTAATTTAGATGCCTATAAATCTGGTCAAGTTGCATTTCAAATGAATTGGTATGCTTTTTGGCCTGGTGTTTCAAAAGAGGATGCAGATGGAAGAGTTACTGGATTTTTTGCAAATCCATCACAAAAAGTTTCTGCAGCAACTCTTGGAGGACAAGGTATTTCAGTAGTTAATTACTCAGACAAGAAAGATTTAGCTCTACAATACATAAAGTGGTTTGCTCAGCCTGACGTGCAGCAAAAATGGTGGGATTTAGGAGGATATTCATGTCATAAAGACGTTCTTGGATCTCCAGATTTTGTAAATTCCGCAGTATATGCCCAGGGATTTTTAGATTCTATGGGTATTGTTAAGGATTTCTGGCAAGAACCAACATTTGTAGAATTAATGTTACCTATGCAGGAGCACGTACACGATTACGTTGTTAACGGCAAAGGTTCAGCAAAGGAAGCTCTCGATAAAATTATTGAAGAATGGGTTGAGGTCTTTGAAGCTGACGGTAAACTTTAATCAACTTATTGAACATAAGGGGTAGTTTAACTACCCCTTTTTTTTAAATGAAAAACAAGATTATTCATAAAGCTAAGGGATTGTCTGACAGAGCAGTAGCTTGGATTTTCATTACTCCAACATTACTACTCCTGCTTGCTATTAATATATATCCTTTAATATACGCCATTAGTATGTCCTTTACTAACTTTTATGCCAACAAGTTAGGAAGAGAAATAAAATGGGTAGGATTAAAGAACTATGCCAAAATTCTAGGAAAAGAAGCAATTTGGGAAAGGATGCAAATTACTGCCAGCTTTATGTTTTGGACATTATTATTACAAGCTATTATAGGTTTAAGCCTAGCTTTATTGTTAAATAAAAAATTTAAAGGGAACGAACTACTTACCACACTCATTGTATTACCAATGATGTTATCTCCTGCAGTAGTAGGTGTTTTTTGGACTTATCTATATAACCCTCAAGTAGGCTTATTTAATTATATAGTAAACTTTTTTTATGACTTCGGATCTTTTGACATGATTGGAAGTAGTACCCTAGCACCCTGGGCAATTGTAATAGTTGATACCTGGATGTGGACGCCTTTCACAATGCTAATTTGCCTTGCTGGATTAAGATCTATACCAAATTATTTATACGAAGCTGCAGAGGTTGATAGAGCTAATAGACTACAACAATTTATATATATTACATTACCTTCTGTATTACCTTTTCTTTTATTAGCCCTTTTATTTAGAGGTATTGAGAATTTTAAAATGTTTGACATGGTAGTAGAATTAACATCTGGTGGTCCTGGATCTGCAACAGAACTTGCATCGATACAATTAAAACGAGAAGCTTTTGAAAAGTGGAAGACAGGTTATAGCTCTGCTTACGCAGTCATTTTATTCGTCACTATTTTTGGATTTGGAAACGTCTATGTAAAAGTCATGAATAAGATTAAGGATAGATAATGGTAGATACCTCTAGATCACCTACTGAATCAAGTGGCTTTTCAAGGAAATTAGCTGCATTAATTATTATTATTTATGCTGTAGTTACACTGATACCTATTACATGGATAATTCTTACTGGATTTAAAAGCGTTACGAGCTCAATTACATATCCTCCAGAGGTATTTTTTGAACCCTCTTTAGAGGGATATGTCAATCTTTTTACTACAAGAACAAGACAATCACAAGAATATCTAGAAGCTTTACCTCCGCCTGAAACTTGGTATGAAGAATTAGTTAGAAGTAGAGAAATGGTTATAGCTGGACCATCTAAATTTTTTGGGCGTTATGCAAACTCACTTATTATTGGTTTTGGTGCAACTTTTCTTTCTGTTTTTTTAGGGGCTTTAGCTGCTTATGCGTTTTCTAGATTCAAAATTCCCCTTAAAGACGATCTTATGTTTTTTATTTTATCTACCCGAATGTTCCCACCAATAGCTGTAGCTGTTCCCATTTTCATTATGTATAGAAAGATTGGCTTAGGTGATACACATCTAGGTATGATAATATTATATACTGTTGTAAACTTAAGTCTTGCAGTTTGGTTGCTCAAAGGATTTATGGATGAAATACCTAGAGAATATGAAGAAGCAGCCATGATAGACGGATATACAAGAATGGGAGCCTTTTTTAAAATAGTTTTGCCTCAAGCAACAACAGGTATTGCTGCAACAGCTATTTTTTGCATGATTTTCTCCTGGAATGAATATGCATTTGCCGTATTACTAACACAATTTAATGCCCAAACAGCTCCCCCATTTATTCCAACCATAATAGGGGAAGGTGGTCAAGACTGGTCAGCTATAGGGGCTGGAACAACATTATTTTTAATACCAGTAATGATTTTCACGGTAGTTTTAAGAAAACATCTTTTAAGAGGAATTACCTTTGGTGCGGTAAGAAAATAGAGGGTTTGGAAAATATGTTTAAGAAAATTTTTAGAAGGGTTATTTGGGAAAATTTATCAATGGCCATAATTTTAATAGGTGTTTTTATGCTTTTACAACCTTTCCATATGATACTTTATTCCTACTCTTTTATTGTCATCCTTGTTGGTACTATAGGATTTGTTATCACCAGCCATTTTCCAGATTAAAATGTCAGAAATTAAATTAGAAAATTTAGAAAAATCCTTTGATGACTTTGTTGCTGTAGAGAAATCTGATTTAACAATTCAAGATAATGAATTTTTTGTACTTTTAGGTCCTTCTGGTTGTGGAAAGACGACAACCCTTCGTATGATAGCTGGATTGGAATTACCAACATCAGGAAAAATTTTATTAGATAATGAAGATGTGACTTTTTTACGAGCATCTCAAAGAGATATAGCCTTTGTATTTCAACTATTTGCTTTGTACCCACATATGAATGTCAAAAAAAATCTAGCGTTCCCTTTAAAAATGCAAGGATTCAAAAAATCAGAAATAAATATAAGAATAGAAGAGGTTTCAAAATTATTAAGAATTCAACATTTGCTGAATTCTAAGGTTTCTAGTTTATCTGGAGGAGACAGACAAAGAGTTGCTTTAGGGAGAGCAATAGTGAGGAGGCCAAAAGCATTTTTGATGGATGAACCTCTAGGTACACTTGATGCTGAGTTTAGGGAATTAATGTGCTTAGAACTGAGAAAGTTACATAACGATATCAAAGCAACTACTGTTTATGTTACGCATGACCAACTTGAAGCAATGTCAATGGGAGACAGGATTGCCGTCATGAATAAAGGAAAAATTATACAGTTTGGCACCCCTAAAGATATTTATTTGAAACCAAAAACTAAATTTGTTGGCTCTTTTATAGGTTCACCTGCAATGAACTTTATTCCAATACATCACTCAATTGAAAAGAACCAAAATAAAATAGTAATTAATGGAGAAAACTATGATGTTCCACAATCATTTGGTGGAACAAACTCCTCTATCAATTATCTAGGAATAAGACCAGAAAAAATGTTTCTTACTGACAAGAAAGGTATTCCAGGTGTAGTTTTTGGATCGGAATATTTAGGAGCAAGAAAAATTCTTACAATTAAATCAGAATTTGGCGACTTTAAAGTTAGAGTTTCAAATCAAGTAAATGCTCAAATAGGTTCTAATGTTAAAATAAATTTTGAGCCAAAATCAGCAATTGTTTTTGATGGAACTACAGATAAAGCAATTGAAAGTAGATATATTAAGTTGAATTAAATGGCATCAATAAAGCTTGAAAATGTTTATAAGAATTTTGGGAAAACAACCGCCCTTAAGAACCTTAATATAGAAATTTTTAATGGTGAGTTTTTTGTTCTGTTAGGTCCAACAGGTGCTGGAAAAACTACTACTCTAAGAATTATTTCTGGGCTAGAGCAACCTGATAGCGGAAAAATTTTTTTTGATAAAGAAATAATGAATGATGTACAACCAGCCTTTCGTGACACCTCATATGTTTTTCAACAATTTTCTCTTTATCCACATTATTCTGTATATGACAACTTAGCTTTTCCACTTCGCTCACCTTTACGTAAAGAAAAGAAAGAAGTTATAGATAAAAAAGTGACTGAAATTGCAAAACTCCTTAAAATTGATAGTAAACTCAAAAATAAAGCTACTCAATTATCAGGTGGTGAAATGCAAAGAGTTTCATTGGGAAGAGCATTAGTTAGAAATCCAAATATCTACCTAATGGACGAACCACTATCCTCTTTAGATGCAAAGTTGAGAGAGGAGTTAAGGATAGAACTCAAAAAAATCCAAAAAGACCTAAATGCTACTATCCTTTATGTTACACATGATCATGTTGAAGCTACAACTATGGCAGATAGAATTGGGGTTTTAAAAGATGGAGTTCTATCACAAGTAGGCACCCCGGAAGAGATCTATGATAATCCTAACTCAATTTATGTAGCAAATAGGCTTGGGTCTCCTAAGATAAACATATTTGATTTAGACAAAACAAAAATTCCATCAAAAAATAAAGCCACTCATGCCGGAATAAGGCCAGAAGATATTTCAATTACAAATAAAGGGAATTATGATGTTTATATTGAAACAGTTGAACTATTAGGAGCAGAAACCGTCATTTCTTTTAAATCTGATAATGTAAACGGAATGCTTTTAACCCAAACATCAGATACTTTTGAGGAAGGTAAAAAAATTAAGATTGCTCTAAATAATAAAAAAATGCTTTATTTTGATAACAATGGGATGAGAATTTAACTATGAATTCAGAGAATATATTTTTAGCACTCAAAAATATAAAAAAAACAATTGATATAAACAAAGACGAAATTGAAAAGTTGGATCAAGCTATCGGTGATGGTGATCATATTTTCAATATACAGAGGGGTTTAAACGAAGCCTTGAAACTTGAAACCGAGCTTTCAAGTTTATCTCCTGAAGAAGTATTTAAAAAAATAGGTATGAAAATAATGACTACAGTAGGAGGGTCCTCTGGTGCATTATTCGCAACATTATTAATGGGTATGGCTAAAAAATATTCTAAAGAATTAAATGATTTAGAGAATCTTGCGGCTATGTTTTATGAAGGTGTAGAAGCAACTAAGAAAAGAGGAAAGGCAGACTTAGGGGAAAAAACTATGCTTGATGTCTTAATTCCAGTTTCTCTATCATTGAATAAACTCAAAAATGAAAAAAATATAAAAATAGTTGCTGAAAAAATTAAAATGGTTGCAAAAGAAGGTATGTTATCTACCAGAGATATAATGGCGACAAAGGGGAGAGCATCCTTTTTAGGAGAAAGAGCAATAGGTCATATAGATCCAGGAGCTAGATCTTCTCAACTCGCTATAAGTGCAATATGTGACGAATATATAAATTAGGGGAAAAAAATGAAAAAATTTGTTAATAATGTTGAGGAAATTCTAACTGAGAGTTTATCAGGGTTTCAAAAAGCCCATCCAGATATCATTAAAGTACACTTTGCTCCAGACTTTATTTGCAGAGTTAAAAAACCAGCCAGTGATAAAGTATCCCTAATATCTGGTGGAGGATCAGGTCATGAACCTCTCCATGGAGGATTTGTGGGTCATGGAATGCTCGATGCTGCATGTCCTGGTCAAGTCTTTAGTGCCCCTACCCCTGATCAAATGGAGGCTGCTGCTAATGAAGTCCATAATGGTAAAGGTATTTTATTTATAGTTAAAAATTATTCTGGGGATATTATGAATTTTGAAATGGGTGCTGATATGATTGATTTTGATCATGAGACTATACTCGTAAATGATGATGTAGCCGTTGAAGACTCTACTTTTACAACTGGAAGAAGAGGTGTTGCAGGTACTATGATAGTTGAAAAAACAGTGGGTAGTCTCGCTGAAATTGGTGCATCTTTAGAAGAGTGTAAATTATTTGGTGACCATGTGAATAATGTTACAGCGTCAATGGGTGTTGCATTTACAAGTTGTACCGTTCCTGCAGCTGGCAAACCTACCTTTGAAATTGGTGCTGAAGAGATGGAATTTGGGGTAGGAATACACGGAGAACCTGGTAGAAAAAGAGAGAAAATAAAAACGGCAAATGAACTCACTAATGATATAATAAATAGTATTCTTGAAGATCTTAAACCAGACAAAAATGAAGAAATTTTGATGCACGTCAATGGGTTTGGCGGAACACCTTTAATGGAACTTTATCTATTATTTGATGTTGGTCAAAAGATTTTAGAGAAAAAAGGAATAAATGTTGTTCGTTCTCTAGTAGGTAATTATACAACTTCACTTGATATGGCAGGTGCATCTTTTTCAATTACTAAACTTGATGAAAAAATAACTCAACATTGGGATTCTGCAGTACATACAGCTGCATTAAGATGGAAAATTTAGAATTATTTTTTTAGTCAAAATTATAAAAAAATTTCATTAACAAAACTTAATTGATTTTCTATTGACTAAGTAAAATTTTAGATTAAATGATGGCTTCTAATAAGTATACGGGTCATCAATATGGAAAGTGAACGATTAGGTATTCTGTTAATACTTTTCGGAATGAGCTTGTTTTGTATACAAGATATTTTTATAAAACTTATCATAAACGATGCTTCAATACTTCAAATACTAGTTTTTAGAGCATTCTTAGGTTTTATATTTTTAACTGGATATCTTTATATAAATAAAAAGAAAATAACTTATACATCAAATTACCCCATTATTGCTATAATACGTGGTACATTATTTTTTGTAGGTTTTATTTTTTTCTATATTTCCCTTACAAAAATACCTTTGGCTGAAGCAAATGCTTTATTTTTTACTAATCCCATTATAGTTACTTTTCTTTCAGTTTTTTTACTCAAAAACCCAATTGGAATTCATAGAATATTAGCAATTATAATTTGTTGCATTGGAACTTTACTTATAATCAAACCGTCTATTTATAACTTTAATTGGTATATTTTATTACCAATTTTTACTGCTTTTTCTTACGCTATCAGTATGGTTTTATCAAAAATAACTAGTGATAAGGATAATTCTTTTCAACAATCGTTTCATATTTATTTGGTTGGAGTGATTTTTGGATCTTTACTTTCAATTGTTTTAACAAATCAATCTGCATCTAGTTTGTCTCTACTTAGTATTCTATCGACAAAATGGATTTTTACAGATCTAAATATAATATATAAACTTATAATAATAGCTGTAGTTGGTACTGCTGGTATCTTTTGCTTAGTGTCTGCTTACAGAATCGGATCACCTTCTGCAAATGCACCATTCGAGTATATTTTGTTGATATATGCTTTAATTTCTGGCTATATCATATTTAATGAAATACCGGACATTTATTCATTGATTGGAATGGCACTCATTATAATGAGTGGTATTTATGTTTTTATTAGAGAAAGCTTTAACAAACGATTAATTGCAACAATCAAGTCACGATAAAAATTAAAATTAAATTAACACTTAAAATATTTGGTAAGTTAAATGTGCTATATGTCTAATAAGTAAATAAAATTCCAGTTTTTTCCAGTTATAAAAATTTTATCATTTACTTTATCCCAAGCAATACCGTTGGCAACATCTTCAATTTCTGTTTGCTCACTAATTTTGCTTATATCAAAAATACTTGTTACTATTCCAGACAAAGGATTGACTGTTATAATATCATTACTTTTCCATATATTAGCCCAAATCTCACCTCTTATGAATTCTAATTCATTAATATAAATCAGTTTATTTCCATTGACAGAAACAGAAATAGTTTTTTCAATCTCAAAGTTCTTTGGATTTAAATAGTAAATTTTTTCAGAACCGTCACTTAATATTAATGATTGTCCGTCATTAGTTAAGCCCCACCCTTGCCCATATATATTAAAATCATCCAGTAATTTTAGATTTTTAATATCATATACAAACCCCTTATTAGATTTCCATGTGACTTGAAAAATTTTATTATCATAAATAGTAAGACCTTCACCAAAATATTTGGATTGCATTTTGTTAAAATTTATAACTTTACCAGTATGTTTATTTATCTTTCTTATTTCAGAACTACCCCACCCTCCCGTACTTTCAAAAAAATGATCATTTTGATAGACTAAACCTTGTGTAAATGCACTTGGGTCATGTTTAAATTTTTTTATGATATTAGCTTTACTTAATGCTCTTTTTTCTACTACTAATTCAGCCATAGATTCTGTAACTATTAGGAAAAAAGTAAAAAAATAAAATAAAATGATATTTTTTATTTTTAAAATCATTATGTCTATAAATTAAAACAAATTATAATATGATTAAAGTCTAAACATATTTAAATAAGTTTACGTTAGGAAAAGTAACTGTATACTTTATTATGTTTTTAAATAAAAATATATTGTGTCTGTAAAAATTTTACAAACAGACAAAAAGTATTTTTTCATATAAGAAAGGAAAACAAATGCGTAATTTTCTTTTAGGAACCATAATATTATTTTGTTCCTCAGTTTATAGTTTTGCTGAAACTAAAATGTCTTTTGCATTAGATTGGAAATTTGAAGGGCCAAGTGCACCGTATTTTTATGCCATTGATCAAGGTTTCTTCAAAGCAGAAGGTATTGAAGTAGAAATTTCTCCAGGTAAAGGTTCGTTAGATGCAATACCTAAAGTTGCAACTGGAGCTTTCCCAATAGGATTTGCCGATATCAACAGTGTTGTTAAATTTATAGATAAAAATCCAGGAGCTCCTGTTACTGGCATTATGATGGTTTATGATAAACCACCATTCGCTATAGCCGGAAGAAAAAGTCTTGGTACTAGTTCTCCAAAGGATTTAGAAGGAAAAATTTTAGGCGCTCCACCTCCAGATGGAGCATGGGCTCAATTTCCTGCATTTGCATCAGCAAATAATCTTGATGTTAATAAAATTACGGTTGAACCTGTTGGCTTCCCAACTCGTGAACCAATGTTAGCAGAAAGTAAGGTTGACGCAATTACTGGATTTTCATTTTCAATGTTTTTAAACTTAGTAAGATTAGGAGTTCCTGAAGATGATATTACTATAATGTTGATGGCCAATAATGGCTTAGAACTTTATGGAAACTCTATTATTGTAAATACCGATTTTGCAGAAAAAAATTCAGGTTTAGTTACTGGTTTCTTAAGAGCTGTTGCTAAAGGTTGGAAAGCTGCGATAGAAAATCCAGAAGATGCAGTTAAAAGTATGATTAAAAGGAACCCTGCAGCAGACTTAGCATTAGAGACAAGACGCTTAAAATTAGCAATAGAAGGAAATGTTCTTACAGCGAATACAGCATCTAGTGGTATGGGAAATATTGATGAAGGAAGAATGAAGAAGGCTATAAGCCAATTAGCTGAAAATTATAAATTTGAAAATTCTCCTAATATGTCTCTTTATTTTACAGATCAATATCTTCCTAGTGATGGAAGTCTAATGATAAAATAAAAATCAAAGTAGGTGGATTAATCCACCTACTTTAATCCTTAATTTGAAAATATGCATATTGAACTTCGAAATGTTTCTCATGAATTTGAGCTAGAAACAGGCTTTCTCCCAGTTTTAGAAAATTTATCATTTTCAGTTCCAAAAGGTAAATTTACAGCAATAGTTGGTCCTTCTGGTTGTGGTAAATCAACTATCACTAGATTGGTTAGTGGACTTTTAAAATCAAAAAAAGGCGAAGTATTTATCTCTAATGAAATAGTTAATTCACCTAAGTCAACTGTAGGAATGGCTTTTCAAAATCCAGTTCTTTTGGAATGGCGGAATATCTTAGATAATGTAATCCTACCACTTGAAATAGTATCCAAGAGTATGAATAAAGTTGAAAAAATAACCCGCGCAAGAGAGCTTCTAAGTTTAGTTGGACTAGCTGAATTTGAAAAAAGCAGGCCATCTGAACTATCTGGAGGAATGAAACAAAGAGCTTCACTTTGTAGATCTTTAGTACATAAACCAGAAGTTTTGATATTAGATGAACCATTTGGTGCACTTGATGCTTTTACTAGAGAAGACTTATGGCAAACGATGTTAACATTGAAAAAACAAGAAAGTTTTACTTGTATACTTATTACCCATGACTTAAGAGAAGCAATTTTTTTAGCAGACGAAGTTTTGGTACTTTCAGGAAGGCCAGCAACTTTACAATTTCAACTAGAGTCAAAGCTTGGTGATAACAGAAAATTAGATGATTTATATACAAATGAAACTACAAAATCACTTTCTATACTTCGCAAACAGATAGAAATTGCACAAAAACACAAATGACCTTATGACTAGCTATAATAAAATAATAATCCCTTTATTAAGTGTTTTCATTTTTTGTATATTCTGGGAATGGCTTGTTTGGATTAACGGTTGGCCAAACTATAAAATGGCATCCCCCTCAGATTTGTGGCCTGCCTTTTGGAAATTTCGTTGGCTTTTTCTGAGTTATGGATGGGATACTCTCTGGAGAACCATAGTGGGCTTATCTCTATCAGTTTTTGTTGGTGTTGGGTTTGGAATAATAATGGGATTTTCAAAAACAATGCGTATAGCTTTATATCCTCTTTTGGTCGGTTTTAATGCCATACCTAAAGCTACAGTGGTACCTGTGATTGCACTTATGTTTGTAGGCTTTCATGACATGAATACTATTTTAATAGTCATTTTTATTTCTTTTTTTCCAATAGCCGTTTCAATATCTATTGGTTTATCAACTTTAGAACCTGAATATAAGGATATTTTATTGTCATTAGGTGCAACTAAATTTGAAATTTTTTATAAGATAGCATTACCTAAAACATTACCTGAGTTTTTTGGTGCTCTCAAAGTTTCAGCTACCTTAGCATTTATCGGCACTAATTTGATGGAAATAATTGAACCTCACGGAAAAGGATTAGGGCATCTTTTTGACAGCGGAAAGATAAGTGCTGATTATCCATTGATGTTTGCCGTATTAATTGCCCTTGCAGTATTAGGCATTTTTTTATACTACATTGTAGTCTTATTTGAAAGCATTTTTGCAGGATGGGCAGAAAGAAATTAATCGTTTTAAATTTGAACCATTCCTTAATATCAATTTTTATTGATTCTCATGTTATGTCTATAAATTCCATATATTAATGCTATTTTCAAAGAAAAAGCTTTTCTTTTCTTCATGCGACCAGTCTTGTGTCATCAAATAAGTGACGGCTACCCAAGTTTCTAAACCTCCACCAAGATTACACACTGGACTATCACTGCCCCATATAATTCTTTTAATTCCAAAAGAACTAACCACATGTTCAAAATAAGGTTTTATTTCATCTAAAGTCCATGTCCTGTTATCACCATACGCTATAATACCAGAAATCTTACAAAATAAATTATCTCGATGAGCTAATTGAGAAATACTTTTTTTCCAATCATTAAAATCACCATCTTTTATGTTTGGAACACCACAATGATCTAGAATAAATGTTACTTTTGGACAGAAATCAATTAGTTGCATTATTTCTGAGTGTTGATGAGGAAATGCACATAAATCAAAAGTAAGTTTTGTTTCAGATAGTAAATTTACATTTTTTTTAAATTGGTCACTGCCTGCGGTGTTATCTGGAGCAACATGTAATACTCTACGAAATCCCTTAATTAATTTTTGAGTATCTGCATATTCAATCATATCTTGGAAATTATTGTGTTCTGGTCTACAGGAAGAAATAACACCTTTTATAATAGTATCATTATTTTCAATCAAATTATGTATCATCTTCGTTTCTTCTTTAATTTGATTTTCTTCAACATCTACTTCCATATGTAAACACGCACTTATTCCTAAACGACTAGCTTTAATATGATAGTCTTCATAATGACTAGGTTTATTTAATAAATCTACTTTATCCAACCATGGATATTTCAAAATATCTGGATAAATCAAATGCAAATGTGTATCAAATAGCATATTTCAACCTAAAAATTAGTAATATTATTTTACATTTATAATCATACTTATTTAAATTAGTTAGAGAAAATTGATACAAAAAATTTCTAAACAATGCAGGATCTTCCATTTACTGCTAAGTAAGCTGAATAAATAGACGTTGTTCCAGCAATAAAAAGTCTATTTAAAGAACTTCCTCCAAAACAAACATTTGCAACCATCTCAGGAATACGTATTTTGCCTATAAGTTTTCCATCTTTAGAAAAGCAATGCACACCATCTGCAGCTGAAGTCCATAACCTATCTTCAGTATCAAATCGAAACCCATCAAAAAGACCAGCATTACATTCTGCAAATACTTTACTTTCTCCCAATGAACTGCCATCACTATTTACTTTTATTTTTCTTATATGTTTAGGACCATTTTTCATATGAGATAAGCCAGTATCAGAAATAAAAAGTGAAGTTTCATCATGGTTGAAAGCTAAACCATTTGGTTTAATAAAATCTGTTGCTACAATTGAAATATTTTTTAAATCCCTATCTATCCTGTAAACAAAGCAACCTTCCTGCTCAGAAATAGATTTGATACCTTCATAATCACTAATTATTCCATAAGTAGGATCAGTAAACCATATCGAACCATCAGATTTAACAACAACATCATTTGGAGAATTTAGTTTTTTATTATTAAAACTATCAGCAACTATTGTGATAGAACCATTATGTTCTGTTCTTGTAACTCTTCTACTTTTATGCTCGCAAGTGATCAACCTACCTTGATGATCAATTGTATTCCCATTGGAACAATATGATGGTTTTCTAAAAACTGAAACACCTCCGTCAGTTTCATCCCAGCGAAGAATTCTATTATTTGGTATATCAGAAATTAACAAATATTTTCCTGCAGGAAACCAAACTGGACCCTCTAACCATCTTGCACCTGTCCACAACCTCTCTACTCTTCCATGACCTGTCAAACAATTTGCAAATTCTGAGGATAGTATCTCAAAACCTGTACCTTCTATTTCTCCAAACAAATAAGCCACCTTTAAATTCAATCAATAAGCATAAAATACTGTAAACTAAATATACCAACTAAAGAAGTTATATTTTGAAAAAAAAAAATCTAATGTTAAGGTTTAATAATTTTATTATTTTAAGGTGAACGTCCTGAATAAATTTGCTGCTAGACTTAATTCATTTAAAATTGGTCATCAGGATTATTGGCCTGGTAAGAATAATATTAATACCCTTGATTTACTAGGTAGAGCTTCAAAAGCAGGGATTAATGCAGCTGACTTAAATTTCCCTGACCACTTTGAAGATATTAATCTTCAAGAATTAAAAGAAACGCTAAACCAATTAAATATCCATTTAAATGGTTTAGCTATGCGATACTATTCTGAATCAAAGTTTAAATTAGGCGCCTTTACTAATCCCGAAAAGGAAATAAGAAAAAAAGCAATTGAAGAAACAAAAAAAGGTATTGATATTTTATCAGAGCTTAATGGTGATTTATTAACTTTATGGATGGGCCAAGATGGTTTTGATTATTCCTTTCAAGCCAATTATCGTCAGCTATGGGATTGGACCATTAATGCTTTACATGAAATAACTGAATATAATCCAAAAATAAAAATTGCTTTAGAATATAAACCCAATGAACCACGTTCTTTTTCTTTAATGCCTGATGTATCCACAACCCTTATGGCAATAAAAGAGGTAGGATATAAAAATTTGGGGGTTGTACTCGATTTTGCACACGTAATGTATGCTGACGAAATGCCTGCTTATTCTGCCAATTTGATTGGTCGATATTCAGAAATTTTGGGAGTACATCTTAATGATGGGTATGGAAAATGGGATAATGGGTTAATGGTAGGTTCTGTGCACCCAATACAAATTATAGAATTATTAGTAGAACTTAAGAAACTCAATTATAAAAGGGCCATTTATTTTGATACTTTTCCTGATCATTCTGGCTTAGATCCAATTAAAGAATCTTTAACTAATATTAAAACTTTTAAGAGGTTAAATAAAATTGCTGATAAATTAATTAATAATTCTGATTTAAATGAAGCTATTTCAAATCAAAATGCTACTCAATCTTTTGATATAATCCAAAAATACCTTTTTAAATGAAAAAAATATGTATCATAGGATCTTTACACTGGGACATTGTAGTAAATACAAATAAAATCCCAAAAAAAGATGAAACTTCTAGTGGTTCAAAAGTTCATTACCTTTTTGGTGGAAAAGGAGGTAATCAAGCTTTGTCATCAAATAGATATGGGTCTGATACCTATTTTATTGGAAGAATTGGAAAGGACAATTTTGGGAAAAAAATACTCAAAACGCTAAAAAAAAGCACCATTGATATCAAACAACTACAGGTAGGATCAGAAAAAAGTGGTATGAGTGTCGCTGTTATAGATAAAAAAGGTAATTATAAAGCAACCATAGTCTCAGGTGCAAACTTAAGTATAGATTATAAAAAAATTACTCTTAAAAAAAAAACAGGAATTCTACTGCTGCAAAATGAAATTTCAGAAAAAATAAATTTAATTGCAGCAAAAAAAGCTAAAGAAATAAATTGTGAGGTATGGATAAATGCCGCACCAGCCAGAAAAATTAATCCAAAATTGTTAGAACTGATTGATGTAATTATTATTAATAAAGTTGAGGCTGAATTCTATAAAAAATCACTATTTCAAAACAAATTCAATAAATTCACTAAAGTAATAACTTTAGGATCAAAAGGTTTAGAAGTCCAATTTCCCGATGGAGATCACAAAAAAATTCAAGCTTTTAAAGTAAAGGTAAAGTCGACACATGGTGCAGGAGATGCATTCATAGGAGCTATGGCTTCATATAAGTTAAGAGGAAATAATTTTATTTCTTGCTTAAACTATGGCCAAGCCGCGGCAGCTTTACATATTTCAAGTACAATTAAACAGAGAAATAAGATTTTAGAAAAAGATATCTTGGATTTAATTATAAAAAACAAAACTTAAAAAAAAATTAATCTATGGGGGCTTCTGGGTTCATTAACTCCCTAGACTTCAAATCATTCCAAAGTTCTTTTGGAATATTGTACTGCATACATTCGTAATTACTCTTCATTTCCTCTTTACTTTGACCACCTGGGATTACAGAAAGATGTGCATTATGTAATAATGGGAATTGAAGCGCAGCTGCTTTAAGAGGAATTTCATATTTACGGCAAACTAATTCAATTTTATTAACTTTTTCTAAGATGTCTTTTGGAGCAATATCATAATTGTAATAGGCTCCTTTAACTGCTCCAGTAGCAAGAATACCAGAGTTGTATGGGCCACCTGTAATAATTCCAATTCCTCTTTTTTGACAAAGAGGAAGAAAGGACTTTAATGCCTCTTGTTCTAAAAGAGTATATCTTCCTGCTAATAAAAATAAGTCAAAGTCTCCTCTTTCAGCCAAATACTGACAAACTTCCCACTCATTAATACCACCACCGATTGCAGATATTACATTTTGATCTCTCAGAGATAACATAGCTTCATATCCCTTCTTATCAAAAAATTCTGAAATTCTTTGATCAGATGCAGTTTTACTACCATGCGTAAATATACATAAATCATGAACATAAAGAATATCAATTTTAGATACTCCTAATCTTTCTAAAGAAAACTCAAAAGAACGCATAACTCCATCATAACTATAATCATAGTGTTCTTTTCGAAAAGGAACATTAAACCACTTACCAATTCCAGTTTGATCTTCAGCTTTACAAGGTTTCATTATTCTACCAACCTTAGAAGATAAAATGTAATCATTTTTATTTTTAGATCTTAAGAATCTGTTTAATCTAGTCTCACTTAAACCTAAACCATACAATGGTGCAGTATCATAATACCTTACTCCTAAATCCCAAGCACTATTCAAAGTATCATTGGCTTCTTCATCTAAAATACTTTTATATAAATTACCAAGGGGAGCAGATCCAAATCCAAGTTCAGTAAAATTTAATACACTTTTTTTATGTCGATCCCATTTTCTATGTTTAATCATATTTAAAACCATAAAATAACAAACACCTTTCGATGGTAATCATTTTTCCTTTACCTGACCAGAATTAAATAGTTAAATTATATTTTTAAGGGAGTTCATAGTTGGAAGATAAATTCTATAAACTATTTGGCACTAAAAAACCTATTATAGCAATGGTACATTTAGGAGCTTTGCCAGGGTCTCCACTTTATAATAAAGAAAGTGGTATTACCGGCTTAATAAAAGAAGCCAAAAAAGATTTAGAAGCACTTCAAACTGCTAAATTTGATGCAATTATGTTTGGAAATGAAAATGATCGCCCTTATCAACTTAATGTAGATACTGCATCAACTGCTGCTGCTGCATATATTATTGGCGAATTAAAAAGAGATATTAAAATACCTTTTGGTGTAGATATGCTTTGGGATCCAATGGCTACTATTGCCTTAGGTACTGCAACTAAAGCAAATTTTGTACGAGAAATTTTTACGGGTACTTACTCCTCAGATATGGGTATTTGGGCTCCAAATGCAGGGGAAGCCTTGAGATATAAACAGAATTTGGGAAGTGAGGAGATGCTTTTACTTTTTAATATTTCAGCAGAATTTGCATATTCACAAGATAGACGACCTTTAACTGATAGAGCTAGAAGTGTAGTATTTTCTTCATTACCAGATGCAATTTTAGTTAGTGGTCAAATAACTGGTGAAGCAGCATCCATGCATGACTTAATGTCTGTAAAAAAAGTATTACCGCATACTCCAGTTCTAGCTAATACTGGAGTCAAGCATGATACAGTAATTCAAGTATTAAAAAATGCGGATGGTTGCATTGTTGGGTCGTCTTTAAAAGAGGATGGGAATACTTGGAAGCCAGTTGATCCAAAACGTGCTAGAGATTTTATGAATATTGTAAGTAAATTTAGAAAGTAATGAAAAATAAAATCTATAATAATTTAATTGATTTAATGATGTTACCAGGGCTGTCTGGCCATGAAAAAAAAGTTTGTAATTATATATCACAGAGACTTAAAGAATTAGGGTTAAATCCTAAAACAGACGTAATGGGAAACTTATGGGTAAGCTTCCCAGGAGAAGGTCCTAGTGTAATGCTATTTACACATATGGATCAAATAGGATTTGTGGTTCGCAAAATAGAAGAAAATGGTTTTATAAAAATTGAAAGATTAGGAGGAGTCCCAGAAAAATCACTTGCTTCTCAAGCAGTAATATTTCCTTTGGAAAATGGAAATGAAATATTTGGAGTAATAACTAATAAAAGTCATCATGCTACTCAACAAAATGAAAAATATAGTGTTGTTCCTTATAAAGATTTATATATTGATGTTGGCGTAAATTCATTTGAAGAAGTTTTAAACTTAGGCATTAACATTGGATCACCTGTTGTTTACAAGCCATCTGCAGAAGAATTTGGTAAAGAAAGAATAGCTGGTACTAGTATTGATGATAGAGCAGGTTGTGCGATAGCAATAGCAATAGCTGAAAAATTATCATTAAGAAAATTGGGGCCACCTATCCATTTAGTTTTTAGTGTTCAAGAAGAATTTAATTTAAGAGGTGTAATTCCTATTGCACAACAATTATTACCAGATATTGCTATCCAATTAGATTTAATACTAGCAACTGATACTCCTGATATGGAGGATAGAGGAAATGTATCATTGGGGAAAGGACCAGCTATTAGCTTATATTCATTTCATGGAAGAGGAACTTTGAATGGTATAATTCCACATCCAGCTTTAGTAAAATTATTTGAGGAAACAGCTAATCAAAATAGTATTCCTCTTCAAAAAAGTGTACACATTGGAGCTTTAACAGATCTTTCTTATGTGCAACTAGTAGGAAAAGGTGTAGCTTCTATAGATGTTGGATTTCCTATTAGATATTCTCATTCTTCACTTGAGGTATGTGATTTAAATGACCTAATTCTACTCACAACACTTTTAGAAGAAGTAATTAAAAATATTGATAAAAATTTTAGTTTAGAAAGATAAAGCTTAAAATTATATTAATTTACTTTTTTATTTAACAGCACCTGCAGCCATACCTTTGATAATGAATTTTTCTAAAATAATTCCAATAATTACAAGTGGTAAGATAGCAGCAAATGATAATGCAGCCATTGACCACCAAGCGATTCCTTGAGAACCCGTTTGACTAGCTACCATTACTGGTAAAGTTTTCGCATGAGATGAAGTAAGTAAAGCTGCAAAAAAATATTCATTCCAAGTTAATACTAAAGATATTATAAATGCAGCTATTATACCTGGGAGAGCAATTGGTAAAATAATTGTTCCAAAAGCCTTCCATAATGAAAGGCCATCGACTAGAGCTGCTTCTTCTAATTCGACAGGAATTGATCCAAATTGATCACGCATTATCCATATAACTATTGGAAGAACTGTTAAGGTATAAAGTGCTATTAACCCAATTCTCGTATCTAAAAGAGCCAATTCTTTATATAAAACTAAAAAAGGAAGGGCTAAAACCACAGGAGGTAAAATTAGCTGAGATAAAAAGAAGAATGAAATATCCGAATTTCGCATAAAACCAAAACGATAACTGAATCTACTCAAGCCATAAGCTGTACAACTACCGAGAGCTACAGCAATTGTAGAGGAACTAAATGCTATAATTGTAGAGTTCCAAAATCTTTTTAAAAATTCCTCTCTAACAGTGTTTTCAACAAAAATAGTATTTGGAGATAACCCCAATGATTTGAGACCTAACCACTTAGGAGTAAAATCCCACCAAGGAACAATATTCCCCTTCATCACGTCCGGAGCAGCTTTAAATGTTGTAGTAATAGTCCAATAGATTGGAAAAAGACAAATAAAAGCCCATATTATTAATACACCATAAATTAAAAATCTGTTGAAAAACCAATTTGGTTTAAAGGACAAATCTTGGGCAGTATCATGAAAAATTTGTTTATTCATACTTTAATACCTAGGTCTCATCCATTTATCGGCAATTTTTATAAGAATTGTCATTAAAATAACTATTATTATTAAGTAAAAAATAGCTAAAAAAGTCCCATAACCTACATTTGAACGATCTCGATATTCTCTAAATATAAAGCTTGTAACACTATCGGTTGCTCCACCTGGTCCACCAGAAGTGACATTTATAATAATATCTGCCAATTTGAGCTTGAAAATAATCCTTATCAAAATTGCTGTTATTGAAACAGGTAACATTAGAGGAAAAGTTATCTCCCAAAATTTCTTCCAAGGTGGGGCACCATCTACATCAGCTGCCTCATGCATTTCTTTAGGAATAGCTTGCAAACCTGCTAAAATCATGATCATCATCAAAGGTATAAATGTCCAAGCATCCATCATCATAATGACTGCTCGTGCCATTTCATGGCTTCCAAAAAAGGAAGGATTTTCCCAACCTAATTCTCTAGCAAGTCGTGATATAGGACCAAACCTAGCCTCTAACATAGATTTACCTATCATCCAACTAACTGCAACTGGAGATAGCATCAATGGCATTAAGAAAGCTACACGAAAAAATTTGCGAGCTCTTATTTGAGTATTTAAAAGAAGAGCTAAACTAAAGGCAATAATATACTCAAACAAAATAGCTAAAGTATAATAGATCATATTTTTTAAAGCATTCCAATAAAATGGGTCTGACCACATTTGATAAACATTAGCTAGTCCATTAAATTGCCTGCCGTCTGGCGAAGAAAGATTCCAACTAGAAAATGCTATGCCTAAAGCGAATATTAGAGGAAAAATAACAACTGAAATTACAAAAAGTACCGCTGGTAAGATGAAAAGTCTTCTTTTGCCTTGCTCACCGTATAAGATTACTTGGCCAAGACATAAACTGAATGCCCAAAATAAATATGCATAAAGAGTAGGTCGCCAATTTTCAAAACCAAAGGATAAAAAATTTGATTGGTCGAGTGATTGTAATAGTACTGTTAAGATAAGAACCGCTGCGGAACCCCAAATTATAAAACGACCAAAATTTCTTCTTGTATCCGATATTTGATCTGGCATCACAATATGGAGATAATTACCTTCAGACGCGCTCAATAAAAATTTCCTTTAAAAAAGTAAGGATCGGTATGTTTCCATACCGATCCAATAAATTGTTATGATCAAAATTAAAGACCCATAGAAGCTTTATAAAGCTTAACCTGACTTTCTCGTCCTATTGAGTCAGTAATTTTTTCCCATGCTGCAGCAATAGCATCTGCAGTTTCCTGAGCTGAACTATACTGACCAGCAAAACCTTTAGCCAACTCATCTTCAGCAACAGAATAATACTGAAAAATTCCTGGTATTCTGGGTTCATTTAATGAATTAGGATGATTATAAGTATCTAGATTTGATCCAAGATAATCTTCTATAAATGCTCGATCATAACCAGCTGCTTCCCATTCGTCATATACAAAATGTGAATTTCTATATGGCTGAAAGCCAGAGGGGTAAGCTGACGTCCATAGAGAGATATCCTTTCCTCCGATATGGGCTGCAGCAGACCAAGCAGCTTTTCTTTTTTTGCTATCACCTTCAACTCTGTTAGTGACATAAACACCCCACCCCAGATAAGCATTATTTGGAGCTTCGTTGTAGGTATTTTCCCATGCACCTTTTTTAGAGTTATAGACTTTATCCGAGCCAGGTATCATACTGAAACCAACTACATCACCAATAACTGAAGAATCATTAGTTCTAGCATTAGATCCAATATCACCCCACCAAGTAAGCATAGAACCTGTCCCCGCCAAAAATTGTTGGAAACCAGTAGTACCTGGATCAGCATTTATTTGATCTGCTGGATAAGCTCCATCAATTTTAATAAGATCCATTACATCTTGAATTGCTTGAACCCATCCTGGGTTATTGATTCTTGGCTTCATAGTATCAATATCAAAAAGAAAAGCTGGATCATCAGGATGTTTTACATATGGACCAGCTCTATCTGTAAGGAAATACATTCCAAAACCACCCCATCCTTTTAGTGGATCTAAAAAACCATGAGCGGGAAGTCCTGTTAACGGGTCTTTTTTACCTACAACATCCTTAGATATCTGGTTTACTTCTTGCCAAGTTTTTGGAGGATTCGCTCTACCAGTTATTGATCCAGAACCAAAATAATCAGTTCTATAGCAAAAGGTATGACAGTCACCATCAATATTGATTCGATATGCCTTTCCATCCCAAGTTCCAACAGGAGGTTGCAGATAACCAACTAAATCATCATAGTCAATTTGGTCTTTAACCCAATCTGGCATTTCATTTAAGAGCCCTTGACCTGCTGTGTCACCTTCAAAAGGTGCACCCATTTCGATAATGTCAAAATCAACTGTTTTTGTAGCAATTGATTGCTGCAATCTTGGATTGTAATCTGCTTGGGCTAAATCTATCCAATTGATTTTAGCACCTGTATATGCTTCCCAAGGTTTTAAAAATCCTCTAAATAAAAAATTGTGAAGATTCTGGTTGTTCAAACCCATAAACGTGAGCTCAACACCTTTAAATTCACCTGGTTTTACTCTATCTTTTACGGGGCCTAAGCACATTTCACCCACTTTTTGCCATTCAGCATCACCTGGGGAACCCATTCCAACACCAGGAATTTTCATAATGGCAGCACGCAGTGCAGAATGACCATCTGCTAGTGCTGGCACAGCACCACCCATGGCTGCTAATGCAGCAGTACTGGCAGCACCTTTTAGCATAGTTCTTCTTGTCAAACCATTACGAACTATGTGATTATAAAGTTCTACTTTCATACAGTATTTCTCCCATATTATGTTAAATTGGAAATTACAAAATAAATCATATAATCCCAACAATTCTTTAATAATAAAATAATTTCAGTGAAGATCTGTTTTGTCAAGCTTATCAATAAATTGAATTTTCTAATATAGACAGCATTGAATTGTTAGGTTATTTTTTTTGTAGGAGAATTTTATGGCTGAAGTAAAAATACGTGAACTTTTTAAATCTTATGGAAATACCGAAGTAATTCATGGATTGGATGTAGATATTGAGGATGGTGAGTTTGTTGTACTTGTGGGACCTTCAGGTTGTGGAAAGTCTACTCTTTTGAGAATGATTGCTGGTTTAGAAGGTATATCGTCTGGAAAGATAATGATTGGTAAAAGTATTGTAAATAATTTACCACCTTCAGAGAGAGACATTGCAATGGTATTTCAAAATTATGCTCTTTATCCCCATAAGACAGTAAACGATAATATGGCTTTTTCTTTGAAGATGAAGGGTTTAAGTAAAAATGAGATTGCAAATAGAGTAAATCAAGCTGCAGAAATTTTAGGTTTGACCCCCTATCTCCAAAGATACCCTCGCGCTCTTTCTGGTGGTCAAAGACAAAGAGTAGCTATGGGACGTGCTATTGTCCGTGATCCACAAGTTTTTTTATTTGATGAACCACTATCTAATTTAGATGCGAAATTACGTGTGCAAATGCGCGCAGAAATAAGAGAATTACAACAACGTCTTAACTCAACTACAATTTACGTTACGCATGACCAAATTGAAGCAATGACAATGGCAGATAAGATCGTCGTTATGAAAGATGGTTATATTGAACAGATTGGCAGTCCTCTAGAAGTATATGACAAACCTGCAAATACATTTGTAGCTAGTTTTATAGGGTCTCCTGCGATGAATATGATAGAAGGTATTGTGGAAATAAAAAATAACTCTTTCAAATTACAAGTTGCGGAAACAAAAATTGACCTTCCAAATATAAAAGAATTAGACAATGGTCAGAAAATAATCGTAGGTATTAGACCAGAATATCTAATCCCCTCTAAAAAAGGTATTCCTGCAAAAATTGCTGTAGTAGAACCGACTGGATCTGAAACTCATTTACTACTCAGAGCAAATGATCAAGATTTAACATGCGTAATAAGAGAGCGACAAGATTTTAGTCCTGGACAAGATGTAAAACTAACAGCAGACAAAAAATCAATTCATATTTTTAATTATGAAAATAAATTACGTATTTACTAATTTATAATCAATTTGAGATTGGGAGGATAATAATAAATGTTAAAAGGAATAAATAGTCTATTGAATGCTGAAGTACTATATGCACTTAGAGCTATGGGACACGGCGACGATTTAATAATTGCTGACACAAATTTTCCTTCTGATAGTGTTGCAAGAGAAACTGTATTAGGAGAATTATTAAGAATAGACGCACCTGCAGCTGAAGTTGTAAAAGCTGTTTTATCTGTATACCCTCTAGATACTTTTGTTGAAGATTCTGCGGGAAGAATGGAGGTTGTTGGAGAGCCTAACTCAATTCTTCCTGTAATGAGCGAGGTACAATCTGAAGTCAGTGCAGTTGGAGGTCCAAACCCAATGATTTCAATTGAACGCTATGCATTTTATGAAAGAGCTAAAAAAGCATATGCTGTAATACAGACAGGAGAACGTCGATTTTATGGATGTTTTGCCCTTCGAAAAGGTGTAGTTGGTCCAGAGGAAAATTAAAAAATGGGTCATGTAGTAATTTTGGGGGTGTTTGTTGCAGATACTGCATATCGTGCAGAAAGAATGCCCATTATTGGTGAGACAGTTTTAGGAAACTCATTTTCTCTAGGACCAGGAGGTAAAGGCTCTAACCAAGCAGTTGCTGCTGGAAGATTGGGTGTTAAAGTTTCAATGATAAGCCGTTTAGGCAAGGATGACTTTGGCCAAATGGCCCTCGAAACTTGGAAATCATCAGGAGTAACTCCGTATATTGAAGAAGACAAAGATAGTTATACAGGAGCTGCCTACATTTTTATAGAAGAAAGTACAGGAGATAATGCTATTATTATTTCTCCTGGTGCAGCTGCAAACATAAGTCCTGAAGATCTAGAGAATAAAAAAGAACTTATTGTCAATGCTGATGTTTTTATAACTCAACTTGAACAACCAATAGAGGCAGCAAAAAAAGGTTTGGAAATCGCAAGATCAGCAGGTGTGAAAACAATATTAAATCCTGCTCCTGCTGTAAAATTACCTAATGAAATTTTATCCTTATGCGATTTTATAACTCCAAATGAAACTGAAACAGAAACACTAACTGGAGTAAATATTTCAACATTAGAAGATGCAGACGCAGCTTGCAAAAAATTTGTAGAAATGGGTGTTAAAAATCCAATAATTACATTGGGTGAAAAAGGTGCCTATTTACATGATCATGGGCTGATAGAGAGCTACAAAGTGGGAAAAGTTTTGGAAACTACAGGAGCCGGAGATGCTTTTAATGGTGGCTTTGCTGCCGCTTTAGCTGAAGGAAGAAGTACATTAGATGCTATAAATTTTGGATGTGCAACTGCAGGTATTTCAGTAACAAGGGCTGGAACTGCTCCTTCCATGCCAACTAGGGACGAAGTAGAAAAAATTCTTAAAACTTAGATTAAAAATATTTATTATAAAATCTCATGTAAATTATTTTCCGAAATGATCAATCTTAATCAAGAATGGATTAAACCAAAAAAACCTATACCAATCGTTATATTTGGAGCTGGTTCAATTGCTAACGATGCTCATTTACCAGCCTATGAGAAGTCAGGTTTTAAAGTACTTGGAATTTATGATCCAGATATTGAGAAAGCACAAAATCTGGCAACAAAATTCAATTTAGATATATTTCATAGTTTAGAGGAAGCAATTGATCAGGAAAACGTTATCTTTGATTTAGCCACGCCACCCGAAGTGCATACTGAAATATTAAAATTTTTACCAGAAAAGTCTGGAGTTTTGATTCAGAAACCAATGGGTAGTAATTTGGATGAAGCAACTAAAATATTAGAAATTTGTAATACTAGATCACTAAAAGCTGCTGTGAATTTTCAACTTAGATTTGCTCCAATGATGATAGCTTTAAAAGATGCTATCAACTCTGGTTTGCTAGGAACAATTGTAGATTTTGACGCTTGGCTAGCATTGGACACACCATGGTCATTATGGAAGTTTTTGGAAAATTTACCAAGAGTAGAAATTCTTTTACATTCTATACATTATTTTGATTTTATTAGGTCCATTCTCGGTAATCCGATTGGTGTAAAAGCAAAAACACTCGGCTTTCCTGGAAAAAAAACTTCTAACACTAGGACTGCAGCGATACTAGATTATGGAAAAGATATCAGATGTGCTCTGACTATTAATCATAATCATAGTTTTGGCAGAAAATTTCAAGCTTGTGAATTTAGAATTTGTGGGACTAAGGGTGCGGCTTATGTTCATCTTGGAGTAAATTTAAATTATCCAGAAGGTGAACCTGATAAATTAGAAATAAATTTAGGAGAAAAATGGATAAATATACCTTTAAAAGGATCTTGGTTTATTGAGAGCTTTGGGAATAGAATGGCACAACTACAACGATTTGTGAGTGGTGAAGAGAGTGAACTTATTGCAGGGGTTAAAGACTCTTGGGACACAATGGCGCTTATAGAGGCAGCATATAAAAATAACGAAAGTCCAGGAACTTTAGTCCCAAAATATATGAATAAATAATTATTTAAGTAATATAAATTATTCTATTGTACAAACAACTTCACCTACTTGTACTAAATCACCTTCATTTGAATTTATTTGAGAAATTTTACCACTAGTAGGAGCCTCAATTTCTAAAGATGTTTTTGTAGTGGATATTAAAAGCACAACATCACCTTGTTCTACATCATCACCCGTTTCAACTAACCATTCTGTTATTTCTGCCTCTGATATTTCATTACCCAGATTTGGTATTATTATGTCTGTCATTTAAAATTTCCTTTTTAATTATAAACCTTTTTTCGCTAAATCTAAAAAATCCCAATCTTTTCGAAGTCCTCTCTTGTTTATTCTCTTTTCTGGGAAAAAATCTCTAAAAACAAGATCTAAGACATCTTCTGATTGTGGAGAATATGTTTTTTCCATATCGGCTCCTGGCGCAATCCAATTAGGCGAACCAATTATCATAGGCGATGCTCTAAGATTTTTGAAGGCAAATTTTGAGACGTTTGTAGCAATTGTATTTGCAAAACTTCCTCTTTCTACAGCTTCAGAAACAATCAGTAATCGACCGGTCAACTTTACTGAATTTAACAACATTTCATAATCAAATGGGACTAAGGATCTTGCATCAATAATTTCTGCATCAATATTGTGGTTTATTAATTCCATACTTGCATCTAATGCCGCATATAGAGAGGCTCCTATTGTTAGGATAGTTATGTCCTTTCCACTCCTTCTTTTTACTGCTTTTCCAAAAGGTACTTTATAGTAGTTTTTTGGTACTCCATTTTCAGTAAATATTTCAACTTTATCATATAACCGCTGGCTTTCAAAAAATACCGTTGGATCATTTGAACATAGAGAACTGGCCATTAATCCTTTTGCATCATAGGGTGTTGCTGGGTACACAATTGACAATCCTGGAATATGTGTAAGTAAGGAAGTCCAATCTTGAGAGTGTTGTGCTCCATATTTAGAACCAATTGAAGCTCTTAATACAATAGGTAAATTTAATTCACCAGCAGACATAGCTTGCCATTTAGCTAACTGGTTAAAAATTTCATCGCCTGCCCTTCCAATAAAATCTGAATACATAAGTTCAATTATTGCTCTACCACCTGATATAGCATACCCAATTGCGGTTGAAACTATAGCTGCTTCAGATATTGGGGAATTAAATAATCTATTAATTGGAATAATATCAGAAAATCCTCTGTAGACACCAAATGCACCTCCCCAATCACGACATTCTTCTCCATATGCAATTAATGATTTATCCCTAGATAAATGATAAATAATTGCTTCAGCTAGACTATCTCTAAGAGTTATTGCCCTCATTCCAGATAATAAAGAGCCCTCTTCAGACTTTCCAAATCTTGACTTTTTTTGTAAGCTTTTTATTTTATTTACTTCACCCTCATTCTTCAGTAAGTCACTCGTAATCTTTGAAACACTGATTACTTTTTTATTAAATGTAAAATCTCCAATAATTGTAGGGTTTTTTTCAATATCAATACTTGGAGTTAACTCTCTATCCACGACTTTACTAGTCAGATACTCTATTTGATTTTGAACTTTTTCACTCATATTATTTAAATCATTTTTATTTATGATACCTGCTTCTATCATTTTTTCTGAATATTGTTGAATAGGATCAAAAAATTTCCAATGCTTGATTTCATCTCTTGACCTATATGCATTAGTATCAGTTGTAGAATGACCAGAGTATCTATAGCATTCAATATCTAGCAATATTGGGCCATTGCCCTCAATTAATAGTTTTCTTTTTCGGATAATTGCATCAGCAACAGATAGTGGGTCAGATCCATTTATTGTTTCAGCATGCATTTGTTCAGAATTTACCCCAGTAGCAATCCTTGATAGACGATCCCAAGACATTGTTTCACCCAAGGTTTGACCACCCATAGCATAAAAATTATTCATAAAACAAAATAACATTGGTGGATTTTTATTATATGGTTCAGGCCATAAGTTTTTATATTGTCCCATAGACGAAAAATTCATTGATTCCCAAACTAAACCACAACCAGTACTTCCATCTCCTAAATTTGCTACACAAATACTTTCTTCTTGGTTTAAATGAGCATGTAAAGCAGCGCCCACAGCAATACCCGAAGAACCTCCAACAATTGCATTATTTGGAAATGTACCAAAAGGTGTGAAGAAAGCATGCATTGACCCACCCATACCTTTATTAAAGCCAAGTTCACGCATAAAAATTTCAGCTAACACTCCACTAAGTAAAAACATTTCTGCATCATTAAATTCTTTATCATTTAAATTTTTATGAACGTATGAAATTAATTTCCCGCCATTATAATCTTGCATTATTGATTTTATTTTGTCTCTACTCAGATTCTTAATAGCTGAAAGACCCTTAGCTATCATTTCACCATGACTTCTATGAGATCCAAAAATTTTATCCTCTGGTTTTAGAGCAAATGCAGCTCCAACAGCTGCAGCCTCTTGACCTATCGAAAGATGTGCAGGCCCATTATAAGTATAATCTATATTTTTATATGAACCTGTTGTTTTGAATGAATTAAGCATATTTTCAAATTCACGAACAATATACATATGCCTCAATACTTCTTTCAAATTTTCCTTACCGTGTATCTTTAATTCATCATCAATTGATTTCTGATATTGATGAATAGGAAGCTCTGTACTTTTTAAAAAGTCTTTAGCAAAAATTTTATTAGGGTCTATATCGATATTTTTAGGCATTGTTTTCAACATTTTCCTTGTTTATAAAAATCTCAATATCTTCTCTTGAGGGCGGATTACAGCCTATTTTCTTACAATTTAAAGCTGCTGCTATAGAAGCTTTATCCATCATTGAAGACAAATCTGGTTTTTTTAAATTTTTGACTAAATTTATATTGTATATTTTATGATCTACAAACCAGTTCAAGATACTAGCCATATAGGTATCACCTGCACCAACTGTATCCCTTAAGTCAGAAATTTTTTTACTAGAAATTTTAACTTCAAAATTTGACGTTTTTCCAATAGATCCTTCTTCTCCAAGTGTAAGAATAAGTAATTGAGCCTTAGTTTTGGATTGAAGGATTTCAAAAGATTGATCTAATGATTTACTCGGATAAATCCATTGTAAATCTTCATTGCTTAGTTTTAGAATATCCACATCAAAAAACATTCTTTCTAATCTTTTGATATAATTTTTACGATCTTGTATGAGGATTGGACGTACATTTGGATCCAAACTAGTAATTAACCCTTTTTGTTTGCATATCTTAAAAAATTTTTCCCAAACTTCAGCATCTTGGCCTTCTATCAGTCCTAAAGAACCAACATGAAAAATTTTTGCATTAATGGGTAATATATCTAATAAATTTTCTAAATTTACTTTTCTTTCTGCTGTGTCATTTCTATGAAAGCTATAAGAAGGAAAACCATTTTTTATTGATACCACAGCTAAAGAAGTAGGATTTGAAATACTCTTTGATAAAATTTTTACCCCACTTTCTTTCAACTTAGAAGAAAGTAACTTTCCGAGTGTATCTTTTGATAATGGTGTAAGATATGATACTTTTGCTCCTAACTTACTTGTAGCTATCGCAACATTATATGGAGAACCCCCAGGATTTGCTAAATAGATTGGTAGGCCTTCAGAATTAGAACTTGAAGAAACTAAATCAATAAGATTTTCTCCACCAATCACAATCACATAATAACTCCATAAAAATAAGTTATCTTAATGTTAAGAAATAAAACTATCAAGTTTACGAGCTCTTTCAAAAATTAAATCAACAAATAAACTCATAATGAGTAAAATAACTCCCAAAATTAAAAAAGGTATCGTCACAGCATAACCAATATTAACAATTGGAATAATTAATAAAATAAAACATATTGATGTAAAAATTGCCAAAAGTTTATTAAGAAAAAATATAGGCAATAAAGATAGGATAAAGAGTATTAAACATAAAAATGAAATAATTCTTAAAACAGTTGGATTAACCAAGCATTATGGAGGTGTAAGAGCTCTAGAGGATGCAAATTTTTCTATCTCAAAGAATGAACATATTGCAATAGTTGGCGATAATGGTGCCGGAAAATCCACGTTTGTTAGAAGTATTACTGGTGTAGAAAAACCAACTTCTGGTAAAATTTATTTTAATGGTAAAGAAGTAAATTTTAAATCCCCCACTGATGCTAGGGTGAATGGAATAGAAACAGTTTATCAGAATCTTGCGTTAGCTGATGACCTAGATGTTACTGCAAATATTTTTCTTGGTAGAGAAATTGAATTTTTTAGATTAGGACCATTATAATGGTTAAATAAAAGAGCCATGAAAAAAAAATCATTAGATCTTTTAGCTCAGACTGGAATAAAAATAGGTAATTTAAATCAAACTGTAGCCAGTATGTCTGGAGGACAACGACAATGTGTTGCCATTAGTAGAGCTGCAGGTTGGGGTTCAAAATTAATTGTAATGGACGAACCAACAGCCGCACTTGGCATACAAGAAACAAAAAAAGTTGAGGAAATAATAAAAAATCTGAAAGATCGCAATATCCCTGTTATAATCATTTCTCATAATCTACGCCAAGTTTTTAATCTTGTGGATAAAATAGCTGTGTTTAGACAAGGAAGAATAATTAATATAGTAAAAACTAATGAAGTCTCTGGAAATGATGTTGTAGCTTTAATTACAGGATTGGATAAAAAAAATAAGGAAGTGAATGAATATATTTAATTTTAAGGAAACATCTCATTATGTTAAAAAAAATAAACCCAATTTTAGGACCAGATGTTTTATTCATACTCAGGGAAATGGGTCATGGTGATCAAATAGCCCTTGTGGATGGAAACTATCCTGCATCAGCACATGCCAACAAATTAATAAGAGCAGTCGGAATAGCACTTATACCTCTTTTGGACGCCATCCTGGATGTACTTCCCATTGACGAAAGTTCTGATGCAATCGTAAGAGCTATCAATGTTACAAAAAAAGATGGAACAGATGCAATACATGAAGAAATTGAAAAAACTTGTAATGATTATAAATTAACTTCACTTCCACTTGACGCAGAAAGTTTTTATCAAAGAGTTAAAAGTGCATTTGCTGTAGTTGCAACTACTGAACGTTCTTTATACGCAAATGTAATCCTCACAAAAGGTGTTATACTACCAAATTAAGTTTATTTAATTAATTGAATTTATTGTAAATTGTGAATTTAGATTTATTATAATATAATCTAATCTTAATACTTTTGGAAAATAACTTGTCATTTGAAGCGTCACCTATCCCTAAGAATGAAGAAAGTAGACTACTTGCAGTTGAAAAAACTGGGGTCTTAGACACTGTTAATGAAGAGATTTATAACGTTTATTGCCACCTTTCTAGACAAATAACTAAATGTCCAGATAGTTGGGCGAACGTTATTGATAAATATCGCCAATATAATTTTGTACTCGATGGTGAAGATATTAATGATCAAATCAAAGAGGAAAGAAGAACTTCACCAAGACCGTTAACATTTTGTCAATATGCTTTAAATAGTACAAGTCCACTTATAGCCAACGATTTAACAAAGCATAAGATATTTAAAAATCACCCTTCTGTCTTAAAAATTGATGGACCCAGGTTCTATGCAGCATTTCCATTAATAAATTCAGAAGGCTATATTCTTGGCTCCTTATGTGTTCGAGATTTCAGAGTAAGAAGACTTTCAAAAAATATTATAAATTTAATGATAGGTTTATCTAAAAAACTCTCGCACCAATTAGATATCCAAACTGAACAAAGACAACTATCAATTGAAAGAATTACAAGAGTTATGGAAACATTAGACGAAGAAGTAACTAATCTTTCCTTAAGTGAAACTATATCTATTTTAAAATGTCTTTCTAATGGTTTACTGAGTACAAAGGATCAAAAGAAACTTTTAGATTTAAATCTTATAGATAAAAATTTTAATTTAACTAAAAAATCAAAAGAATTAAAAAACCTTCTCAAATTGGATGCAGCAGTTTTGAAAAGGATAAAAATGCCAGCATTAAAAACAACTGAAATCGATGAATTATTCAAGGGTTTAGATAAATAATGTATGGGAAGGTTGTTAATTTAAAATTTGCAAATATGGAAGAAGCGAAATTAGCCGCATCATTTTTTACTGAAAATATTGCATCCAAAATATCATCTTTAAAAATAATAGGTTTTAATGTTTTTATTGGAAAACAAGGTGATTTAAATCTATTGGTCAAATTCGAAGATGTTTCTTCTATTAAGTTGTTTGAACAGAAATATCCCCAAATAATTGAATCACTTAGAAAAAGTTTGGTTTTTAAGGAATCCGTATTTGTTGGTGTTTGTGCTTATACTTTTGAACAAGAAGCAGCACTTACTGAAAAATAATTTAAATTCTCTATACAATTTAAGAGAATGGAGGATATAAAATAGGAAACCAGTCTGTTCTTAATTTTTCTCCATTTTTCATTCCATGGTTTGGAAAAGGAGGCGATGTTTTTCCCGACCTCTCAATAAAGCATGCATCGTCACCAATTAATCTTAATGAAAATGCTCTTCTTCTATTTTTTGTATTATTACCCCTAGATCCATGTAAAGTTTCAAAGTGAAAAGCGACAGCATCTCCTGGCTCCATTTGATATTCTAATATATCCATTTCTTCTAAATCAGGATTGGGAATAGACATAAATTGATCTGTTTCTTCATAAAAATTTTCTTGAGTTAACCACTTAGTAGGTAGTACTTGTTTACCCCATTTATGCGACTTTGCTACCATCCTTAACGACGCGTCTTTAACAGGATCCAAAGGTACCCAGAAACTCAGAGTTTTTTGCCCATTTACAAAATAATAAGGACCATCAGAATGCCATGGAGTATCCTTAGAAGTCCCAGGCTCTTTGACTAATACATGATCATGAAAAAGTTGTACTGTCTGAGATTGCATTAATTTAGCTGCCGCAGTTATTATGTCATTATCAAAAATAGTTTTCTCAAATTCAGGAATTCTATTCCAGTTACAATAATCGTCAAAAAAACGTCCTTTTTCGTGTTTAAGAAGATTTTCTGCTGCATAAGGACCAGGATTTTGAATATTAAATTCAATACCTTTTCTTAAGTTATCAATATGTTTCTTAAAGAGCTTGGGTATAAAAGAAACACCCAATTCCTGAAAATCATCAATCATTTTTTTTGAAATAATTTCACTCATATTAATAATATTATTTAAAACAGATAAGTCTTTAAACTATAATAAATCCTACCTAATAATTCTCTTACAACAAGAGAATTATTATCCAAGGCACCACTACTGGGAAGGAATGAAAGAAAAGTGATTTTTTGATTAATAGATCTTTGGTCTACAGAAACAGGTATGGCTTTAAGTCCATTATCGAGGAATAATTTCAATGCTCGTGGCATATGAAAAGACGATGTCACTAAGGCTATTTTCTCCCCAGTTTTAATTAATTTTTTTATAGCCATTGCTTCTTCCTCGGTATTTTTTACTATTCCTGTAAGGAAAACATTTTCTTCATTAATTCCTCTTTCTATTGCTATTTTTTTTAAATGATCACCTTTTGGAATACCAATTGACCAGGGTAAATAACCCCTTGTAAAAATTATCTTAGAGGATTTTCCCATTTTCATAAGCTGAATTCCAGCCTCAAAACGATCAACAGATTCATTAAATTCATAAATAATTTTTTTATTATCCAGCTCAACTGGTTTTAACATACTACTCAACACCACTATGGAGTCGACTTTTTTAATTTCAGTCAAATCTGAAATTGGATGTTTTTTTTCTAAATATTTTAATCCAAGATTAGCTACAATTGGATTAGAAAATATCAAAAGTAAAATTATAGACACTAACTTTGACCACTTATTCCTTGTAAAAAAAGAAAAGACCATAAAATATAATAGTATGGCTATTGGGCTTAAAAGTATTGGAAGAAATTTGTGCAAATATATCAAAATAACTCCAAATATTTATAAAAAAGGCGGTATAAAATTTAAACTATAATCTTTATTAATTATTTGAATAGTATTAAAATAAAAAATCAAAATAACTTAGAAGAATATCATGGAAATAAAAGCTGAATTTTTATTACCTACAAAAGAATTAAGAAAAGATATTCCTTTTTTTACGAATACCCTAAAAATGCAAATGGATATGATTTATCCTGCAGATAATCCTACAGTTGCAGTTTTTTCTGGGCATGGTATCCGAATTAGAATAGATAAAGAAGCAATAATTTCTCCAGGAAAAATTAGAATTTTATGCGAAAACCCGGATGAATTTGCATCAGGTAAAAAGACACTAAGAGCACCAAACAATACCATTATAGAAATTGACGAAATAAACCCACCTGTTGTATTACCAACAACAAAACATAGTTTTGTAGTTAAACAGTTAGCTGATCAAGCTCCATGGATTATTGGAAGAGCTGGGATGCATTATAGAGATCTTATTCCAGATCGATTAGGTGGCTCTATTATTGCAAGTCACATCAGAATACCAGATGGTGGTCCAGTACCAGATATGGTTCACTACCATTCTGTTGGTTTTCAATTAATTTTTTGCTACAAAGGTTGGGTTGATTTGGTATATGAAGATCAAGGTGAACCTCTTAGACTCTATGCAGGAAATTGCGTAATCCAACCTCCAGAAATAAGGCATCAAGTATTATATGCAAGTGATAATATTGAAGTCATAGAAATTGGTGTACCAGCTGATCACATCACAACTATTGATCATAAAATGAAATTACCAAACAAGACAGTTAATAAAAATAGAAGATTTAAAGGTCAAAAATTTGTGCACCATAAGGCTGAAGAGGCTCAATGGGAAAAATTTAGAGTTCCTGGTTTTATTTCAAGAGATACGGGTATAGCACAAAATACCCAGAATGTCGCAGGAGTTCATATTATCCGCCCAGAGAACAATAAAAGTCCTGAAACATATCATGACAGTGATATTTTATTTAATTTTGTAATGGAAGGAACTATGGTTTTAAGTGGAGAAGGAAAAGAACCTTTCAAGTTATCTCCTGGTGATGCATTTGTTATTCCTCCTAAAATGAGAACACAATACATAGATTTTTCTAAAGATTTAGAATTACTTGAAGTTTCATTACCAGGTAAATTTAAAACTTACTATTAATTTCTAGTCATTTTGTTTTTATAAAAGTTCCATTTTGAAGTTCTGAAAAAGCTTGCATTAATTCCTCTTTAGAATTCATAACAATTGGACCATGCCAGGCTACTGGCTCTTTGATAGGTTTACCTGATACTAAAAGAAACCTAACACCGAGTTCTCCACTTTTTACAGATATTGAATCTCCAGTATCAAATCGAACTAAAGTTCTATTACCTGACATATCTCTTATGTTTAATTCTTGACCATTGATTTCTTTTTCAACAAGAACTCCAATAGGATCAGATGCGTATTGAAAATTAGCAGATCCATCAAAAACATATGCAAAAGTATTTTTATATGTATCTACTTCAATAATCTTTTGAGTGTTGGGTGGAATATAAATATCTAAATATTCTGGTTCACATGCAATACCATCTACAGGGCCTTTCATGCCTTTATAATCGCCAACTATTATTTTTATTTTAGAACCATCATCATCTTCCAAAAATGTTATATCCTTTGATGCAATATCCTGATATCTTGGAGCAATGAATTTTTGGTCAGATGGAAGATTTGCCCAAAGTTGAAAACCATGCATTTGTCCTTTAGAATTTCCTGATGGCATTTCTTGATGCATAATGCCTGATCCAGCAGTCATCCACTGAACATCACCACTTAGTAAGTCGCCCTCATTTCCGATACTATCTTTATGTTCAACTTTACCTTCAAGAACATAAGTTATAGTTTCAATCCCTCTATGGGGGTGCCAAGGAAATCCCGCCATATAATCCTTAGGATTATCATTTCTAAAATCATCAAGCATTAGAAAAGGATCACTCTCCTTAGGGTCATTGAAGCCAAATACTCTATGTAAGTTTACTCCAGCTCCTTCCATAGTAGGTTTGGCTTGAGTTTCTAATTTAACTGGTCTAAAAGTCATATTACCTCTTCACATATCAAATAGGACAATTTCACTATATTTAAATTGTAAAAATTTTTTTTAAAGATAGGTCTTATAAAAAATCGAAATTTTAAATCCTAATCACCCATCTAGGATTTCGTGAATAACAACTATACCCCTATCTGCATTTACTATTGAGGGATTATCTTCATCCTCTGGAATACCATTAAGTAGTTTTTGACATGCAATAAAGGCCTTTTCGTCTTTGTAAGAATAATATATGCCCAGTCTGTTATTTCCTTGCTTATTCCATATTTGAGTCACAGTAAAAGAAAGTAAACCTGCTTTTTTAAACTGTTGCTTCATTGTATCGACAGTGTTTTCAATTCTTTTTATTTCTGCTTCAAGATGAAATTTAGATTGAAAATCTATCTGATTATAACTCATTAACTTTGGTGTCATTGGTTCCTCATGTGTTTTCAATTATAAAGATTGATTTATTTATAATCTCAATAAATATTAATTCTTGGCAAATTTTATTAATCGACCTGCTAAAAAGATACCTTCATCCTCCTGAAAAAAATGCCCAGCATTTTTTGTTATAAAATGATCCTGGCCAGCGGCACCTGGTATATTCTTGATAAAAACTTTTTCTAAACCTCTCATTATCGGGTCCTTATCAGAGAAACATGTTAAAATGGGTTTTCTCAGTTTTATTAATTTTCCCCATGCTTTTTTTTGATCATGGTAAGCTGGATCATCAATAGAATCAGGTACCAATAATGGAAATTGACGTGCTCCAGATTTATATTCTTCATCAGGAAAAGGAGCATCGTAAGCATTTATTTCTTCGCTAGAAAGACCTTTAAATGTACCTCTATGAATTATATTTCCAATTTTAAAGGTTTGTGAATTTTGACTATAGTTTCTCCACTTATAAAATTCGGAACCTAAATTCTCAACTCCAGTAGGAAAAGCAGTATTACCTATCATTACTTTACTAAAAAATTTAGGTGACTCTGCAAGTATTCGTAAACCAATCAATCCTCCCCAATCCTGCCCAAATAATACTGAATTCTTAATTTTCAATTGATTAAGTAATGAAGTGATCCAACTTACATGAGATTTATAGGTATAACTGTTTCTATCCCTTGGTTTATCACTTTTCCCAAAACCTATTAGATCAGGAGCTACAACTCTAAAACCATTATTTGAAAGAATAGGTATCATATGTCTATAAAGATAGGACCAGGATGGTTCACCATGCAAAAGAATAATAGCAGGATCAGTCTTTTTTCCTTCATCAACGTAATGAATACGAAGAATACCTATTTCCCTATCACTTATGGTGATGTAATTAGGCTGGAAATTATAATCTTTAAGTGATTTAAACCTAAAATCCTGAGTTCTTAAAAACAAGTCCATAATTCATTGATATATTATATTAAAATACAGAATTAAGCTCTAGGTGGTTGAAAATTTACATTTTTGGCAATTTTTCTTACCTCATCAATATCTAGTGACTCTAAAACATCCAATTTGCTAACAGTTCCAGCAGCTTTTGCCTTAAGATTCATTGCTGCAATTTGATCAAAACTTTCTGCCTCTGTTTGCATAGTAAAATCATAAATACCTCTAGTAATATGATAATTAATTAACTTTGCTCCAACACTTGAAGTAAGAGTTTCCATAGCTTTTCTTCTGTCTGAGCTTCCTTCTACTAAACCTTCAGAACCTTTGTTAGAATAAGTGCCGAGTATGATATATAAAGCCATTTTTTTTCCTTTCAAAAATTTAAGATATTTGTAATCCTTCAATTATAATTTTTTAATGAATAATTAATATTATCTTTAAATTTGAAATGTTTCAATTAAAGTAAACAAAGGTTCTGTTATGTTAGGTTGATCTTAATGATAATTGATAAAGGATTTATTGTTGTAGTAGATATAAGTGGATATACTTCATTTGTGAAAGCACACAACGCTTCGAAAAATTCTAATTTATTTAAAAAATTTCTTGATAAGATTAATGACGGCCATGGTGAACTTATAATAAGTGACTTATTGGAAACAGTAATAAATGAGTTAGATGGAACCCTAACTATTAATAAACTTGAAGGGGATGCAGCATTATTTTACGCCTTGCCAAAAAATACTAATGAATTTTCAATTAAACTCATAAAAAAATTATTAACTAGTATTGAGGTCTTTAATAAAAGAATTAATGAACTTTTATTTGTTCAATCCTGCCCATGTACTCCCTGTAAAAACATGGTAAATTTAAAATTAAAGTGTTTTGTTCACTATGGAGAATTCCTAATAAAAAAAATTAGAAATTTTGAAGAGATAGCAGGACAAGATGTAATTATTCTTCACAGATTAATGAAAAATTCCATCAATAGTAATGAATATATTTTATTTACTGAAAAAGCCTCTAAAGTAAGTGATCTAAGAAATTTAAAAAATTTAGAAAAAAGAAAAGAAACTACAGAGGATTTTGGAAAAATAAATATCCAAGTTTACTATCCCTCAGGAAATAAAATTGAATTTTCAAAACCCAATTTAAAATTTAAAATTATGAATTTTTTTAAGATGCAGAAGTATTTTTGGAATAAAAAAAGAGAAAAAGACTTGAGAGAAAAATTCTTGGATAATATTTAATTTTACAAGGAATAAAAAACCTAAAAAAATAATTAATTAACATAATTATTTATTAACCATCTGGATCTTGCATTTCCTCATTTGTAATATTGTAAGCACTTACAAATCGTGGCATTTCGTTTGGTAATGTCATCATTAAGGAATTAAATCCTGCTTTCTCGAGGTTTTCAAAAATTGCTTCTTCACTTTCTGCATACCAATGACAGAAAAAAAAATCATCTTTACCCATCCAGTGCTGAAGTGTTTCTGCTTTTTCACTTTTTAATGCTTCAAAAAACATTTTGTCAGTCATCCCTTTAGTCTGATCTATGACTATTTTTCTTGATTCAGCATCATTCCAGGTATGCGTACATATATAATGTTTTTTTGACATAATATTTACCTCTAAAACAAATTTTATAAAACAGTAAAATATATTTGATTAATAACAGGTTATTAACAATTTTAAAATTTGCAACATTATTTAACTTTTTAACTAAAGACAATATCAACAAAAATTGTTTATTTAAGAGGCAATTAACTCTTATTTAGAATTAAATAGAGCATGCGACAGTTTTTCTGAGTTTATTTTAAGAATTGCAGTATTAGAATAGATATAATTTTTTCAAATATTTATTTATAATTGAAGGGAATTAAAATGGATCAAATTTTAAGACAATCAATTCAAACTAATACTTTCTATTATTTCGTAATTCTCATGGTACTTACTACAATTAGCCAACTATCAACAATGATGGTAATTGTTTTTGGTAATATTTCAGGAAAAGAACTATTAGTAGCTGCATCTGTAGTGGGACCCACAATTATTGGCGCCTTTGGCATAATACGTCTATTAACAAATTTCATGGTTATCATAAAAGATATGGATGAAAAAATTTCTAAAACAAATTATGGTAAGGAAGTACAAAATATTCCTATTCATATATTAAGATTTGTCTTTTCAGGCATTTTTGTAATAATTGCAATTATTCAATTAGTTACAATTTACAGTTAAAGTTTACAGTAAATTATAACACTTACTCACCTAAGTCTTGATTGAAATTATTGCTTTTTATATAGAATTTTTATTTGTATTTTTTTTGCAAACAAAGTCTAATTAATTATTTCGAGTCGTTAATAAGCAGGTATAAAATGAAAAATTATTCTAAATTAAATAATGTATCAAACGAATATGAGGATGTTTACTTAGAAAACCTTGAATCAAAAGAATATTTTGAATATTTACTTAAATATTATAAGTCTTGGAAAAAATCGTCACCTTCAGAATTTAACTATTTATTTGGTAAAGATAGGGATATAGAAGAATTGGCTTATTGTCAGATGGATAAAGAAGATAGATACCAAATTTCTAACTAATAATTTTAATAAGCTTTATATGAATAGAAGAAAATTTATATTTAGTAGCATTATAACCTCATTTTTTTTTGGTTTTAAAACTTATTCAAAAGAATTAATTCCAATCCATGTTTATAAGGATCCAAATTGCGGATGCTGTAATAAGTGGATAAATATTTTAAATAAAAAAGGTTTTAAAGCCACTTCAGAAGAAATGTATTCTTCTGAATTGGTGCAATTTAAAATTAAAAATAATATTCCAGTAAATATGGTTTCTTGTCATACTGCAAGGGTGCATGAATATATAATTGAAGGTCATGTTCCACCAGAAGATATTATTTCTTTGATTGATAAAAAAATTAATGCCGTTGGTATAGCAGTACCAGAAATGCCTTACGGATCACCTGGTATGGGACCAGAAGAGAAAAGAGAAGCATATGATGTATTTCTTATAAAGAAAGATGGCACAACAAAAATTTTTAATAGCTATGATGCTAAAGGTTAGATAAAGTTAATTTAAACTCTTTAATAAAATTTGAAATTTTAAAATAGAGGATTGGGGATAATTATTAAAAAAGGCGGTTCCTTTTCATATGAAAAGCTTCGATCAACATATAATTTAAAATGCCCAAAAAATTTTAATTTTGGCTTTGATATTATTTCTGGTAAATATGGAAAATCAGAAAAAACTGCACTGATATCAATCGAAAAAAGTTCAAAAACATTCAAAAAAATTAGCTATAAGGAACTTAACGAAAATTCTTCTAAATTTGCAAATGCGTTAAAAAATTTAGGCATAGAAAAGAATGATAAAGTTTTAGTTATATTACCTCGAATACCTGAATGGTACTACTGTATTTTAGGTTGCTCAAAGGTTGGGGCGGTTGCAATTCCATGTACTAAGATGCTCAAAGCTAAAGATATTGAATATAGAGCCAAGAAATCAAATGCAAAAGTTATTATTTCAACATCAGAAAGTTCATCTGAAATAAATAAAATAAAAGATAATTGTAAATCACTAAAATATAAAATTTTAGTTAAAGATAAAAAAGATGATTGGTATAATTATGATGAAATTTGTAATAAATCAGATATAAATTTTGACAGGAATATGGTTCCACCCACAAAATCCAATGACTTAATGTTAATTTATTTTACATCCGGTAGTACTGCGATGCCAAAAATGGTTGGAAGAGACCAGTCTTATGCCTTTTCACATATTATTACCCAAAAATATTGGCAAGATTTAAAATCAACCGATATACATTGGACATTGACAGATACTGGCTGGGCTAAGGCTGCATGGGGACTATTATATCCACCTTTACTAGCAGGTTGTACTATTATTTTGTATAATAATGATGGATTTGATTTAGATGAGCATCTAGAAATTATAAAAAAACATCAAGTTACTACTTTTTGCGCACCACCTACAATTTATAGACTTATGGCTCAATCAAATTTAGCTAATTTTGAGGTAACCTCTCTTCGACACTGTTTTAGTGCAGGAGAACCTTTAAACCCAGAAGCAATGCGTTCATGGAAAAATGCAACGGGGTGTGACGTTTATGATGGATATGGACAAACGGAAACAATCAATATAATTGCTAATTTTCCAGGTATGCCAATAAAAGAGGGTTCTATGGGAAGACCCTGCCCGGGATTTGAAATTGAAATAATTGATGACCAGGCAAATATCTTACAGATAAATCAAATTGGTAATATAGGGATTAAAATTACTGACCCATATCCTCCTGGACTTTTTAGAGGATATTATCAAGATCAAAAAAAAACATCTGAGGTTTTTAAAAATGGATGGTATTTTACAGGTGATACTGCTACCAAAGATAAGGATGGATATATTTGGTTTGTAGGTAGGTCTGATGATATCATTACATCTTCTGGATATAGAATTAGTCCTTTTGAAGTTGAAAGTACTCTCTTAGAGCATCCAAATATTGTTGAAGCAGCAGTTGTAGCTAAACCAGATAAAGAAAGAGGAGAAATAGTAGCCGCATACATAGTCTTAGGAAAAAATTATAACGGTAATAGAAAATTAAAATTAGAAATTCAGGAATTTGTAAAAAATAATACGGCTCCTTATAAGTATCCAAGAGAAATTATTTTTACTAAAAATCTCCCTAAAACTATTTCTGGCAAAATTAGAAGGATAGATTTGAGAAATAAGCTTATAAAGATGTAGTTATTTATTTTATTTAGGAAAAATTATGAAAAAATTGAAAAAAACAGTTAAAAGTATGGTGGCAGAAGCAAAAACTAAAATTAGTGAGATTAATGCAAAAGAGGCAATCAATTTGTTTAAAAATGATGATGTGATTTTTATAGATATAAGAGATATTAGAGAAAGACAAAAATTAGGGTTTATTCCTGGAAGTTTCCATGCTCCACGAGGAATGCTTGAATTCTGGGTTGATCCTGAAAGCCCCTATTTTAAGAGTATATTTGATTCAGATAAAAAATATGTTTTTCATTGTGCAGCTGGTTGGAGATCTGCTTTAGCAGTTTCAACATTAAAGGACATGGGTTTTGAAGCAACACATATTTCAGATGGTTTTGCAGGTTGGTTAAATGAAAAAGGTCCCGTTGAATTTAAAAATAAAAAATAAGTTGTGTTATTCTTAAATTCTTTGTGACTTAATACTTTTTTTTATAGATTGAGTAAGAATTTTATAACCCTTGAAGTTCATATGGAGAGGGTCATTATCATATAACAACTTGTCTGGTTTTCCATGATTGTCCAACATATTAGAATGAATATCGATATATTTCCATTGATTACTCAATTTACAAATATTTTTAATTTTAATGTTAACAGATTGAATAACCTTTAAAAAATCTTCTCTTAACGGACTTGGTTTAATTGAAATAAAGAAACATTTTGTATTTGGTAAAGCTTTAGAAATATCATTACAAAAAATTTGAAATTCACGTATTATTTCATTTTCAGAAACTCCATTTGCAATATCATTATCACCTGCATAAATAATTAAAATTTTAGGTAATAGTGGTAAAATAATTCTCTTGAGATAAATTCTACATGCTTTTAAGGTAGAGCCTCCAAAACCTAAATTGATTAAATTCTGAATATTTAAATCTAATTTTGCATTCTCCCACAATGTAAATGTTGAACTCCCATAAAGTATAATGGGATCATGCACATACTGCTTTCGTAAATTAAATTCTAGTTGTCTAATATCAGATTCGAATTCTTCTTCTAATATACCTACGTAATACTTATTAGTTAAGATATCATCATCAAATGAAGTACTGTCATCATTAATTTTATTTGCTAAATCTCTTGCCTCTGAAATATATGACCTGAAGATTTCTTGATAATTCGTGGTGAAAGTTTCAATTTCTTTTAGGTTATTAAAGTCTTTTATATAATTGCTAATTTTAAATGGAGATTTAATAACTGCTAAAAAAGTAGTATTAGAAACTGGTTTGTCAAAGTAAGCTAAAGCTATTGGAATAATATTAGGTTCTGGTTTTAGCCTTGATGCCAAAAGAAATGCGCCTGGTTTAAAGGTTCCCGGTGAATTCTCTGTTATGTTATTAAAACCTTCTGATGTACCTTCTGGAGCAATTACTAGTGAAAAATTTGAGTCAAAAGCTTTTTGAGCTTCTATAAAAAGCTTTTCTTTTCTAAATTTTTTTTCCTCTGAAGTCTCTTCAATCCAATCAGATTCCTTATTATGAATTTCTATGTTTCCAAGTCTTGAATAATAACCACTTCTCCAGAACTCATCTTTTCTACTAGATCTTACTATTCTAATACCACCATTTCCATATTTATGAAGTAAAATTTTGGAACTTATGAAGTGACTATCTAGTGAAAAAGAATAACCATTTGCTAATTTATTTTCTTCTATTGCTGTAAGATGATTATATATAAAAATGTTTGTAGGTTTTTCAGGTAAATTTTTTATTCCTTTTATTATATAGGGAACATATTCAAATAACTCTGAAAAATCGGCATCAACTCGATTTCTTAATTTTATAGAATTATTAATTGGAGAAGCACTTGTAACTTTATTATAAATATCATTTATTTGATTAAAGAACCTATGTTCTTTTTCAAAATCTTCTAAAGCGTCAATTATTAAACCAGCAACAGACTTTTCGGCGTCATTTCCTGAAAAAAGGGTAAAATATATTTGTTCTAAACCATAACTAACATTAAATTTATTTCTTAAAGCATGAGGGGTTGCATATAAAACAGAATTTACTGGAATTCTAGATTTATTATCTTCAAGCAAAGATTCAAGAATATCTGCTGGATGCTCTACCCCATAGTTTGATAATCCTGAAACCGTTTGTTGATAACGTCCTAACTGCCAAAGTTGTCTCTGCATTAGAGTACTGAAGAAAATAGGATCTAATTTTTGAAATAACTTGATTGAATTGGTTGGCAACCACAATACAGAAGTGTCTCTGGAAGCTTTTATAGTATATGGTGCAATAATATTTGAACATCCGTTATGCCAACATAAACAGACTCCAGAACGGGCAATTGATCTCTTCTTGTTAAATTTTTTCTCATATTGAAAATATGAAAAATCAACCTGTACTCTTCCTGATATAAGAATATATATACCGTCTGATGGACGTCCTTCATATGAAATAATATCGTCTTTTGTGTAATGTTTAATAAATGAATTTTTGGAAATTTCTTCAATACTTTCCAAAGAAAAAGGAATAAAAAAAGCTGACTCAAAAACTTTTTTTGGAATGCTACCTTGAGCTTTGGTCAAAAAACCTTTTGAGATTTTTACTGATGATAAGTCATATTTAAATGGGAAGTTAAATTTTCTTGTAAACCATAGCAATGAAATTGATTTCACAAAAATAAATGAAAAAAAACTAGAACCAAATATGGGGTCATAGTCAACAATATTCCAGAAATCATTTAAATCAAAAGTATAATATTTAGACCCTTTACTTATTATAGCACTAGACATGTATCTACCAGGGGAATTTAATCCAGAGACACCAGCCGGAACAAGAGTTTCTGTAATAGTCATGTATAAAATGTTAGTTTTTTTTCTTTTCTTATAAAATTTAATTTTACCTGACTTTAAAAAATAAATTTTGTCACTTTTAGAATTTTGATTGAATAAGGTTTTCTCAGTAACTGCTTCACATAATTTGCAACTGGATTCAAAATTCTCTAAAGAAATTCTTTTAGCTTGGAAATTTAATTTATATTTAAGAGCTTCAGTTTTAAAGTATTCAAATGTTTTCATAACAAAACAAAAATACTTTTATTAATTATTTAACAGAACTAATAAAGTAAAAAATTTAAACCAATTATTTTTCAAAATTTCAAAGAACAATAATTAAGCAAAATTTGAGAATATGTTTAAATAAAAACCAAAAATTGCTTAATTATTTGAAACTGCACTAAGATTTGGAAAAAAAATTGAATTCAACCTCATTGCTAAATTTTATTTTTTGCTGTAATTGTTTTATATTTTTATTCCTTTTTTTTTGAAAATTAATATTTAGGTTTTACAATGGATAGAAAACTTTTTACACCTATCTCAATAAGGAATTTAACATTATCTAATAGGATAGTAGTTGCACCTATGTGCCAATATTCAGCAGTTAATGGTTCTGCAACTGATTGGCATTTAATGCATCTAGGCCAATTATCAATCTCGGGATCTTCTCTTATTTTTGTTGAAGCAACTGCAGTCGAAGATAAAGGTAGAATTACTCCTGGATGCTTGGGTTTATATTCTGATGATAATCATAAAGCATTATCAAAGATAATTGAATTTGTGAAAAGATATGGGAATACAAAAATTGGTATACAACTAGCCCACGCAGGTCGAAAGGCTTCAACTCAAGTACCTTGGAAAGGTGGTACACCTCTTAATAAAGATAATACAGACAGTTGGCAAACAGTTGCACCATCGTCAGAAAGTTATAATTCAAATTGGCCGTTGCCAGTAGAATTAAATGAAGAAGGCTTGGAAAATATCAAAAAATGTTTTGTAAAATCAGCTAAGAGAGCTGTAGAGATAGGTTTTGATATTATTGAAATACATATGGCTCACGGATATTTAATTCATCAATTTCTTTCCCCAATAAGTAATAAAAGAAAAGATAAATATGGTTCATCTTTTGAAAATAGAATAAGATACCCCTTAGAGGTTTTCAAAGCAATAAGAGAAGAAATATCTATGAGTTACCCTGTAGGAGTAAGGTTTTCAGCTACAGACTGGGTTGAAAATTCTTCATGGGATTTGGGAGAAGCAACACAATTTGCGATGAAACTTAAAGCACTTGGTTGTGATTTTTTTGATGTATCAAGCGGTGGAAACTCTCCTAAACAAGAAATTATTTCCGGTCCGTCTTATCAGACTGGTTTCGCATCACATATAAAAAACAAAGTAGGAGTACCAACGATCGCAGTTGGTCAAATCAATGAACCTTTACAAGCTGAAAGTATAATAAGTACAGGACAAGCAGATATGATCGCTATAGGTAGAGGGATGCTATATAACCCTCGTTGGGCCTGGCATGCAGCTGAAGTTTTCAAAAAAGAATGTGCTTATCCACCCCAATATGCTAGAGCCCACCATTCACTTATTGGACTTCCAATACCAGGTAATCCAAAATCAAAGTAGAATTAGCTGAAATTATAAAATGATCTTTAATTATTCTGCAGCTTGATAAGTTTCGATAAAGCCACCAGATTGACGTGCCCAATATTTAGCGTAAAGTCCTCCTAAACTTAACAATTCACGATGCGTACCATTCTCTACAATTTTACCTCTATCCATAACTATTATTCTATCCATTTTATTTAGAGTTGATAATCGGTGTGCAATAGCTAGGACCGTTTTACCTTCCATTACAATCTCAAGAGCCTTTTGAATAGAGGCTTCAACTTCACTATCTAAAGCACTGGTAGCTTCGTCTAACACAAGGATGGGAGCGTCCTTTAATATAGCTCTAGCCAAAGCAATTCTTTGTTTTTGCCCCCCAGATAATTTTACGCCTTGTTCACCTAAAAAAGCATTATAACCTTTACGACCCTTATGATCTTGGAGATCAAGAATAAAATTATGAGCTTCAGCTTTTTTAGAGGCATTTATTAAATTTTTTAAACTAGCTGATGATTTTCCATATAAAATGTTATCTTTTGCAGATCTGTTAAAAAGGGCTGTTTCTTGGGTAACCATACCAATTTGTTTGCGTAGACTTTCCTGCGTTACATGGCATAAGTTTTGATCATCAATTTTTACAACTCCTCCTTCTGGATCATACAAACGTAATAAAAGAGATACTAAAGTAGACTTTCCTGCACCAGATGCGCCAACAAGCCCAACTTTTTCACCAGCAGAAATAGTCAAAGAAATGTTATTAACTCCACCAATGTCGCGGTCATACGCAAAGCTTACATTTTTAAATTTAATTTCACCATTTTTAATTTTAAGGGCGAATGCATTTTTAGCATCAGCTAAACTATACGGTTTAGTTAAAGTTTTTACTCCATCTTCAATTTCTCCAAAATTTGAATATATGGTCATAAGTACATAGCTCACCCAACCAATCATTTGTGATAATCTTAAAGAAATAGCACCAGCTGCAGCAATATCTCCAGCACTTACTTTACCAGTACTCCAGAACCAAAGACTTCCTCCGACCATTAAAATTGGCAAAACACCTGCTAGTCCATTAAGACAAAACCTGAACCAAGCAGCAACTTCCCCATACTTTATAGAAGAAGTACGAAAATTCTCCATAGCCTTTATTGCCTCTCTATCTTCATGTTTATTGTGGGCAAAAAGTTTGACTGTTTTGATATTGGTAACAGTATCAACAATTTGACCTGTCACCATAGCCCTTGAACTAGCTCTTTCTCCCGATCTCAATCGAATAATAGGCATAAAATATCCAATTAAAAAAATATAAAAAACAAGCCAAATAATAAGTGCTACTGCTAGAGTTATATTTACCGATAACAACATAAGTGCTGCACCAATAAGAGATGCAAGTGCAAATAAAACTGTTTGTAAAATTTCTACTACAACATCAGTTACGGCCCTAGCTGTTTGCATTTCTTTTTGAGCAATCCGACCAGCAAAATCATTCTCAAAAAAGGGAATTGAATGACCAATGCACCAGCGATGAATTCTTGACAATACTAGATTAAAAATATTTGGAGTAACAATTACAGATTGCATATATGAGGAGCATCCAAAGATTATTGGACGAACTAATAAAAAAAACATTAATCCAGCTGAAAACAAGAAAACATTATTTCCAAGTGGGTTATCAACACTTGAATTTAGAGCTGCATCAATCAATAAACCTAACAGTAAAACTGCTGATACTTCAGTAATACCAGTTAAAATAGATAAAATACCTGAAAGAGAAAGTATTTTAAAACTTCCGGATAAAGACCATTTTAAAAAACTCAATGTACTATTTGGAGGAGGACCTTTAGCAGGTTCTAAATGATTTATCCAATTATACGGTTTCACACATATTGCCTAAATTGATTATAGATACCATATGATATAATGTCAGTATTTTATAATTTAAGAACTCATACAAAAATAGATTAGAAGTAGAATGTGTGGAATTATTGGTCTCTTTCTGAAAGATAACAATTTGAATGATCAGCTAGGTCATTTACTTTCAAATATGTTAATTACTATGAGTGATCGAGGACCAGATAGTTCAGGTATAGCTATTTATAACAAAAATAATGATGGTCAAATCAAATTAACCTTAAGATCTGAAGATCCTGATCAAGATTTGAAAAAATTAAAACAAGAGCTTATCCATAAAAAAAAATTTAAGTTAACAGTTATTAAAAATTTCAACCATATTATTTTAAGAATTGATAAAAAAGATTTCAGTTATATAGACAACTATATAAAGAATTTTTTTCCTTCAGCTTCTCTAATGAGTTCTGGAGAAAATATAGAAATTTATAAAGAAGTAGGATTACCAGAAACTGTAATTAAAAAATTTGGTATAAAAAAGATGAATGGAACTCACGGAATTGGCCATACTAGAATGGCTACCGAAAGTGCAGTAACAACACTGGGAGCGCATCCATTTAATACAGGTTCTGATCAATGTTTAGTGCATAATGGTTCATTATCAAATCATAACCAGCTTAGAAAAAAACTCCAAAGAAACGGAATGGAGATTCAAACTGAAAATGATACAGAAGTTGCAGCAAGTTTTATAAGTTTGCAATTAAAAAATGGAAAATCACTAAAGCAGTCCTTAGAGTTAGCTTTGTCTGAGTTAGATGGATTTTATACGTTCCTTATTGGCACAAAAGACGGTTTTGGAGTATTAAGAGATCCAATTTCATGTAAGCCAGCCGTTATGGCTGAAAATGATTATTATGTAGCGTTTGGTTCTGAATATAGAGCATTTTCAGAATTACCAGAAATTGATCATGCTGAAATATGGGAGCCCGAACCTGCTAAAGTTTATTTTTGGAACCATAAAAATGAATAAAATTGACCTTAATAAAACAACATTGCGAGAATTAAATTCTAAATTGCAGCATTCCAAAGAAAATGAAAACTGGTTAGTTACTAATCCAAAAGGAAACCATGCACTTGCAGTAGGTTTAGATAATTTTATTAATGTTAAAATTGATGGATCAACCGGTTATTATTGTGCAGGAATGAATAAAAAAGCATCCATACAAGTTAATGGTTCAGTCGGACCTGGAGTTGCTGAAAATATGATGTCAGGTAAATTAATCGTTGAAGGAAATGCCAGTCAATACGCTGGAGCAACCGGTCACGGCGGGATCCTGGTTATAAAAGGTAATGCATCCTCTAGATGTGGTATTTCCATGAAAGGAATTAATATAATTATAAAAGGTAATATTGGCCATATGTCAGCATTTATGGCTCAATCTGGCAAACTTATAGTTTGTGGTGATGTTGGAGATTCACTTGGAGATAGTATTTATGAAGCCCAAATATTTGTAAAAGGATCTGTTAGATCTTTAGGTTCGGATTGTATAGAAAAAGAAGTGTCGATCAAACATAAGCATCAACTTGAAAAATTACTTGATGAATCAAAAATAAATCTGAAAGCAAGCAAATTTAAAAGATATGGATCAGCAAGAAAACTTTATAATTTCGATATAGATAATTTATCAAAATATTAATTGAAGGAACCTGATGACAAAAAAAAATAACCCATCCTTAACACTTAAAACAGAACCTATTTTTTCTCAAACATTTACACCAGAAGTAAATGCAGAAATTAGAAGAGCTGCTGCCACGGGTATTTATGATATTAGAGGGGGAGGATCAAAAAGAAGAATACCTCACTTCGATGATCTTCTTTTTTTAGGGGCCTCTATGTCAAGATATCCACTTGAAGGATATAGAGAGAACTGTGAAACTGCAGTGAAATTAGGTACAAGAAATGCAGAAACACCATTAGAAATTGATATCCCTGTAACGATAGCTGGTATGAGTTTTGGTGCTTTATCAGCTACTGCGAAAGAAGCTTTAGGAAGAGGTGCTTCTTTGGCAGGTACTTCTACCACAACAGGTGATGGAGGTATGACTAAAGAAGAACGCCAGCATTCAAATAAATTAGTATACCAATATTTACCTTCTAGGTATGGCATGAATCCAGATGATTTAAGAAAAGCTGATGCAATAGAAATTGTTGTTGGTCAAGGAGCAAAACCTGGCGGTGGTGGAATGTTATTAGGCCAAAAAATCAATGATAGAGTAGCTGAAATGAGAAACTTACCCAATGGCATTGACCAAAGATCTGCATGTAGACATCCTGATTGGACTGGACCAGATGATTTAGAAATTAAAATTATTGAATTAAGAGAAATAACACAGTGGAAAATTCCTATATTTGTTAAAATTGGGGCTACAAGACCTTTTTATGACACTTCATTAGCTATAAAAGCAGGCGCAGATGCAATAGTAATTGATGGAATGCAGGGTGGAACAGCAGCAACACAAGATATTTTTATTGAGCATGTAGGTATTCCTACCCTTGCCTGTATTCGTTCATCAGTTGAAGCATTGCAAGAACAAAATCTCCATCGACAGGTCCAATTAATTGTCTCTGGTGGGATTAGGAATGGAGCAGACGTTGCAAAAGCTTTAGCTTTAGGTGCAGATGCAGTATCGATAGGAACAGCAGCACTTATTGCATTAGGTGATAATGATCCTAAATGGGAAAAAGAATATAAAAATTTGGGAACAACTGCTGGTGCTTTTGATGACTGGCATGAAGGAAATGATCCCGCTGGGATAACCACACAAGACCCAAAACTTTCAAAAAGACTAAACCCTATGGATGGAGGAAAACGTTTATCAAATTACCTTAAAGTTCTTACATTAGAGGCACAAACTCTTGCCAGAGCTTGTGGGAAAAGTCATCTTAGAAATCTAGAACCAGAAGATTTATGTGCATTAACGATTGAGTCAGCAGCAATGGCGCGTGTTCCATTAGCTGGGACAAACTGGATACCAGGACTAGATCCCAATAAGAAATTTTGAAAATTTTAAAAAGTATTACTAAAAATATAAAATAAATAATTTTTATCTTTAGTATTTATACACAATTGAAAAAATTGTGCTTATATCATCACTTTTTGAAACTAGTGGACTATTTGCTACCTGACCAACCAATTTTTTATAAATCAAATTGCTATTTATACTAATTCTATCATTTAAATTATATATAACCATTAAACTTGCTGAAATATTTTTTATCCCACTTTCTAAATTATATTTTGAATACCCTGATGATAAATTTTCCCTATCATCAACGCCAAAAAAATTATTCAAATATGTTTTATCAGCGTAAGTAAAAGAAAAAGATGGAATTATAAAGGTTTTCAGTTTTATTAAAGGAAATCCAGTATTAAAAGACGTTTTAAGGTATGCTCCTTTATGTCCTCTTTTTAGCAAATCAAATGAAATTTCTGAAGCAATGGAATAATATTTATTTTTATATTTGGCTTTTAATTTAGGCTCAAATGTAGAATTAACTTTTTTTAATCCATTTAGATTAAGGTCACTTTCAGGATCCCTACCAAAATTAAAACCTAGGCCATAACTCAATAACCAATCTTGATTATCTAGAAAATTTACATTTAATCCCATTACAGGATTAAATGTTATATTTTTGTATTTTAAATTGAAAAAAGGCATAATTCTGCTTACTGATTTTGATGATCCCTCATATTTTGGAGCACTTAAAGTAGAAAGACCCACGTTAACATTTAATAATTTATTACTATCAGAAAATTTATTGTTTTTTAGTAATTCAGAGTATAAGGGAGAAGTAAAAAATATAAAAAAACAAAGTTGAAAAAAAAATGAGTTTCTTAATAAAAACATAATTTAAATAAACAATCATATTATCCTACATTAATAAAGGGTTTAGATTATTTCTGATTATAAGTGAACTTTTTTTTATTTAGTCATTTTAATAATGAATTTAATCTTTATATAAAATACTCTATAAAATTAAAAACATGATAATCTTAATAACAATTAAAATTAAACATTTTATATATTCTAATGATTACTCCCACAAGAAAAGCACCAAATTTAGTCTTACCAACAGTCTATCATAGTGAATTTAATTTATTTAATGAAGAACCTGTAAATTTTACTATGGTGATATTTATAAGAGGTTTACATTGTCCACTGTGCATCACTTATCTCAAACAGATGATGAAATATCTACAAACTTTAAAAGATATTGGAGTAGACTATATAATTGTTTCTTCAGATGATAAAACTCGAGCTACACAAATGTTGCAGAAAGTTGGATCAACAGAATTAAGGTTAGCTTATGACCTTGATATTGCAAAGGCAAAGGAATGGGATTTATTCATATCAAAAGGAAGAGGTAAAACATCAATAGGAGTTGATGAATTAGATTTTTTTCCTGAACCAGGCTTATTTTTAATTAAACCTGACAAGACTATTTTCTCTGCATATATACAATCAATGCCTTTTGCTAGGCCACAATTCGAAGACATAATTAACTCTTTAAACTTTATTATTGATAAAAAATATCCTGCTAGGGGAAATATTAATTAAATTTAATACCCAAATAAATTTATAAAAATTTGTCATGAATGACCTGTACTTAACAACAATCTTTGCTTCACTATTTACAATTTATATATTTTTCTTTCATTTAGAGTTGGATATTTTAGGGGCAGCCCTGTTATGAGATTTATTTTCAAAATGGATGATAAAATCAATGAAAATAAATTAGTACGTAAAGTTAGATCACATGGTAATTTTTCAGAATATGTCCCACTTTTTTTAATACTTCTTCTAATTTTAGAAATTAAAAATGAAACTCTATTTTTATACTTGCTAATAACATGTTTAATTTTTTTATATGGTAGAATAGCTCATGCTATTTGCTTTTCTTTTTATGAATTTAACCCATTCCTAAGAATTTCAGGAATGCTTTTTACTTACTTAGGATTAGCCATGCTTAGCTTTTTAATATACCAATTATATTCATTCAAATGAATTAAAAACCTATCTTTTTAAGTTAAATATTTTTAAAATCTAGGAGAGAAATTGGAAAATCTTCGTGGGATTCTTTTTATGACATTAGCAATGGCTAGTTTCGCATTAGAAGACTTAATTATAAAGATCTTGTCAGAAAATATGCCAGTTGCCCAAATTCTTTTGTCGGTAGGTATAGTTTCAGTTTGTCTTTTATTTTTAATTGGTAAAATTCAAAAAATCCCACCTTTAAGATACCAAGATTTAAGAAATCCAATTATACTTATACGTTCTTTATCAGATATGTTGGGAGCAATCTTTATAGTATATGCAATATCACTAATTTCTTTGTCAACAGTTTCTTCAATTTTGCAAGCCATTCCCTTATTGGTGACCGCTGGATCTGCAATTATTCTAAAAGAAAAAGTAGGATGGAGACGTTGGTCAGCAGTTATAGTAGGTTTTATTGGTGTTATTTTAATATTAAAACCCGGTATGGATAGTTTTCAAAGTTCCACTATTTTTGCGTTTTTAGGAATAATTTTTTTGGGTATTAGAGATCTTATAACAAGAACTATAAATAAAGATATCCCATCTTTAACAATTTCAGTATATGCCTTTATTGCAACTACTTTGGGTGGAACACTGTTAATACCAATAAGTAAACCTTTTATAACATTTTCATTAGTTCATTTGCAATTAATAATATTATGCGCAATCATAGCCTGTTTTTCATATTTTATGCTTGTTTTAGCTACTAGAAAAGGCGATGTATCCGTCATATCTCCTTTTCGTTATACTAGACTTATTTTTGCTTTGATATTGGCTGTTTTTATATTGAAAGAAAATCCTGACTTCGTCACTATATCTGGTGCTATTATTATAGTACTATCAGGATGTTATAATTTTTGGAGAGAATATAGATTGAAAAATGAGATAACATAATTCAATGATATTTTAATTAAATCAAAAAATTTGGGCAATCTTTTAGACTAAGCTTCCGCTAATCTTCTTCTTTGTAAACTTTCAAGGGAATAAATTTCCTCTCTATTATACATTTTTTTAAATTTTGGAATATCATCATTTAATTTTACCCAATTTAATTTATTCTCTATAAAAATATGTGCTTGTGGTGGAAATAAATTTGGATCATCTAATGTGGTGGTTTTAAGTATTAAAATTTTATTATTTTTTATAAAATTAAATTGACTATAAATTTGATCTAAACATTTGCTACAACGAAATACTTTATGCAACGATCCGCTACCAGAAGGACCTTTACTATTTATTAAAGTACCTGTTTTTATAGAAAAATTTAAAGTTTCAATTGCTGAATGTAATATAAAAGCCGAGGAAGTATATTTTTGACAAAGAGTGCAATGACATGCATGTGTGAATATTGGGTCATCTAGTATCCGGTATCTAAATTCACCACAACTACATCCTCCGTAATATTTTTTTTTCATTTTTTTTTAATAATTTTTAATTATCATATGTGCAATATAAAAAACAATCAGTAGTAATTAGGCACATTTTTTCCCTCTTTTTATGCAGGTTAATATATTTTTAGAATTTAATAGTTATAATTTATTTGTTAATTACAAATTAGGTTAATTAAATTAATAAATTTTGTCATTGATTTTTTTTTTTGACTGAATAGTTATAATAAACTCGTTATCATTATTATAAAATATTATGAACTCATAAACTATTATGAACTCAATAGATAAATCTTTCGTAGATAAATATAAAAAAAATGGCTTTTGCCATGGTATAGAAATATTCTCAGAAAATGAAACCAATAATATACGTTCAGAAATTGAAGATCTTGAATTGAAATTCAAGAATGGAGTCTCTGGACAAAAGTTAGAGCAATATTTTAGGGTTAATGGCCATATCGTAATTCCTTTATTAGCTAATTTGTCAAAATCACCAAAAATTTTAGACCATGTTGAGTTATTACTAGGATCTAATATTTTAGTTTGGTCTGTCGAACTTTTTATTAAAGAACCAGGATCTTCTAAAATTGTATCTTGGCACCAAGATCTTACCTATTGGGGAATGGGTGAAACTGACGGTGAGGTAACAGCTTGGATTGCTTTAAGTAATGTAACCATTGAAGCGGGTTGTATGCGTTTTATCCCAGGAAGTCATAATAAAAACATTCTTAAACATGAAGATACATTTCATAAGGATAATTTGTTATCAAGAGGTCAAGAAATTAAAGGAATAAGAGAACAGGATGCAGTATTTGCACCATTAAGGCCAGGTGAAATGTCTTTACACCACGGTAAATGTCTTCATGCGTCTGGTATTAATAATACAAATAATAGGCGTATTGGTGTGGCAATAAGATATGTTAAACCTGATGTTAAAGGTACAGACAATAGTCACGATTTTGCAATGCTAGTAAGAGGTTTGGATGATAAAGGTGGTTGGTATAATTTTGCAGGACCTAGAGGGTTATTTAACAAAAAAGATCTTGTTATTTATAATTATGTTTTAAACTACCAATCAAAAGTATTAATGGCAGGTGCTAATACAAATGAAGGCATGTACAAAACTATCAAGTAATTTTATTCAAAAGATACAATCCTAAACATAATTAAAATAAAAATTATAAAAAATAAAATTAAGAAAACCACATGAATATAAAAGGGGGTATATTTATTGCAATTGGAATGTTAGTGTTAGCAATTGGTGATAATTATATCCGTTTTATAACTGATAAAATTGGCCTTTGGCAATTTCATTTTATGCGAAGTTTTATAGCAATACCTTTGCTAATTTTATTTTCATTCAATCAAAATTATAAAATAATTTTTCCAAAAAATTTTAAACTTGTATTCTATAGAACAGCTTTAATGGTCGTTTCTATGTTGATATATTTTGGATGCTTGGCCTTTTTTCCAATAGCTCAGGTGGCAGCTGGTCTTTTTACTTCGCCCATTTTTGTAATAATATTTTCTAGATTTATATATAGAGAAGAGCTTAACTTCATCAAAACAGCTTCTGTTTGTATTGGCAGTTTAGGAGTATTGATAGTCTTAAACATAAATATATGGGATTTTACATTTGGAACTATATTTCCAATATTTGCAGGAGCATTTTATGCATTATCTTCTATTACAACGAGACAGTGGTGCAAAGAAGAAGATTCTAGGTCTTTGATGTTTATGTTTTTTTTAGGAATAGGCCTTGCATCTTTAATAATCATCATTTTTCTAGAGTTAAACTCATTTTTTTCATTATTACCAATCTCAAAATCATTTATCACTATGAATTTGACTTTAATAGATAATCAATCTTTTTTAATAATAATAATCCATGCATTTCTTTCTGTTATTGGAGGTATTTTTATAACCTATGGTTACCAAAAAGGAGAGACAAGTTTTGTTTCCATATTTGAATATACATTCCTATTTTTTGCAACATCATGGGGTGTTATTTTTTTTACAGATTATATTTCTAAATATATTATATTTGGTATGCTTCTTATTCTCTTATCTGGAATATTAGTTTCATTTAAAGAGAAATATTTAATTAAACCAAAATAAAAATAAGTGTTGTAAACATTGTCTATATCTTTAATTTATGATTTTGCAAATAAAGTGCTCTTATAAGAATAGAAATAAGTATTATTATCCCGCCAGTTAATGTATGAAGGGTTATTATTTCGTTCAAAAACAACCAAACCCAAATTGGACTTAGTGCAATTTCTATAAAGAAGAATAAGGTTGCTTCAGTTGCTATTAAGTATCTAGTAGCAAATACAAAACAACAATTTAAAAAACCTGATAAAACTCCTCCTAATAAAAAACAAAGGAAAAAATCATGGGTTGATATTGGTAAGGAACCAACTTTTTGAAATGAAGTAAATCCCATGGCCATTATGCCAGATATTAGCAAACAAGGCAGCATATCAATATTTCTATTGGACCTAATAATTATCGTATAAATAGAAAAAGAAATAGCTGTTATAAGAGCTAGCATATTTCCCCAGAGCTCTCCAATTTTTAAAGATCCATAAAACATTATTAAAACTCCAAGAAATGCAGCTATCATTGTATAAATAGTTATTTGAGCAAGTTTTTCTTTTAGAATTATAAGAGAAAATAATGCAGTAATGAACGGGATAAGACTTATAGTAAAGACAGCATTTGCTACTGACGTAGTAGTCATAGATAAAATAAAACATACGTTTGAAATTCCAAGAACAAATCCGCCAATTAAACCATTAATTCCAATTTGGATAATTTTTTTTAATATTCTTTTTTTATACATAAAAAATAGGTATATAAATATAGCAAAAGAAAATGATAGCGCTCGATAAAATATAATTGTCCAATTATCTGCAATCTCTATATTCCTTAGAACTAGTCCATTGAAACTTATCGCCACAGACCCAATAGTCATCAACAAAAGTGCTAAAAATCTTTTTTCTAATACAAATGAATTGTTTACAAAAAGCATTAATATATTTACCTAAAATACTTAAATATTAAAGGTATAGAGCTTTATCCTAAAAATAGATATAAGATTTTAAATTTTTCATTACTTTGATTTCTAAATATGGCCCAACATCAAAATCTTCCAAAGAAATCCAGCGTCATAAATTATAAGAACGGAGGGCGTCTCAATGCACCTTCAGCAGTTAGAAATGCTAAACCTATTATTCAATTAGTGCGAAAGACTGTAACCAAACCAGGTAACGCACTTGAGATAGCCAGCGGTACTGGTCAGCATATTGTAAAACTTGCATCTGCTTTGCCATTTCTAAATTGGCAACCCTCAGATGTAGATAAAGCTCGTTTAAAAAGTATTCTTTGCTGGAGTAATGACAATAATTTAAATAACCTAAAACCTCCATGCCTATTAGATGCAACTATGGAAGATTGGTCCGAAGAGCATAGAGATCAAGACCTAATTCTATTGATAAACTTACTACATTTGATAAGCATTAATGAAACAAAAGTTTTAGTGAAAGAAATATCAAAAGCACTAGCTCGAAAAGGGCTTTCAATAATTTATGGACCTTTTAAGCGAAGTGGAAAGCTAATTAGTAAAAGTGATATGGAGTTTCATCATAGCTTAATTAACACTGATCCCAATTTAGGATACAAAAATGATGCAGACATGTTGAATTTGTTTAGTGAGGTAGGATTAGTCCATTTAAATACAGAACAAATGCCTGCAAATAACTTGGCCTTTGTACTCCAAAAACCTTAAACAGATATCCCACCTAATAACATTCTAAGTTAATTGAGGTTTATATTTTACAAATTGTTTTAAATTATTCTAACCTAAAACAATTGAAAAATAGAAGTTGCTAGCAATGTTCTGGTTTTTTAGGATAACTCAAATTATTTGATTAAAAATTGAAAATATGCCAAAAATGATAAATAAAAGTACTAAAATATTTAAAAAAACCATTTAAATAAAGAGTAAATATTTTTCATGGAAAGAGCATTACATGAAATTTATTATCAAAAAAAGTGCTACTTTTAAACAATTGAGAAAAAATATATATACTTTTGAAATAACCAAAAAATCTTTACAAATAAAAAGCTAAAAATGAATTCACTAAATTGATTGGTTCAAAAATGATTAATAAAGAAGTCAAGTTAATAAAACCTGGGAAACAATATTTTGGAGGTCAAGGGGTTACTTATAATGCTGGTATATCTCGAAAAACTGCAGGTTCTGAAAAAGTTTGTATGAATATTTTACCTATGCCACCAGGAGTTCACTCTATACCTCATATACATAAAGAAATAGAAACTATTGCTTATTTATTGGAAGGAGAATGTACCCTATTCTATGGAGAGAAATTGGAAAATTTCATCTCAGTTAAGAAAGGTGAACAAATATTTATTCCTGAAAATGTTCCTCATACTCCTTTTAACCAAAGTAAGAATGACTGCATATGGGTTGTTGTTCATTCATCTGGTGATGACCAAGATGAACTTATTTCCATGCCAGAGTTAACTAAAGAACTTGATAAATACAAAAGGAAATCTGAAGTTAAATCAATAAAAATTAAGTCTAAAACCTCAAACATATTATCAAAACAAAACCTTCATAGAAAAGTAGAATAATATTTTTAAAATTTAAAAGGTATTATCCTTTGTATTAGATTGGTGATAATAAAGAGGAACAATTTTATTTTTCTTTAATTATAGTCAAAGCCTTAAATCAAACAGCTATTTGACCCAACTAAATGATGCATCTGGATGGAAAAGTTGAATGTCAGGACTGTCATTTGCTGCTAGATAGTATGGCTTTTTATTATAAAAATTGATACCCATTGCATAACCTATTTATTAAATAAATAAAAATTATTTACATTTATTACAAACATACATAAATAATCTAACGTATATCAGTCACCTTAATCAAATAAGAAAGCAATAAATTAATAATACTCCGCTAAGAGTTGCCCTTTTTCGCTTGCTAAAAATCTAACTCCTGGATATGAAGTAGCAACAGCCTCTATTGCTTCAATTGCCAAGGCCGCAGTTTCTTCATTTGGCCACAAAGTCATGGTGCGAGCTCGATTTTTACCAGTTTTTATAAAGCGCAAGTTAGTTGCACCTAATTCTTTAAAATCTTTAAAAGCTATTGCCACCATCTCATTAAAACTTTCAGGGGTTGCTGGTGCCTCTGTTTCCCACTCAGTTACAGTTGCATACATTTTTATCTCCTACACTTTTTAATTTATTTGTTAACTTATTTTTCCTTTTTCATTAATTTTAAAATTTATATTTGTCCAATTGATCAAATTAGTAATTTACTTTCAATTAATTATTCAAATAATTTCATAATGAAATTATTGATAACAAAACCACTATAATTAAGCTTGTTCCCATTACAAACTTTAGTTTGTTTCTCACTTTTTCACTTAGTGGCATCTCATATAACAAAACGCCAGCGTATAACCAAATTAAATGAATAGGAATCCAGATTAAATTAGTTATTATTAATTTATATAATATTTCCAATCCAAAGTTTGCAGGATAAAAAGCAAAACCTGAATAAAAAGTTATATTTACTATATAAGCTTTTGGATTAATAAGCTGCAAAATTAAACCATACGCAATTCCTGGAACATCTTGAGACTTCAAGAAATTTAATTTTAAATCACTCATAATTATCTTTAAAGCTAAATAAATAAAAAAAATAGAAGATAAAAATAGACAAATAGTTCTAACAATCGGAAACGAGAAAATAACAGTTGCAAGACCAGAAATAACTATTATTGCAACAATATTTGTTCCAATAAACAGGCCAAAAACATATCTTATTCCTGATTTGAACCCAAAAGCAGATCCTATCCCAGCTGTTGATAAAACACCAGGACCAGGAGTTATTAATAAAAAAAATACAGCTAAGGAGAATATAATCAAAATAATAGTTTTTAAAATATAGAAATATTAGAGATATTTAGTAAGTTAAAGATGAAATACCATTTAATAAATAAAAAATTTAAAAATAATTTCAAAAAAAAATCATTTTTTATTATTAAAGATTTATGCATATATTTTTAAGGATAAGTAATTGAATATGATTTAATATTACACAACTTATTAGTTATGAAATTATATTTACTTCCAACAAGCCAAATCGATATTTCCAAAATTAGTTTACATGAGTTGAAATTATATATTATTATAAAGAAATAAATTACTTTCTATTAAAAGAGTAAATGAATGGATGATAAAGATTTTGGTAGTCGTGATAACCGTGGTAATTGGGCACCTCATAAACTATTGGAGCCAGCCCCTATTTGGCTGTTTCCTCCTAAACCAAAAAAAATTTTAGCTTGGATACCAGCATTTTTTTTCCCTATAATATTTTATTCATGATTTCGTCTCTAATTTATTGGTTTCTAGCAATTCCACCAATTGAAACCATGGCTGTTTTATCATGGGACTGGATCATCAAAATTCTGATTATCAATATGGTTTTAGCATTTATTTGGTACCAGGGGTGGGAGATTCCACTTTATATTAAAAGAAAACAATCAACCAGATTTAAATATAACTATCAATTCCCTCAAGATTTAAAGAAAAAGTTTTTTTGGTTTAAAAATCAGACTTTAGATAATATGGCTAGATCAATGCTTTTTGGTGTTCCAATATGGTCTTTTCTACAAGTTTTAATGCTATGGACCTTTTCTAATGGATATATACCTTGGATAAGTTTTTTTGAAAATTCATTTTGGTTCATTTTTATGGTATGGATGGTACCTATAATTCATGATTTTCATTTTTATTGTATTCATAGACTAATCCATATACCCTTCTTATATAAATGGGTTAACTCGGTGCATCATAAATCAGTAAATCCAAGTCCTTGGTCATCTCTTTCAATGCATCCAATTGAACATTTTTTATACTTTAGTACTGTTTTTTGGCATTTTATAATTCCTTCTAATCCAATAATTGCCCTTTATCAGTTACATTTTGCTGGTTTTGGAGCTGTACCAGGCCATGTTGGTTTCGAAAAAGTTGAAATCTCAGAAAATAAAACATTTGATACTCATGCCTATATGCATTACTTACATCATAAGTATTTTAATGTTAATTATGGTGGTGACGGACTAGTACCTTTTGATAGAGTGTTTGGAACATATCATGATGGTTCTAAGGATTATGACACAAAATTTAAGTCTTAAATTTTAATATTTAACAAAGCAAAATATATATCATTTAAATTTTGATTACTTATGATTTTTATTAAAGTATTAGAGGTTGTTTTCCCAGTTTTTTTCCTTTCTGGCCTTGGTTTTTACTGGGTAAAAAGTGGTTTTGATTATCCAATGCAATTTGTAACTAGAATTTGTATGAACATAGCTGTTCCATGCTTAGTCTTTGTTTCACTTATGAAAACAAAAATAGATTTAAAAATCTTACTAAATTTCGCAATAGCTACATTACTTTGCTATTCATTAATAATTTTAACCTTTTTTATTATTATTAAACTCCTGAAAATAAACTCTCAAACCTATTTGTCACCTTTATCATTTGGTAACACTGGTAATATTGGTTTGCCTTTAGCTTACTTCGCGTTTGGAGAAATTGGCTTAGGTTATGCAGTTTTAGTTCTTTCAATTACTTCAATTTTATCTTTTTCTATAGGTATATGGTTTGTTTCAGGAGAAACTTCTTTTTTAAAAACTTTAAAAAATGAACCATTACTAGCTGCTACATTTTTGGGATTAATTTTTCTAGCTACAAAATCTCAAACACCAATTTTTTTCACATCTACACTTGAATTAATAGGTCAGTTGGCAATTCCACTTATGCTAATTACCCTAGGTGTCGCAGTAGCAAACCTTAATTCAACCCATTTATATAAAGCTCTAAAATTAAGTATATTAAAGTTAGTAATCTGTTTATCTTTATCTATATTCATTGGGAATATTTTAGCTCTTGATCAAATCCCCTTTTATATTCTGGTATTACAAATGTCTGCTCCTGTGGCAATAACATCTTATCTTTTAGCAAAAAAGTATGATGCAGACGATAAAGCAGTAGCTGGAATTGTAATTACTTCAACTATCATTTCAACAATATATTTTCCAATAATTTTATATTTTCAACTAAGTTAGCTTTCTATAAGTTTTAACTGTCCTTTA
>CACGLH010000008.1:0-35000 GCA_902573735.1 uncultured Alphaproteobacteria bacterium
ATTTTATTTTTTAAAATTACATTTTTATTTATTGAATCGTTAGTTTTAATCAGTATTGGATTTGCAAAATTAAAATTTGGATTTTTATCTTCTTTATTATATTTAAAAATTTTTAAATTCTTCTTATCATGAATATTAATCCCCATTGCAAGTGGTTTAATATTGGTGAAATTAACATCAAGTTCTCGAGCTAGTAATTTAGTTGAATTTAAAATTTCATAATTTGAACTTTTAAGAATTGGCTCATTTGAAATCATAGCATCATAAGATGGCAGATCCATAATTGATATGCTAGTACTATGTAATTCTAGATTTTTATTATTTTTTTTAAAAACAGGAAAGAAAAAACCTGCCATTGCAAAGTAAAAAACAGAATGGATACAAATTGAAAAAATTATTGCAATTTTCATATTATACTCATTCTAAAATTGTCTTTCATAGCCTAAATAAAATGACCTTTTGGCAGTTCCGTAACCACTTGAAGTTTCATATGTTTCATCTAATAAATTTTCACCATTTAAATAAATTTTTGAATTTCCATTAAGTAAATAAGATAATTTGGCATTTAAAAGGTTGTAATCTTTAAGAGGAACTACACCAGATCCATCACTTTTTACACCAGTAAGTTCGCTGACAGATTGAAGTTCACCATTAATAGAAAGCTTATCTGTAACTTTTGAAAACAAACTCAGATTGATAACTTGCTTTGGTATATTGGAAACACTATTGCCGTTTTCATCAGTAGTATTGGCATATGAAATTCCAAATTTTGAATTACTATTTATTGAGGTATTTAATCTTAAATCGTAACCTTTTCTTTCCGATTTATTACCCAACTGATTATATTTTCCATCATACCAATCAGTTGGATCTTCAGGGTCCCAAGATATAGCGTTATCTATTTTTATATTAAAAATACTTCCACTTAAAACTGCATTAAATTTATTAATACGATAACTGAAACCTGCATCCATACTTGTACTATTCTCAGGTTTTAATAGTGGATTACCATAAAGAACTGTGAAGTTCCCATTAGAGTCAGCTCTAAAATTTGATGGGTCATTAACATTATACTGACCGTACATTTCATCTAATGATGGAGCCCTAAAACCAGTTCCACTTCCAACCTTGATAACTAAGTCTTTGTTGGGTTGATATGTACCTGTAATTCTACCGGTTATTTTCTGACCAAAAACAGAGTGATCATCCAACCTGATTGTTGTGTCTAAAGTGGCATTATTGATTGGTTTTGTTAGAAGAGAAATAAATGAGGCATAGTTATTTACTACCTTGTCCGTTTTATTTATCTCAACCGTATTTGTTTCAGCAGCTAATCCAAAAATTCCTCTTCCAAAGTTAAAATTCCGCAAAATTTGATAATCAATTGATCCTCTATTGCCATAATATTCAGTCGAAGCAAAAGGTGAAAATTGAGTTCTATCCGTTTTATAAAAATTTAAACCAAATTTTTGATCACTACTTTTTCCTTTAATTGAAAGTTTTGCTCCTAAACCTTGATTTAATTGTTCATAGTAATAATTTTCTGCATCACCCATAAAACTATCGTAGTCACCTTTATTAAATGTGTTTAACAAATTTAAAGAAAAACTTGCGCCATTATTAAAGTCAGTTAACGTTTTGATGGAAATTTCCCTATTAAAATACCCATCATTTTCAGCACCTTCTTTACTAGTTTCTAATGCTGAATATCCATCACTTTCGGTATTTGAAAATCTTAAACCAAGTTTTGTTCCTTCGATTTGATAGCCAGTAGATATTGAAAGTGATTTAGTATTGTAGCTACCATATTGAATATTTATAGAACTGTCGTTTTTTTCTTTAAGATCTTTTGTTTCCAAAAATAAAACACCACCAACTGCCTCTGATCCGTATAATGCTGATTGACTTCCTTGTAAAATCTCAATCTTTTTTAAATTATTACTTGGGATACCGACTATATATGGTTTGACTTCAACTCCAGTTACATCAGCTATATCAATCCCATCATAATATACCTTGATATATTTTGACCCATATCCTCTAATCTTAATTTCAGTAGTAGAGCCAACCGGACCATTCTGTGATACAGAAATACCAGGTGTGGTAGACAATATTTGAGTTAAAAAAGTTGCTTTTTTGTTTTGAATGATTTCCTCATCAATTACATCTACAATTGCACCAGTCTCATTTACCGGAGTAAAAACTCTATTTGCTGAAACAGTAATTTGATCCAAAACAAAATCCTGAGCTACAATTTTAGTTGTAGATAATATGATGAACAAAAAGATAAATAATTTATTTGAAAATGACATTTTTCCTCCACTTTTTTTGACTTTTAAAAGCCAATTTTTTATGCGGAAGATTGAACTACCGCAAAGGTTAGATTCACCTTTACGGATAACCGCCCATTAAGTACGCCCCGTACTTAAGGTAGGTGAAATTTATGGCAGGTCTCCTGGCTCATGGATCAATGAATTTAGTCCGCCTTCCCAATTTATTCAGTGGCACTATGGACTAATTCTACCCACTTACAGTTGCGGGGGCAGCTATGGTTTTTAACCATATTCCCTTTTAATTAATTCCTTATTCAAGAAATCAAACCATAGTCTTATCTAGCGATAAAAAAATGAGCAGGTCAATAATTTTTTTTGATTGAGTGGATTAATATTAACTTTTCCACTTAATAGAACATCCCATTGAAGAAATTTGATCCTCTGGTCCTTTACCTGTTTTGGCTACCAAAGACATAGCTTCAAAAAGATCTCTTCTAAGATCTGTGGGCCCAGCCTCTTTTCTAGAAGCATCTAATCTACCTCTGTACTGTAAGCCAAGCGTAGAGTTAAATCCAAAAAAGTCTGGAGTGCAAATGGCATCATATTTTTTCGCTATAGATTGATCTTCATCAAAAAGATAAGGAAATGGGAAGTTATTTTGATTTGATAATTTTATCATATTTTCAAAACTATCTTCAGGATAAGTTTCTACATCATTTGATGAAATGGCGGCAACTCCAATCCCGTGTTCTATTAAATCTTTACTATCTCGAATAATTCTGTCCAATACTGCAAGAACATATGGGCAATGATTACAAATAAACATTATTAATGTACCATTTCTTCCTTTTACAGAATCTAAATTATATTTTTTTTGGTCTACTCCAATTAAATTAAAGTCAGGCGCTAGCCAATCAAAGTCACAAACTGGAGGTATCGCAGCCATTTTTTTTCCTTTCAAAAGTTACTTCAAAGATTGTTCTGCAGCCAATCGAATAGAATTTATATTTTCACCATAATTAGCAGGATTATTAACCGAACCACCAGAAAATACTCCAGAACCAGCAACCAATACATCCGCCCCTGCTTTTGCAACAAGAGGAGCAGTTGTCGGAGTAATTCCCCCATCTATTTCTATGTGTATAGGCAATTCTCCAATCATTGATCTTAACTTAGAAACTTTCTCTACCTGGCTATCTATAAATTTTTGACCACCAAAACCCGGATTAACTGTCATTACACAAACTAAATCAATAATATCCAAAACATACTCAATATTTTCTACTGGAGTAGATGGATTAAGCGCAACACCTGCTTTTATTCCATAACTTTTAATTAACTGAATTGTTCTATGAATATGAGGAGTTGCCTCAACATGGGCTGTAATTATATCAGCTCCTGAATTAACAAAATCTTCTACATAGTTATCAACTGGAGAAATCATTAAATGAACATCCATCACAGTTTTTATATGAGGACGTATCGCTTTACACATAGCTGGACCAAAAGTGATATTAGGAACAAAGTGGCCATCCATTACATCTACATGTACCCAGTCACATCCTTGCTTTTCAATTGCTTCACACTCTTTACCAAAATTTGCAAAATCTGCAGAAAGTATTGAAGGTGCAATTTTAATTGATCTATCAAACATATGGAAATCCTCTTAATTCTATTAAAAGAGCGATTTAAAAATAGCAAGAGTAAATTGACCCAACGTTTTAATGTATTTAATGGTAGATTTTAATTAAGATAATTTTATATCTATATAATATTCAACTTAAATAATATTCAAATTTATAGTATCATTAATTAAAGGATTTTTAATGAATAATTTAGAAACTAATTTAATTCCGATAGTAAAAGGTTTTTTTCATAAACAATCTGGTACCATAAGCTATGTAGTTATAGATAGTACAACAAATTTATGTGCAATATTAGATACTGTTCTAGATTTTGATTATTCGACAGGCTCTATTTTTTTTGAACATGCAGACACAGTTATTGATTTTGTAAATGAAAATAAACTAAATGTTGAATGGTTAATAGAAACTCACGTTCATGCAGATCATCTTTCTGCAGCCCCTTATATTCAAAAAAAGCTTGGCGGAAAATTATGTATCTCAAAAGAAATTATAAAGGTACAAAAATTATTTGGAAAAATTTATAATGCAGGTACTGAATTTGAATTGGATGGTAGCCAGTTTGATAAATTACTTTCTGATAATGATGAATACAAATTGGGAAATATTGCATCTAGAACAATTGCAACACCTGGTCACACTCCTGCTTGTATGGCACATTTAATAGGAGATGCAGTTTTTGTTGGTGATACTTTATTTATGCCTGATGGAGGAACTGCTAGAGCGGATTTTCCAGGTGGTAGTGCAGAACAACTTTATAAATCAATACAGAGAATTTTAGCCTTACCAGATAAGACCCGACTATTTGTGTGTCACGATTACATGCCAAATAACAGGGATCCTGCTTGGGAAACAACTGTTCTCGATCAAAAGAATAATAATATACATATCGGAAATAATGTTTCAGAACAGAATTTTGTAAAATTAAGAACTGAAAGAGATAAAACATTACCTGCTCCTGAATTAATGATACCATCTATTCAGGTGAATATGAGAGCTGGAAACCTTCCTCCTGAAGAAAACAATGGAACTACTTATCTTAAAGTTCCTATTAAAAATATAGGAAATTGAAATAACAATAAAAATTACTCTGAATAACAATCTTGTTTATTCTATTCAAAAAATAGATATTGTTGTTGTATTATGTCAATTAAAAATTAAGATGATTAATATTTTTTATACAAAATGAGAAAACTCCCATGGATTTAAAAAAAAAATTAAGGCCTAGAAGAAGTTTCATTTTTACTCCAGGTTTAAGGCCTGAAATGTTTCCTAAAGCGGTTAAATCGGGTGTTGATATGGTATGTATTGAGCTTGAAGATGGTATCGCTCCTAAAGATAAAAAAGAAGCTAGAGAAAAAGCATTAAGTATTTTTCAAAACCAAACCATTCCAGAAAATATTGAAGTAATTCTAAGAATTAATTCCATAAGATCCCTTTTTGGATTAGATGACATAAGAGCAATACTTTCCACTGATTTTCCACCACCGGCGATAATGCTACCAAAAGTTAATGATGCGGAAGAAGTAAAAATACTAGATGATCTTCTAAATGAAAGAGGCCATAATTGCGAACTTCATCCAATTATCGAAACAAATTCAGGTCTTGAAAAAGCTTATGACATTGCAAAAAGTAGTGAAAGAGTATCTACACTTTTTTTTGGTCTTATAGATATGTCTGCTGAATTAAGATGTAAATTATCCTGGGATCAACTTCTTTATGCTAGGTCAAGAGTTGTACATGCAGCTGCAGGTGCAGGGTTAGATGCAATAGACGGACCTTTTATGGATTTAGAAGACCCCAAAGGAAATATAGAACAAGCAATTTTAGCAAGAGACTTAGGATTTTCTGGAAAAGGATCGATACATCCAAAACAAGTAAACGATTTAAATAAAGTTTTTACTCCTTCTGAAGAAAAAATAGCCAAAGCCAAAAAGATTACTAAAATTTTTGAAGAAGCTAATACAGGTCTTGTAATGGTGGACGGAAAATTAATTGAAAAACCCGTTCTTCGCGAAATGTATAGAACACTTGCAATATCTGAAGAAAATGAGTGATCAATGGGACAAAAAACTTTAAAAGAAATGCTTAAAGAAGCAAATTCTTCTATCCAATCAATTAATCCAAACAAAGCCATAGATTTAGTTGGTAATAATGAATTTATATTTATCGACTTAAGAGATAAATCTGAACTATTAAAATCTGGAAAAATACCAGGAGCCATGTCTTGTCCAAGAGGTATGTTAGAATTTTTTATAGACAGCAAAAGCCCATTCCATAAGGAAATATTTTCTCAAAAAAAGAATTTCATTTTTTACTGTGCTAGTGGTTTTAGATCTGCATTAGGAACACAAACAGCCTCTATAATGGGAGTTAGCAAAGTAAGTAATTTATCTGGTGGTTTTTCAGAATGGGTCAAATCTGGTGGTGCAGTAGAGCAGATAAAGTAATTTTACTCTTTAAAATAAAATTGATATGAGTAATATTTTATTAACAAAAAAGGGTTATGAGTAAATTGCATCCAATAGTATCAACATTATTAAAAAGAATTGGACTTGGAATAATATCCCTTTTTTTTGTGACTCTTATAATTTTTAGCTCAGTTAATCTATTACCTGGTGATTTTGTAGAATCGGTTTTAGGACAAACCAGAACTGAAGAAAGTGTTAAGATATTTAGAAAAGAATTAGGGTTGGATAAACCTTATCATGTTAGATATGTAAATTGGTTAACATCAGCAATACAAGGAGATTTGGGTAGTACATTTTCTGGAAGAAATGCAACATATGCTAACCAACCTCAGCAAAGTACTGCAAGATCAGTTTCTAGCCTTTTGAAACCACGTTTATTTAATACTTTTTTTCTTGCTGCAATGACCGCAATAATTGCTATCCCATTATCTCTGCTGTTAGGAATTACAGCTGCACTTTACAGAAATTCTATATATGACAGAACAGTCAATGCATCTGCATTAACAACAATATCTATGCCTGAGTTTTTTGTAGCTTATATTTTGATAATTTATCTTGCTTCTATAAACCAATTCTTTCCATCACTCTCTAATGTAACTTCTTCGACACCTTTTTTTGAACGGATCTATCTTTCAGTTTTACCAGCATTAACACTTACTTTAGTAACTGTTGCCCATATGATGCGTATGACAAGAGCTTCGATTATTAATCTTCTTTCAAGTCCATATATTGAGATGGCTCGATTAAAAGGTATTTCTAAAACTCAAGTCATCATTAAGCATGCTCTGCCAAATGCCTGGGCCCCCATAGCTAATATTATTGCTTTTAATCTAGCATATTTAATTGTTGGCGTCGTAGTAGTAGAAGTTGTATTTGTATATCCTGGGGTCGGACAGTTAATGGTAGATTCTGTCATTAAAAGAGATATACCAGTAGTACAAGGATGTGCTTTGGTTTTTGCCGTTACTTACATTCTATTAAATCTAATAGCTGATGTAATTTCTATAATCACAAATCCTAGATTACTATATCCAAAATGACAAAAACAGCTACTCAATATTCAGCTAAAGCTGAAGTTTCAAATCTTTACGTAAGACGGTCATTTTATGAAAAAGCTATTATTAATTTAAAAAAAGCTCCAATCACTGCTTGGATAGGAATGATTATAGTAACATTTTATTTTTTTGTGGCTATCTTTGCACCATTTTTGGCACCCTACGGAGAAGCTCAAATCTTTAAAGTTCCATATGCTCCTTGGGATAGTGTTCATATCTTTGGAACAGATCGGTTAGGTAGAGATATATTTAGCCGACTAGTATATGGTGCAAGAAATACAATGGGAATCGCACTTATTACAACTTTTCTAGCATTTTTAATTGGAGTTGGCTTAGGTTTGTTGTCAGCAATTTTAAGTGGTTGGGTAGACCAAATACTAGCCAGATTTGTTGATATTTTAATGGCTATACCAAGTTTAATTTTTGCACTAATGCTTTTATCAATTTTTGGTTCAACAGCACTTAATCTTATTCTTATAATTGCGGTGCTAGACTCGACCAGAGTATTTAGATTATCTAGAGCAGTTGGAATGAATATAGTTGTAATGGAATATGTCGAAGCTGCAAAATTAAGAGGAGAGAAAATAGGTTGGATAATGAGCAAAGAAATCTTACCAAATATTCTACCACCTTTAGTTGCGGAATTTGGGTTAAGGTTCTGTTATGTTTTCTTAATGATTGCATCTCTTTCTTTTCTTGGAGTAGGTATCCAACCTCCAACAGCAGATTGGGGTTCTATGGTTAGAGAGACTGCAGAATTAATTCAATTTGCAGCATATGACATCACAGCAGCTCTCACACCAATATTACCAGCAGCAGCTATAGGAATACTGACAATAGGCGTAAATTTTGTAGTTGATTGGTTTTTGTATCTCACAAGTGGTTTAAAAGATGAAATCAAGTAAACAAAAAAAGGATTTATTACTTGATATACAAAATATATCTATTGAAGGTTTTAGTGACGAAATCTGGCATCCAATTATTAAGGGAGTAAATTTACAGTTATATAGAGGAGAAGTTCTAGGTCTTATTGGAGAGTCTGGGGCTGGCAAATCAACTCTTGGATTAGCTGCTATGGGTTTTGTAAGAACAGGTTGTAGGTTTACGAGTGGGTCAATAAATTTTAACGGAAAAGATCTTACTAAACTTAGTGATAAAAAGAAACAGCAACTATGGGGAACAAAGTTATCTTATGTCGCGCAATCTGCAGCTGCAGCATTTAATCCTGCGCACAGATTGATAAACCAGACAATTGAATCATCACTAAGTCACAAACTTAATATAAAAGAAACACTGCAAAAAGAAGCTGTTCAACTTTACAAAGAAATGCAACTTCCAAATCCAGATGAAATTGGGGAGAGATATCCGCATCAAGTATCTGGTGGTCAGTTACAAAGGACAATGACAGCAATGGCAATGTCATCTAAACCTGATCTTATAATATTTGACGAACCTACTACTGCCCTAGATGTCACGACCCAGGTAAACGTTTTAGCTACAATTCGTTCAATAGTTAAAGAACATCAAACTGCAGCAATATATATTACTCATGACCTTGCAGTAGTTGCACAAATGGCCGATAGAATTCAAGTGCTTAGATATGGTAATACTGTTGAGGTAGCAAAAACTTCTCAGATGCTTAAATCACCAAAAGAAGAGTATACAAAATCGTTATGGGCAGTTAGATCCATTAAGAAGAAAGAACAAAAAAGTAAGGAAATAATCTTAAGTATTGAAAATGTAAGCGCATCTTATGGATCAGGACCAAAAGTCCTTCAAGATATAAATATAAATGTTCCAACAGGAAGAACGGTAGCAATTGTAGGTGAATCAGGTTCAGGTAAATCTACAACTGCTAGGTCAATAACAGGTTTACTCCCACCAACACAAGGAAAAATAATTTTTCAAAATAGAATTTTACCAATGAAATTATCTGATCGTACTAAGGAAGATTTAAGAAAAATCCAGATGATTTATCAATCACCTGATACTTCCATGAATCCTAGACATACTGTTAGAGAAATAATTGGAAGACCTCTTAGTTTTTATCATGGAATAAATAAAGAAAAAAATACGGATAAAGTATTAGAACTACTTAATATGATTGAATTGGACGATAGTTTTGTTGATCGACTCCCAGAGGAGTTATCTGGTGGTCAAAAACAAAGAATCTGTATAGCTAGAGCTTTAGCAGCTGAACCCGAATTAATTATATGCGATGAGGTGACTTCAGCATTAGATCAGATTGTACAAGAAGGAATCTTGAAACTTCTACTTAAATTACAGCATGAATTAAAAATATCATATATATTTATAACGCACGACATAGCTACAGTTAAAGCAATAGCCGATGAAGTTGTAGTTATGCATCAAGGTTTGGTAGTTGAACAAGGATCCAAAAAAGAAATCTTTAGCCCACCACATCCTGAATACACAAAACTTTTACTTTCTTCTGTACCTGAAATGGATCCTAACTGGTTAAATAAAGTCCTAGAAAACTAGTTTTATTTAAATAATTAAGTTTTTTTATCTTTATTTGAAATGATAAAAAATGATCGATTATCATAATCTAAAGCTAAAATAAAATATAATTTAACTTGGAATTGATATTTATATTGAAAATTAGGACGTATTGTTTAAGATTTATCTATTAATTTATTTGATAGGGAGATTAAAGTGTATTCGATTGACAAGTTAAAAGGTTTATTTTCTTCTGGAAAAATAGGCAGACGTGACTTCATACAGGGAGCAGTAGCTTTAGGTGCAACCATCACTGCAGCCACTAGTATGTCGTCTTCAATATTAGCAGCGACACCTAAAAAAGGTGGAACTCTAAGGTTAGCAATGAGTTCAGGAACCACAACTGATATCTTAGATATGTCAGTATCTACAGGAGCTACCTCAGAACTAGTACATGGTTATGCAATTTATAATAACTTAGTAGAATTAGGTGCAGACGGATCAGTAATACCTGAACTTGCAGAAAGCGTAGAGTCAGATGATGCTAAAACCTGGCGTTTTAAAGTAAGAAAAGGTGTAGAGTGGCATAATGGAAAATCATTGGATGTGAATGATTTGGCATGTTCAATAAATTATCATAGAGGTGAGGACAGTAAGTCATCTATTAAAGGTCAACTATCAGAAATAGCTGATGTTAGGCAAGACGGAGATTACTTAGTTATTGAACTCCAAGGATCTAATTCAGACTTTCCAGTTATGCTAAGTGATTATCATGCTCCAATTCAGATTGGAGGATCTGATGGTAAATTGGTAAACCCTACAGCAGGAATTGGAACAGCCGGGTACGTTTTGAAAGAATATAATCCTGGTGTAAGTGCATCTTTTGAAAGAAACCCTAATTATTGGAAAACTGGAGCTGCTCATTTTGATGCAGTAGAAACAACTATCGTTGGAGATGCAACTGCAAGACAGCAAGCATTGGTAACTGATCAAGTTGATTGTATAGATGACGTATCAGCTCCAACTGCAGGCTTGTTATCTAGAAACCAAAAACTTGAGCTTCTAGCAGTAACTGGTACCATGCATAGGGTTTTTGCTATGAGGTTAGATACACCTCCATTTGATAATAATGATGTTAGACTAGCTCTTAAATTTGCTGCAAGAAGACAAGAGATGGTAGATAAAGTACTCCTTGGATATGGACAAATTGGTAATGACCATTCAATATCTCCAACGCAAAAATATTTTAATACAGACCTTGCCCAAAGAGAATTTGATGCTGATAAAGCAAAGTTTCATTGGGGTAAAACTGGTTTAGGAGATACTCCAATAACTTGTCACGCTTCTGGTGCATCATTGGATGGATCTGTTGATGTAGCTTTACTACTTCAAGCATCCGCAAAAGAGTGCGGTATCAATTTAGAAGTAAAGAAAGAGCCAAATGATGGATACTGGTCTAATATATGGAATAAACCAGGGATTGGTATGTGTACTTCTTATTGGAGTGGAAGACCTACCCCAGACTGGATGTTTTCTACATGCTGTATAGCTGCATCTGAATGGAATGATATGGCTTGGAAAGGTACACCTGCTGCAGACAGGTTTAATGAATTAATGGTAGCAGCTAAAGGTGAGCTTGATGATAAAAAGAGACATGAAATGTATTTTGAATGTCAGAAACTTATGAATGAGGATGGAGGCTATATTACCTGGTCTTATGGACAAAATCTCTCAGCTCATAATAAAAGACTTGCCCACCCAGAAAAAGTTGCCGGCAACTGGCATCTTGATGGATGTAAAATTACCGAACGTTGGTGGTTTGCATAAAAACTTATGGAAAAGCGGTGATAATCACCGCTTTTCCTCTAAATAGAATTTGTTTCATTCAATGAAAATTTAAATCTTATTTGAAGTCTTTTTTAGTTAAATTTACAGAGAAATTTTAAGACATATTCATTAAAAATCGTTGGTTTTTCAATATTGATTAAATGACCTGCTCCCTCAACAATTTTTAATTGCGAATTAGGAATTAAAGCATCTATTTCTTTAGCTACCGAAGGTGGCGTTAAATCATCTAACTCTCCTACCATTACTAAGCAAGGAACTTCAATTTTTGAAAAATTATTAAGCCAATCTTCTGAAATAAATGACTTTACTGTTTTAATATAACTCTCTTTTCTTAGAAGATTTAAGGATGAAATTAATTTATTTAATGCATTTTTGTTGTTAATATCTCCGATTAAAGATTTTGCAATCATTGGAGAAAATTGCTCTATTCCAATTCCTTGCTCAAAAGGCTTAGTCCTTAAAGCAACAAATTCTTCCTTCTCTTTTTTGGAAAAACCCCCACTTCCAAGGTTTGTATCACACAATACTAAAGTCTTTACCTTATTTGGATATTTTTCATAAAACCAACACGCTATTCTTGCTCCCATAGATAAACCAACCAGATTTATTGTTTCTATTTTTAGATCTAATAAAACTTTATTCAAATCTTCTACGACATCTCCAAAGTTAAAAGAACCATAATAATCTTCGCTATCACCATATCCTCTGGTATCCCATGTAATTAATTGAAATTTATGAGCAAAATATTCTAAGTTATCATCCCAATTCCTCTTATTTCCACCAATACCATGAAGAAAAATAACTGGGTCACCCTTACCTCGCATTTCTATAGAAATGAATGGGGAAGGACCTATTTTTTTTTTAAGGATCTTAATCTATTTTCTCCACTCTATTTGAATATTTTTAAAAATTTTTTTTTAAACTCCCAAAAAGAGCTTGCTATCATCGCTTGATATTCCTGATAATTTTCCACTCCACACACTCTTTCCTCTTTCTAAGATATAGCTATAATTAGAAACATCTTTTAGTTCTTGACTAATTTTATCTATTATAAGAATTGAAATTCCTTCATTACTAACCTTTCTTAAAACATTCCAAATCTTTTGAGAAATGACAGGTGACAAACCTTCGGTTGCCTCATCCAATATAAGTAGTGAAGGATTAGTCATAAGAGCTCTTCCAATAGCTAACATTTGTTGCTCGCCTCCAGATAAATTAGAAGAAAGTTGTGAAAGCCTTTCTTTAAAAATTGGAAATAAGGTAAGTATTTTATCTAAATCCCAATAACCCTTGATTGAGGAACCAATTAAATTTTCTTTAACAGTTAAATTTGCGAAAATTCTTCTACCTTCTGGAACTAATCCCACTCCCAATCTTGCAATTTTGTATGATTGCATACCTATAATTCTGACACTATTAAATTCAATATTTCCTAAATGGGGTTTTAAAATTCCACAAATTGATTTGACGGTTGTTGATTTACCCATACCATTTCTTCCCAATAAAGATACAATTTCACCCTTTCTGACTTGTAAATTTACACCATTTAAAACTTGTACATTACCATAAGAAGAATAAATATTATCTAACTTTAAAATGGGTGATTTATTCATCAGGCTGTTCCTAAGTAAGCTTTTCTGACATCCAAATTTGATTTTATTTCTGATGAGGAACCTGAAGCTATAATTTTCCCATTTACTAATACTGAAATTCGATCAGCAATAGAAAAAACAACATCCATGTTATGTTCTATAAGTAAGATTGGAACATCATTTTTAATTTGATTAAAAATAACCTTCATCTTTTCAATTTTATCAAGACTTAATCCTGCCATTGGTTCATCTAGCAAAATTAATTTAGGGTCTAAAGCTAAAGCTATCCCTATTTCAAGTTGTCTCCTTTCTCCATGACTTAATAAAGATGCAGCTGTTTCTTTCTTATCCCATAAATCAATTTTTATAAGAATTGACTTTATTTCTTCAAATGAAAATTCGATAGAATCTAAACTTGAGTAAAAATTATAAAATGTCTTTTCTTTTCCGATTTTGGCTAGTAGTACATTTTGAAAAATTGTGAAATCTAAAATTACATCTGTAATTTGAAATGATCTTGCAAAGCCTAAATGTATTCTATCTTCAGTTTTAAAATTTGAAATATTAATTCCATTTAATATTATCTCCCCCGAGTCTTGCTTAATTTCTCCCATAATTTGCTTGATAAGGGTAGATTTTCCAGCACCATTAGGTCCAATAAGAGCATGAATTTCACCTGTTTCAAGACAAAAATTAATATCATTGCTAGCAGTAATTGCTCCAAAATTCTTTTTTAAATTTACTATTTTTAAAATTTTATTCATTTTTTTGATATTTCAACATAAAGCCTATAATTCCACCTTTGGCAAATAAGACTGTTGATATGATTATAATACCTAGAAATATCTGCCAATGCTCTGTGTAAGATCCAAAAAATTGTTCAAAGGCAACAAAAAAAGCTGCTCCAATTAAAGGGCCATAAATGCGCCCTAACCCACCAATTAATATGAATACAATAAATTCTCCAGACATTTGCCAACTTAATAAAGAAGGACTCACAAAACGATTTAAATCTACATATAGAGATCCTGCGATACCAGTTATAGCTCCCGACAAAACAAAAGCTAACAATTGTATTCTAAAGGGGTTTATTCCTACAGATCTGACTCTTGTTAAATTAAACCTGGTAGCTCTTAAAGCCAAACCAAAAGGAGAATTAACAATTTTGCTGGTAATAAACAAAATAATTAATAACCAAAAAAAACAAATAAAAAAGAAATTTATTCCTTTCATAGTATTTATGCCAAAAAAAGTTGAACGAACATAAATAGAAAATCCATCCTCGCCACCATAGGACGGCCAACTTATTGCAAAATAATATAGCATTTGTGCAAATGCTAAGGTTATCATAATAAAATAAACTCCTGATGTTCTCAAAGAGAAAACCCCAACTAATAGAGCCAATAGTGAACAAAAAAAGATTGTAAATAACCAAATAATTAGTGAATTATTACTACCATTAAATAGGAAGGGCCACGAAATCAATAATTCAGAATTAAAAGCATGAATTGCTAAAATACCTGATACATATCCTCCAAGACCAAAAAATGCAGCATGTCCAAAAGAAATCAAATTTCCAAAACCCAAGACCAGATTCAAACCAATTGCAGCAATAGAAAAAATTATAATCCTTGAAAGTAAAGTAATTAAATAGGGTTCATTAAAATATTCTGAAAATATAGCTATGAAAAAAATACTGATTAATGAGATATAACTTATATTTTTTTCTGAAATCATGAAAGTTGTTTTCCATACAATCCAGTAGGCTTTAAAATTAAAATAATAGCCATTAAGATATAAATGAGCATTGATCCAATTGCCGATCCTACAGACATAGCGTCTGAAGGATTGGTAACAGTCTGAAGAACCCAGGGAATTAAAAATCTTCCTAAAGTATCTACTAAACCAACTAATAACGAAGCGATAAAAGCCCCTTTAATTGATCCTATTCCCCCTATCACTATAATAACAAAAGCAAGTATGAGGATAGGTTCTCCCATACCAACTTCAACAGATTGAATTGTTCCTATTAATGCACCTGCAAGACCAGCTAGCGCTGCCCCAATCCCAAAAAGTAATGTGTATAACTTAGAAATATCTACTCCTAAAGCTGAAATCATTTCACGGTCATGTTGACCAGCTCTAATTTGAATACCTAAATTAGTTTTTCCTATAAGAAAAAATAAAAAAACAGCTATTATCAACCCAACAAAAATAATAAAAAGACGGTATTTAGAGTAATAAATACCACTAAATACTTCTATAGAGCCATTTAGAAGTTCTGGTACATCGAGATATAAAGGAAATGCTCCAAAAATCCATCTTACCAATTCCGAAAAAAATAAAATGAGAGCAAAAGTCACTAAAACTTGGTCTAGGTGATCTCTGTTATAAAGTTTCCTTATTATGGTTTTTTCAACTACTATACCCACAATAGCTGCACAAGAAAATGAGGCTAGTAAACTAAGCCAAAAAGAATTAAAAAAAGCAAATGTTGCTGCTGCAGAAAAGGCTCCAATCATATAAAGAGAACCATGGGCCAAATTTATAAGGCCCATAACTCCAAAAATTAGTGTTAATCCTGCTGACATTAAAAACAGCATGAAGCCAAATTGTAATCCATTCAGAAATTGTTCAATTAACAACTCAGCAGTCATTTTTATTAAGATTCAAAATACAATATCTTGTTAATAAACCACTAGGCTACATTGAACACTGATCGACATAGGCATTTGAATGATCTTGTAAACCAACAGATACAATTTTATTTGTTAAAGTATCCCCTTCTTTAATCACTTCTCTTACATAAATATCTTGAATAGGATGATGATTACTTGAAAAACGAAATTGACCTCTTGTTGAATCAAAATCAGCTGATCTTAGTGCATCTCGAAAAGCTTCCATATCATTTACACTAGCTTTAGCCATTGCAGATATTAAAAGCATACCCGTATCATATCCTTGCGAGGCATATAAAGATGGAAGTCTTCCATATTCATTTTGAAAATCAGAAACAAATTTTTTGTTTGCCTTATTATCCAAATCCTTGGACCACTGTGAAGTATTCTTAACTCCTAATGCAGCATCTCCGACTGCTTTCAAAATACCCTGATCAAAAGAAAAAGCTGGACCTACTACTGGTATTTCAATGCCTGACTGTGCATATTGTTTCATAAAACCTATCCCCATACCACCCGGAAGAAAGAAGAAAACACTATCAGCGTCTGAAGCCCTAATTTGTGCAATTTCAACAGCGTAATCTGTTTGACCTAATTTTGTATAAATTTCACCTGCAAGATTTCCTTTGAAATATCTTTTAAAACCAGTCAATGCATCTTTACCTGCTGGATAATTTGGAGCTAAAATGAATGTATTTTTAAAACCAGTTGAATTTGCATGTCCTCCTGCAGCTTCATGGAGATTATCATTTTGCCAAGCTACATTAAAATAATTTTCATGGCACCCCTTACCTGCTAGCGCAGATGGTCCTGCATTGGGAGAGAGATAAAACTTACCCTGATTTACAGCTGCTGGAACAACTGCCATTGCTAAATTAGACCAAATGATACCAGTTAAGACATCAACTTTTTCAGATTGTATCATTTTATCAGCAAGCTGAACTGCTATGTCAGGTTTACGCTGGTCATCCTCTATTACCACCTCTATGTCTTTACTACCCATTACAGCAAGCATAAAACCATCTCTCACATCTATTCCAAGACCTGATCCACCACCTGATAATGTTGTAATCATACCAACCTTCAATTTATGACCATCAGCAAATGCTGAGGAAGCAAATAATAGTACTATTGATAGAATTAAGTTTATAATTTTAAACATCTTCATCCCCCGAATTATCATCCAAATAAATTTAATACATAAGTTTAAAAAACTAAGCTAATTTTGAATAAAAATAAACAAAAATTTAATTTATTTTTTTATAACACTTTTGATAATAGGGTTCATGACTATTTCATCAATACTAGTGTTAATATTCATTTCAAGGATACTCATAACTATTTTTGCAATGTCGTATACTTTTATAGAATTTTTTTTGTTTGAACCTGGTTGAAAATCTAAATTATTAAAAAAATTAGTTTTTACCATTCCTGGATTTATGAGAGTAACGGTTATATTTCTACTAGCTACTTCAGCTCTAATACTTTGTGTAAACCCTCTTAATCCAAATTTTGCAGCTGAATATAGACTTCCTTTTTTTCCACCATTTAATGCCGATTCGGAACCTATATATATTAATTTACCCTTATTCTTCTTTTTTAAAAAAGGAACCAAATATTTTGTTAAAATGACGTGAGATAGTAGATTAGTGTTTATGGAGCCTAAAATTTTATCAACTGAAAAATTTTCTATATTCCCAAAATAACCGACGCCAGCACATGATATTAGTCCCTCTACATCTTCATTCTGATCAAGAATTTTTTCAATTTTCATTGGGATATTTTTTAATTCATAAAAATCCATTTCTTCAGATTGGAAATATTTGGATTTAATTACATTTTTATCTTTATTTCTTGAAATACCAATTACTTTTATTTTATTTTTAATAAGTGTTTTTGTAATTGAGTTTCCTATGCCACTTGAGCTACCTGTAACTATAATTTTTTTTATATTAACCATGTTAAATAATTTGATTTCAAAAGTTACCTTTGCAACTAAAAAATAATGTTTCCGGACTATGTTGATTTAATAAGTCAATACAAAAACTTTGCATTTCTAGTTCAATTTCATTTGTATATGAAATTTTGTTTCCTCTAAGGACTAATACATCTGACAATAATTTTGATCTTGGATTCATACCTAATATTTTTTTAAACATAGCCTTAGGAAATCTAAGAGGACCAAGAGTAATTGAATGTATAGCTTTTTTATCGATTTTTTTAAAAACATCAGCAAACAATTCTTTATAAATATTTTTCCAATTTTCACCATGGATTAATGGATCAAATCTCAGACCAATTTTCCAACCCATTGAAGCCAATTCAGAAATTTTATTTATTCTTTTTTTTATTGTTGGTGCTTTATGATCTGTTTTATCAGCTATTTCAGCTGGTAATAAGCTAAAAGCAACTATGCAATTAGAAACTGGTTCCATTTTTAAAAGTGGTTCCAATTGAGTACTTTTTGTTCTCAACTCAATTTCCACATTAGAAAATTTTTTAAAAAAAGGTAAAAAATAGCTTACAAAGCCTGAAATTTTTTCAAATGCTAAAGAATCACAATCATAACCAGAAAAAAAAGTAACTTTCTCATTCTTAAGAAAATTAATCTTTTCTTTTATTCCATCCTCAAAATCCTCATAATTTATAAATAAGACATAGTCAGCTGAAGAGAACATTCCTTGAAGAAAACAGTACTCACAATCATAAAGACAATTATACATATGAGAGAAATAAAAGTTATTTGAATTTCCAATTCCAAAATCAGAGGGAGTTTTTAAAACATAACCAGCTTTTTTTTTGGCCAATATAAGGCTTGGGTATTTTTTTTGGATGCGAAAATTTTGATTTTTTTTATTAAAAACCGAAGTATATTTATCAATATATATTGGAGTTTTTCTTTTAAATTTTTTTAATATGCTCTGGACTCTTGGATGATCTTTTATTTCATTTTCTATATAAATTTGATTAATCAAAGTTCATTCCCATTTCAATTTATGGTTTTTAAGAGAGGACTCCATATAATCCAAGATAGACTTTGCATCATTTAAATCCTTAATTTCAGAAAATAAAGGCCTTTCAGGAAAATTAACATCCCACCTTATTAAAAAATTCTTTAATTGTTGACATTGTGAAAAGGTAAAATGAAATTTTTCAGTTATATCAACAAATAAAAAATGTTCTTTTTTTCTCTCTGTTTCTAGATCTGATAAACTAAAACCACAATCTCTTAAGGTCATCAAATTTTCAATTTTATCTTTAATGAATTTATTTATAAAGTTTTTATTGATAGAAAGTATTGTTTCAGGGGAATTATCTGAAATAATTTTTACGACAGCAATAAGCTCCCTTGTTATCTTTTTTTGTACTATGTTATAAAAAACCCATCCCTCCATATCGAACAAAAAAGACCTTTTGTAATTATTTTGCGGTTTATTATATGTTTTTAACATTGCATTTTTCAATTTAAGATTTGGTAAAATAAATGGATAATAAATTTTTTTAAAGTCATGATGCCTTAATTCATTAATTAAAAAGGGTTCTCCAATATCACCTACATTTTTTCCTGCACCAGCAATACCAAAATTTATCCAAAATGACGTTTTTGAATATGGGCAGAGAGAATATAGATATGAAACTCCTGAAGCTACATTTAACTGACCAACCCCAGTAATGACTAACCACTCATTTTCATTTTTATTTTTATAAATTGGAAACAAAGTATCGCCTGGCATTAGATACATTTTAAAATCTTTAATCAAGGATTTTGCCTCTGATGCTAAAGCTATAACCCAACATATGCACCCATTATTCATTTAAAAACCTCAATTTATTTATTTTCCATTATATACAACTTCCAGTCATTTATTTTTTTTTGGAAAATTTTTTCTATATTTTGATTATTTCTTTTTTTGGCTCCGTTAACAATTATTTCTAACCTGCTAGTAAGAGATTTAAGAGCTACTTTTTTTTGCTTAGAGTTCAACTCATGATTTAATATCAATTTCTCTAAAGCTTTAACTCTAAATCTATCCATACCCCAATATTTTTTTGAAAGTTGATCGTCATGTCCACCATATTTTATAGTTAATGGCTCGTCTATAAATAGGACTTTTTCTCTAGCTGTAACGCGCAACCAAAAATCATAATCTTCGCAAGCAGGAAATGATTCATCAAAATATCCAATATCTTTGAAAAGATCACTTCTTAACAAGGCACTACTTGGTGAAATACAACATAAATCTAGACATTTCTCAAAAATATCTCCACCTGATTTTTTATGTATTTTTTTTTGATTTAATAATTTGTTATTTTTATACCAAATTTCATCAGTATGAATAACTCTTAATTTTTTTTTGGATTTTTTATAAAGAGATAGCTGTTTTTCAATTTTTTCTGGTTTCCAAGAATCATCAGAATCTAGTAGTGCTATCCAATCACAATTTGAATACTTTATACCTTTATTTCTTGCAAAGCTTACTCCTTGTTTCTGTTCAAATAAAATTTCAATTTTAGAATATTCATTCTTTAATATTTCAGAAGTATTATCTGTTGAGTTGTTATCTACAACTATTATTTGATTAATGGGGTGTGTTTGTTTAAGAACAGAGTCAATGGCCCTGGAAATGGAATTAATTCTATTATAAGTGGGTATAACTACAGATACTGTATTCATTTTTTAATTTGATATTGTTCGATTATATCTTAATGGCTGATATTCAAATTTGAAGGAATAAAATATCTAATAAAAATATTCTAATATCTGGATAAAAGTCTTTGCTTGGATATTAGGATATGATGTAATTATTCAAGTAAATTTAAAAAAATTTTGTTTTTAAAAATGAAACTCAAACAAATTATTTGTTTATTTACCTTTATTTTTTTAAATTTTTTTAACCATTTATCTGCGCACGAAATAAAACCAGCTATTGTAGAATTCAATAAAGTTAAAAACCAAATTAATATAGTTTTAAAATTTAATGCAGAAGCCTTTCTAGCAAACATAGATGCAGGTGATTATAAAGAAACAATTAATTTTTCAAATTCTATAAAATATAGTGAACTTAGATTATTACCCAGAGAAATATTAAAGGAAAAAGTATTCGAGTCTAGAGATCAAATTATAAATTCTATTTTTATAAAGACATCTAAAAAGCAATTAAATTTAAAATTAGTAGAAATTAATGTTTTAGAAGAAAAAAATATTGAAAAAGTACGCTTTACAAAAGTCTATCTCAAAACTGAAATCAAATTTATAGAAACACCCATTACTTTTAGTGCAAAAAAAATATTTGGACCTTTAATTTTTAAAAATTTTTCTAATATTGATAAAAATACAGATAAACCTCAATCACAATGGTTGAAACCGGGAAATCAAACGAGTAATTTAGGAATTTTACAAGTAAAAAATAATACCACAAATTTTTCAATATTAGGAATATGGAACGGAATACTTCAAATAATTCTCTATGGATTTGACCATATACTTTTCATACTAGGATTATTTTTCTTCTCACATAAACTAAAGCCTTTATTGATCCAAGTTACCACTTTTACAATAGCTCATAGTATTACTCTAATATTTGGTGGGCTAGGATATATAACCATATCACCTCTTATTATCGAGGTAATAATCGCAGCATCAATTATCTGGATTGGATTTGAAAACTTTTTTAGAAAAAAAATTAAAGTAAGCAGAATTGGAGTCATTTTCACCTTTGGATTAATACATGGTTTAGGTTTTGCAAGCATGTTTAAACCTAAAGGATTAGAGGGAACAGACTATTACCTAAATCTCTTAAGTTTTAATATTGGTATTGAACTGGGACTATTAATTACATTATTACCATTAATAATATTGATCCCCCTTTTTAATAGATTAAGTTGGTATCGAATTTTAATAGCTATGCCTGCATCAATAATTATTGCTTTATTTGGTGTAGAAATGTTTATAGATAGAATCTTATGATTCAAGTTAAAATATCTAATTTCAATTATGCCAGATTAAATATAAGTTCATAATAATCTTTCATATCTGATAGATTTTTTTCTACCAACTTATCAAAATGTATCAACTCTATTTTATCCTTAGGTTGTGAAACTACATACTCGCTAGTGCCACTTAACAATTTATCAACTGCACTAGCACCCAATCTGCTTGCAAGTACTCTATCTACTGCACTGGGATTTCCCCCTCTTTGAATATGACCTAGCTTAGTGATTCTTAAATCAAAATTTGTTATCTTATTTAACTCTCTTATTAACCCATCACCACCTTCAGCATTATAAGCACCCTCAGAAACTATTAATATACAACCTGTTTTTCCAGAGACTCTTTGCTCTTTAATATGTTTGGTAAGTTTTTTGATATTTGTATCAAACTCTTGCAAAATTACAGCTTCTGCTCCTCCACCAATTCCTGCATACAAACTTATCCAACCACAGTGCCTACCCATAACCTCAACTATATGAACAGTATTAGAAGTAGAAGCTGTATCTCTTATTCTATCTATTGCTTGAAGAGCTGTGTTAATAGCTGTGTCAAATCCAATTGTAGGACCAACTAGAGGAAGGTCTCTATCTATTGTGGCAGGTAATCCAAGAACTTTAAGATTAGATTCTTTTGCAATAGTTGATGCTCCTTTAATGGACCCCTCACCGCCAATAACTAGAAGACAGCTGATACCCTTTTTTATTAAATTCTTAATTGCTATTGCTCTGTATTTTTTTTGTAAAAATCTTTTTGATCTTGATGTTTTTAAAATACTTCCTCCTTTTTGAATAATATTACCAACTTCTCTAGGTGTAAGTCTTTGAATCTGATTATCTATTAATCCTTCATATCCATTTAGAATTCCAAAAACCTTAACCTTTTTATTATGAGCTGCTCGAACTACAGCTCTTAAGCACGCATTCATTCCTGGAGCATCACCTCCACTTGTCATAACGGCAATATGTTTCATTAAAAATTTCCTAATTGTAAATTTCGTAGTTTCATACTCTTGCCCAACATCCATTTAAAGAAACAGATTTTTTCATTGCCTTAACTATTTCTAAAGAATGACAACCATCTTCTACAGTTGGATAACTTTTAGAAAGCTCACTTGGATTTTTATCAAATTTTCTTGCATTAATATTTTCAAATAAATCTTTATATATATTTGAAAAGGCTGCAATCATTCCCTCAGGATGTCCAATTGTAATTTTATTTATCCTTTTTGCTGAAGGGTATAAATTTGGATGACCTCTTTCTATAATTCTTGTGGAATCATTTATAGGTGTCCAAAAAAGTTGGTTAGGTTGCTCCTGCTTCCATGAAAGACCACCTTTGGAACCAAAAACTTGTAAAGTTAATCCATGAGTACGCCCAATTGCTAAGCCACTTGTCCATAACCTTCCCGCAACATCATTTTCCATTCTAAATGAGGAAAGATTATCATCCTCTAATTCTCGACTCTTAATTCCTGAAAAAAAATCTGAAGAAACTTTTACTATCTTTTTATCAGTTACAAAACAAGCCATATTAAGAGCATGTATTCCACAATCGATAGTGATTGCAGCCATTCCAGCATGTTTTGCAGAAAACCTCCATTTAACCCTTGGGTTCTGTGCATCTGATTCGTCTGCCATGAAACCACCTGCAAATTCAGCAAACACAAGACGGATATCGCCCAAATCACCATTCATTATCATTGAACGCATTTGTCTCACTAAGGGATAGCCAGTATATCCATAATTTACAGCACAAATTTTTCCCATATCTTTTGAGATTTTAACAAGCTCTTGAGCCTGTTCTACAGTCATAGTAAGTGGTTTTTCACATAAAACATTAAAATCTTCTTTTAAAAAAGATTTTGTTATTTCAAAATGTGTTGAATTTGGAGTTGCAACTGTGACTAGGTCAAGACGTTTCTCTTTATTTAATTTTTTTTCTTTTTCTAACATTTCTTCCCACGAACCATAAGACTTTTGGTCCGTTAAACCTAGCTTTCTACCAAATGATTTTGATTTTTCAGTATCAATATCTAAAGCTCCAGCGTCAAAATAAAAATGACCATCTAATTGTGCAGCAGCACGGTGTGTAAAGCCAATTTGGCTTCCTTCACCTCCACCTACTAACCCCCATCTTAATTTTTGCAAATTCAAACTCCAATTAAGTTTTTATTAGAAAGGACTGAAATCCTATACCTGTTAATAAACTGAAATATCATTGAAATCTATTAAATACTTAAAGATAAAGATTTTTTGTATCAATTGGTAATGGACAATTTTTTTAAAAAATTTGCTACAGCAATTGAACCCGAATAAGGTGTGTTTTTCTCTGCACTAGAATTGTAATTAGTATTCACATTAATATCATAGACAAAACAGTCATTATTTTTATCCAAAACTAGCTCAAATGAAGCAATGTCAATTCCAACATTTTCCATTAATTTTTGCATTTTTTTTACTACATAATTCCCATATGGAAATGTCAAAAAATTCTCTATTATTTTGAATTTAGTATTTGCTGATAATGCAACATTCTTGTTTTTATTTTGATCTAAATCTTCAACATTACATTCATCTGCTGGACATAATTCAAAACCATTTTCTGTATTTACTTGAACTGCATAAAGAAATTTTTTGTCTACAAATTCAATTCTTATTATGTTCCTATCAGGTGAAGAGATATAATTTTGAATCAAAGTTATACCATCAACCGAATTTTCAAAACTTTCTCCATATAAATATTCTTTAATCTCTTTGATACTATGAAAAAGTCTTACTCCTATACCCATACCTGCACGATTGTGTTTTATAATTAATGGAAATTTTAATATCTTTGCTGCCTCTAAAATCCCAGTTAACGTTGTTGAACAAATAGTATTTGGCACTTTAAGACCTACTACATTTAATTCACTATACTGAACCATTTTTGAAAGCTCTAATCTTTGAGCATTACTTCCATTTACAACAAACCTGTCATTTGCTTCCAACCAAGAAATAAGACCAGTGGTTAATTCAGGAGAATATCTATTACCTCTAGAATGTGAAGACGCACTCATTCTGTTAAAAAAAATCCCCTCTGGCGGAGAATTATATAAGTTGATTTCTCTATCAACCATTAACCAATCATCGTAAGGAATATTTTTTTCTTTAAGAATGCTTTCAAGAGGCTGAAGCCATTTCTTATTTTCATGAATTAAATATATTTTTTTCATTAAATAATTGAAACCTTTAGGTAAATAAATACTTATTGGAAAAATAAACTAATTCTTTAACTTTGAAAATAAATTACTATTTGAAATATATCATAATAAATTCGCTTTAAAATCTATAAATATAATTATGTCAGATAACTTATTTCTAATTCTAGGAAATCAACTCTTTGAGACCAAAATTTTAAAAGAGTCAGGTTGTACTAGAGTTTTTATGGCTGAAGATTTTGGATTATGCACTTATGAAAAACATCATAAACTTAAGTTATATCTATTTTTAACTGCAATGCGAGAGTATCGTAAAGAGCTTAATTCTAGCGATATAGCTGTAGATTACTTTTTTATAGAAAATAGAAATAGAAAAGAAAACTATGTAAAATTTCTTATAAAATATCTTAAAAAAAATGAAATCTCTTCAATTAATTTTTTTGAGATTGAGGATAAACCTTTTGAAAAATCTTTACTTAAAGAGTTATCAAATTCAGATATCAAATTTACTATTCATAAGTCCCCTATGTTTTTGTTTGATAGAGAACTACTAAAAAATACATTAGGTGATAAAAAATTATATCGCATGGGTGATTTTTACAAATTTTCTCGTAAAAAATTAAAAATACTTATTGATACCAATGATAAACCTGTTGGTGGAAAATGGTCATTTGATGAAGAAAATCGAAAAAAAATCCCCAAAGGTGTTACTATTCCTAAAATGAAAAGAATTGAAAAATCTCAGTTTCATAAAATAGTTGTTGATATAATAAACAAATATTTTTCCAACCACCCTGGAAACTTGGATAATTTTTGGTTTCCTGTTAAACGAAACGCAGCAAAAAATCATTTTAAATTTTTTCTTTTAGACAGATTTTCTGAATTTGGTATTTATGAAGACGCTATGGTTGAAAATAGTAATTTCTTATTCCACAGTTGTGTTAGTCCATTATTAAATATAGGCCTATTAACTCCACAATATGTTGTCCAAGAAACATTAAAAATAGCAAAGAAATACACTATTCCTTTAAATTCATTAGAAGGTTTCTTAAGGCAGGTAATTGGTTGGCGAGAATTTATAAGAGGAATTTATCAAGAAAAAAGTGATGTTCAGGAAAATTCTAACTTTTGGAACCACACGAATTTGTTAACTGAAAGTTGGTATAGTGGAAATACTGGTATTAAACCGTTGGATGATTGCATAAAATTAACTCTTAGAGATGGTTATATACATCACATACCAAGGCTGATGGTTATTAGCAATTTAATGAATTTATGTGAAGTACACCCTAAATCAATTTATAAATGGTTTATGGAGATGTATATCGATTCATCAGATTGGGTTATGGTTCCTAATGTTTATGGCATGGCAACTTATTCTGATGGTGGTTTAATGTCTACAAAACCATATACTTGCGCATCCAGTTATATACTTCGTATGAGTGATTACCAAAAAGGAGAATGGTGTGACATTGTTGACGGACTTTATTGGAGGTTTTTATCTAAAAATAGATCTTTCTATGATAAAAATCCCAGACTTGCTTTACATACAAGATCGCTTGACAGAATGTCGGAAGAAAGAAAAACCACTATTTTTAAAAAAGCTGAATTATTTATAAAAGAAAATTGTTGTTAATAAATTATTGTAAATTAGTTTGTAAATTAATAATTACATCGTTCAAATGTTAATATTTTATTCATCTTTATAAAAAATTAACAAACTATTTATAATTAAAAAAATGAGTGGTTGGTTAACTATTTAAGTAGTTAAAAATGACCGTTTATTAATTGTTGTTTCAGATATATTATAAATATTATGGCCAAGAATAATTCATTTTGGCAAAACAACTAGTTTTAAATTAAAAGTAACTTTATTTACAGATGTAAGAAAATGTAAAGAAAAATACTAAACCCTATTAAAAGTTTGAAGGTAGTGTGATGGTAGAAGTAAAAAGTGTTGAAGCATTTTTAAGAGGTGATATTAGTATGCCTCAATTTGATGATTATTTCGCAAATCAAGCTAAGGACTACCAAAATAAACTTACTAAACCCCAAGGAAGTCTTGGAAGAGTTGAAGACTTTGCTATATGGATGGCAGGCTGGCAAAAAAAAATAAACCCAACCATGGATAATACTCATTGTTTAATATATGCTGGAAATCATGGAGTAGCTACTCAAGGTGTATCTGCATATCCCTCAGATGTTACCGCCCAAATGGTAGAAAATTTCAAGAGAGGTGGAGCTGCAATAAATCAAATATGTAAATTAGCCAATATACAGCTTTCTGTTATACCCATAGATTTGGAATATCCTACTCGTGATTTTTCAAAGGAAGCAGCTATGGGATTAGAAGAAACGATAGCGGCAATGCAATTAGGTTTTGACTCAGTAAATCAAGACTGTGATTTATTACTTTTAGGTGAAATGGGGATCTCTAATACTACTGCAGCAACCGCAATTGCTTGTGCTCTTTTTAAAAAACCTGTTGAAGCATGGACAGGAATTGGTACTGGTCTAGATGAAAAGAGATTAGCAAATAAAATTTCAGTAATTAAATCTGCCATTGAATTACATGGACAAAATTTTAAAAGTCCTGAAAGTATTCTTGCTACCTTAGGAGGAAGAGAGCTCGCAGCAATTGTTGGGTCAATAATTGCGGCTAGGCTTTTGAGAATACCTGTTCTTTTAGATGGTTTTATATGTACTTCAGCTGCAGCCACCCTTACTATTTTTGATAATAAGATTTTAGATCACTGTTTAGTTTCTCATTTATCCACAGAACCAGGTCATTATGGGATCTTATCTTGTTTAAACAAAAAACCAATTCTTGATTTAAATTTAAGACTTGGTGAGGGAAGTGGAGCGGCAATAGCTTCATTAATAATAAAATCATCTATTGCAATTCATAATGGTATGGCAACATTTAACGAAGCTGGAGTTAGTCAAAAAAATTAGATATGCAAATATTATTTAAAAACCGTTATATGGTAGATTTTGTAGCAACCGTTATGTTTTTTACACGGATACCTGTAAATTGGGCCTACTTTTCAGACAAAGCTCCAAACCTCACAAGGGCTGCTTGGGCATTTCCTTTGATTGGCTATTTTATCGGTTTTTGTTCTGGAATTATTGGAGATTTAAGTCTTTTCTTTGGTCTTTCAACTTTTATATCATGTCTACTTGCAGTCGCCTTTAGTGTCATGTTGACAGGAGCTTTTCATGAGGATGGACTTGCTGATATGGCTGATGGTTTTGGTGCAGGTGGTTCACGAGAAAGAGTAAATGAAATTATGCATGACAGTCGTCTTGGAACCTATGGCGTGACTGCCTTAACACTGGGGCTATTAATTCGTGTAGGTTTGATAGTTAGCTTAGTCGACTTAGGATACTCGTTTGCTTTAATCATGGGAACAGGGTTCGCATCCGGAAAAATGGCAATCATTGTAACGCGCAAATTTTTTAATCCTTCTTACTTAGCAAAAACTGGAAGTATTATAGGTTATATTTCTGCAAAAAGTATTCTGTATGCAACTTTGATTTGGTTAGTGCCTGTTATTTTGTTTTTATCATTTTTTAGTATCTTACTTGGATTAGTTTTTGTTGCCACTGCTATTTGTTTTTTAGGATTGAGAGCAAATCACTACCTTGGCGGAATTACAGGAGACGTATTAGGCGCGATAGCATTTGCTAGTGAGTTGTTATTTTTATTAGGAATTCTCTCCATATTTACTGGTGTCCCTTGATAAAAACATCTAAATTAATTCTTATTCGACACGCCCCTGTTAAAACAGAAGTGGGTTGTTTCCCCGATAATGATCCAGATGCGATAATCGATGAATTAAAAATTAAGAAGCTGGCAGGTCATATTCCTGAAGATTGTCTTTGGTATGTAAGTCCACTAAAGAGAACAATTCAAACAGCCAATGCATTGTCAAAATACGTTAATGTTAAAGAAATGAAATTTGAAAAAAGACTAAAGGAACAAAATTTTGGTGATTGGGCAGGTAAAAAAATTTCTGAAGTGTGGAAAGAATTAAAGAAAAATACAAGCCAGCACAATTTTTCTTTCATTTGCCCTGAAGTTTCTCCTCCAAAAGGAGAAAACTTTTTAACTATATTAGAGCGCGTTTCAATTTGGCTTGAGGAACTTCATTTTCATGATCCACAAACAGCAGTTATAATTACACATGCAGGAATAATAAGGGGAACCCTTTCATTTGTTTTGGGTATTGAACCTGACAAAGTAATAGGAATTGAAATATCTCACTTAAGCTTAACTAGATTGGAATTCTTATCCAAAACAGATGATATAAATAGAGGTGGCAGATTTCGAATTTTAGCAATCAATAATAAAGCAGATTAAAATTTATGAACCGCTACCCTTTAACATTAGCCAGAAATAAAATTAGAAAGAAGAATTTATTTAATTAAATAAAATTATATTGACATTTCTTTAGAATCAACTAATCCTTAGTTAATTACTCGGATATTTATAGCCATCCATTCAGACAGCTAGCCCATAATGGATAGCGTATGTTTTTCTTATTAAATAAACTAAAAAAAATTCCTTTTCCGTTTTTTCAAAAAAAAACTGCTTCTTTGAACTATAATAATATTAATAGTAATGATTTTAATAATGGTGAGCAATTTTTAAAAGAACTTAGCCCCTTTTATTTTGATGATACAATTCAATATGATCCTGAAACATTGGATGTTTTAATTAAATATAAAAAAGTAAAAAATAAAAAATAATAGTCCAAGTAATGAACTCTCCTACTGATAAATTAGATAATGATAAAATTTTAAAAATGGGTGGTGCTCCCGTTGGAAGAATGGAGTTTTTAGATTTAGAAGAATATACTATTATTTCTTTTTTAAGGCGCTGGTGTGATGGAGATATCTCTAGATCTCATCTTAATAAAGAATTGATTATAAACTTAGGTTATGCTGAAGGAAATTTAGCTTTTCAATCATTTAAAGATTTGTGTGAAATAATTTTTCACCACGGCAGACGATCTTTAATTAGACATCAACTTGATTGTAATTGCGTTGGTGCAGATGAAAGTTGTTTTGCTCAACTAATTTTAAGAGCCGCAAATAATTACAAAGAGGATGCTATTCTAATAGCCTTACTTTTGGTTCCACCACATTTAACATCTCAAACTGTTTCTCTTTCAGAAAAAATAGGAACTGCTATTAAACAACTTATAGTTTCTGATGAAAAAAATGTAATGGTAAATTAGTAAAAAAATAATTTGATATAAATATTACTTTAATAATTTTAGGATTTTATAATGTATATTGCTATGAATAGATTCTTAATTAAAAATGGTAAGGAAGAACTATTTGAGGAAATTTGGAAATCAAGAGAAACACATTTAGAGGAAACTCTTGGGTTTATAAAATTTAATTTGCTTAAATCTATAAGTAAAGAAGGTTCCACTCTTTATGCATCCCATACTAAGTGGAAATCAAAATCACATTTTGAAAATTGGACAAAATCTGAAGCATTTAGAAAAGCTCACAAAGGTGCAAGCAATAATAAAGACTTATATATAGGCCATCCTGAGTTTGAGGGTTTTGATGTCATCATTTAATGAAATATAATTTCGGTTTAGGTCTAAAATATTTTTCAATTAATAATAAAAAAAACTTAAAAATAACAATTAGTGTATATCGATAATATTATACCCACTAGGTTGGAAAAAGTTTTGGCTTTTTCCTTGTTCTAAAAAATTATTTCTTTCCTAATAGCCAAATAAAGAAAGCTCCACCTACTAACCCAGTTACTATACCAATGGGAATATCTTCCGGAGCCATTATAGTTCGAGCAGCAATATCTGCCCATAATAAAAGAATTGCCCCAAGCATAGCAGATAATGGTATAACTTGAATATAATCTCCACCAAATAGCATTCTAACAATGTGAGGTACCATAAGGCCAACAAAACCTATAATTCCTGAAAATGCAACCATAACCCCTGTAATTAGTGCACAAACAACAAAAACAATTAAACGAAAACGAGCAACTTGAATACCTAGTGTGTAGGCTGTTTCATCGCCAACTGTCATTGCATTTAATATACTTACCTGACTGAAAATCCAAGCACCACAAAAAAGTAAAATAACAAACGGATATATAAGCTGAGTCCATTGTGCAAAACCTAGCCCACCAAGCATCCAGAATACAACTGTATGTGTTGCTCTAACATCACCAAGAAAGATAAGAATATTTGCTCCAGCCATTATTACAAAAGAAACAGCAACCCCAGTTAAAATTAAGCGGTCTGCACTAGTTGCACCAGTAAATCTTGATACTCCAAGTATAATAATTGTTGCAACCAAAGCTCCCATAAATGCGAAAAGGGGAACTGTCAGCAGACCTACAAATAATCCAGTATGTAAAAGGGCAAGAATAGCTCCAAATGCAGCACCTGAAGAAATACCAAGTAGATGTGGGTCTGCAAGAGGATTGCGGGTAACCGCTTGAAGACTTGCTCCTACTATAGCTAGGCCTGAACCTACCATCATGCTTAAAAGTGCTCTTGGGCAACGAATATCCCATATAATAGCTTCTCTACCTTTACTCCAAGTTTGTTCAACTGTTTCCGGGTAAAGCTTATTTAATATAACACCCCAAACCGTACTTAAATGAACTGGTACCGAACCAACCGAGATTGCAACCGATAAAGAAATTAGGATAGTAAAAATCGCTCCAAATGTAAATGAAACCTTACCAACCTTGAAATTTGGTGAAATTAAATGAATCTTTGTTTCCTCAATACCCTAATTATTCCAAAATGCTTCTGAGAGTTTTTTTATTGCTTTAATATTTCTGGGTCCTGGCGTAGCCTCTACATATTCTAAAGTAACAAAACGGTCATTTTTTATTGCATCTATTCCTGCAAATGCAGGGTTTGACATCATGAAATCCTTTTTTTGATCAGCAGTTACATTGCCATAATTTACAATTACTATTACCTCTGGATTTCTATCTATGACTTCTTCCCATGTCACAGTACCCCAACTCTTTTTAAAATCATTCATTATATTTATACCACCTGATGCTTCAATAAGAGCTGTCGGCATTGCATAGAACCCTGCAGTAAATGGAGTATCTTCACCACTATCATAAACAAATACTCTTAAGGGATCATCAGTATTTATATTCTGAGTTAATTCCTGAATTTCCATACGATAATTATTAATAAGCTCATTTGCTTTATTCTCTACATTAAAAATACGACCAAGATTTAAGAGATCATTGTACATATCTTCCATATTAGCTTTGCTTTTATTCATTATATGAATACAGCTTTCAGTTAACTCATATACTTTTATACCGAATGGTTCTAAAGTTTCAGGGGTAACTTCACCACCAACTTTCATTCCATAATTCCAACCAGCAAAAAAGAAATCTGCATCCGCACCAACTAATACCTCCTTAGAAGGATATTTTTGTGAAAGTTCTGGTAATTCTTTAACTCCCGCCCTCATTTCTTCATCAAGAGTTTTCCAGCCTGAAATACCTGTATATCCTACCATCCTTTCTGCGAGTCCTAATACAAGCATCATCTCAGTCAAATTTACATCATTTGAAATTGCTTTTTTGGGTGGTTCCTCAAATGTTACAATTCTATTACAGCTTTCGACTGTAGTTTTACCTTTAGCTACTACTGCTAAATTAAAAAAACAAACAATGACAATAAGACTCTTAGTTATAATTGAAATTTTCATCAGCATCTCCTTTATAAATGAAAAGTTAAATGTTCTAAATTACTAGGCATCAAGACCTCTTTACGTGTCTTAACGTTGAAAGCATCTGAAATAGTTTTTTCTGAAAAAATATCTTTAGGAGTTCCAAATCCTATAGAATAACCATGGTTCAAAAGTAAAACTTCATCACAAACTGAAGAAGCCATATTTAAGTCGTGTAATGAAGTTATAATAGTTAGAGGTAAATCTCGGATTAAATTAAGTACTTCAAGCTGTTGCTTAATATCAAGGTGATTTGTAGGCTCATCGAGCACTAGAAGACTTGGTTCCTGAGCAATAGCTCTTGCTACCATTACACGTTGACGTTCACCACCAGATAAAGTGTTAAATTTTCTATCTGCAAACTCTTGAAGTGATAGATATTCTAATGAGTTTTTTACAACTTTATTATCATGAATTCCATTTGTACTACTACCCCAACTACGATGAGGCGTTCGTCCAAGCGATACAATGTCAAAAACATTTAAGGCAAAATCTGAAGGTTGTTCTTGTAAAACTACTGCCACTTTTCGAGCTACTTCTTTGTTAGAAATTGACCAGATGTTCGTATCATCTATTTTAATCAATCCTGAAGTTGGTTTATAAAAACGATATAATAGCCTTAAAAGAGTTGACTTTCCTGAACCATTAGGACCGACAACACCAAGAATTTTTCCTGGTCCTAAATCGAAGCTAATTGAATGCAATATTTTTTTCCTGTTTAATGGTAATGACCAAGTGGCATCTTTAACAGAAACAGATACAGCTTTAGTCATCAGGAAACCCATTATTTAAGTTAGTAACTATTGCAGAATTAGATTGAATTGGAGGAAGTCTTCCAAGAATGCTTGACTGAAAAAGTAGTGGTCTGTCACGACGCCTTAAAAATCCGTCAGAGCTTAAAGAATATTTTGATACTAACTCTATTAAGGATTCCGAATATTCAGAATTTTCTGGGTCAATATCTCCAAAAATATAAGTAAAACTTTTTTTTGCAGTTAAAGATATAGTACATGCTCGCTTACAATTACTCATACAGTTAATACCCCTTAAATTGACTTGTTTTTTTAGCAAGTTCTTATTTAATAATTTTTTAGCAAATCTCCTGCCTCCTCTAGTCATATAAATTTCCTCTCGACCGTCACGACAGGATAAACAGATTGATAAAGTTGGTATGTTAAATTTCATGAGTAGACTTTATGTTATATTATAACATAACTTAGTACTTCATCATCAAATATTGTCAAGGATTATATGTTATGTTATAACATTATAATTATAAAATTCGTTTTTTTTAGTTAGGTAATTAAATGGAAAAAATTCATAAAGATTTAAACAATTCAGAAATAGTATTTGAATATTTAAAGAATAAAGCTAACCCTCTTACAGCTTATGAATTACTTAATGGTTTACGATCTAAAGGAATGATTGCCCCAACTACAATCTACAGAGCACTAGAAAAATTGACCGATTCAGGTCGAATTCATAAAATAGAGTCTTTGAACGCCTGGACAGTCTGTTGTGAAAATCACAATAAAAAAACTGCAATTTTTGAAATATGCGATGACTGTGGAAATGTAACTGAACATCTTGATTCTAGTTTTACCGAAAGTATAAAAAAACTCTCTAAACGTACTGGTTTCTTACCTAATAAACCTATTTTTGAAATTCACGGTCAGTGCGCAAATTGTACTTCCAGCATATAAATTAATATTAAAGGATAAAATCATGAATAATACTTCAAAAGTACCCGTAACTGTTCTCACAGGTTTCCTTGGTGCAGGAAAAACTACGCTTCTTAATCGTATACTTACTGAAAGGCATGGAAAAAAATACGCAGTTATTGTTAACGAATTTGGGGAGGAAGGAATAGACAACGATTTAGTAGTAGATGCTGATGAAGAAGTTTTTGAAATGAACAACGGATGCATATGCTGTACAGTTAGAGGAGACTTAATTCGTATTTTAAGTGGTTTAATGAAGCGAGCTGATCAACTAGATGCTATTATTGTAGAAACTACTGGTCTTGCCGATCCA
>CACGLH010000008.1:42500-65713 GCA_902573735.1 uncultured Alphaproteobacteria bacterium
GCCTGCCGCCAGCGTTCGTTCTGAGCCAGGATCAAACTCTCAAATTAAAAACAATTACCTAATGGTGTTTGTTTTCTTGAAAGACGACCTTGCACATATCACATCACAATTAAGTGATGTAGTCATGATTTGAAAAATTCAAATCGTGAAGCTGACAAACTGTATAACCGGAATAAATCCTAACAGTCGATATTTAAAAGGTCATTTATCGTTAACTTAGAACAAACCACCCTTAAATCTCTTCAGTCATTATAAACTAATATCAAAGAGCAAAGAACACCATCCTCAACAAATAATTGTAGAAGAAGTGCCCCAATTGTGGAACAGAATCGAATCTAACTGCACCTATTTGAATTGAATAAGTATTTAGGACTAATATTGCAAGAACTTTTTTGGGAATTTAAATGTTTTTTTCTTTTTTTTTAATTATTTTCAAATACTAAATTTTCGTTCTTTAGTGATATTGACACTCCATTTCCTTCTAAAATTTTTCCAGATAAAATACCCTCTGCTATTTTATCTTGTATTTCTTTTTGAATTAACCTTTTTAGGGGTCTTGCTCCATAAGAGGGATCATAACCTTTATTAGCTAACCAATTGATACCTGAATCTTCAATACATAGTGTGATGTTTTTTTCTAATAACCTTTCTTTTAACTCATTAATTTGTATTTTAACTATTTCTTTCATTGAATCTTTTGGTAAATTATTAAAAATTATAATTTCATCTAATCTATTTAAAAACTCTGGTCTAAAAAATTTTCTAACAATTCCCATGACATTTGATCTCAAAGCTTCTTTTTCAATAACATTATTGATAATTTGATCTGAGCCAAGATTAGAGGTCAATATGATAATAGTATTTTTGAAATCTATTAAATTACCATGGTTATCAGTCAGTCTACCATCATCTAAAACTTGTAACAAAATATTAAAAACATCAGGATGCGCCTTTTCAACCTCATCAAACAAAACAACTTGATAGGGGCGTCTGCGAATTTTCTCAGTTAAAGTCCCACCTTCATCATAGCCAATATAACCGGGCGGAGCTCCTACTAAACGGGCTACAGAATGTTTTTCCATATATTCTGACATATCTAACCTAACCATGGCATTTACATCATCAAAAAGATAATTTGCTAATGCTTTAGAAAGTTCTGTCTTTCCAACTCCTGTAGGACCTAAAAAAAGAAATCCTCCTAATGGTTTTTGGGGGTCATTTAATCCTGTCCTAGCTCTTTTTACTGCTTTTGATACAGCATCCACTGCATCAAGTTGACCAATAACCTTTTCGGATAGTTCTTTTTCCATAGATAGGAGGCGTTGATTCTCACCTAAAAGCATTTTTTCTACAGGAATTCCTGTCCATTTTTCTACAACATTTGCAATATGTTCAGGTAGTACAGCCTCAGCAATTAAGGAGTTTGAATTACTAGAAATAGAATAGCGTGACAATTTTTTTTCTAAATTTGGTATAATTCCATAAGAAATTTCACCAGCTTTGTCTAAATCACCTTCCCTTTTCGCACTTTCAAGTTGAACTCTAGCAAGATCTAATTCTTCTTTGATTTGTTTTTGTTCTCTAAGCGTTGCTCTTTCTCTTTCCAAAATTTGGGTCATTTGATTTGATTTTTCTTTTAAATTAATCATTTCTTTTTCTAGATCTGATAATCTGACATTAGATTTAGTATCACTTTCTTTTTTTAGAGCCATTATTTCAATTTCTTTTTGAAGTATCTCTCTGTCTAAAGCATCCAATTCTTCAGGCTTACTGAAAACTTCCATCCTCAATCTACTCGCAGCTTCATCAACTAAATCAATAGCTTTGTCCGGCAAAAATCGCTCTGATATATATCGATCAGATAAAGTAGCAGCCGATATAAGGGAACTATCTGAAATCTTAACTCCATGATGAAGTTCATACTTTTGTTTAATTCCCCTTAAAATAGAAATTGAATCTTGAACTGTTGGGGCTTCAACGATAATAGGTTGAAAACGACGCGCTAATGCAGCGTCTTTTTCAACATATTTTTTATACTCATCAAATGTAGTGGCCCCAATACAGTGTAATTCTCCTCTAGCTAAAGCCGGTTTTAAAAGGTTAGAAGCATCTAAAGCACCGTCAGTTTTGCCAGCTCCTACTAGGGTATGCATTTCATCAATAAATAAAATTACATCACCCAAAGATGATTCTACTTCTGATAAAACAGCCTTTAGCCTTTCTTCAAATTCTCCTCTAAATTTAGCTCCTGCAATCAAGGAACCCATATCAAGGGATAAAAGTCTCTTCTTTAATAGTGGTTCAGGAACATCACCATTAACTATTCTTAAAGACAAGCCTTCAGCTATTGCTGTTTTTCCAACACCAGGATGTCCAATTAAAACAGGATTGTTTTTTGTTCGTCTACTTAGAACTTGGATTGACCTTCTTATCTCTTCATCTCTACCAATAATAGGATCAATTTTACCTTCTAGTGCTAACTTACAAAAATCAGTTGTAAATCTTTCTAATGCTTGAAAACTATCTTCTGCGTTTTGAGAAGTCACTTTTTTATCTTTACGAAAGGTTCTAATTGCATTTTCAAAACTGTTGAAATTAAATCCTAATTTTTTTAAAAATTGTTTCACCTCGGGACTATTAATTAAAATAGTTAAAAGTAAATCTATACTAACAAAATTATCTCCTTTATTAATGGCTGTTTTTTCTGAAGTTTCTAAAACTTTTTTTAAATCGCCTTCCAAAAAAATATCATCAGAACCATTAACCCTTGGTTTGTTTATTAAGAGACCTTCCAAACTTTGATCAAGGTTTATTAAATTTAATCCTGATTGTTCCAACAAATGCGAAATGGATGAGTTTTTATTACTACAAAATGCTTTAAGTAAATGGAAAGTAGTTACATGTTGATGTGAAAATTTATTAGCTATATTCAAAGAATCTTTAATAAGACTTTGACTTAGTTCTGAATATTTATCCAAATTCATTTTTTCCTCCGAAATTTGCGCCTTTTTTGAACCCCGAAGCTGAAAAAAAAAGACCAATGAGAAATAAATATATAATTGGATATATTAATTTATGGAAAAAAATCAATAGAACGGAAATACAGTTTCTGATACTAGTAAGCTATGAGAAGTACTAATGATAAATTAATAGTAGCCTTAGATTCAAAAGAAATTTTAGAAAGTAAAAACTTGGTTTCTAAACTAAAAACTAAAGTTTCATTTTATAAAATAGGTTTAAGAACATTTGTTGTTGATGGCTTTAACTTAGTTGATGAAATAAAAGCTTGTGGAAAAAAAGTTTTTTTAGACCTTAAATTATACGATATAAAAAGTACAATTCAAGAAACTGTAGCTAGAATATCTGAACATAATATTGATTTTTTAACTGTTAATGGGGATCCCTCAGTCGTAAGGGCTGCATTAGATGGAAAAAAAAACGAAAAAATGAAAATTTTGGCTGTCACTTTTCTTACTAACCAAAACCGTAATGATCTTGATTTATCTTTAATTAAAAATGGAAATATAGATGAATTAGTTACTGAAAGAGCATGTAATGCATTTTTAGCAGGAGCAGATGGAGTAATAAGCTCACCATTGGAAGCAAATTTAATCAGAAAAAAGAACCAATTTTCTGACAAAATAATAGTAACACCTGGAATAAGATTGAATAAATCAGATGCAGGAGATCAAAAACGAGTATCAACACCCTCTCAAGCAATTAAAGCAGGAGCAGATTATATAGTTGTTGGAAGACCTATTTGGAATGCTAAAGATCCTATCCTAGCAGTAAATGAGATTTTGAAAGATATGTGCATTTAGCTTTAAAATTAATTTTAATTAGAAAGATTATATATTTGTCTGAAGGAAAAACATATATATGCAGAGATTGTGCAAAACATTCTTTATTAGAAAGCAAATGTCAGGAATGTAATTCACCAAGAATTTTAAAACTTGATGACCTTTTATCTTTAAAGATTGCCCACATAGATTGTGATGCATTTTATGCATCGGTAGAAAAAAGTCAAAATCCTCACCTTATTAATAAACCAGTAATTGTAGGTGGCGGTGAAAGAGGTGTTGTCACAACTTGCTGTTATATTGCAAGAATCAAGGGAGTTAAATCAGCTATGCCAATTTTTAAGGCTAAAAAACTTTGTCCAGAAGCAGCCATTATTCCACCGAGAATGTCCCTCTATAAGCATATTTCAAATATAATATTTAAAAAATTCTATCGACTTACGCCTTCAGTAGAAACTATTGCTTTTGATGAAGCCTATCTGGATTTTTCAGGAACTTATCAATTATTTAAAAAAACACCTGCTGAATTATTAATAAAATTAGCAATAGAAATAGAAGAAGAGTTGAATATAACTGTATCTATAGGATTAAGCGAAAACAAGTTTTTATCAAAACTTGCATCCTCTTTTAGTAAGCCAAGAGGATTTACCGTAATTAGAGATTCTGAGAAATCAGAATTTTTAAAAAAACTACATATCAAAAATATTCCTGGAATAGGACCGAAATTCCAAAAAATATTAGCAAAAAACTCCATTGTGAAAATAGAAGATTTAGTAAACCAAAAACCCGAAGTATTATTTAGAAAATTTGGTAAATATGGATTAACAATTTGGAATTTAGCAAAAGGCATCGATGAAAGAAAAGTTGAGGCCTCAAGTGTTAGAAAAAGTATTTCTAAAGAAACTACTTTTGAGACTGACGTTTCTGATCTTAAAATATTAAAAAAAACTTTGTGGATTTTAGCTGAAGAAGTATCAGAAATTTTAAAAAATAAAAACATACTAGCTAAATCATTAACTATTAAACTTAAGCGCCATAACTTTAAAATTTTAACTAATACACAAACCTTTAAAGAACCTACCATTTTAGCTGAAGACTTATACCAGGTAGCAATTTCGCTTTTAAAAAAAAGGTTAGGACTTGTACCTTTTAGGCTTATTGGAATTTCAACAAGTAAGTTTTCTTTTGAAAAGCAAGAAACATTTACAAATTTTAATTCAAACTCAAAACTTAGAAAATTAGAAAGGACTGAATACGCAATGGATAAAATTCGTCAAAAATTTGGCAAACAGATAATTAAAAAAGGTCGAGCTTTAAATTAATTAAATTGTTTTGTAATCTATTCTGCTGCTATACTTTTATTTTGATTATCAGGAGATAAATGACTTAATTCTCTAATGACTGAAGTCAATTTTTTTCTTAGATTAAAAAAGTTTTTATTTTTTTTGATTTTGTCCTCATCCATATAAAGTTTCTTGTTAATTTCTATTTGGATAACATGAACCCCATTATTAGGATTACCATATTTCTTTGTAATATATCCTCCAGAAAACATATGGTTTTTTGTTACAAAAAAATCATGAAATTTAAAAATAGATTCAACATTTTCAATTAAATTTTGGGAGCAAGAAGAACCATTCAAATCCCCTAAAATTATATCAGATTCGTTTATTTTCCTAGTGTGGTCTTTTTCTAAATTAAGCCTAGAAGGCATTGAATGACAATCAAACATAATTGCATATCCAAGCCTTTTTTTTGACTCTAACAATAAGCTATTTAAAAAATTATGATATGGGAAATAATACCTTTCTAACCTTCTTAAAGCATTATCAATAGAAATACTTTTATTATAGATTGCTTTACCACTACCAGAAAATCTAGGTATTACACCCAGACCAGCAATATTTCTTGCAGTCTTTTCAAAATAAAAATCTCCTGAAATTAAATGCGGGTCTAATTCTAAATGTGAACGATTAAGATCAACAAATGTTCTTGGAAATTTCGCTTCAATTAATAAACAGTTAAAAAATTTTGTTGAATCAAATAATTCACCAACAAAAGAATCTTCAGAAGAACGAAGATCATTAGTACTTAGATTTGTACTATTTAAAAAATCATTATGATAAATACTTCCAGAGTGTGGTGAGTTAAAAATAACTTTGAAGTTAAAAGGTGAACTAAAATTTAATTTATAAGTATTGATCATTTTCTGTTTTCTAAAAAAATTACTTGATGCAATAAATAAAGATCGTTAAAGAAAGCCGTTGTATAATGCAATAGTTTTTTAAAAAGGGCGTATAGCTCAGCGGGAGAGCACTTCGTTGACATCGAAGGGGTCACTGGTTCAATCCCAGTTACGCCCACCATTAAAATAAAGACTTGTGTTAGTAAACTAATCTGTTTATTAAAGTTAACTCAATTGTGGAGTGTTGAAATGAAAGTTAGAAATTCTTTAAGATCTTTAAAGCAAAGGCACAGAGATTGTAGACTTGTCAAAAGAAAAGGTAGAATTTACGTAATAAATAAAACCCAAAGAAGGTTTAAAGCACGTCAAGGATAGTACATTTTTAAATGAACTTTAACAATTGCCATAATATTAATAGTTTTAGACAACTTGCTAAACAGAAACTACCATCTCCTATTTTTAATTATATAGATGGTGCTGCTGACGACGAAGTCACTTACTCAAGAAACACAAAATCCTTTGAAGATGCTGATCTTGTTCCAAATGTCCTAAGAGGTGTAGAAGATGTGGATTTAACTACTAAAGTTTTTGGTAAAAATATTAGTATGCCAATCTATTGTGCGCCTACAGCTGTTCAAAGACTTTTTCACTATCAAGGAGAAAGAGCTGTTGCAAAGGCTGCCAGTAAATTTGGAACTATGTTTGGTGTTTCTTCTCTTAGTACTGTAAGCGTAGAAGAAATCGAAAAGATAAGTAATTCTCCAAAAATGTTTCAATTTTATTTCCACAAGGATCGTGCATTAAATCGGGATTTATTGGATAGAGCTAAAAACTCCAACTTTGACGTCTTAGCTCTAACTGTGGATACGATTACGGGAGGAAACAGAGAAAGAGACCTTCGAACTGGATTTACGATACCCCCAAAATTAACATTACAAAGTATGTTGGAATTTGCTTTAAAACCCTCTTGGTTTCTAAATCATATTACAAGTTCACCTTTTGAATTACCTCACCTTAAAAATTATGTCAAAGAAGGTACTAACACAGTTACTTCTATAGGTGAATATTTTTCAACAATGTTGGACCAAAACATGAGTTGGAAAGATGCAGAAGACCTAAATTCGAAGTGGGGAGGTCAATTTGCTTTAAAAGGCATTATGAGTGTTGAAGATGCCAAGAAAGCAGTGGATATCGGTTGCTCTGCAGTAATTGTATCAAACCACGGCGGACGTCAACTTGATGGATCAAGAGCACCTTTTGATCAACTCAAAGAAATAGTTGATGCAGTTGGTGATAAAGTCGATGTTATCTGTGAAGGTGGTATCAAGAGGGGAACACATGTATTAAAAGCTTTATCACTTGGAGCAAAAGCTTGTTCTGGCGGAAGAATGTATCTTTATGCTTTGGCTGCAGCTGGACAAAGAGGAGTTGAAAAAGCACTTTCTATAATGAAAAACGAAATCGAAAGAGACATGAAGCTGATGGGTTGTAAAAAAATAAGTGAATTATCCAGAAAAAATCTAAGATTTAGATAAAAGTTAGTTACAATTTAAGATATGTCAAATAAAGTGGAAACTGAAAGTAAATACCAAAGCAGTTTTATAAAAGACATAATAAGTAAACCTCAAAATGTTTTAGAAAATAAAATTAATAATTGGAATCCACCATATTGTGGTGAAATTGATATGAGAATATCAACTGATGGTACTTGGTTTTATTGTGGATCACCTATTGGCAGAAAGAATTTAGTTAAACTCTTTTCTAGCATTTTAATAAAAGAAAATGACAAATATTTTTTAATCACTCCTGTAGAAAAAGTAGGAATTAAAGTCGATGACGTTCCATTTATAGCTGTTGATTTTGAAAAAATTAAAGAAAATAAAAAAACATATCTGGTATTTTATACCAATATAGAAGAAACAATAATATTAAGTAAGACAAACCCATTTCGTATTGCTTTTAATGACAATACTCAAGAGCCCAGCCCATACATACTGGTAAGAAAAAATATTGAAGCAAAAATAGATAGAAAAAGTTTTTACAGACTTCTTGATTTAGCAGAATATTCCAAACTAGAAGGCAAAGAATGGTTAGGTATATATTCTGACAGTATTTTTTTTCCAATTATTTTAAAAGAGAAATTGGACAAAGATCTAATTTAACTCAATTATGGATGAAAATTGTGAGAGTACCTTTTTATATACTTCTCTCTTAAATGGAACTATGTGCTCCAATAGACGTTCTTTAGTCATCCATTTCCAATTTGAAAATTCTGGATATTTTGTATTTATATCTATGTCACTGTTAATACCTAAGAATTTCATTGCAAACCATTTTTGTTTTTGACCGTCATATTTGCCACCCCAAAGTTTGGGAACTAATTCTTTTGGCAAATCATAATTGATCCATTTTTTTGTTTCTGAAATTAATTTGATATTTTTTTGTTTAATACCTGTTTCTTCTTCAAGTTCTCTTATTGCAGCATCTAATGGCTTTTCATTATTTTCTATTCCACCCTGAGGCATTTGCCATGCGTTTGATTTATAGTCTAATCTTTGGCCAGAAAAAATTTTCCCATTTTGAATTAAAACTATACCAACGCAAGGTCTATATTTTTTCTTCTGAATTTTATTTTTACTCATTAATTCCGTAAATATTAAGACCAGAAATTACATCTAAAGCAAATGAAAGTTGATAGTCTGTTTTTCTTCTTTGAGATTTTTTTATTTGAATTTCTTGCTCTTTTGCTAATAGTTCTTTTTCTTCATCAGAAAGACGGTCATTTGATAAAGCTCCCCTTAAGTCAGCTTCAGTAATTCTGTTAGAAGGTTTGTCAGAGTCTTTTTCATTATTTACAAAAGGTGATTGTTCAACAATTATATCTGGAACTACACCTAAGGCCTGAATTGATCTACCAGCTGGTGTATAATATCTAGCAGTAGTGAGTCTCATTGCACCATTTTCTCCTAATGGAATGACTGATTGTACTGAACCTTTGCCAAAACTTTTTGTTCCAAGAATTACAGCTCTTTTATGATCTTGTAATGCTCCAGCCACAATTTCAGATGCAGATGCAGATCCACCATTTATAAGTACCACTAGAGGTTTGTTTTTTGCTAAGTCCCCTCTAGAAGCGCTATATCTTTTTGCTTGTCCATTATTTCTACCTCTAGTTGAAACTATTTCACCTTGATTAAGAAACATATCAGAAACTGAAATTGCTTCAGAAAGTAATCCTCCAGGATTATTTCTTAAATCAATAATGAAGCCTGAGATATTTTCCTCACCTCTCAATTCGTCAATTTTTTCTTTAATTCCCTTTTCAATATTGGGAGTAGTTTGTTCATTGAAGGTAGTTACTCTGATGATTATTACATCATCCTCTATTCTAACTCTAGCTGCAGTTAATTTTATTATGTCCCTTGTAATAACAATATCAAAAGGTTCTTCATCTAAATTTCTCACAATTGTAAGTGAAACTTCTGAACCTACAGGTCCTCTCATTTTATCTACAGCTTCAGATAATGAAAGACCTAGAATAGCCTCCCCATCCACATGAGTTATAAAATCACCTGACTGTATTCCAGCGTCTGATGCAGGTGTTCCATCCATAGGTGAAACAACTTTAACAAATCCATCTTCTTGTGTAACTTCAATTCCTAAACCACCAAAAGCACCTTTTGTATCTACCTGCATATCTTCAAAATTTTCTGGAGGCATATAACCTGAGTGAGGGTCTAATGAAGTTAACATTCCTCTTATTGCAGCAGATATCAAATCTGAACTATCAACATCCTCTACATATACTGACCTTATTCTATCAAAAACTTCTCCAAATAAGTTAAGTTGTTCATAAACTTGGTTTCTATCATCTGTTTCATTTTTGGCCTGAGCCATTAAAGTAGTTTTGTCAATTTGATCGAAAAATATTCCACCAGTAATAAATCCTAGAAACAATATAACCAAACTATATTTCATAACTTACCTTTTTAATTTTTTTAAAACAAAATATACTATAGACTTAGTGTTTAAAATCTAAATGAAAAGTTTACAAGAATATAAATGTTAAAATTATTTTATTATTAATGATCTACCCGTCATTTCCCTAGGTTTATTAATCTTCATCAAATCTAGTAGAGTTGGAGCAACATCAGAGAGATTACCACTTCCTATTTTCAAATTTTGGTCATCGGAAATTAATATAATGGGTACTAAATTTAAAGTATGTGAGGTGTGTGGTTGATTGGTTTTATAGTTGATCATTTCCTCACAATTACCGTGATCTGCGACTATCAAGAGATTGGATTTTGTATTTTGTGCTGCATCAATTAATTTTTTTAGTGAATTATCTACTGCTTCACATGCTTTTATTGCAGCAGTTAAATTCCCCGAATGTCCTACCATATCAGGATTCGCGAAGTTAACTACAACAAAATCATATTTAAATGTTTCAATCGCATTTATTAAACTAAAAGTAACTTTTTCAATAGACATTTCTGGCTGCAAATCATAGGTTTTTACCCTTGGGCTTTGAATTAATATTCTATCTTCACCTTTAAAACTTTGTTCATTCCCACAGTTGAAAAAATATGTTACATGTGCATATTTTTCAGTTTCTGATAATCTTAGTTGTTTAAGACCAGTTTTCGAAACTACTTCTCCAATAGTATTTCTAATTTTAACTTTTGGAAATAAGGGTGTAATGAATTTATCAAGCCGTTTGGAATATGAAACCAAACTCATTGGTGAATTAAAGATTGATTTGGGATCAGTCGGAAAATCTTGAAATTGATCATCACAGAGTGCATTGCTGATCTGTCTCATCCTATCTGAACGAAAATTCATAAAGATTATACCGTCTTTTTTGCTATTTATTCCACTATATCTTTTAGAAACTGAAGGTTTAAAAAATTCATCATTTATTTTTTTATCATATTGAACTTTGATAAAACGCTCAGGATTATCAAATTGCCCCCCTTCTTTAAAAACAATAGTTCTATAAAATAATTCTGTTCTTTCCCATCTTTGGTCTCTGTCCATGGCATAATATCTTCCAGAAATAGACGAAATAAAGTTTAAATTTCCAAAGATATTTTTAATTTTGTTTAAACTATTTAATGCATTTTTAGGAGAAGAATCCCTACCATCTAAAATCATATGAAAATGAACTTTTAAATTTAATTTATGAAGAAATTTTATTAACAGAAAGATATGATCTTCGTGGCTATGAACTCCACCATTAGAACATAATCCAACAATATGAATGTCTCCACCTTTTTTTTTAATTTGTTTAATTCTTAAATTTAATTTTTTATCACTTTCAAAAAAATTATTTGAAAAAGCATCGTTAATCCTGGGTAAATCCATTTGAACTTTCCTACCAGCTCCAAGATTCATATGACCTACTTCTGAATTTCCTACTTGATTTTCTGGTAACCCAACTAAGGGTCCATGTGTAACTAGAGTGGCATTCGGACAATTATTGACCAAATTGTCAAAATTAGGTGTTCTTGCTAATTTTATAGCATTACCTTTAACTCTTTTAGAAATTCCCCAACCATCCAAAATACATAAAATAGTTTGGTCTTTTTTTTTGGATATCATTACTTTTTCTCTTTATAACTATTTCAAATCTTGTGATAGGGATTGCCAAGCATAATTGATGATGAACGGTAAATCTGCTCTGCAACCATTACTCTTGCTAGTAAATGAGGCCAAACCATTTTTCCTAATGAAAAAATATCACTCGTTTCTTTATACAAACTACTACACAATCCAAAAGTACCACCTAAAACAAAGAATTGATTTTTTACTCCTTTATCTCTTTGTTTTAAAAGAAATTTAGTAAAATCTTCAGAAGATTTATTGTTACCCCTTTGATCAAAAATGACTAGATTTGAATTCACTTTTATTATCTCTAAGATTTTTTTTGCTTGTTGACTCTTGGTTTTATGTTTTTTGTCATCAACTTCAATAATTTGAAGATTACTGAACCCAACTATTTTACTTACTTTATTAAAACGATCTGTGTATCTAGTGACTAATTCTTTTTCAATAGAATTCCCAATTTTTCCAACAGCTATAATTGAAAGATACATTTTGTTTAAAAATTCATAATTAGATCAACTATACATCCACATTTTTTCCAACTGATAATATTCTCTAACTTCTGGTCTAAAAATATTTACTAAAATATCCCCAGAATCAATTAATACCCAGTTTGCAGTGTCTAAACCTTCTACCTTTGATAATATTCCATAATTGGATTTTAAATATACTAAAAGTTTTTCAGAAACTGCGGATACCTGTCTTGAAGATCGCCCAGAAGAAATAACCATAAAATCAGCTTCTTGAGACTTGCCCTTTAAAGAAATACAGACAATTTCAAAAAGCTTTTCTGTTTCAAGAAAATCAACAATTTCTGAAACCAATTCTTTTACATTAGGAACAATTTTTCTTTGATTCTTATTAGAAATATTCAATTTTTACAAAATACCTCTAAAACAAAACAAATTTAATTTTAATATAAAAATAAAAAAAATCATTCTCTTACTATTTTCTCATAATCTAAAACTAAATCTTTTACAAAATCTCCTACTTCAAAATTATAATCACCAATTTTACCAACTGGTGTAACTTCAGCGGCAGTTCCAGTTAACCAACATTGCTCAAATACCTCTAACTCTGTCATTTCAATATGTCTCTCAAAAACTTTGAAGCCATTTTTTTTTAAAATATGAATAATAGTTTGCCTAGTAATCCCATTCAAGAAACAATCTGGAAGAGGAGTGTGTACTTCACCATTTTTTAAAAAAAATATATTAGCACCAGTTGCTTCTGCTACATAACCTCTATAATCTCGCATTAATGAATCGGAACAACCTTTAGCTTCAGCAGAATGTTTCGACATACTACATATCATATATAAACCCGCTGCCTTCGCAAAAGATGGTATTGTTTCAGGGCTTGGTCTGTTCCATTTTGAAATATCTAACTTAGCGCCTTTTGTTTTAGCATCTCCATAGTAAGCACCCCACTCCCAGGCAGCTATTGCCATTTTGACTTTGTTTTTTTGGGAAGCTACTCCCATGTCTTCTCCAGAACCACGCCAACACACTGCTCTAATATAAGCCTCTTTTAATCCTGAATTATTTAAGACAAGATTCTTAGCTTCTTCTATTTCATCTACAGAATAAGGAACCGGAACATCTATATAGTTTCCCGATTTTATCAATCTTTCAGAATGCTCACGGCTTTTAAAAATTTTTCCATTATATGCTCTTTCACCTTCAAATACCGACGAACCATAATGTAAAGCATGAGTTAAAATATGAACATTAGCATTCCGCCAAGGTACTAAACTGCCATCCATCCAAATATGTCCGTCTCTGTCATCATAAGCCTTAAGCATGGGTATTCCTTCTTTTTTCGACTAACAAAAAATGCTATATTTAAAAAATCCAAATGATTTAATCAAAATGAAATAATTCAACTAACACATATTAAATTTATATATCCGTAATACCAATACATATTAAATTCCAATTTGAAAGGAAAGTACTTTTTAAATGTATGAAAAAAAACATATTCTGGTTGTAGATGACGATATTAGAATAAGAAAATTAATTCAAAAATATCTTAGAAAAAATGACTATTTAGTGTCGACCGCGAGTAGTGCAAACGAAGCAGTTCAGTTTGCTAACACAATAGAATTTGATCTTTTTATTATAGATGTAATGATGCCTGGAGAAGATGGGTTAAGTTTAACAAAAAAATTATTAGACAATTGTTATACACCAATAATTATTTTAACAGCACGAAAAGAAACCTCAGACAGAATAATAGGTTTAGAAACTGGAGCTGATGATTATATTTCAAAACCATTTGAGCCAAGAGAATTAATTTTGAGGATGAAGAGCATATTTAAAAGGATTAAAAAATTTGAGGAACAAAAATCTAAAAAAAACATTTGTATAGGCATTTTGAAATTCGACATTAGAAGACAAGAATTGTTAAAAGGAAATGATATTATTTCACTTACCAGAACAGAAAGAATATTAATTAATAAATTAATCAATTCACTGAATATACCAGTACCAAGACAAAAATTGGCACAAGAGATTTTTTGTAACTTTAATAAAGAAGAAAAAAATAATTTTATCGAAAATAGTTCCTATAAAGGGATTGAGAGAGAACGTATAGTCGATGTAAATATAAATAGATTAAGGAAAAAAATAGAGAAAAATCCGAAATCTCCTAAGTATTTAAAAACTGTAAGAAGTATAGGATATATGCTTGTACCTGATTAGCAAAATTAACAACCCCAAACATCATTTTTATTTATCCATCCCCTTAGATTTTTAAATTTTGCATTGCAAGCATTTTCTGAACTTTCTATTAGTTCTCCAACAACCCCATACTTCAAAATACCTATTGGATTGGAATTATTCTTTGCTGTTTTTCTTAAAAAAATATCATCCTTTGAAACTATTATTGTTCTATTACCTGATAGTAACCTAAAATATACCCATCCTACATCACCTTGAAAATCGACTACTTGTCGCCAATGTTCATGCTCAGCTATAATCATTAATGGATAGTTATTTCTTTCTAAAATCCAGTCAATTTTATATGATTTTCCAGGACCTCTCCTCAAAAAAGTTTTACTTTTTTTCAGAGACACAAATCTTGGAATCTCTAATCCTGTTACTTTTCCCAATTTTTTTTGTTCATTAGAAGAAACAATATTTTCATGAGAAACAAATAGTAGACAAAATATGACTATGAGATATTTAATCATTTTGTTTTTAACTTTAAGTTTTTTTACTGTAAGATTATAAGTTAATTTATCTATTTAAGAAAATTAAAAATAAGATGAACCATAAACAAATTAAAGTCACAGTTACTAGACAATTACCAGAACCTGTTGAAACAAGGATGAAAGAACTGTTTGACGTTAATCTTTCTAATTCCTCTACCCCACTTACTAGAGAACAGCTTCTTAAAACTATGAAAAATTGTGATGTTTTAGTACCTACAATTGGGGACAAAATTGACAGTAATTTAATTAAAGAGTCTGGCAAAAGATTAAAGTTAATAGCAAATTATGGAGTCGGGTTTGATCATATTGATGTATTAAATGCTTTAAAAAAGGGAATAACTGTAACAAATACACCAAATGTTTTAACTGAAGATACTGCCGACATGGCAATGGCTTTAATTTTAATAGTACCAAGACGTATTAAAGAAGGTGTAAAAAAGTTAGTAGATGATACTTGGGACGGTTGGGCTCCTAATGCTTTATTAGGTCATAGAATTTACGGAAAAAGGCTAGGTATATTAGGGATGGGACGTATAGGTCAGGCTATCGCAAGACGTGCCAAAGCCTTTGGTATTCAAATTCATTATCATAATAGAAACAGATTACCAATCAAATTAGAAGAAAACTTGGAAGCATCTTACTGGGAAAGCTTAGACCAAATGTTATCCAGGATTGACTTTTTGTCTATAAATGCCCCACATACTCCATCAACTTTTCACTTGATAAATGCTAGAAGATTAAAATTAATGAAAAATAGTGCTTATATAATTAATACTGCTAGAGGAGAAATAATAGACGAAAATGCACTTACTCGTATGCTTAGATCTAAAGAATTAGCAGGGGCTGCTTTAGACGTTTTTGAAAGAGGCAATGAAATTAATCCAAGATTAAAAGAATTAGATAATGTTTTTTTGTTACCACATATGAGTTCTGCTACATTAGAGAGTAGAATAGAAATGGGGGAAAAAGTCATCATAAATATACAAACATTTTCTGATGGACACACACCTCCAGATATTATTTTCAATTCTTAATTTTTGTTTAATTCCGAACAAATTTTACAACTTTGAACCTTGTCTACACAAAATTCTTGGAATTCACCTTGCAAACAGTCATATGTCAAAATTTTGTTCATTATCAATTTTCCACTAGAAGTTAAAAACTTAATTACTTCTGCAGACATTAATGATCCGATTACTCCAACTGTCGGACCGATAATTCCTAAATTAGAACAGCTTTCTTCAAATTCTTGACCAGGATCATTTGGAAAAATACATCCAAAACAAATTGAATCAGATTTTGGATCAAAAACACAAATTTGTCCTTCCCATTGGCTTAGACCTCCATAAACCAAGGGAATGCGTTCAATAAAAGCTACTTTAGAAATGGCTGACTTTGATTTAAAGTTGTCTGTTCCATCAATTAATAAATTACAACCATTTATATATTTTCTATAATTTTTTTCAGTAAATTTATTGTCATAAACTTCAATATTAATTAAAGGATTTAGGCTAAGCAAATTTTTTTTTGCAGCCAATACCTTTTTTTTACCTAAATCTTCGTTTTTAAAAAGTATTTGCCGCTGTAAGTTTGATAAACTTACAACATCATTATCCACAATTTTTATATTTCCGACACCAGCAGCTGCCAAATAGTATAATATAATAGAACCTAATCCGCCTGCACCAATCATGGTTATACAAGAATTTTTTAGTATATTTTGACCTGATCCACCAATCTCTTTCAGTAAGATATGTCTTTTATATCTATTTAATTCAATTTTATCCAAAATTCACCGTAAACTAAATTAATCCCTCAAAAAGAATTGTTGATAAATATCTCTCTGCAAAACTTGGAATTATAACTACTATTCTAGAGTTAGATTTTTCTTTTAAAGCATAATTTTTTACTGCAACTAATGCAGCTCCTGAAGAAATACCTGCTGGTACTCCCTCTAGTTTTGCAACTAATCTTGACATGTCAACAGCTTCTTGATTACCAACTTTTTCAATTCCACTAATAATTTCCATATCCAAATTCTTAGGAATAAATCCTGCTCCTATTCCTTGAATTTTATGAGGACCAGGTTCACCACCAGAAATTACAGGGCTATCCTCTGGTTCAACTGCAATAAATTTTATTTTAGGGTTCTTTTTTTTCAATACTCTTCCTACTCCTGTAATTGTACCTCCTGTACCAACACCTGAGATGAGAATATCCAAATTTCCATTTGTATCTTCCCAAATTTCTTCAGCTGTAGTTTTCATATGTATTTCTGGATTAGCAGGATTTTCAAATTGTTGAGGCATAATAGAATTAGGCGTAGAAATTAACAATTCTTCTGCTCGTGCTACAGCACCTTTCATCCCTTTTGCTGCATCAGTAAGCTCAATTTTGGCTCCTAAAAATGCTAACATTTTTCTTCGCTCTAGTGACATACTCTCTGGCATAGTTAATATTAAATTATAGCCTTTTGATGCCGCTACAAATGCTAAAGCTACACCTGTATTACCTGATGTAGGCTCTATAATTGTTACTCCAGGTTTTAAATGACCCAACTTCTCCAAACTTTTTATCATAGAAACACCTATTCTGTCTTTTACGGAGGCTAAGGGATTAAAAAATTCTAGTTTTGCAATTATCTCACATTGGGTATCAATATGTTTTTCGAATTTTGATAATCTAACCAAAGGAGTTTTTCCTATAGTTTCAGTTATATTATTAAAGATTCTTTCATTCTTTAAATTTGCCAATTTTTTCTCTCCTCATTTATAATGATCTCATAATTATTTTAATTGATTAAAAATTAAAATATCAAGAAATCCCTGTTGAACCAAAACCTTTGTCACCCCGGTCTGTTTTAGTTAAACTTTCTACTAGTTTGATTTTGGGTCTAATTACGTTTGAAATTACTAGCTGAGCGATTCTGTCTCCTTGTTTGACTAAATAATCTTCTGTTCCAAAATTTGCTAATATTATTTTTAAATGCCCACGAAAATCTTGATCAATAGTGCCAGGAGAATTTAAAACCATTAAACCATAGTCAGTTGCTAATCCTGATCTTGATCTTATTTGACCTTCACAATTATTTGGTAATTCAATTGCTAAGCCAGTGCTTATCATTTTTCTTCCACTTGAAGGTATTATAATTTCTTTTTTTTTATCACTTATTAAAAAATTGGCACAAATATCCATACCCGAGGAAAATTCTGACTTGAAGGATGGTAAATCAGTAACACTATAACCAACAAGTCTTCTTACTTGAAGAGTGTCTTGAAACAATTTTTTTCCATATTTAAAATCTATTTACTTTAATCCACAATTTAATAATAGGTGGGTTCAAAAACATAGCAATTATTCAAATCAAAAATCTGTAATATATCCACCAACCATATCTAAATCCGAACCAAAACCCTGAATGGCACCTCCAACAGTTCCACAACTCATTAACATACTACAAATGAATAACAAAATTATAATTCTCATTAAATTTCTCCTCTTACTAATTAAAATTCAAAAATAAAACAAATTTAACTTATAGCAAAATTATTTTTTAATCATATTTAATTTGGAAATTTTTGAGCCAATATCTCCGACAGGAGAATGACCAATCTCACCAAAATCTAAAGCTTCAAACTTATCTGCTCTATTAGTTACTTTTTGGGCTGAGACTTTAACTTCTTCAAGATCTTTGCTAGCTAAATTAAAGTGTTTGTCTAAATTATCAATTCTATTACCTAATCTAGAAACATCCTTAAACAGAAGGTTTAGATTTTCTCTTATCTTACTAGAGTTCTCTTTAAGGGTGGCATCTTTCAGAATTCCTCTAATAGTGTTAAGAGTTGCCATACAAGTTGTAGGAGATACAATCCAAACTCTTTTAGAAAACCCTTCATGAATAATATCTGAAAAATTAGCATGTAATTCTGCATATATTGCTTCAGAAGGCAAAAACATTATTGCACCATCTGCCGTTTCGCCTTCTACTATATATTTTTCAGAAATTGAATTAATATGAAACCTTATTGATTTTTTGAAAATTTGGATTGCCTTGTTTTTTTCAATCTCATTCTCAAATTTTCTTAAATTTTCATACGCATCTAATGGAAATTTGCTATCTATTGCAATTGGACCAGGAGGATAGGGTAAATAAATCATACAATCTACCCTTCTACCATTTTTAAGTAAGACCTGAAAAGCATATGAGTTGGGGGGTAAAGCTTTTGAAACTATATCTTTAAGTTGAATTTCCCCAAAAACTCCTCTTGTCTGCTTGTTTGACAGAATATCTTGTAAACTTAAAACATTACCAGAAAGTTTTTCTAAATTAGCTTGGGCTTTATCGATTGCAATTAAACGTTCCTGTAGAGCTCCTAATGATTTAGCAGTATTTGAAGCAGAACCACTTAAGCTATCAAATATTTGTTTTTGAACTTCAGATAAGCGCCCTTCCATATTAGATAAAATATTGGCATTTCCTAAATTTTGATTATTAACAAGATTTTCAATTATACCTGCCAATTTCAACTGGCCATCTTTTAATTTTTCTAGATCTTGAGAAAGACCTGAGTTACTTTTATTATTTGATTTTCTAAAAATAACGAAAAGCAAGATCAAACAAAATAAGAAGAATATAAAAGCTAATAAAAACACCATAAAACTTGAATGATTAAGCAATAATTTAATTCCTATTAAATAATTTTTCGATATCTTTTAGCTTCAACTCAATAAAAGTAGGTCTACCATGATTACATTGGTTAGAAAATGGTGTTGCTTCCATAGTTCTTAATAAAACAGACATTTCAGAACTATTAAGTTTTCTACCTGACCTAATTGAACCATGGCATGCTATTTTGGAAATTACTTTTTCTATTTTCTCTTCTGCTACTGAAATGTTGTTACATTCTAAAAGTTCGTCAGCTAGGTCGTTAAGAAAAACAGAACTATTTAATTGTCCTAATATTTCAGGCAACGATCTTACACAAATTGATTTTTTTCCAAAAGGTTCCAATATTATTCCTAACCTTTCTAAATCATCATTAAAATCTAATACAACAGATGTACGTTCATAACCAAGCTCAATTATTTCAGGAATTAATAAAGCTTGAGTTGCTACATTTTCTTGTTTAAATAATGTTTTAAGTTTTTCATATACTATTCTTTCATGTGCCGCATGTTGATCAATTAAAACTATCCCTTCATTAGTTTGAGAAATGATATAATTTTCGTGAATGTGCGCAACTGGGGATCCAAGTGGTAACCCTTTTTCATTTTTTTCTGCTAAATTGATTTCATTAATATTTTTTTCATTAGATAATTTATACTGATAATTTCTTGAAGATAGATCTTTAAAAAATGGTTCCGAAAAATTTGTAAATTCTTCTCTATTTTTCTTTTTGATTGAATTTGAAAAACTTCCCTTTAAATTTATTTCTTTATTATTAGATAAATCTCCAAAATTAATATTATTTTTAAATGCATGCATCATTCCTTCAGATACAGCAGTTGATGTCTTAGTATTATGATTAGCAATAGTTGATTTAATGATAGATATAATTGAGTTTTTTATGTAATTGAGGTTTTGAAATCTAACCTCAGTTTTGGCAGGATGCACATTTGCGTCAACTGAATCAGTTGGACAATTGATAAAAATAACAGTTATAGGATATCTACCCTTCATTATAAAATCAGAATAACTAACCCTAACTGCAGTTGTTAAGTTTTTGTCCCAAACTGGTCTTCCATTAACAAAAAAATATTGTTGTAGTGAATTACTTCGTGAGAATGTAGGCAATGAAATAAATCCCTCTATGCTTAAATCCTCATTAGATAAAGAAATGGGTAAGAGATTTTGAGATATTTCCCTTCCTAAGACCTGACTTACTCTGAAAGAATATTTATTATTATCATTGCTGGGAACATGCTTTATATTATTAAAAATAGATGATTTAACAGGATAATTAGCAATGGATTTACCACCACCATTTGCTGATAACTCTCGCAAAGAAAAGCTTATGTTAGGATTTATTAATGATAACCTTTTGAAAATATCAAATATAGATTGCATTTCAATTTTATCAGATTTTAGAAATTTCAATCTGGCCGGAGTCTTGAAAAATAAATCCCTAACCTCAACACACGTACCATTGTTTAAGGACGTTGGTATTAATTCAATTATTTTATCATTTTCTACAAATATTTCCCAAGCATCTTCAGACTTATCAATTTTAGATTTAATATTTAATCTACCAGAACAGCCAATAGATGGTAAAGCTTCTCCCCTGAATCCATAAGTATTAACATTCGAAATTTCATTATCAATTAATTTAGAAGTTGCATGTCTGCAAACTGCGGTGGGCAATTCATCTTTTGAAATTCCCCACCCATCATCTTTTACCTGAATAATTGATTTTCCGCCTTGTGAAACTAAAATTTCTATAGAATTTGCCCCTGCATCAATAGAATTTTCTACCAATTCTTTTACTATGGCGGCAGGTCTTTCAATAACTTCACCAGCAGCAATCTGATTAGATATCTTTTCATCAAGCTTTACAATCGGTCTCTTGAAGGACTTTTTATTCAATATGTTGTTTGTCAAATTATTCATTTTACAATATATAGCATTTTACTTACGATTCTGCCAATACTGAAAGATAATAAAACTTATTAAGATTTTTTATTTTGATTTTTTTCAGTTGGAAAAAAGATAATACCAATTACACCAAGGAAAATCGATATATCAGCTATATTAAATGAATATGGATTGTACAGACCACAACATGTAATATTCAGAAAATCAGCTACTGCTCCATAAATTATTCGATCTATCACATTTCCTAAAGCACCACCAATTATCGCGGATGCACAAATTAATAAAAAAAAGCTTTTTTGTTTAATTGCCCAAAAAAATATACCAATACAAATTAAAACCGAAATGATAACTAAGGTAATTCTCATTATATCAGAATTATTTGCAAATAAACCAAAATTTATTCCTTCGTTCCACGCCATTTTAAAATAAATAAAGCCAGTTATTACGGTTATACTTAATCTATTTGACAGATCTAAAAAATGAACTACATAAAGTTTTGATAATTGGTCGATAATAAAAATAAATGACGAAATTAACAAAATAATCATGACTGAACTTATCTTTCTGTCTTCCTTTAAGAATTTTAAAATAGCCTTCATTTAAAATTAATCCCCTTATTGATAAAATTTTCTTGATAATATTACATCCACATTATACATGGGTAGGTGGACAGGTGGCCGAGCGGTCGAAGGCGCTCCCCTGCTAAGGGAGTAGAGGGGCAACCCTCTCGTGGGTTCGAATCCCATCCTGTCCGCCATGTTATTTAATTTTAAAAATTTTCAAGCTGCTGAGTCACCTATTTTTTTTAATATCCAGTCAGAAATTTTTGAAAAAACTTCCTTAAATTCTTTTCCTTCCATGACATAATGGGAAAAATTTTCAAAAATAATTAATTCATTTTTTTCCCCAAGTTTTTTTTTTAGTTTTTTTGAAATTTGAACAGGGGTGATTCTATCTCTTCCAGTCCCAATTGTAAGAGTGGGACATAAAATGTTTTTTTCGTCTACTTTTGTAGGTGCATTTGAATAAAAAAAAGGAAACCCCATCTCACACATTGCTCGACCTGATTCTGGGGAATAGTTTTTTTTAAAAATTCTCAAAGCATCTTCTTTTTTAAAATCATGTAATACGCCATAAAATGCAGATGGAAAATTTGGAGGCATCGGTTTGCACCAGAATTTCCACCTAAAAATATTCATAATAAATATTCTAATTACACTTAAACTTATTGCGTTAATACCACTTGGTGCAGCAGGTGTAAGAAAAATACCTAATTTTCCATAACCTCTTGAGCAAAGAATAAGAGCAATCAATCCTCCCATTGAGTAACCAATTATTATTGGTTTTTGGTTTAATTTTTTTATTATATTTTCTATATCTTCTACATAGTCTAATATACTAGTATTACCTAATTTAGGATCGCTTATATAACCTCTTTGGTGGTACCTTAAGGTTGGATTAATAACTGTATTTCCCATTAATTCAAATGATTTTTTAAAATTCTCCCACTCATTACCTATACTACCAGCACCATGTATAAGTATAATTGTTTGGTTTTGGATCATTATTTTTTTTCCTCAAATGTTTTATTTATATCTCTCCAATCACATGACAAAAAATTGATCTTACGTGCTTTTGAGTCCTATGTTCGAATAAATATACACCTTGCCAAGTACCAATTTTTAACAAATTATCAATGATACTTAATGTTAAGTTTGTATTAGTTAATGCAGTTTTTATATGAGCTGGCATGTCATCTTTACCTTCTAATATATGCGAATATAAATTTTTATTCATTGGAACTAACTTATTAAA
>CACGLH010000009.1 GCA_902573735.1 uncultured Alphaproteobacteria bacterium
ATCTTTATCTTTATCATCTTTTTTTTTGTGTGTAAGTATTTAAGATAATACTAATAAATAGAGTAAAATAGGTAATGAGCTAACATAATATCAAATTACAGTGAGTCCTCTAACTTGGCTATAAATAACAATATCTCGTTCTCCAATTTTGAACAATTTATTGAAATTTTTGTATATTTATGTAGTTATCTTAACAGAGAAAATGAGGTATATTATGATTGATAGATTGTCTTCAACAGATCAAACTAACAAATTAGTTGAAGAGTTAGTTGAAATTCATGGTCCTTTAGTATTTCATCAATCGGGGGGGTGTTGTGACGGGTCTGCTCCAATGTGTTTTCCAAGAAATGAATTTAGGGTTGGTTCAAGAGATATATTTTTAGGTTCAATCAATTCTCAGCCATTCTTTATTGCTGAAGACCAGTACTCATATTGGGAACATACTCATTTAATAATAGATGTAGTGCCAGGTAGAGGTGGTATGTTTAGTTTAGAAGGACCTACAGGCAAAAGATTTCTAACGAGATCAAGAGTATTTACAGATGAAGAATATTCGGAATTGAAAAATTATCCAGCTCAACATGCTAAAGATATAACAAACTACGAGGGATTAAAAACTACCAGTTAGATTATGTTATAAAATATCAATCAATTTACTTTAATTGCATTAATTAAGAGAACATAAAAATGGACACACTTCTTATAAGTTATACTACAGTTGATTTTCGTACAAAAACTGAAATGGAACTAGCTCTAAGACGTTGGGACGAAAATAAAGAAAAATGGCTTAAGAAGTTTAAAGATGCGGGTATGACTTCAAATATTAATACACAAATATGGAATAAAGAAGGTGTTTTTCGAATTGGAAGAATATTTATGTATAAAGATGAAAAGGCTTTTATAGCATGTCAGAAAATATTTAGAGAATTTGAAAATGAAAATTCAGACATTAATAGAAAAATTTCATCCAGCAGAGGAATTGTTTTAGACGAAAATATTTTAAACTAAAATTTTTACGCTACGTTAATCTTGATATTTATGAAAATGTGTGTGTTTTTTATAAATATAAAAAATCAAAGGGGGGCATCATGGATAAAGATTCTATGAACAAACAAACAAGAGCAATTATGTTTAATGCTCTTGGAAGAGATTTTATGCTCATAAATATTATAGCAACATTCTCAAATTTAGTGACTTTGACATTAATTTCTACTGAAAATATTGCCATTTTACCATTATCTGTTGGAATAATTGCAACATTGATATTTGCTTTAATTGCTGGATTAAATCAAATTGATACTTTCAAAGCTCATATTATGGATATGGGAAAAGAAGAGGCTGAAAGTAATATGGGAAAATTAGGTCAAAATTCTCCATTTTCAATGTGGAAAACCGTTTATATTTTGACATATACTATATTTGCTCTTGCTCAATTATATCAAATTTGGTTGTAGTAAACTTTTAATGAACCTCTTTTATTGAGGTTCATTTTTCATAACTTTCTAGACGTCATAACTTGAAATTTGAAAATAAATATACAAAAATTTATTGTCCTTTATGTGATAGAGAAATACCTTTAGACGTTCCAAAAAGTTTACATCATTTGATTCCAAAATCTAAAGGCGGGAAAGGTGGACCAACTGTCCTTTTACACCATATTTGTCATAAACAAATACATTTATTATTTAAAGAGAATGAATTAGCAAAAAATCTTAATAATATTGAGGATTTGAAATCTCATCCTAAACTTGAAAAATTTATTAATTGGGTTAAGAAACGACCACCAGAATTCATATCAAGAACATATAAGTTAAACAAAAACAGAAATAATTATTAAAAAATGAATTAAGTCACCAAAAATAGAAAATACTTAATATAAAAGTATATTACGTAAGTTTTCTAAATTAGAATCTGAAATTTCTTTTTCTCCAAAAAATTTTAACATAGCTGGAATTTGATGAATTAGAATTGAATTACCAGATATTGTTTGCTTATTAAATTTCTTTGCTAATTTGAGTATTTTTGTTTGTTTATCAGACAAAACAAAATCTATAACAGTACTGCAATTTTTAATAATTCTTGAATTTACTGGAGATTTGAAGCTAACCATCCCAACTGGTGAAGCATTAATTAAAAAATCAAATTTTGTGTCTTTTTTATTCCAAATCTTATAATTGAATTTAAAATTTTTATTTTGTATTTTATTATTTAAATTATTAGCTTTTTCCTTATTTATATCATGAATTCTTACTGATTTAACTTCCTCATTAAGAAAAAAATGAGATAATGATTTACCTATACCACCTGCCCCGACTATAAGTATTTTTTTATTTTTTAGAGTTAATTTTAAGGATTTGATTGATTTTTTAAATCCTTCGATATCAGTAAGACCTCCAATTAAGTGATTATTTTTAATAGGTTTTAAAATATTACAGACTTTAGATATTTTAACTAATTTTTTTTCTTTTTTAGAAAAGCAACAATCTCTTCTTTATATGGCATAGTTATCAATGCTCCATAAAAATTCTCAAGATTAGTTAACCCGTTAATTAAAGGTTTTAAATCTCGTTTTTTACAAGCCATTGGAATAACTACTAAATCTTTATTAATTGAATTAAAATAAGGATTAAGGATCTTTGGAGCAGTAAATGATTTTGTTGGAAAACCAATGTGTGCAATAAATTTAGTTTTGCCTGTAATTAAATGATTAGAAATAATCATATCAACTTTTAAAAAGTCTATTTAAACCAAGGATTTGAAGATTTTGGTATTTTTCGATCAATCCCCCTAACTATTTCAGAATTTTTGTCATACATAGGTAAATCACAAATATAGGCTTTTAGTTTTTTATTTTTGTAGTTATGTACTTCCACTATTTTATCGTACTCTTCAAAATCATTATTTAATCTTATAATAGCAACACCACACTCCTGATATGGTGACCAGCTAGATGAGGTTACCTCCCCAATACACTGATTATTATTGGTAATTTTACTTCCTAAACAAGCAATACCGTCTTTAACTCGCAAACCCATAATTTTATGATTTTTATTCTTTCTTTCTAATGCTTGTTTGCCAACAAAGTTTCCTTTTTGCATGTCTACAAATTTATTTAACCCAACATCAAAAGGTGTTGTTGATTCATTGAAGTCTCTCCCTGCGGATAATAAACCAGCTTCTATTCTTCTAGCTCTAAAAACTGGTGTTCCAGTTAACTTCAAATTAAATTTTTTTCCAATTTCCCAAAGTTTATCTCCAATTTTTTTAAAGTCATTATCTGGTTGAAGATAAATTTCCCATCCAAGTTCATTTGAAAATCCTGTTCTACTAATTATAACTTCCTCACCATTAATAAAAACTTTACAAAAATCAAAATAATTAAGTGGTTGTTCAAGTTTTCCATCAATAAGAGCATGAAGAAGGTCTAAAGATTTCGGTCCTTGAATTTGACTTACCCAAACATTGGGGTCGTTTATTTTAACATCAAAATCTTTAGAATGCGCAAGGTACCAATTAATTAAATCACCATCTGCTTGAGCCATCCATAATTTATCTTTAAAGTGTAACATTACCCCATCTGTAATCATCCCTCCATCATGATAGCACGCAAACTGATAAGAGCATCGACCTGATTTGATTTTATTTACATCTCTAGTGAAAATATAATTTGCAAATTTAAAAGCGTCTTTACCAGATATTTCAACTGGGAATTCTCCTGTATTTCGTAATATGACACCTGTCCGAACCGCCCAATATTGCTCATCTGGTGTAATATTATTTAGAGAAGCTGGTGTCATTCTATTGTTATATAGTTCGTATTCTGGATCAAAAGGTAACTCCATATATGACCAAGGATGAGATTTCATATTTCCTGGTCTTGAGAGTTCTAAGGGTCGATCTCCTTTTTGATCAAATGCCTTTATTGTAAACCGTTTTTTATATTCCATTTTCTAAACCATTAATTATTAATTCGTAAAATTATAAAAATAATCCAACCAAATAATCAATGTTTATATTGGTATTATTATAAAAAAAAACACGTATTCAATATTTCAAAATCATTTAATTGATTTTGATTATTGTTTAAATAAAATTTTACATTATATGTACGAAGTATATTCATATTATGCACTATTGATCGGAATTTTTTATGAACGAGAACATTTCCCAACAGTTTAAGTTTTTTGGTTTAAATGCTATCAATTTCTCAATTGTTTTTAGTGTTTTTTTAATTACATGGGGTATTATTGTTTCTGTAGCGAGCGGGAGTAATTCTATAACCTCATTGATACCTACATTTTTAGGTATCCCAATATTTATACTCTCTTTATTATCCAAAGTTTTTCCAAAATCACAGAAAATATTAATGCATATTGTAATTATTTTTGGATTAATAACCACAATTGGAGGAGCTGATTTTTTTCGTGGTTTGATAACAGGAAATTTAATGAATAATGCATGGGCTGATTTATCTAAACTTATGATGTTCATAGCCGGATTATTGTTTTGTTATGTTTGCATACAGCACTTTAGATTTATAAGAAAAATGAAAGCGAATGTTTAATTTTATTTTATACAGGTAAATAAATGTACAATACTAAAATTGATGAGACAAAGATTGATCGTTTAGCAAATTTAGCTGTTAATACAGGCTTATCACTCAAACCTGGTCAAGATTTGCTTATAACTTCTCCTGTTGAAGCATTACCACTAGTAAGAAGAATTGTAGTACATGCATATAGAGCGGGAGCAAATTTAGTTACACCTTTATTTTCTGATCCTGAAATTACTTTAGCTAGATACGAAAATGCTCCTGATACCTCATTTGATAAAGCGGCATCTTGGTTATATAATGGTATGGGAGAAGCTTTTGATAATAATACAGCTAGATTAGCTATTGTTGGAGATGATCCAATGTTATTGGAACATCAAGATCCAGGGAAAATTGGAAGATCTAATAAAGCTTTATCAAACGCTTCCAAACCAGCAAGAGAAAGAATTACAACATTTACCATTAATTGGAATATAGTAGCTTGGCCAGGTAAAGCATGGGCCTGTCGTGTTTTTCCAGAATTATCTGCAGAAGAGGCTCAAAAATCTTTAGCTGAAGCTATTTTCGCTGCATCTAGGGTAAACAATGCAAATCCACATGAAATGTGGAAAAAACATAATGAAAATTTAAAACAAAAATCTTCTTGGCTAAATTCAATGGATTTTGATTTTTTACACTATAAAGGTCCAGGAACAGACCTTAAAGTTGGTTTAGCAAAAAATCATGAATGGATGGGAGGAGCATCTAAATCGCAAAATGGTATAACTTGTAATCCTAATATTCCATCTGAGGAGGTATTTACTACACCTCATTGCTTAAAAGTAGACGGCCATGTAAGCTCAACCAAACCTCTTTCTCATCAAGGTAGTCTTATTGAAGGAATAAGAGTTGAGTTTAAAGAAGGTAAAATAATTAATGCTAAAGCGGATAAAGGTGAAAAAGTATTTAATAAAGTTTTAGATTCAGATGAAGGAGCTAGACGCTTAGGAGAGGTCGCTTTAGTGCCAGATAGTTCTCCAATTTCACAATCAAATATCCTATTCTACAACACCTTGTTTGACGAAAATGCTGCTTGCCATATAGCTTTAGGTCAATGCTATTCAAAATGTTTCAAAAATTTTGAAAGTCTTACAAATGATGACATTAAAAGTTTTGGAGGGAATTCTAGTATGATTCATATTGATTGGATGATTGGATCTAAAGATATAAATATTGATGGAATTAAAGAAAATAACCTTATACCAGTATTTAGAAACGGTGAATGGGTTAATTAATTTTACTTCCCTTTAAATTCAGGTTCTCTCTTTTCTAAAAAAGCATTAATACCCTCTTCCTTATCCTCAGTCTGGACAAGTGCTCCTTGTGCATACTTCTCAAACATTAATGCGCTTGCCAAGCTTCCCTCCATACCAAAATTGACAATTGCTTTTATGGTACGGGGAACAAATGGTGCAAATTTACTTAATATTTTTGACATCTTTATAACTTCAGGAATCAAATCTTCTTGTGAAACAACACGTGTTACTAATCCTATTTTTAACGCTTTTTCAGCATTTATACTTTCCCCCATTAGTAACATTTCCATTCCCCATGCACGACCTATAATTCTTGGTAATCTAGCAGTAGCACCTCCTCCTGGAATAATACCAAGTTTTCCTTCTGGAGTTGCAAAAACAGCATTTTTAGTTGCAATTCTCAAATCACAACCCAACGCAACTTCTAATCCGCCTCCCATACAAACTCCATTGATAGCTGCAATAATTGGTTTAGGAGTTTTTTCCATTTTATCAGCTAAACCCTGTATAATAGGTTCTAATGCTTTTTTTAAATTTCTATCTTTTACCTCTGATAAATCTGAGCCAGAAGCAAACGCTTTTTCACCTTCACCTGTAAATGCAATAACTTTTACATCATTATCATTAGCCGATTTATCAAGCGCCGTTTCTAATTCAGACAAAGTGGCTATGGAAATGGCATTATACTTTTGTGGCCTATTTATGGTTATTAAGCTTAAATTTTCAATTTTTTTAACTTTAATATTTTCAAAAGACATAAAAAATCCTCTAAAATAAATAACTTTTAAAATGTTTTTGCAGATTTTGAAAAATTGGTTGATAGATTTTTTAAATATGCATAATATGTAAAATTATATCGGGAGACATTGTAAACAGCAAGGCCGAAGGAGCAACCGCCTCGGAAACTCTCAGGCAAAAGGACCGATATAAGATTAAAACTCTGGAGAGAAATCTTTATGGTTCGCCGAAGGGATAATAATCTCAGGCAAATGAACAGAGGGGGCTCGAGGTATTAAGTACCTTTTACTAAGTAAATTTATTGAGCCTTGTTGTGGAAGATTTAAAAAAGACTAGTTTATATGATTTTCATGAAAATAATGGAGCAAAATTTGTTCCATTTGCAGGTTATTCGATGCCTGTACAATATAAAAATGGTGTAATATCGGAGCATTTACATACAAGAAGCAAAGCTGGTTTTTTTGACGTAAGTCATATGGGACAAATAAAAATCTGGTCAAAAAATAATGAGAAAGAAAAACTCATTCAAGAATTAGAAAGATTAATGCCTTGTGATTTGTATAATTTAAAGGAAAACCGACAAACATACTCACTTTTAACAAATAGTAATGGAGGTGTAATCGACGATTTAATGATTGCAAATAAAGATCTTTATTTTCAACTCGTTGTAAATGCAAGTCAAAAAATGAATGATTATCAACACCTTAAAGACAATATCTCATACGATTTCAGTATTGAACTTGAAGAAAATAAGTCACTTTTAGCAATCCAAGGACCTCGATCTGAGGATATTCTAGCATCCATAAATTCAAATATTAAAACAATGAAATTTATGGACTCTATTGATATTTCTCTTGCAGATATTGACTGCTCAATTTCACGATCAGGTTATACAGGTGAGGATGGCTTTGAAATATCAGTCCACAATAAAAATGTATTACAATTAGTTGAAATTTTGTTCAAAAAAAGTGAGCTTTTACCAATTGGTCTAGGTGCAAGGGATAGTCTTCGTTTAGAGGCAGGCCTTTGTTTATACGGAAATGATTTAACTTCTGAAATCACACCTGTAGAAGCCAACCTTAATTGGGTAATTCATAAACGTAGAAGAAATCAAAGTTCATCAAATATTAATTTTCTAGGAAATACAGAAATATTAAATCAGTTAGAAAAAGGATCTTTTTATTTAAGAATTGGGTTACTTCCTGTAGAAAAAGCTCCGATGAGAACTGGTTGTATCATATATCTTGATAATGAAGGAGAGACAGAAATTGGAATTGTTACATCTGGCGGTTTTAGTCCAACCTTAAATAAACCTATCTCTATGGGTAGAATACAAAGTGAATATTTGGAAGATCTTGAAAAAGTTTACGTCAAAGTAAGGGATAAAATATTACCTGCAATAATTACAAAATTACCATTTATTAAAACAAAATATAAAATTTAGAGGCTAAAATGAAATATACTGAAGAACATGAATGGCTTAAGCAAGAAGAAGATATAGTTATAGTCGGAATAACGGAGCATGCCGCTGAACAATTAGGTGATCTTGTTTTTGTTGAACTTCCAAACAAAGATTTAGAAGTAAAAAAAGACCAAGAAATTGTAGTAATTGAAAGTGTAAAAGCAGCATCTGATATTTTGGCTCCTCTTGATGGCGTAATAACCGAAATAAATGATAAAATTGTTGATGACCCAAGTATTGTAAATTCTGATCCACTTGGAGAAGGTTGGTTTTTTAAAATGAAATTAAATAACCCAGGTGAACTAGATAAACTATTAGATAAAGAAGAATACGACAAATTAACTAGTTAAAAATTTAGGAGAAAAAATTGTCTTTTAAACCAGTAAATTATTTACCTTATGATTTTGCCAATAGAAGACATATTGGTCCATCTAAATCTGAAATTAATCATATGTTAAAAGTAATTGGTTGTGAATCGATCAATGAATTAATAAAAGAAACAGTACCAGAAGATATATTACAGAAGGAAACTCTCAATTGGGGAAAACCTAAATCTGAAAGAGAGGCTTTATATCATTTAAGAGTTACAGCAGCAAAAAATAAAGTTTTAACTTCTTTAATTGGTCAGGGTTATCATGGAACCGTTACACCTCCTGCAATTCAACGAAATATATTAGAAAATCCAGCTTGGTACACTGCATATACGCCTTATCAACCCGAAATTGCTCAAGGCAGACTAGAAGCCTTATTAAACTTTCAAACAATGATTTCAGATTTAACTGGATTACCAGTTGCAAACGCATCATTATTAGACGAATCTACTGCAGCAGCTGAAGCTATGATTATGGCAAAAAGAGTTTCTAAATCTAATTCAAATAAATTTTTTGTAGATAAGTTTACTCATCCACAAAATATTGCCGTTATGAAAACACGTGCAGAACCACTTCATATTGATATAGTAATTGGTCATCCAGACGAAATTTTAGACGATAATCAATATTTTGGTGCGATATTTCAATATCCTGGTACTTTTGGAGATATCAGAGACTTTTCAAATCATATTTCTTCACTTCATAGAAATAGTGCAATTGCAATTATGTCAGCAGATCCACTTGCCCTTACAATTCTTAAGGATCCTGGCTCAATGGATGCTGATATTGCAGTTGGTTCAACCCAAAGATTTGGTGTTCCAGTTGGTTTTGGAGGGCCACATGCTGCCTATATTGCAACAAAAGATCTCTATAAAAGAAATCTTCCTGGGAGAATAGTGGGAGTATCAATCGATAGTAGAGGTAATAAAGCTCTTAGATTAGCTCTTCAAACAAGGGAACAACATATTAGGAGAGAAAAAGCAACCTCAAATGTATGTACAGCACAAGCACTTTTAGCAGTCATGGCATCAATGTATGCCGTTTTCCATGGACCTGATGGATTAAAGGCAATAGCACAGAGAATTCATAGAAAAACAGTCCGATTAGCCATTGGTTTAGAAGAATTAGGTTATAAGATTGAGCCTAATAATTTCTTTGATACGATTACAATAGATGTTGGAAATGCTCAAACGGTTATTTTAAAAAGTGGAATTAATGAAGGTATTAATTTTCGTAAAATAGATGAAAACAAAATAGGTATTACATTAGATGAAAGGACTAGACCAGAAATCATTGAATCCGTGTGGAAAGCTTTTGGCCTAGATAAAAAAGATACAGATTTTACACCTAATTACAGAATCCCTGACAGATTAATTAGAACAACTCCATATTTAGAGCACCCTATTTTTCATATGAATAGAGCAGAACAAGAAATGACAAGGTATATGAGAAGACTGGCTGATCGAGATTTAGCGCTAGACAGAGCAATGATACCTCTAGGTTCTTGTACAATGAAATTAAACTCCGCAGCTGAAATGATGCCAGTAAGTTGGAGGGAGTTTTCTTTATTACATCCATTTGCTCCAAAAGATCAAACAAAAGGCTACGATGAGATGATAACAGATCTCTGTCAGAAGTTATGTTTAATTACAGGATATGATGCTATATCTATGCAACCAAATTCTGGAGCTCAAGGGGAATATGCAGGATTACTAACAATACGTTCTTATCATAAATCTAGAAATCAAGAAAATAGGAATATATGTTTAATTCCAGAATCAGCTCATGGAACTAATCCGGCTTCTGCACAAATGGTAGGTTATACAGTAATACCTGTAAAATCTTTATCAAATGGAGACATTGATCTAGTCGATTTTGAAACAAAAGCTAAGGAAAATGAGGACCGATTGGCTGCATGTATGATTACTTATCCTTCTACTCATGGTGTTTTTGAAAAAACTGTAAAAGAAGTTTGTCAAATTACACATAAATATGGTGGACAGGTATATATTGATGGAGCAAATATGAATGCTATGGTTGGTGTGGTACAACCTGGTAAAATTGGAGGGGATGTAAGTCACTTAAATTTACATAAAACTTTTTGTATACCACATGGCGGTGGTGGACCTGGAATGGGACCTATTGGTGTTAAAAAGCATTTAGAGTCTTTTTTACCGCAACATCCGTTTTTTGACGGAACTTTAAATACTGTTTCAGCGGCTCCCTATGGATCTCCATCATTACTTCCAATAAGTTGGGCATATATCTTGATGATGGGTGGTGAAGGAATTTCACAAGCTTCAAAAGTAGCTATTTTAAATGCAAATTATATTGCTAAAAGATTAGAAAAATATTTCCCAATTTTATTTACCGGAGCAAATGGAAGAGTTGCTCATGAATGTATAGTAGATACGAGACCTTTTAAAGAAACATGTAATGTAACTGTTGATGACATTTCAAAAAGATTAATAGATGCCGGATTTCATGGACCAACTATGAGCTGGCCTGTTTCAGGTACATTAATGGTTGAACCAACTGAGTCAGAGACCAAAGCAGAATTAGATAGGTTTTGTGATGCTATGATAGCTATTTATGATGAATGTAAAAAAATTGAAACTGGTGTTTTTGATAAAGAAAATAATCCGCTAAAAAATGCTCCACATACCGTTGAAGACTTAATTGGCGATTGGAATAAACCATATTCTAGAGAGCAAGCCTGTTATCCACCTGGTGCATTTAGGGTAGATAAATATTGGTCACCAGTTAATAGAGTTGATAATGCATATGGAGACAGAAACTTAATATGTTCTTGTCCACCAATGAGTGAATATCAAGCAGCAGAGTAATTAAATTTAATTAAAACAATATCTTGTTTATTTTTTTTTGATGTACTTCAATTATATTACCATCAGGGTCATGAAAGAAAATTTGTTGCCAGCCGGATACAGCTGTTTCACCCCAATCAGAATATTTGATTTTATTTAGTTCTAAATGTTTTTTAAACTTATTTAAATCATCTACTCGATATGCAAAATGGCCTTTAGATAATGGATTTATCTCTAAACCCGTTTTAAAACATAAATCATTATCAATTTCAGCCAAATGAGTTTGAATTTTACTATCAGTCATAAATTCAACATCTCCATCATATGCTTTACCTTTTTCTAATTTTGGAATGTCTATTTCTTCATTGTCTAAAAAAAGAATTTTCTTGTAAAATTTTTGCATTTCTTTTACGTTTTTTGTTGATAAATTTATATGATGAAATTTTGGTTTCATTATTTCTCTTACCTCTGTTGATTTATTTTTTAAATTAATCTACTGCATTTATAAATCATAAAAATTATAAAATATTTTTAAATTCTAACATAAACTTCTTTATCTGCTGATATGAAAAGTATACTGAGAAAGCTCACAATCGACAATGCGATCCTTATGCTTATATTATGTATGCTTGGGTGGGCAGGAAATACTATTGCCGGAAGATTATCTTCAAATGAAATATCACCAATGGTTATAGTATTTTTAAGATGGTCCATAGTTTCTAGCATTCTATTCATATTTAAATATCAAAAAATAATCACTTCTTTGGATTTATTAAAGGGTAAATTAATTTGGTTATTTTTTATGGGAGCATTTGGTTATACAGGGTTTAATTCTCTTTTTTATATCTCTGCTCAGTATACATCAGCCATAAATCTTGGAATAATTCAAGGAACAATGCCAGCAATTGTTTTAATTGGATCACTTATTTTTTTTAAAGAAAAAACAAATTTAATTCAAATTTGTGGATTATTCTTAACATTTATTGGAGTATTAATACTGGTAAGCCAAGGAAATTTAGAAATTTTACTTTTATTAGCTTTGAATTATGGTGATCTTATTATGTTTTTTTCATGTTTTTTATATTCAGGTTTTACACTTGGATTAAGAAAAAAACCAAATATTGATCCATTTGTATTAATGTTCTTCTTTTCAATCACTGCTTTTATTGCCTCTTTTCCAGGAATATTGATAGAAAATCACTTAAATCTTATTAATTGGCCTAATAACAAAAATGATTTTTTGATAATAATTTATATAGCTCTTGTCCCTTCTTTAATAGCACAACTTTTTTTTATAAGAGGTGTAGAACTTATTGGTGCAGATAAAGCGAGTTTGTTTATCAATCTTGTCCCTGTCTTTTCTGCATTTCTAGGAATAATTATTTTAAATGAGAAATTACAAATTTTTCACTTGTTTTCTTTGATAGTAATATTATTTGGAATTTACTTATTTATGGTATTAGGCGAAAATTATAAAAAAAGAAAAAAATTATTACAAAATTATATAAAATGAATTTTCTAGTTTGTTATATTTCTTATTAACTTAGCTTTTTTATTTTTTGTATTATATATTACTATTCCACCGCTAGGAGGAGAAACATTAGTAATTTCAGAAATGACTATTTGATGAGTAACCAAAAGAATTAATTCATCATTTTTAACGTTTTTTAATTTATCAAGGAGTAAAGGTAATACTATTTGTTTTTTTGAAAAATTTTGAAAAAATGAGTTTAAACCTGGAAATGTTTTCCAATTACCAATATTCATTTCGTTAATAGTATCTTTACATCGACACCATTGACTACTTAATATTTCAGAAAACTCAATGTTGTTTTCAATGAAGAACTTACCTATTGATCTCGCTTGTAAAATACCAGTTTTACTCAAGTTTCTTTGTGTGCTGCAATCATCTATTTTAAAATTTTTAGGATCACCAAATCCAGGTGCTATACTATGTCTTAAAAAGACTACATTAGCATTAATTTCATTAATTTCAGATTTAAAATCAAGTTCACTTAAAACAGGTTTTAATGAATAAATAAAAATTAAAATAACTAAAAGAAAACGAAATATCATTATCTTAGAAGGGTTCCTTATATTTCTGGAACTTTATTTAACCATTTAATTACATTGATAAAAGAAATTTCTTTATTATTTTACCCAACCCAAAATAAATTAAAATATTTAAATTGGATCATTAATTGCATCCTCAAATTATTTAAACTTAGGGATTTCTATAAATGATTTTAAATAAAACATTAAATTCAAATAAAAAAAAACTATCATCGCTTTTAGATTTAAAAACTAAAAAAATTTATAAAATCAATAGAAAAAATAATGATGTTAATAAAGGTATAAAATTCTTATTTCCGATTGTTTCTACGATGACAGGTGCAGCCTACAGAATTGAAAATTTAAAATAATTATTTATAAAATAATTATACCATTAAATACTCTTTTTATTAATGACTGACTAAATAAACTTAATATTTTCTAAAAATAAGATTGTAGCAATATTTTATTTATAGTTTTTTTAAAAATATTCTAAAAGACCAATTGATAGTAATTATACTTTCTTAATTTATAAACTAGATAAATCTAATTATTAGAAATTGTTCTAGATTAAACTTAATCATAATTAACAAAATAAAATTTGAATTGAGTTAAATAAAAAAAAGTTACTTAAAAAAGATTAAAATTTATAATTTCTTGAATATGTACAAGGCCTTATATATTATTTTACTTGCTTAAAGTTTCCAAGATGTGATTAGATAGTGTCTAAATTAATAAGAAGTTTTAAAATGCCTTATATCGATAATGAAAAATTGGTAACCTTCTATAATGAATGTTTTGATTGGTATGGTGCTGATTCTAAACTATACCCTGATTATTCTAAGCTTGGATTAACAATTGATACCATTAAAATCTTTTGTGATGGATATATTGAATGGCTAGAAAATGAAAATAATCCTAAAGAGCTAGGTGAGTTTCAAGGGGACACTACCGATAAAGAACGTGTAGGTGCTATTATAAGTATGGAATATGGTTTAGGAGAGAATAAACTTAAAGAATTAAAAGATGAAACAAATCAAGAAATTGAAAAAGTTACAGCACTAGCTAAACAAATGAAAGAATTTCTAAGCAAAAAAAAATAAATGTATATTTACTCTATTTTGGCATCTCTTGTGCAGTATGAATTTTAACCTTTGAAATTTCTTAAATTTCTTTTGATATTCGTCCATCAGTTTTATAGGAAGTTTCAAAGGTTTACTTTATAATAATGATTAGAGTATCTTTAATAATTTGCTTGAATAAATACATCTAAAATTTAATATAAAATAATGGATATCAATTATTTGACAGTTCCTGATGGACCGCTAAAAGTTGGTCCTTTTAGTCATGCTGTTCGTGCTGGAGATTTTCTTTTTATTACCGGACAAATGCCAACCTTAAAAAACGACAATTCAAAGTTAGTTTCAGATAGAATTGAAGAACAGACACATCAAGTTATGAAAAATCTTATTGATGTTTTAAAAGGATGTGGGTCTTCATTAGATAAAGTTATATTTGCAAAAGTATATTTAGTAAATTTTCAAGACTTTGATAAAATGAATAAAGTTTATTCATCATACTTTAGTAAAGATAAGTTACCAGCCAGAACGTGTATTGGAGTAACAGGTTTAGCAGTTGGAGCTTCAGTAGAAATAGATTTTATAGCAGGAATATAATTTTCTTTTGAAGGTAAAAATTGTTATTACAACTTAACCCTTTATTTATCGTTTTTACTGTTCATCTCCAAAGGTTAATAAAACAATACCTCTATCAGCATTTGTTACAGTTGGGTTATCTTCGTCCTGTGGTATACCATTTAAAATTTTTTGGCATGCAACAAACGCTTTTTCATCTCTATAGGAAAAATGACTTCCAAGTCTAAACTTTCCTTGTTTATTCCAAATTTGTGTAAGAACAAAAGATACTAAACCAGCTTTTTTCATTTGAGAACCGTATTTCTCTACTTGCTCCTCAATATCTTTTATCATACTTTTCATATGTGCTTTTGATTGAAAATCAATTTGATTATAACTCATTAATTTTGCTTTCATTAGAATTTCCTCCTTGCTCACGTTCATAATATTTATCAATCTTAATAAATAATTTTTAAAAATTAATTGTAGAAAAAGAAACAGATATCAATGGTCCATTGTGGCTGAAAGATTGGATTGTTGAATTATTATCCACATAACCGATAGATACATTTAATCCTCTATAAACCGGATAAGATACAGATAATTGATTAGAAGTGTCTTCCCTTATCACTCCTAAAAAATTTCCTCCATCATAAAAAGATTGTGATAAAGAGACTTTTAATGGTCTCTTATAAATAATTCTGTTGATAGATAATCCTATTGAGTAATTAAGGGAAATAATATTTTCAACATTCTCACCTTTTTTAAACAAAATATTTGTTTTATATCTATTTGGAAGGAGAGAATTTAAAACTATTGAGCCTTGTAATTGCTGATATTCATCTGAAATAAATCTTTTTACTATCAAAGTGCTTTCATGAAAACTCCTTTCAGACATAAATAACCTTGTAACAGAAGCTGAAATACTTTTATGAATGGTATCAGTAAATTCTCTTTTAGTATGAGCCCAGCTGGTACAAGCATCAAAAAATATCCACTTTTTGACATGATTTTTCGAACAAGCAGTTATATATTCATTTCTAACTTGCAACCAATCATGAGCTGGAGCTGCGGCTATCGAAGCACTCAGATTTACATCAATATATCGACCTCGGTCATATAACTTTTTTATACCTAATAAAGCACCTCCACCAATAATAATTCCAGATTTGGCCTTAGTATTTTCATCCCCTATAAACTTATAATTTCCAACTTGGATATTTTGATTGAGGTTTCCACCATTTATATTATCTGAATAAGTAATAATCGGATAAACTGCTCTATTAACTTTTACTGTGTAATCAATTTTTTTATTATTTGTTATACCTTCAAATCCAAGGGATCTTGATTTGATATTAAATTGAATTGCATCATTAAAAGTAAGAACTTTATTCGATAATAATCTTTCGGACAAAAAATATAATTCAAGTCTTTCAGAGCTATTTGCTATGTTATAAAAACAAGAAACAATTAAAAAGAACAGTATAATTTGCATCATTTTCATATTTTTATGTTTCAGGTTTTTATTAATAGTATAAAGCAATACTTACCATAAGTTTGCTGAAGGTAGTAATCACAAATAGTAGGCAATATTTAATTTAAATTATAATACTAATGATTTCTTGTAAAAAAAGAATAGAATGCTAACCTTATCTATCATAAGTTAAGGAGGAATTTAGATGAATATGTGTATTCACGGAACAATTTCCACAGGTGTAGAAACTCTAAGAGCTAGAGTTGAATATAACATGGCAAGAGGTGCTGGTGAATTCTGCTCCGAATGGAAACTATCTGATTTTGGAAATAATGAATTTGTCTGGATTGGCAATATTACTGATATGGATAGTATGGGTGCCTTCCTAAGTACTGATGAAGAAGTACAATGGGATAAAGATAATGGTTGTATATATAAAATTTATATGATGTCTGAAATGTCTTAAAATCATACATAAGAATTTATTCATTTTTAGTTATTAGTCAAAAAAGTTTCAGATAATGCAAATTATAAATCATGAATTAGCAAGAAGAGTGGCAGGATTACGATTATTCTGTGTCGTTATTTGTGGTATATGTCTAATTAATTTAGTTAGGTGGATACTTGCTCCCACAGCTGATGTATTATTTGTTAATCAGAGTCAAATGATGCTCAATTTGATTTATGTAATATTAACAGCTGCTTTTATTTATTATTTAAATGATAAAAACTATTTATTATTATCAAGTGCTGCAGTAATCCTTTTTATATTTTATTATTTTGTTTTAGAAATTTTAAATGATTATAATAACAGCATTTCTAATCCAGATAAATTAGGAATTGGAAGAGAACTTGAAATTATTCCTTTATTACCTTTAACTTTTATCATTTCAGGTGTCTTATTTCTTAGAAAATCGTTACTTTTGATCTTTATTGCTTTCTTTACATTAATGTGCGGTTTTAATGTTTATGAAATCATTATTAATGAAAGAACCTATTTTACAAATGACTGGAATACTACTATTTCAGATGGTTTTGCCATATATACACCCGTTTTTGTAATTTGGTTAAATGTCTGGATTATAATTTGCATAATATGCATGGCTTCGGTTTATTTAATAGATAGATTAATGAGAGATGCTATTAAGTTTGAAAAAAGTACTGCGCAATTTGGTAGGTATTTTTCTCCATCAGTAAGAGAAAAAATACAAGAAACAGATCTGGAAATAAAAGAAGACGAAAATAATATCCAAATGATAGCAGTCATGTTTACAGATATTGATAATTTCACACAGCTTTCTGAGAAATTATCTTCGAAAGAAATAATAGAATTACTTTCAGAATATCAAGATAGAATGATTAAACCTATCTTTAAGAACTCTGGGACAGTTGACAAATTCATTGGAGATTCGGTTATGGCTACATTTGGAACCCCTGTTAGCCAAGGTAATGATGCCCAAAATGCCTTTAACTGTGCACGAGAAATGCAAATAGCAATGCGCCAATGGGCTAAAGAAAGAAAAGATAAAAATTTAATTGAGATAACTCACAGAATAGGTATACATTTTGGTAGCTGCGTAGTTGGAAATATTGGAAATGAAGAAAGAAAAGAATTTACAGTGATTGGTGATGTTGTAAATGTGGCAAACAGGGTATGTGATATCTGTAAAGAGCTTAATTCTGAGATTTTAATTACAGAAAATTTAAAAAATAGATTAAATGAAGAAATTAATTCAGAAGAAATAAAAGATCATCCAATACGTGGAAAAAAAGATAAAATATCATTATTCAAAATTCTAATTTAATTTGATTGATCAATTCTAATGAATAAAAAAAATTAAAATTTATTAATCAAGATGTTTTTACATTACATAAATTCAAATAAAAAAAACTTAAATCCTTGATAAAAAATTTTATTTATAAATAATTATCAAGCACAAATAAAATAAATATTAAAATGTTAAATACGTTTATGAAAAGTTCATTAATTCTGTATCAATTTGGATAGATATCTCAATATTAGTAATATTTAACTTAAAAATATATTATGAATTATAGAAAAGAAGAGATAAAACGTTATTTCAAGGATTGGGTTGCAGCATTTGGAAGTCACCATCTTGATATTATTAAATTCCTTAAAGAAAATAAGAGTTTTTCTAAAACTAAATCTGAAGATGAAATATGGATTGATACTTTTGATTTAGTTCATCAAGAAGCATTTCCAGCTAACAAACCAATTATTGAGACCCCCTCTGCTGCTAAAGCATTTCTTGGGGATGAGACAAAAAAAGTAAGACAATTTGTAAAGGCATTTGAGAAAAATCGTTATGGTGGTTTTGAAGAAGATAATATTTGGCAAATGAAAGAAACAAATATTCTGGATGATGTTGAATTAGTAAACAAATACTTTTTCATAATAGGAGAAGAAATTGTAAAAGAATGGATGGAAGACCCTACTAATTATTAATTTATTCTAAAATTTGAGTTTTTAACCACAAAAAATTAACTTTAAGCCTAAAGATAAGCTATTCACTACTACTCTATTACAAATTTTACAGATTATAGTTAATACATATTAATTTTTAAAAAAAAATAATAACCTTTATAATCCATCTATTATCTTGACTTACTTTTTAAGGCGGTTGATTAAACTTTTGATAATTTGCAAGATTACTAATTCTCCCTTTTCAGATGACGAATTTTTAGCAGATTTAGTATACCAAGTATTATTTTCTGATATACGACTCATCTCAACTGCTTCAGGAGCAAGAGCCATCAATAGTGATGTCTCCCCTTCACCTGCATGATCAAAGATATAATTATTTATGATTTCATTATCCATTAAAGGATGTAATTTTATCCAATTAAATGGATCAGTACCTTCTTTATGTTTAGAATAATAATCATTCATATCTTTTGAACCCCACCAAGCCTCTCCTAGTGTACTTTCCAAAAATTTAAATATTGACTGCCTTGCACCAATTTTAAATGCTAAATCAGTTGGCATACCTGAAGCAAAATTTTCAGTTTGGTGATGTATGACTCCATGAATATTTCTAAATCCTATTCTTAGTAACCCTGTAAACAATTGTTCAGCCAAAGGAGCAAGTGCAGCAGAGTCAACATGCAACGTACCACTTTGTTCGGGAGCTGCTACAGCATAACTGGCAGCCCCATAACTAAATGGAGGAAGAATAACTACTTCCATTTGACTTTCTAACCTGTCTAATATCTTAGTAACAGCTAACGTATCCATTCCCACAGCCATATGTTCCCCATGATATTCCAATACTCCTATAGGGAGGACGACAGGTATATTTTTAGCGATAGCTTCTTTAATTTGGTAAGGTAACATAAATTCAAAACGCACATTTGCCCCCTTAATTAAGATATTGCCAACAAAAAATATTAAAAACAATATATCAGTTATACTGGAATGTGAAATAAAGCATATAATGACAAAGAAAAGAAAAATATTTTCTTGAGACAAGATTTGACGTAGATAGTATTAAAATGTTTAATCATAATTTATTCAATACTGTTAACATGCTTTATATCGTTTTCTTATACACTCTCTGGTAAGTTTTAATGTGTCATTAATCTGTGAATCTGTCATCTGTTCTATTAATAATTTTCTTAATTGAGCAGCCTCCTCAAATCCATTTTTAGTTGCTAAGTCAAACCACATATAGGCATAAACTAAATCTTCTTTTACTCCGTTACCTAAATAATATAACCTCCCTAAATTGTACTGAGCCAAAGCATAACCCTTCTCGGAAGAAAGTATGTACCATTTTAAGGCTTTTAAATAGTCGGGAACAACTCCTAATCCAAAACTATACATAATTCCAAGATTGTATTGGGAAATTTCATTACCTTGTTCAGCAGAAAGAGTATACCATTTAAGAGCAGATTTATAATCCTGGTTAACACCTTTTCCTTTATAAAACATTTCTCCTAAAAAGTGTTGTGCCATAGAATGACCAGTTTTAGCTAATAATTTCAATTCTTTAACAGCATAGGTATAATCACCTTTTTCATATGCTTTCATTGCACTTTTAAAATCTCCACTCCAAACCATACAAACACTTCCAAATGAGAAGGTAAAAAAGAAAATAAGGGAAAATATATAGTTTTTCATATTGTGATCTTACAAAAAAAATAAAATAAAAAAAGTTATACTAATTAAGCAATAATCAAAAAAATTTACAAAATTTACCTAAAGTCACTATTGATTTTAATTAAAATTTTATGTGGAGTGAATCTATTATATTAATAAAAATCGTTTATAAATATGACTACTTTCTTGATGTGTTCTGAAAGAAACCTAAATCAAAATCTGTCTGATAAAGTTTATATAGTTACTGGAACAACATCAGGTATCGGTTTAGAAACTGTTAAACAGCTAGCAAGACAGTCTGCTACAATAGTTTGCGGCTGTAGAAATTCAAAATTATCAGAAAAATTAAATGAATCAATTTTAAAAGATTACCCAAATTCAAAAATTACAACTATTCCTTTAAATTTGGCATCCTTTAAATCAGTAAAGGGTTTCATTAACAAATTTCTAAATGATTTCAATAGACTAGATGGTCTTGTTAACAATGCTGCAGTTATGAATACTTCTAAAAGTTATACTGAGGATGGTTTTGAACTTCAATTTGGTACAAATTTTTTAGGACATTTTTTATTAACAGAATCATTACTACCCTTATTAAAAAAAAGTAAGGAGGCTAGAATAATTCATACTTCAAGTGTGTTTCATGAAAAAGGATTGATAAATCTTGATGACTTAAATTTCAAATCAAGAAAATACTCAAGTTGGGATGCTTATTATCAATCTAAATTGGCACAAGTACTCTATTCTAGATATCAAGCAAAACTAGTTAAAAATTACAATATTACATCTGTGAGTATTCATCCAGGATGGGTACAAACACCTTTAATTAAACATACATTACCTACTTTTTTTCAAAATTACTTGTTTTATCCTGTATTAAAAATAAGTGGTATGGTTGATACTTGGCATGGTTGTCAAACTACGATGCATTGTCTTTTAGATAAAACAATTGTAAAAAATTCAGGACAATTTTATAGCCAGGTTGGTATATATAAAAATAAGGAGGATAAAGCTGGCGGTTGGCCAATGAAAAGCCCAAATCCTCAAGTATATGATGATAACTTGTGTAAAAGTTTATACGACATTTCAAACAATTTAGTAGGACTTTAAAGCAATAGTTTGAAATTTTTAACTGATCTATATTTTAATTATAAAATGAATAAAAATTAATAAGTTAAAATTTATAAATAATGTGTAAATATTAGATTTTAAAGCAAGTTTAAGCTAAGTATTTTTATTAAAAAACTTAATTCCAAAAACCTTGTTCTCTAACACATTTTTCTAATTCTGTTAAAGACGCAGCCGACCCTTTTAAAGAGAACTTACTAATTATCTTATTATTATCATTTAAATGAAAAAGCTCTTGCCCTTTACGAATTTCTTTTATTAGTACACGCAATGCTTTTTCAGATTCATTAGTTAGATCTACTATTAACCAACCAGAGTCATAATAAGGACTTTCTGAATACCAACTTGCAAGATCATCAACTGCATAATGAAATTTTTTTAAGTTTTTATTTACATTTGAGTTATCATAAAAAATAGCAAATTCATCAACATCAGCATTAACATAAATTTGAAATTCTTTATTACCTAATCCATTTCTTGCAATACATGCTGTGCTCCTGTCATCATATCTTAAAAGAGCAACTTCCCAATCTCCTTTTTTAAAAAGTAATTTTTCATCAAATACCTCAGCTGAAAAAGAGGAACAGGTAAAAAAAAGATAAATAAATAATGTACAGGATTTAAGTAAATTCATTAATAACCTCAATAAAATTAATAATAACTAATATAAATAACTTAGATATAAAAGCAAAAGTTTTTTTAAAATATTGAGACATCTTTATAAGATAAATTGTAACAAATAAATAGTTTATATTTGATAAGTAATTATCTCTATATTGTTATATTTATATAAAAACTTCATGATTACAATATAATTCAATTGACAATTTAAATTTTAAAAAAAAACTGTAATCTTTACTTTGTTAAAGAATAATCATGGTCCGAAACTTGTTCTAACCAATCAGCTACTTTTCCGTCTATTGCTTCCTGAATTGCAATATGTTCCATTTGGCAGTGCTCTGATGCTCCATGCCAATGTTCTTCATTAGGAGGTATCCAAACAGTATCACCTACTTTTATTAATTTAGGTGGTCCTTTTCTATTACCAACAAGGCCGATGCCTTTTAAAACATAAAGAGTTTGACCTAATGGATGAGTATGCCATGCAGTTCTAGCTTTGGGCTCAAATAATACTTTAATAGCTCTTACCCTTGCTGGTTCTGGAGATTCAATGATAGGATCTTGAAATACATCACCATAAAAATATTCTAAGGATCCTTTTTTTTGAGGTCGACTTCCTAATTTAAAAATGTCCATTTTATTGTCCTTTAATATTAAAGATTGATCTTTTCATATATACCCAATTAAATCTGAGTTCATGTGGAATACTGACTTCGGGATATTCATTGATGAGTTCAAATCCATTTTTAAGATACAATTTATGAGCTGGTTTTAAAGGAGGTGGACTTTCTAGATATATTTCTGTAGCACCAAAATGAAAAGATTTCTCAATAGCATTTTCGATTAAAAGCTGTCCTTTTTTTTGTCTTTGATATCTAGGTTCAATGTACATTCGTTTTAATTCTGAGGCATTACTTCTTATCATTTTTATAGAAGCAGTTCCCACAACTTTTTGATCAAAAATTACTAAAAATATCTCACCCTTAGGTGCTTTGAATTGATCTAAGTTATTAAAAGTTTTGGCCAACTCTTTTTCAATATCAACAGAGAATTTCCAAGGTTCTTCTATTAAAAATCTTGCAGTATATTCTAAGTATTCTCTTAACAAATTTTTTAATGTTACTTTATAATCATCTTTATATGATATAATTTTAACATTTGTATTGTTCACTGTTTAATATCTCTTATGATCAAAGATTAATATATATATAAAAAATTTAGGCAAATATAATACTAGGCAGGTAAAAAAATAAAGAGCTTTTAATAATTTTAAAATCAATTTATGTAAATATTTTATTCTCATAAAAAATAGGTAAAAATACCTTAGAGTATTATTTGAGATCAAACTATTTTTTATTTGCATCTAAAAGTTGATAGATGGTATTTTTAAGTTCAATGACCTGTTGTTCTAAATTTTCTAGTCTTGAATGTTCACTAACATGATTTTCTGAACCTTCTAAATTATTAGAAACTTTATTTTTTTATGTGTAGCAAAAGCTTCATCACCCTCATAAAAAAATGTTTCAGCTATATCATTGCTATATCCCTTTAACCATTCCATTCTCTTTTCTAAAACTTGTTTAGCCGAATTTTCATCCTGATAAATAGCAGTATTAATGATCGAAGTTGATCCAGTGCGAATTGTCGATGCACTTATTACATTTGGAAAAAGTTCCCAAAAATCTTTTGAATAATCTTCTATAAATTGATCTAAGGCTTCTACAGTTTTATACTCGCCCATCGAAATTCTAGCTACTTGCATTTTTCACTCCTTTGATACGCAAAATAATAAGTATATTAAACTGTATCTTTTTTTTAATAATGACTTTTTTTATCAAAATTAATAATTATTCTCACTATACTTCTACATTTATAAATTCATAGAGAATGTCTGTTAAATTTAAAGATGTGGTACCGTTTAAAGTCATAGTTATAGATCCCCAGGTAACAGTATCCCCAGAAGTAGTTAGAGAATTTGGATCCCCATCTTGTAAATAGAACCTTAGTTTATCCCCTTCTGAAAGATTGTAATCATTGATAATGTCATTTCCAGATAAATTTTCAAATTCAAAAATATCTGTACCTAACCCACCAGTTAGTGTATCTACGCCTGATCCTCCAAATAATACATCATCACCATCACCACCATTTAGGGTATCATCCCCAGCTGAAGCCCAAATAACATCTGAACCGGATTCTCCATTGATCAGCATAGCTGTGGAAATCGACGTATTTGGGGACGTTAGGTCTACAATATCGTCTCCAGCTCCTCCGTTGATAGTTTCTATGGATATCAAACGGTCTGTATTTTTTTTACCATAAGCATCATCACTAACTGAGAGAGTATTATTGAAATCACCAAAAGCATCATGAAGGAAAAAGGCATCAGATCCTGTGGTTAAATTTAAAGTATCTGAACCTGTATTACCGTTTATTACATCATGAAATTTATTCTTTCCATTGAGGTTAATTTTACTAAAAATGACTTTAGAAGAATTAATATTCCATGCTTCGTTTTTTGAGGACCATATACTATCTGCATAAAGATTGATAATATCATCATTCCCTCCTGCATAGGTTACATCAGCACCTGATCCTAAATTAATAGTATCGTTGCCAGTACCACTAGTTATCTGATCATCTCCAGAACCTAAAAAGAGGTTATCATTCTTACTTCCTGTAGTAATAACATCATTAGCCTCTGTTCCAAAAGTTGTTCCAGAATTGTCTGAACTATCAATCTTTATAACCCAATCAACAGTTTGAGTCATAGAGGATTTATCTAATCTTACTAGATTATTATCATCTTTAGCTATTGCCGTTATTTTATACGTACCATCTGATAATCCAGCTGCAGAAATATCAAACTTAGAACTTGTTTCATCTTGTGAAGTTCCATCAATCTTCCACTCAAAAGTTAGTAAATTTTCATCAACTGCGTCTAAAATAAGAACTGAAGGATTAATAATTTCATCTTTAACAATTGTATTCCCAGAATTAAAAAAAGAGCTTGCAAGTGTTGAGACAGTGACTACAGAGTCTCCTCTCAAATTATCTAGTATATTTAATTGACCCAACATTCCTGAATGAGATGAACATTGATACCATAAAGTGTCAGGCGCATCTGTAGGAACAGTAAAAACTAAACTATCTCCATCATTAGAGCTTCCACTAGATCCGTTTCGTACAACTCCAGACGTATATTGATCACTTGTTCCACTAGTTGATGATGTTGATTTTAGATAAAAAGGATGACCACTACCTGACATCTCAAATGTGTAGGTGCTCCCTCTGTATAGGGTAAGAGTTGGATCGAGTTGTCCGTCTATTGAATAGTTTGCATTAGTAGAAGCACTTTTATTAACTACAAAGGTTTGATTAGGCTCAGGTGGTTGCATTCCACCCCTGACATTAATCTTAATATCCCCTAATTCAGAGATTGCAGTTGAGTTTCCAGAGGAATCTTTAATAGAAGTACCATCAAAATAATATTCATCTTTAAGTTTTAATTTATTACCATTCTTGAGATACTTATGAACATCGCCATTAGCGTCAATAATATACTTACTTCCCCCTCCAATAATTTCACTAATTAAATTTCCTGAAGAATCTTCTAGACGAAATATATCTTTATCACCTAGTCCCCATCCCGAATGTGTTCCAGTTGATATTGTATTTGGATCTTGGACAACTCCTTCTCTATTGATCCATTTAAGCTTTAAGTCAGATCCATAGTTATTTATAAAAGTAGCGGATACATTAGAAGCACCCCAGGGAGATGCTGTCAAACCAGTAGAATGTCCCACTGAAAAAGTCTCACTAAATTCTTCAGACAGTTCAAAGAATGTATGGTTATTGTAACCCATATAAGCATGCGTAAAATCATTCCAATTCGCACTCACTGTGCCAATGGTGGCTCCGTAGACATTCTGATAAACCTTTTCTGGAGATACCGTTACCGATTCATCTAAATCTGAAATACTGATGCTTATAGAATTTTCTATAATAGAAGAACCGTCATCAGGGGTAAACTTTATAGAAAGATTATTATCCCCCCAACCCCAATACCAGTACCAACCAACAGTATCTGAAATTAAGGAATATTTTTCATAATCAAACATATAGCTTTCTTTGATATAAAGTTCATTACCCTTTATTTCGAAATAGTTCTTCCAATCTGAGGAAGTAGCTTCTAATGAATATGTCCCTGATAAGTTCCCACAAGAAAGAGTCCCTATTTTCATCCCAGATTGGCCTTCTTTTACTGATGAAACACTCAGCTTAATAGTATTAGAGCTTGAACTATTAGAAAAATTTGTCATAAGATCCGAGGCAGTGATGGAGGTATTACCATTACCACTGGCAGAAGAAGCACTCGTAAGGGTTCCAAGTGTAATATCATCAATATTGCTCAATTGAATTGTTTGATTATTTGAGTCTTTGATAACACTCCCGTCAAAGTAATAATTAGATTTAAATTTAAGAGTGTTACCTACAACCTCAAAATAATCATGAGAATTAGAGTATCCTAAATTGATTTCATTAAGATGGATTGAATTAGTAGATAGATTTGCTACATTTGCTCCTGAGATATTAGATAAAGGAGAATAACTAAGAGTAATGGACTCATTTAAATCATCAACTGTGAAAGTGAAAGTTTCACTTAGTTGATACTCTTTCCAAGTAGGATCAAAATTTACTGTTATTGTATTATCCCAATCTGAAGATATCCAAGTATTATTAGTACTTGTAAATACCTTGTTAGATTCCTTATCAATAAAATAACCATCAACTAATCTAAGTTGATCATTAGAAATAGTAAGATAATCTACTGGATTGGCTAAGGAAAAGGTTCCTTCAATATCTCCAACAGATAGATCACCAAGTAATGCCCCTGAAATACCTTCTAAAACCGTTGCATCACTAATTTGAATTTTTTTTGAATAATCCTTTGCACTATAGTCATCTAAAGGGGTTACATAATTATAAAAACCTAAAACCATTGCCTCTTTTCCAATGGCATCAAATTGATTTATATTTTGAACATCTCCTGCTGATCCCATAAGGGAACCAGGTGTTGGAGTGTATACTCCTTTATCATGATAATACCCTCCTTCAAATGCTCCAATTGCACCTAAAACACCATCATTATATCCCCACCATCTTTCCCACTTATGACCACTCGGTCCACTTGAATTCAAACTAAGATCTGGTGCGTTAGGTTCACTACCTACATATGTCTCACCATCCCCAATTCCATTAGCCACGGCAAGTTCTTTCCAAACATATTGATCTCCCAGTCCTCCAATCGAATGCCCAAACTCGTGAGCAAAAGTAGCACCCATACCAGGTTGACCACTTTGAGTAACAGTTGGTTTACCTGTATACCAACTTGCTGTCCCACCCCCTAATTCAGTATTTACTAATATGACAACTTGATCTGCACTTATGCCTGTACCATTCAAACCATCCGAAAGTGCAGCTTTTATAGCAACAGCATCGTCAGTTGGATCATCATAAACACCAACTTCTTTTCTTGAAATATTTAAAGCCGTATCAACGGTAATACCTTCACTAGGAATATCAACACCACTTTCATTAGAAACAACTTTTATGACATGGAAATTGAAATAATTCTTATAGGTCTTAAATGGTTCTAATATCGTATTAGCGAATAATTCTGATGTTAGATTATATAAATGTTGTGGTTGAGTGTAGTTAAGCTCATTAGAAATATAGCCATCACCAAGAATAACGACGTCAATTCTGTTATCTTTGTTTCCATCTCCTAAAATAGTAGAAAAAGTATTTGAAATGGATTCTAAACTATTTTCTTGATTAAGATACTCAGTTTTTAATGTTGAAGGAGAAATATCTTGACTAATCGAGGCCACATTACTTGTTGTAGCATCGGAAGTTACGAGGGAACCACTAGGTGTAAGAGTTAAGTTATTAAGGTTATTTATGTCATATTCATTCCCACTTTTATCTTTTAATTTTGTTCCATTGAACTTGTAATCACTTTTGAGTTTAAGTTGTCCATTGGTATATTCAAAAAAAGTATCTGATGAAAGAGTTACCTGGTTAAAGTAATTAGTTGCATTAGGTGTAACACTCGCAATGGCTTCACCATGGTGATTGCTAAAAAAGGCTTTGGGTTCAATACTAAGCGTTTCATTCAGATCAAATATTGTCGTTGTGAAAGTCTCTTGAGAAGTTGTGGGTGAAGTTTCTAGTGTGGTAACACCTCCATTAATACCTAGTTTAACATGGGCTAACTGTTTAATATCATGAGATACACCTGAGTTATCTTTTAATACAGACCCATCAAAGCTATACGCATCTTTGAGCTTAAGTTTGTTACCAACAATTTCAAAATAATCATGGGTATTTTGATAGCCTAAAATAATATCACTGAGCTGAACCGAGTTGGTCGATAGTAAAGCAACTGTTCCCCCAAATTCATTAAGGGCCAAAGAAACAGGTGATATTGTGATTGTTTCATCAAGATTAACAATACTTGTGGTAATAGTCCCTGTTGTCACAGTACCATTATCTTCAGTTAAGGTAATCCCAATACTATTATTCCATGCAATGGGACTTGAAGGATCCCAGGATCCAGAACTGCCATCAAATACTTTTCCACTCTCGTAATCTAAGACAAACCCATCATTTAATTTCAAGTTGTTACCACTTATGGTGAGATAACTTTCTGAATTGGTAAGTGAAAATGTTCCTGTTTTGCCCAAAGCTGATAGGGTTCCAACTTTTACTCCAGGAGACGCTTCCAGTATCCCAGTATTACTTATTTTTATTGTAGGCTCATTACTCGCAACATCGATATTCCCAGAATTAAAAAAAGAGCTTGCAAGTGTTGAGACAGTGACTACAGAGTCTCCTCTCAAATTATCTAGTATATTTAATTGACCCAACATTCCTGAATGAGATGAACATTGATACCATAAAGTGTCAGGCGCATCTGTAGGAACAGTAAAAACTAAACTATCTCCATCATTAGAGCTTCCACTAGATCCGTTTCGTACAACTCCAGACGTATATTGATCACTTGTTCCACTAGTTGATGATGTTGATTTTAGATAAAAAGGATGACCACTACCTGACATCTCAAATGTGTAGGTGCTCCCTCTGTATAGGGTAAGAGTTGGATCGAGTTGTCCGTCTATTGAATAGTTTGCATTAGTAGAAGCACTTTTATTAACTACAAAGGTTTGATTAGGCTCAGGTGGTTGCATTCCACCCCTGACATTAATCTTAATATCCCCTAATTCAGAGATTGCAGTTGAGTTTCCAGAGGAATCTTTAATAGAAGTACCATCAAAATAATATTCATCTTTAAGTTTTAATTTATTACCATTCTTGAGATACTTATGAACATCGCCATTAGCGTCAATAATATACTTACTTCCCCCTCCAATAATTTCACTAATTAAATTTCCTGAAGAATCTTCTAGACGAAATATATCTTTATCACCTAGTCCCCATCCCGAATGTGTTCCAGTTGATATTGTATTTGGATCTTGGACAACTCCTTCTCTATTGATCCATTTAAGCTTTAAGTCAGATCCATAGTTATTTATAAAAGTAGCGGATACATTAGAAGCACCCCAGGGAGATGCTGTCAAACCAGTAGAATGTCCCACTGAAAAAGTCTCACTAAATTCTTCAGACAGTTCAAAGAATGTATGGTTATTGTAACCCATATAAGCATGCGTAAAATCATTCCAATTCGCACTCACTGTGCCAATGGTGGCTCCGTAGACATTCTGATAAACCTTTTCTGGAGATACCGTTACCGATTCATCTAAATCTGAAATACTGATGCTTATAGAATTTTCTATAATAGAAGAACCGTCATCAGGGGTAAACTTTATAGAAAGATTATTATCCCCCCAACCCCAATACCAGTACCAACCAACAGTATCTGAAATTAAGGAATATTTTTCATAATCAAACATATAGCTTTCTTTGATATAAAGTTCATTACCCTTTATTTCGAAATAGTTCTTCCAATCTGAGGAAGTAGCTTCTAATGAATATGTCCCTGATAAGTTCCCACAAGAAAGAGTCCCTATTTTCATCCCAGATTGGCCTTCTTTTACTGATGAAACACTCAGCTTAATGGTGTTGGTCACTGGCTGGGACGCATTATCAATAAGATGCTTGACACTCTTTACAGTATCACCATTAAAAGTATTAGATTGAAAGTTAATGGTAATATTAGGTGTCCAGCTTTCATCAACCCAAGATCCAGTTGTATTATTAACAACCTTTGTTGTTTCATAATCTAGTTGATAGCCGTCTGTGAGATAGAGTTCGTCGTTAATGATAGTAAGAGCATCATTGGGAGTTTGAAGAGAAAACGTACCTGTTTTATCTCCACTGGAAAGCGTTCCTATCTTTACACCCGATATGGATTCTTTTATTTCCGTCGTACTAATAGATATCACAGGCATCGTTGCCTTTTCAGCTACATTACCTGCCGTGAAATAGGTACTAGCTAAATCACTGACACTTAAAACCGTATCACCATGGTTAGTATCAAAATCCTGGTCTGTTTTCCCACCATAAACGTTTAATTTTATTTCACCTAAGTTAGCAATTGTAGTTTCTGTACCAGAAGAGTCCTTCACAGAAGTCCCATCAAAATAGTACTTATCTTTTAGTTTTAATTTGTTCCCAACAATTTCAAAATAAGTATGGGAATTATAGTAACCTAATGTTAATTCGGAAAAGAAGTTCCAATCTGCTGATAAAGTTCCAATTACTGCTCCATATACGTCTTTATAAACAGTGTTGGGTGTTATAGTGACATTATCGTTCACATCTTTTATATCAATGGCAATGGTATTTTGAACAACAGTTCCTGAACTAGAGGTAAATTTTACTGTAAGAGAGTCCCCCCATCCATGTGCCCAATAAGTCCCATAAGCATCATTGATGACACGATTGCCTTCGTAATCAAACATCCAGCCCTCAGCTAAATAAAGATCATTACCTTTGATAGTGAACCCATACTCATCCCCTGCTTTGGTTTTCCAATTTAAAACTTCAAATGTACCAGTCAGATCACCACAAGATAGTGTGCCTATTTTACTACCTACCTGACCTTCAAAAAAGGAAGATGTGCTTAATGATATTGGTCTAGTCAAAAAATTTACTCCAATTTTTAGGACTTAGATAATAATAATTAGTAAAAATACTAGAAATATTTCAAAATTTATTGAATTTTTAATAATAGAAAAAGTTATCAATATTTAAGAATATTTTCTATAATTAAGTTATATCCTAATTACAAAACTTTTAATATTAAAATATTGTCTGATTGTAAGATGCTATTGAAATATGCTGGTAAAGATTTACCCCATCAAACTTTTGAACTTGAAGAAGTTAAAGATAAGAATGGTGTGTTTGTAAGATATAATATCGAGAGGTTATTTGATGAAAGTCTTCAATGAGATATGAAGAAACTTCTTGTGCAAATAATTAAAGATAATGGAAGTCCAATGACTAGATCAATGATTATTGAAAAAACTAAAAGAAATGGAAAAACCTTCGGGTAATGTTTACAGGGATGTAGGGATATTAATAAAGAATAGAATGCTAGAGAATAGAAATGGTTGGTATAGTGTGATAGCTGATTAAACTAACATATTTCTGTCATCTCTGTCATTTATGTCAGGGGTGTTTTTTTATTATAACCATGAAATATTCTCCATATTTCCAAAAAAAAGTCTTACTAATTAATTTATCAACTTCCCATAATAACTTTGTTATTCTTTTAAATCTAATCCATAAACCCAATCTGTACCATGGAGGAAAAAGTATTGAGTAACCTCTTTTTTTTATAATCTTCCCATGCCTTCTAAATACATTATTGACTTTTTTTGTACTTACACACTCACTAGGTAAATATCTTACAGAACTATATCCTCCCCAGACTTTATTAAATCTTTTAAACGCATTGCCCCAGTTTCCTCTTAATAATGAGTAAAATATTTCCATTAAATAAGGCTTATTTACAAAGCTTAATAATAGGTGACCATTTGATTTATAAATACTCATACTTCTCAAATAGATATGCTTTTTTTTTTAAAAAATACACTCATAAATTTTGGCAAGCAAAGTCAACGTATGTAAATTTCCACAAGTTTTAGTATATATGTTTCTGAAAATTTTCGATCGTTTCTTAAATTTGTGTAATCACTTATAGACTAAATGAAATTAAAAAGATATGAAGGCACAAAAATAATTTTATTATCAAATCACGTTTCACGGATAAGGACATCAACAGTCCCATCAAATTTTCCAATAATCATAGCTGAAGACTCGCGCGTGAAAAGACCGTTTTCCACTACACCAGGAATCATGTTTAGCTCTTTCTCTAATTTTCCTGGATCCACTATCTTTTCACATTTACAGTCTAAAATAAAGTTGCCACTATCTGTCACAACTGGACTGTTATCAAGTGTCCTAAGTTGAGTCTCAACGTGCACAAAGCAATTAGAAGAAATTACATTTTTTACCAACCTATCGGTCTGTTTCCAACCGAACTGTACAATCTCTACTGGAAGGGGGAAAGTACCAAGACTAGAAACAATTTTAGTTTCATCACATATAGTTATATTTTTCTTTGAGGAATGAGCAATTATTTTCTCCCAAAGTAAACAAGCACCACCACCTTTAATCATATTGAATTCATTATCAATTTCATCGGGACCATCAATTGTTAAATCTATTTTTTCTAAATCATTTGGGTCATAGATATTGATTCCAACTTCCCTAGCAACTTCACTCGTTGATTTTGAGGTGGTGGTACAAGTCACGTCTAATCCATTACCAACATGCCGACCCAGCTCTCTAACAAAAAAATGAGATGTCGTTCCTGATCCTAATCCTAAAATCATCCCTTTTTCAATAAATTGCTCGATAACCTTCAGGCCAGCTAATTTCTTAGCTTCGTCTTGTGTAATCATGTATTCCTCATCTTTCTATTCAATTGATTGGTAGAGTATTAATTTTATTAATTAACAGATTCATGTGATAAATTCGCATTATATTTGTATTTGATATATTAAAATTTATAAAAATTTCTTTAAAAAGGCTTCCTCAGAATATTTTAAAAATTACTTACTTAGTGTGATTTCAGAAAGTCTCCTGAAACTTGGTTTCATTTTATCATATAATTCTGAATATATTTCATAAGCTTTACTGTACGTTTTACGGTTCTTTTCCAGCGGCATATTACGAGTAAGTTCGCTACAACAGTTTGTAGCTTCATCAATACTATCCCAGTTTTTTTGGGAAACACCTGATAACAGAGCGGCTCCGAACGCTGCTCCCTCTGAAGCTCCTTTAGTTGTAGAAACAGGGCAATTGAAAATATCTGCTTGCATTTGGCGCCAAAGTTCAGAACGGGTTCCACCACCCGAGGCCTTTACAAGATTAGTTTCAATTCCCATGGCATTAATTAAAGACGATATTTCATAAATTGAAAAAACAACTCCTTCCATAACAGAGCGGACCAAGTGTCCGCTGGTATGATGGGTGGTCAATCCCCAAAAAGTCCCACGAGCTTCTGGGTCTGGATTAGGGCAACGTTCCCCGTTAAGATAGGGTAAGAATAAAAGACCTGAAGCACCAGGATCCGTTTTATTGGCTGTTTCTACAAGTTCAGAAAAACTTTGCTTAGAACCCAAAATAGTACGTAACCAGTTTAATGCACCACCGGCATTTAACGATACTCCCATAACATGCCATAAATCAGGTGCTAAATTACAGAAAACTTGTAAACGGCCAAGGTGATTTTCTTGTGGGCTTTTAAGGGCGGCAGCTACAATTCCAGCTGTTCCAATTGTTGTTTGCAGATTTCCCGGTTTTATTACTCCTGAACCTAGTGTTTGGATAACTGCATCACCACCACCTCCAATCACGGGAATACCTCTAGGGAGTGAAAATGCTTTCGCAGCAACATCTGATATTTGTCCAGTGACAATATCTGACTCGAAAGCTTTGGGTAAAATAGACTTATCAAAAGATAGCTTATCCAACAAACCATCGCTCCAAGTTCGACGGAATACATCAAATAGGCCAGTACCAGACGCATCTGAAACCTCAGTTGCAAATTCCCCCGTTAACACAAATCTTAAATAGTCTTTTGGATTTAAAACTATGTGTATTTTTTCAAAATTGTTAGGTTCATGTTTCTGCATCCATAAAATTTTTCCACCTGTATAACCTATAAGCATTCTATTATTTGTAAGTTTTAGCAATTTGTCAGTACCACCAATTAAAGCCTCAATCTCGGCTGCTTCTTTAGAATTTCTTTGATCGTTCCATAAAATTGCAGGTCTTATGACGTTTCCAGTCTTATCAATTGGTGTCAAACCATGCATTTGCCCAGATAACCCTAAGGCAGATATATTTGAATTTGGTATTTTTGATAAAGCTCCTGAAATAGCTTCCTTAGCTCCTTTAATCCATACCTTTGGATTTTGTTCTGTCCAACCAGTTTGGGGCTGATCTAAGCCATATTCCGAAGTATAAGAGGCTAAAACATTGCCATCTTTACCTAAGACTAAAGCTTTACAAGCTGATGTACCAATATCAATTCCTAAATAAGCCAATTTAACCTCCATCCAATGAAGTAAACTTAGTTCGAATATGTTTAAAATTTGTATACTCTAACATTCCCTCACGCCCATGTTCGTATCCTATGCCTGATTGTTTTCTCCCCCCATATGGTGCGTTAATAATTCCAGCATCAACATTATTAACAGCAACATTTCCGTAATCAAGGTTGGACGATAAATATTTAATTTCATCAATATTTTTTGAAAAAACGTAGGCTGCCAATCCATATGGCGTATCATTTGCCATCTTTAAAGCTTTAGATAATTCGCTGAATTTTGATACCCCTACAATTGGGCCAAAAGTTTCCTCTTTCATAATATCCATTTCGTGATTACAATCCACCAGAACAGTTGGAAGAAAATACCGCCCATTCTGGAGTTCTGTGCCAACCGGTCTAGATCCACCTGCAACCAAACGAGCTCCTTTAATAAGAGCATCTTCCAAATGCTTTTTCGTTTTATTTAACGAATCTTCAGACGCTATTGCACCTAGATCGGCTTCAGGATTATTTAAACCATTAGCAACTACTAAAGATTTTGTTAATGAAGCCAATTTTGTAATAAATTCGTTATATTTAGTGTGATCAACATAAATTCGATTTATTGCAATACAAATTTGTCCACAATTCCTGAACGAACGCCTAATCGCACCTTTTACAGCATCATCAATATTGGCATTTGCAGTTACAATAAGTGGACAATTTCCACCTAATTCCAATGACATTTTTTTTATAGAGGTAGCAGATTTCTGAATACGCAATCCTACCTCAGAGGAACCAGTAAAAGCTATTTTGTCTATAAGTTTATTTTCTACTAGAGCCTGTCCCACTTCTGATCCAGATCCCGTAACAACATTTACAACTCCAGGGGGAAGCGCAGCTTGTGTACATTTCCAACCAATAGCTAAAGCTGTAAAGGGCGTTATTTCGGCTGGTTTAACAACTATTGTGCAGCCAGCAGCCAAGGCTGCACATAATTTCCAACCAACTAATTCTGCTGGATAATTCCATGGAGTTATAGCCGCCACTACTCCAATAGGTTCGCGAATTACAATAGAATCAAAATGAAGACTATCATTTGGTATAGTCTCACCGTTAATACGAACTGCTTCCTCAGCATAGAAATGGAAAGTTTCAGCTAATTTCAAAATTTCGCCATGAGCTTCTTTCAATGGTTTACCTTGCTCCATAGTTAAAATTTCAGCTAAGGACTCAGAATCTTCTTCAATGAGTTCACCTATCCTATGTAAATATCTAGTTCGATTTTTTGGCAAAGATTTACCCCATTTCAAAAAAGCCCCCCTTGCAGCATTCACAGCTGCATCAACCTCTTTTGCTGTTGAAACTCCTACCATACCTACTAATTCACCAGTGGCTGGATTTTTAATTTTCTCATCTGATCGTTCTGCGGCTACAAGTTTCCCATTGATAATGAGCATACCGTCCAATTTTTTGAGAATATTTGAAGTGGTTGACATCTTAAAGAAAGCCTCCTTTATCATTCTAACATTTTTTTTTATATTTAAAAAGTAAAGTAATTAAAAATATTCTCAATCTTCAAAATAGTACTTGTTTATGACAGGCTTTAGTTTTTGGGGTACCCTCAAGGATATGTCTTAGGGGTGGATGACATGTGTGAAATGTGTGACATCTTGTTGTGAAAATTGACCAACTGCCACTTTTACTGCCCCCTTTTGCTTATTTTCCCTATATTTTTCATTTTACAAAAAACAATTTCTGGTCGTATAATTTACTGAAAGTAAGTTTCAGAGATGGAGGAAAACCCAATGAAATATAGTGTAAAGTGCCATTGTGGTGAAATAACTATTGAGATGGAACATGACCCTATGATGCAGTTTATGTGTCATTGTTCTATATGCCATCAAAGAATTGGAACTTCTATTTCTGCTTTAGCTTGGCCGGAACATGAAATTAATATTTCAGGAAATTTGAAATCTTATAAGATAGTTGGTGGTAGCGGGATGGACATGTATTACTATTATTGTCCATCTTGTAGTTGTTTTATATATAATAAACCTGACCTCCTTGAAGGAATGGCATATGTACCTGCAGGACTATTAGGAGATAAAATAGAATTTAAACCAACCGTTGAATTATGGTCAGACAACAGACCGCGTTGGATGCAAAAAGCTCCCTCCATAATCGAGTCTTTCAGCGATAATGGAACTTTAGAGAGACTTCAAGAGTTATTAGAAAATCTAGATCAAAGAGAATAATTTAATAAAAATTTATACTTACTTATAAAAGGCTTTTGGGTTTGAAAGAAAATATGTTTTTGATAGTTTTCGAAAGATAGTAGTAACACTATAAAAGCAAGTAGGTATTTCAGAGAATTTAGCAGCCGATATGATAGGGCATCAGAAGCCAAGGATTACTTATGGTCTCTATAGTAGTGGTTTATCACTCGAACAAAAGTTGAAACTAATAAATTCAATTAACTATTATTAATCAATAATTTATAGTAATTATTAAAATAAAAAATAGACATACTAAGAAATATAAAAGATTTTTCTATCTAATTGAGGGAATTATTTTCCATCCATATAAGATCATCATCTAACATTTTTGAAATAATTTTTGGATTGCTAAAGAACACTAAAGCATATCTAATAAAATATCTCTCGCATTGTGCATTTGGGTTACTCATTCTTTATGGGAAGCACAGAGGAAAGCAATTGAAAAATATGCTTTGTGGAAATTAAAATGAAGGAGTTTACAATGAAATTTTTATCTACATTTGAAATAACTAAAGGCTTTGATAGGTGGCTACATCTTGTTGATGTAGAGTTAAAACCATTAATGGATCAGTATAAACTTAAAGTACATTTTGCATGTACAAATGATGAAGAAACTAAAGTATATGATTTAAGTGAAGCTGAAGAACCTAATTTAATATCTGCATTCTTAGCAGATAAGGAAGTTGAGAGTTTAAGAACTGAAGCAGGTGTTAATTTAATTAGCCATGAAACATTGTCATCAGTAAGTAAATACAAAATTTGGTAACAGTTGTGAGTGATGCTATAGTGTTTAATATTTTATAAAAATGGAGAAATAATATGCCTAGTATGTTAGTTACAGTTAAAATTTCAAAGGGTTTTAAGACATGGACAGAAATGGCTAAGTCTTTTGAAGACGAAGTTGGGGAAAAAGGAGCAAAGATAGTTTGGGCTGCTGCTAACCCGGACGAAACTTCAGTATATGTCATGATGGATGTACCAGATCCAGAATTTATGAAAACTTTTGGAGAAAGACCAGATGTAGTAAAAAGAAGAGAGGAAGCAGGAGCAGATGTTTCTTCAACAACTATAATTACACAGATTGGAGATTATTGGTTAGGATAGTTAGGTAATGCAATTAAGTGAGTAGCTATAAGATGCTTAGTATTCTTAAGTATTTTGAAAATAATCTTATTATATAATAGAGGACTTTATGGACGCTATAGATCAACTGATCAGTTTTAATAGAACGACTGGTTTACTTCAATCCGTAGCTGCTAGAAATGCATGGGATCAGGAGACAATTATGCCATCTAAGAGTGGCAATTCTCGGGCAATGGAGATGGGTGCACTTGAGGAAGTCATTCACGATAGAAAGAAAAATTCAAAAGTCAGAAAGTTATTGGAAGAAGCCGAACCTAAAACAACTTTTCAAAAAAGAGTATACACTCTAATAAAAAGAGACTTTGAAAAAGCGATAGCTATACCGAACAAACTCGCCTCTGATTTGGCTGCAACTACATCCTTAGCTCAAATGGCCTGGCAAAAGGCTAGACAAAATAATGATTTTTCTGAGTTTTCACCTCACTTAAAGAAGGTAATTGATTTAAAGAGAGAAGAGGCATCCCTTTTATCTCCGAATGGAGATTTGTACGATGGGTTAATAAATGATTACGAATTTGGAATGACAAAAAAAAAGACTGCCAGTATTTTTGAAGAAATGAAGCCAAGACTTCTAGATTTGAGGAAGAGAATAAGTGAAACAAAGCTTTCTAAACCAGTATTAAAAGGCGACTTCAATACGGAAAAACAATTAAAACTCGCCCATGAAATAGCGAAGATATTTTTCTATGATTTTGATAGAGGAAGGATTGATACTGTAGCGCATCCTTTTTGTTCAGGTGGTGGAGATGATGTGCGAATTACTACCCGAGTCGATAGCAAGGACCCATTTAACTGTTTATACAGTACTATTCACGAAGTGGGACACGCGTGCTATGAACAAAACGTTTCTCCAGACTTTTTACACTCACCTCTTGGCTCTGGCATATCTTTAGGTATTCACGAAAGTCAGTCTAGGATATTTGAGAACCAAATAGGAAGATCTAGGCAATTCACAAAGTGGCTGTTCAAAAAAATGAAAAGCTATTTTGGAGAATTTGGTATTAGAGATGAGGAAGAATTCTACCGTTTGGTTAATAATGTTGAAACTGGTTTTATAAGAACCGAAGCAGACGAAGTTCACTACAATCTACATATTATGCTTCGCTTTGAGCTTGAAGTAGAGGTGATTGGAAAAAATGTGGAAGTTCCTGATTTGCCGGAAGCATGGAATGCAAAATTCAAGGATTATTTTGGTCGTGATGTAGAAAAATTCTCCGATGGTGTTCTCCAAGACGTTCATTGGTCAATCGGCGCATTTGGATATTTTCCAACCTACACTTTAGGTAACTTAAATGCCGGATGTTTTTTTGAAAAGATGCAAAAAGATATCCCTAGTCTTACAGACAAATTTGTGAATGGTGATGTGTCATTAGCAACCACTTGGTTAACAGAGAACATACATCAGCATGGAAGCCTATACGAACCTGCTGAATTAATAAAAAAAGCTACAGGAAAGGACTTTACTCCTGAGCCATTTTTAAATTATTTAGATGAAAAATTTTCTGATATATATGATATCTAATCTCTAAAATTTATAAATTGTAGAGGTAGATGTAAATCTAGTTTTTTTGCTAACGAAATAACTTCCTGAAGGCTATTTTTCCTTTGGCCTGAAACCCTAAACTCATTACCCTGTAATTTTACCTTTATTATAACTTACTATGCATTAAAGAAGAAATAATTTTCTTTGATGTGTCTTGTACTATCCCTTCTAGCAAATCATAGGATTGCCTCACTCTATTACCTGCAGCGCTTCCATAGATTTATCCAAGGGGATATAATAATTCAAAAATTATTATCTGAAAATATTAAAAATGTAAACCTTCCCCACCCAAAATTTGTGAGTAGGATATTTACCTATATCACTGCTTCGACTTTCGACCCCCCCCCACCTCTCAGGATGGTCCACATAGTCCACTAGTCCACAGGTAACCCTACGTCTACAAACTTTAATTGGACTGCTTATAATCTTTGTGTAATCATAAACGTTGTCTAAGTTATAGAATTTTTATGCCAAATAAAAAAATAAATCGTAAAATTGCAGTAATTTTTGCAACTGATGTGGTTGGTTATAGTAAGCATATGGAGGCGAATGAAAGCGAAACCATAGTCAACCTCCGCGAATGCGAGGCTATTTTAAAAGGACTATTTTCAAAATATGAAGGACGTTTATTTAATACAGGAGGGGACTCATTTCTCGCTGAATTCCCCAGTGCAGTATCAGCCGTTGAGTGTGCGGTAGAATTTCAGAATGCAATTAAAGAACGTAACTCGAATGACGATCCGAGTGTCAAATTAGATTTCCGTATCGGCATTAATTCTGGCGATGTAATTATAGAAAAAGAGAACTTGTTGGGAGACGGAGTTAACATAGCAGCCAGACTTGAGGCACTATCTCAAACAGGTGGTGTAACAATTTCTAAATCTATCCACGATTTTGTAAAAGGCAAAACAAAGTTTGAGTTTAATGATGTTGGACTGCAAAAGGTAAAGCAAAACGAATTTCATGCATTTGATATCTTGTTAAAAGGATCGCAGAAGCGAAAATCTCAAAAATCAGTCGGTAAAAATAAAAACCTAATAGTGATTGCTCCATTAACGGCTCTTTGCGTGATTGCTGTTAGTATTTTTTATTAAAATTTCTCCTCCAGACAAACGAGAGAAATTGAGAAAAGTAATATAGTTTCAAACAAACCAATAATTTTAGTCAAACCATTTTCATCTAGTAGCGAAAATGATGACTTAGCAAGCCAAGCAATTACAGAAAGCTTGATCTCAAGCCTATCACAGTATGGTGGTGTCAGAACACTGGCTAGTAGCACATCATACTCTGTCAAACAGAAAGCCTACTCTGATGCTGATCTTATGGAAAAATTCGGCGTAGACTTTGTCGTGTCAGGTTCGATACAAACCTTTGGAACAAACTCCCGTCTTTTTGCAGAAGTTTCTGATTTAAAAACAAATCAGGCACTGATGTCTATTAAAGAAGACTTTAAACTTGAACAAATATTTGATGTTCAGGACAAAATAGGCAGAAGAATTTTAGAAAAAATTCAAGTAGAAGCCGTCGAAGGTACAAAAGCAATAGCCTCTAAGAATGATTTTAAAACTTATGAACAGTATCTGCTTTCAATTAACCATGATGTAGAATGGAGAAAATGGACTAAAGAGGGGAATTCAACTGCATTTGAAATTACTGAAAAATTGAAAGAATTAAACGTCGACAAATACGTAATAGAAAATCTAGAAGTATGGAACATCCACCAAAATATATTGCTTGGACACTCTGCAAACCCTGAAGTTGACAAAGCAATAATGTTAGAATTGTCAGATAATTTAGTTTCCAAAAGAGGAAGGGATGATGATTACTTAATAAGAGCAATAATTGAACTGGAGCATTTTGAAAAAAATTGTGAATATGCTACGGATCTATTAAACAGAATTGCAGATCCCAGTGCCGATACTAATAACTTTATTGCTTCTGGCTTCATTCATAGTAGATGCACAAATTTAGAAAAAGCTGCAGAGTCATTCCGCCAAGCATTAGTACTTGAACCCGTAGATCTGGGCTATCAAGTCACAAGAATGTATTCAGGAATTCTTTATGCATTGAATGAATATGAGCTTCTTAAAGAACTATTGGAACCGCTACTTCCTGATCCAGATTTATTGGGTATGCCCTTTTGGTTCTTCGCGGCAGTACTTTCAGAAGAGGGAAGAGAGGATGAGGCGAGAAAGTATTATGAATTAGGTATTACTTATGGCGCTGATGAAAAGTGGATAATGCCGATGCTTAATACGCAAGAAGCGTCCGATAGGCTCCTACGTAATCTTTCAGATTATCTGAACCCATCTAATTAATTCAGATCTCAATGCCTTTTCTAGTCCACTAATCCACAGGTAACCACACCACACCTCAAAATACCCCGACTTACTCACAAAGACTTTAATTTTGATCAATTCGTTTGCTACGAGTATAGCATCATATCTTGCATGATTTTCAACTTTGGTTACTATGATATTAAATTTGGAGACGTAAATGGATACGCACATGAAAAATGATGACCATAATAACTGTATGCGTTGTTGTAGTTACCTTGTTGCTAGTTGGCAGCTTGATATTCGATGGCCATGACCACTACGACGAGCATGATTACGGTTATGTTGAAGAATTATATGAAAAGTTAGAATATATTAGCCAGTGTATTAATGAACTAGAAAAACGTTTAGAAGAGTAATACTATGGTAACCACGCTAGCAATCGCTCACTAATTAGTATGACTTCAATGGAAAATATTGTTGTGATAGGTGCTGGCGTAGTTGGACTGTCTTGCGCTTATAACCTTCTGAAGAGCGGCGAAAAAGTAACCCTGCTGGAAAGAGATCGTCCGGGTTGTGGGCAGTCCACGCGAACTGGTGGCGGTATACGCTACCTACATGGAACCCAAGAAAACATCAGCATGTCATTCTTGAGTGAACTATTTTGGAAGAATTTCGAAAGCGAATTCAATGTCGACATCAATTATCAGACAACTGGACATCTTTTCCTGACTTCAAACCGTCAAAAGTCTGAAGAGTTATGCAGTAGTGATCAGAATGGTATACTAAATTTGAGTGCTTTAGATAGGAGGCAAATTAAAACTAAGTGGCCTTATTTATGCCAGCTTTTTCAAGATTATGGAGTTTACTGTCCTATTGGTGGGTATTTAGATCATCAAAAAGTTATTGATGGTCTAGTTTCAGGTTTTCATAGATTGGGGGGAAAACTGCGAGAGGGAGTTGAAGTAAATACGATTTCTTTAATGGATAATTCCAAATACCGCATAAACTCTTCAGACGGGATAATTGAAGCAAATATTATAATTAATTGTGCCGGCGCACATGCGGGCCAGTTTGCAAGATACTTGAAAGCTGAGCAATCCTTCACATCAAGACATCATGAGTTGTTGATAGTCAGGCCAAGGAAACCCTTTCCAGAGAACTGTCCATGGCTAATCGACATAGATAACCAAGTTCATACTAGGCCTGACGGGGCTGGCAAAGCCTTAGTTGGTGGCTTTCTCGGTAATAATGAAACGACGGAGCTTCAGGAATATGATTTCCCAATTTCGGAGGATTGGAAACAGCGAGTTCTTATTGCGGCAGAAAGGTCATTTGGGCTTATTGACTGTAATTCGGAAGTTCTTGAACATTGGGGCGGACTGTATCCAGGCACTTTAGATTATCAGCCAGTTATAGAGGAAGAAAAACCTGGGCTCTTTACGGCTGCAGGCTTTTCAGGAACAGGTTTAATGCACGCACCAGCTGCAGGGTTAATCATCAAAGATCTAGTTAAATTCGGAAAGAGTGAAAAAATTAATCTCGCAGCATTTAGCTCGAAGAGATTTGAAACACTCAAAAGCGTATCTGAAAAGACTGGCTTTTGACTAATGAAAATTTAGATTGGATATCATAATGTTGGGCTACTGAGCTTGGAGAACAGTATGAATAATTTTGCTGTTAAAAAAGCCCTCTTTAATAACGAAGTTAGCAGTAAAATGTTTCCCCTGTGTTTCCCCAGACAAAAATAGATTTTTGATAAAAAGGCTAAGTTATTAATATTGTAATGCCTCCAGAGAGACTCGAACTTCCCGACCTCACTGATTACAAATTCTTTTATCCAAATTCATATTACTAGATAATATCAGTAGTCCCGAATACTAAAGTGGTGGGTACCTCAGGGGTATGGCTTACCCTACCCCCTGAATGAATCCAGTTTGACTTAGGAGAGTCATATCGTCTGTTCTGAATGGTATTGAGGCTAGATGGAATTACGGGGCTTTTGAGGATTTTTAAAAGCCTTTATAGTTCTTCTTCAATCACTCTCTTGCTGGTCCTTGTACTTCTTGAATTTGGTTAGGGACATTATTTTACTTGTTCATTTATCAAAACAATGAATAAACATAGAGTTTAAAATCTTAATTAGCAAATGGGCAAACTAAGATATTTTGTATTCTTTTTAATTTGCTGACAATGCTATTATTTTTGAATTATTTTGTTTCAATCGCTCAAAAAGAATTAACCCCAAGTTACGAAGTAGCAATTCATTAAAACTTGGATTGACTAGAGAAATTTCATTAAAAGCCTTTATGGATAGAAAGGAACAGAAAACTTTAGTGTCAGCAATAATATTAGCGGTTCTAGTTGCATCTGGTGCAATTAATGCAAGCTCCCCAAAACATGTTCCTGCGTCTAGACTAGAAACGTAAATACCGTCGCCCACCATCACACTAACTTTTCCAGACCGCAAAAAATATATGCCGTCTGCCTTTTCGTTCAACTGAATAATTTTGGAACCACTCTCATATTCAGTTGAAGTCACATTTTTTTGAAGTATTTCCAAATCTGAGTTTGAGAGACCATTAAGAAGTGGTTGTTCAGCTAATGGTGAATAATCTTCAGATTTTTTTTGGCATTCTCCGTATTCAGCGATAAATTGGCTCTCTATCCATTCGATAGCTTTATCTAGGTTTTCAAAACATTGGCAATTCTGTTTTATTAAATCAGCCATTTCTCCAAATAGTCCTTTGGGAAGATCTTTAACAACATCTTTATCAACAATGATTACTCGCTGACTTTTAGACAAAATCTGATCAAAAAATAATCGAAATACTTCAATCGAAGCTCTCGTGAGACGATTAACTCTGATAAATGATAATACAATAAAGTCTTGGAAATCTGCTTCAGCTACCGAACGCGTAATAAAATTACTTCCTATGAAATTAATTACGCCGCTTAGTTCAAATACACTCGCGCGTGCTCCAAATTCTTCTAAAGTTTTATTATCGGATTGACCGCGCATTCGAGAAGATCTTATTTCACTTAAATCATAGGTAATCGGTATATTCTGATTTACATCATCCTCCGTTTCCAAAACATGCAAATGAAAGTATTCGGATAATAATTGGCATACTTTTATACCCCGAACACTATTTCCTAATTTATCAAGAGGTGGCGAAAATACGCCAAGGCCGAATTGAGAGGGAAGTACCGCTGTTATCCCGCCTCCAACTCCGCTCTTTGCAGGCAACCCGACCTTGTATGTCCACTCGCCAGAATAGTCGTACATACCAGAGCTTACCATAACAGACATGGTTTGAACCGCTGTTGTTTTGCTTATAACTCTCTTTTTAGTTACTGGATTTATACCATTATTTGCTAATGTAGCTCCCATTATCGATAAATCCTTAGCGGTTATTAATATAGAGCACTGTTTAAAATATACTTCTAAAACTTCCTCTACGTCACAAATAAAATTATCGCTGTTTCTTAATAACCAACCGATGGCTCGATTACGATCCCCAGTAGCATTTTCTGAAGAAAATACTTTGTAATCTACGTTCAATTCTCGACCCGCAAACTTACTCAGCAAGGTAAGAATTTTTTCAAATGCTTCCTCACCATTGTTCTGACAAATAAGAGCTGTACAAGCAATCGCACCAGAATTTACCATAGGATTGAATGGTCGATTATCATCTTTTAGACGGATCGAATTGAATGCTTCACCCGAAGGCTCAATCCCAATTGTTTTGAGTACTTTATCCGTGCCTAATAATTCTAGAGCTAGACTATAAACAAAAGCCTTAGAAATTGATTGGATAGTGAACTCAATTGATGCGTCACCTACTTCATTCGTAAAGCCGTCAGAGGTCGTTATTGCAATCCCAAATTGATCAGGATTAACTACAGCTAACTCTGGTATATAATCTGCAGGAGTACCAGACTTATCTTCAAATATATCCTTATGTGTCTGGTTAAGGAATGTTTTCAGTGCAGGTGTTTGATTTTCTTTCATGAAAAAATTACCATCTTTAGAATTAAAATCCGCATCTTAGACTATGCTTTAACGTCTAAAAACGAAACAAAAGACAGAATAGCGGTAGCTAGATAACATCGAAAACCATATTTTAAGGCAAAAACTTCGTAAATTTCTAATTTTTAGGCATCTTTAAAATTTTCAGGCATATGCAAAATTTTTGTTTTGGTAAATTCATTAACATCTTCTGTCTTCTTTTCAAAGTAATTTTATTTTCTATACTCTCTTATCTTATTACTCTTTCAAAATTTGAAGTTCTTCTGGAAAATGCTTACTGCCACCGTTCCTGTAGCATTTAAAAATCCTCCCTCTTCTTCTTTTAGGAATATCTTTTAAGCCATCTATAATTTAGTTTAATCAACCGCTTGAAGTGTCTTCATAATATCTGTTACAAAATCGCTATCCTTTGAACTATTGAGTGTTCTTTCAAAAAACTTCTTAGTTCGCTCTACATCATTTTGTGTTATCAAATCTTTAACTAACTTTTTTCCCACGCCATATAAGTGATTTGCGATTGAGAGTATGTAAATCAGCCTTGCCAGATATTATATCTTCACACAGTTTAATAGCTTTCAACGCTTGACTATTACTAAGATTCTTGAAGGCAGGACTTTTAAGATGATCATACCAACATCCATTGAAAATATTATCAAGAACAATACGCTGAAAACAATGATCATATTTCACAGGCCATTGCAATTTCTTATCACTGGCCATCATAGGCAATACTTGCTTAGTCAGTTTTATATAGCGTTTTACAATATTGTTTATCTGACTTTCATTAGATTTCATTTTTTACCCTTTTTAAAATAAGGATATTAAAATATTACTTTGAATACGATTAAATATAGGACATTAACTTATTATTTAAATAGAAAAAAAATAGATATACTTGGAAATATAAATGATTTTTCTATCTAATGAGGTAGAATTAATAATCTAAATTTCAACCCTTGTTTATCCTATTCTCATAGTACTTAGCCATAGCACACAAAGTATCTACTGAATATTCTAAATTAATCTTACCTCTCTCCATCTTTGACCAGAGATCATAGAGATTATCTTTCAGTTTATCAAATTCATTCATCTTATCCATTAATGCATCTTTCCTATATATTTATAATGTGTGTGTCCTCAACCTTTGGAAAAAAAATCTAGAATTTTAAATAGATGAACGATCTAATAAAGTCGTAGAAACTTCCAAAGGCCTTTTTTAGGTGATTTTTTAAGGAGACTCTCCTTATTCTAGAATTAATATTTTATAAAATATGTAAAAATTTTATGAAATGAATGTGACAAATTTGTTGCCTAATAAATATTCTGGCATCTCTTGTGCAATATCATAAGTAACCTCTGAGAAGTCGAAGACACAACAAGCACAACTATATTATTCGTCAAGTAGCTTTTATACTCTTAGATATTCTCAGAGGATTTGAGGATACCCTTTTCCAATGCTAATACAAAAAGACAGTAATCATAAGATCAAGAGTAGAAGGGGGATAAATCAAGACCCTTTATCACATATATCCTTTCACATTTTTCTGTAATTTTTGGATTGCTAAATAATACTTTAATAGTTGAATTAGTTAACATTATAAAATTGTGTCATAAAGTATTATTCCACGATTTGAGAAGTCCTTAACAGAAATTTGTGCTTTTTGATCAAATTTCATTTCTGCTTCTCTAAATAATTTTTGACACGCAATAAATGCTTTTTCGTCTTTGTATTCCCACATGGTACCCAATCTAAAAACACCCTCTTTATTCCATATCTGACTAACAGTTTGTCTGATTGCGCCAGCTTTTTTAAATTTAGGAAGCATTTCTTCTATTATTTTTTGCCATTCTTCAGCTCCAACTCTCATGTCACTTTTTGAGGCAAAATCTGACGTAATATAACTCATTAGTTTAGATTCACTCATTGTTTATCCTTTATTTCTACTGATTTAGTAAATTTTTTTTTTTTGAATTACTTAATATTATTATTAAACAAGCAATCATAATAGAAATAAATAAAAAATGCTTAAAAAAGGAAGATAAATAGTGATGCTAGTGTACTATTATCTAAAGTATTTTGAAGCTGACCTATAGATAGTATACATATAAACATCTCACATTTTTTTGTATTTTTTTTTCTAAAGACATTTTACGTTACGTTTTTATAAACAGCGAAACAAATTTGAGTATATAAAGATATACACCCAAAGTTTTATAATTGACTACTTAAAGGAGAATATAATGAAAATTTATGATAGTTTGAAGAAGGCCTTTGAAGATAAAGATTTTGATGGATTGATGAAATTTTATCATTCAGATTATTCTTTTATAAGACACCAAACGAATACAACTATGAGTTTATCAGAGTGGTTTCCCATGATGAAAAGTATGCTAGAGAGCAACAAGTTTGAAATGATATCATGGAAATGCATTTATGAAAATGATGATATTTTAGTAGATCATAATGTGTTGTCATTTCCAGATGGATCTAAAGAAGCAGTATTAGCTTGTCACATGAAAAAAGATGGAAAAATAATTAGTACTGAAACAGGAGCAACACCTCTTAGTAATTAAATTTTGTTTTTTATATCATTTTTAGACAGTTTAAAAAAAACTTGATAATATCCAATGAATTATCCTCTGCATTGTATACTTGGTTATTCTTTCTTTATAGGGTGTTCAGAGGAGAGAAGTTGCAAAGGATGCATTAAACATATATACGTGCATATCTTCTGCATCTTACAGTATAGGGGGGAAGTATTTTGCAGGAGATGTTAAAAGGAATTAAAAAATGAATAAAAAACATTATCTATGCACACATACTTGGATTGGAGAAAAAGAAAAATTGGAAAGTCTAGCAGCCACAGAAGGAATGACTGACAAAGATTTTTTTGACACTCTTTCTAGTGATAAGGCTGAATGTATTCAGCATTGGATGGGTCAAGATGACTTTTTCTTTTGCCATTGGTTTGCTGAAAGTGAAGAAGCGATCTTGAAGGCTTTAGATCAAACTGGAAGTAATGATAGAATAGTTACTGCAGCATATGAGACACCTAGATTTGTGTCAAAAAATGCATTAACTGGAAAGCCTGTTATTAACCCATTTTCAAACTAATTATTAGAAGGTGGTGATGATAGCTAGTGCGCTATTTTCTAAAGAATACTGAAGCTGACCTATAGATAATATATATGATCCTAGGGGGTATCTTTAGGGTAACTTTAGAACCTATAATTCCATCCAAGTATCTGTTTTTACACGCTTATTACTAGTATTTATACCTTCTAGAAACCTATCTAGTTCTTCATCTAATATTTGTTCTCTTCTATCTAGTATTTCTTGATCTGCATTAGCTGCCATTTGTTCATCGTAAACTCTTCAAAAACTTTAAAGGCTGAATAGGTGCTCTAAATGACTCTTAGATGACACAGGAAAGTCATATCCAACCTTATTAAGGGTAATATTCCTTTGCTCAAACATACCTCTGTATGAGTCTTAAAATAGCCCTTATGAGATCCTAGATATCACAAGCATAACTTAAAGAGAAAAGTCATAATGAATTAAATCTATCTTTTTCTTCAGTCTAATGAGTAAATTTTCATAATATAGGGGTAATTTTTGGGATTGATGTATCATTCTAAAGAATCTACAAACATCAATCTCTCATCTCAGGAGAGTAATTGTGAGGGATTTCTTAGAGTGGAGGTAATATGGCAATTAATTTAATTGATCCAGCATTAAAAGAAATTCATAAGGCTGAAATTAAAAGTTATTTTGAAACCTGGCTTTATTAGTCATTACATATATAAAACCAGACATATAACTTATACCCTATCTAAACTTTTTCATTAGAATAATATTACATGAAATATCTTATGTGTGAAGATTAGAGATATTTACCTACCCCACCCAAAATTTGTGAGCAGTAGTACTTGCTAATAATAGGCTATGGTTTTTGGGGTACCCTCAAGGATATGTCTTGGGGGTGGGTATTGTGTTTGTTCAATACCTTTATATCTCCTTTTCAAAAACTATATAGAAAGTCTTTAGGCTTTTTTAATATTGTCAGGATTAATAAAAAAAAATTAATCAAAATAACTTATTTCTAATAATTCTTTAATCGTTTCTTTTCTTATTTTTTCGTCAATAATCTGGCTTTCTAGATATGTTTTAGTTAAGCCATTTTTGATGGACCTATCCAAATAACTCTTTGCTAAATCATTTTTACCGTTTCTTTTTGCTAAAACAGCATATATTGCTAAAATCCTTGAATCTATATCAACTGAGTTTATTTTATCTCCAACAATATTATAAATTTCCTCTATTCTATTTACTTGATATAAAATAGTTACTAACCCACCAGTAATAACCCAATTTGTATCATTAGGAACTATCATAATCGCCTTTTTTCTTGAAGATATTGCTTTTTCAAGTTTGTCGCACCTAAAATAAACCATTGCTCCAATTGTAAGTGTATCTATGGTGGAAGAAATTTTCTCAGCAGTATCTATATCCTTCACTGCAGATTTACAGTCTAAATCTAATAAAGTTAAACCTATCATTGCTCTGGCATTATAAGGGTCAGGACTATTTGGTAAAAGTTTTAAGCTCTTTTCAAGAGCTAGTTTAACTTTCATCTTATCATCTTCTATGTTTTGACTTAATTTAAGGCTTATTTTTTGCCAAAATTGCCATGCCTCCATTAGATAAATCATACCAATTCTATCATTTGCATCCTCATAATTTCTGCTGATTTCATTTAATATTTTTTCAGCGTTATAATGACTCTGTTCTGAAAATTTTCGAAGTTCGTTTCTCCAATTTAGAAATTTTGAAAATTCATCTAAAGAGTTAAAATTACTGGACCAATTGGAACCCTGTTTTTCTCCTACCCCTAGACCTATTTGTAATTCATCTAGTATTGTGTTGCTCATTTTATCTTGAACTGCAAAAATATTATCAAGATTAAAATCTTCCTTTTTAGATATAACTATCTCTGAACTGTCTATATCAGTTATTTCCAAATTTAGCCTAGCGTTTTGACCCATGACCTGCATAGATCCCCTAATGATGTAATTTACTCCATAATTATCTGCCAAAGATTGATCATTCATATTTTCTTTTTGTGCATGATAGCTAGTATCACTGGATAAAACTGTAATTGCACTATAACCATTTAGTGTTGAAATCATACTTTCAGTAACACCATTAGCAAAACCTACTTGATTTTCGGAAAGCCCAGTAGTTTTAATGGGTGAAACTAAAATAATTGGTTTTGAAGTTTTATTAACAACATCATTTTTATTTGTGAATTGGGATGTATAAAAATAACTTATAATCCCAATAATGATGAAAGAAGCTACAAGAGCTAGAATTGTTTTATTTGATTTTTGGGTTTTAAGTTTTCTTTTTTGAGATGGATCAAGCAGAATATCATATGCATGAAATTCATTCTTTTTTACCTTTTGAATACCTAAGTCATTATATGTAAAGTCTGTCTTGCCTTTGATAAAATCATATACTGCCTTAGAGATTGTTATTCCATTAGTTTGAGCCAAAGCCTCTAATCGTGCTGCTATATTAACGCCATCACCTAACAAATTGTCTTTATCTTCGATAACATCGCCAGTATTGATACCTATTCTAAATTCTAAAGGTATAGTAGGATTACCTGAAGTATTTCTTTTCTTTATCTGCTCTTGAAAAGAAACAGCACATTCAACTGCTTCCACTGCACTTGGAAATTCAATTAAAAAAGAGTCTCCTCCTGTATTAAAAAGTCTTCCTTTATGATTTTTAAAGGTTTTTGTGAGTATTTGTTCACAAGCTTTTAAATTCTGTACAGTTTCTTTTTCATTAGTCTCCATATGTTTACTATAACCCACTACGTCAGTGGCTAGGATCACAGCAATCTTTCTATCAACACTATCTGAAGACATTTATTTCACCTTAATAATTCAGAGAATCTCTATTTTTAAAGATGACTTATAACAAATAATTTGAAAAGGGTATTAATAAAAACTTTTTTTGTCATAATATTTAAGCAGTAGTACTTACTAATAATAGGCTATGGTTTTTGGGGTACGGATATGTCTTAGGGGTGGGTGACATCTATGACATGTGTTACATCTTAATAAGAAAAATCCAAATCGTTCCACTCTATTAATACTACTTCCTTATTAAATCTGATTTTTTTAAATATCATCCCTATTTAATCCCTTTTTTCTTTTACCTCATATATTTTGGTACCATCTCGGGAAGAAATTGTTGGATTTACACCTAAATCAGTACCTTTCCAAATCGCCAATGCTAAGAGAAAACCATTAGTCATTTTTGTCCAATGTTTTTCATTTGATTTGTGGATCACAATATCACCAACACTAGCAATCTTTTTTCCATTACGCTCAGACCAAAATAATGCGGAACCAGCAAGAGGTACATACGCCTCCTCGGCCTCATGCCAATGCATTTGATAATCCAAATTTTCTCCCCAAAAGCCTATCATTATTCTGGTGCTGTTAATAAAAAATGGGCCATTTGGACCAATTAAATCAAACCATCCATACCTTTTTATAAAATCAGGGCCAACTTCATTTTCAGAATAAGTCGTATTCCATTTCAATTCATAATTTGCTCTAATTATGCAATCTAAAATGTTCTTAGTCTTTGGAAATTTCGGCGCACTAATTTTATTCACAAGTTTTTGGACAGGCTGCTTTTGAGGCAGCATTGATTTATATCTCAAATTCTTGGAAATTCTGCCACAAAATCCCAATATATCATCTCTTGAGTTACAAAACTCTACAACATTATCTTTCAAACTAGTAAGATTTTTTGATACTTCCAATATAAACCTTTGAATTTTATTCTAGTTTCTGCCACAAGAAATTATATTACATGAAATTTCATATCTGAAAAGACACGAAGAACGCTCCCTACCCAAACCAAAATGTGTGGACAGTAATAACTACTAAAATAGGCTATGGTTTTTGGTTTACCTACCCTCAAGGATATGTCCTAGGGGTAGATGTCATAAGTGTCATAACTGTCATATTGGAAATGAAAAGTTAAAAAAGTACACCCTAAAGTCCACCTTGTATCTCTTCAAGAGTATCAACCATCTTCTGGTCATTCTTATCAAAGAAGTGCGCATAATAGGACATGTTCTGAAACAAATTTGTATTATAAATATCTTGAAAAGAACTTAAAATTATTGTAGTTATCATTTCGTTGCAGGGGGGAACAACATGCAGAACCTAGACTCGAGTAGTCACTGCAACACCAACTTTTTTAAAAGAAATTATTTTTTAATTGCCATAAATTAGCAAAGTAATATTATTTTCGTAACTTTGTTATTATTAAGAGACCTAATTTAATTTGTTGAAAAGTATATTTCCATATTTAGTATTAATACTAGCAGTAATATGTGGAACTGCATCTAATTCTTTTGCAAATAGTGCAAACGGTTTTACTAAACTAATTCCTTCAATCTACAGTATTATAACTATCATATTATGTATGTACCTATTGTCTCAAGTAATGAAATTCCTGCCAGTAGGTATTACTTATGCTACGTTTGCTGGGTTATGTATTATTGGAACTTCTTTTGTTGGAATAATAAAGTTTAGTCAAATACCTAGCGTTTCAACAATAATAGGTTTGATGCTTATAGTATCAGGTGTTTTAATAGTAAATTTATTAGGTAATGACCAAATTTAAATAAATAAATGGTCTTTGGAATAGTAACTCCAAAACCAAAACAAATGAGCAGTAGTACTTTCTAACAATAGGCTATGGTTTTTGCTGTGCCCTCAAGGTTATGTCTGGGGGTGGGTGACATGTATGACATGTGTGACATCTTTTGATGAAATTTAATATCTTAAAAGATTATCTCTTCTTAAAAGTACAGTTTTTTAATCACTACAAAGAGTAATTACATTAGCTTCTGGGCTAGGATCACCACCAGCTTCAGCAATTAATTCAGCTTCATTTTCCATGTGTTGTTGTAATACATCCATGCTAGGGGTATACATAACTACGTGTATCGTATTAGAATCTTCTAATTCATGTCCTCTGTAAATTGTTTTAATTCCATATTTTGTATCTCTAAGTTCTTCAGCTTGGTCATATACATTAACCCAATGTTCATATCCTTTTGTTATTTTCCCCTTGATTACTAAAGTAGGCATATTGAAAATCCTCCACAGATAATTGTTTTAAGAATTAATTCTCATTTTAATATTATTTTAAAAAAAGTTTAACACAAAAAATGAATTACCGAACGTAATCCTTTATATCTATCCCAAACCAAAATGTGTGTGCAGTAGCACTTGCTAATATTAGGCTATTGTTTTTGGGTACCTACCCCCAAGGATTTATCTTAGAGGTAGGTGTTGTATTAGTTATGTTCAAACCAAAAAAATTTAATTTTAATTTAAACTTTTCATCCTATTTTTATAATTAAGAAGAGAGGCAAGAATGGCTGTTAGTAAATTAACTATTATACCATTTATACTATCTATAATTATAACATTGTGAAAGTTATTAACTGTCATTTCCAAAGTTTATTTTTGGTCCCCAAATTGTACCAAGCACTATTACTAGAAACAGAATGACAAATGCTAATATTGGCATATCATTAAAAAGTCCCCTAGTAACTATATCATTTCCTGAAAGTCCTGATTGTTCGACCCAGTTGGCTGCAAATGTAGATAATTCAATACCATTATCCCTTGCTTTAGCCAAATAAGTAGCCGTTACATCATTCCAAAAATGTCTATAGGACTGTACATCAAGAATAAAAAATCCAGTCATTACTCCGAAAATTGAATATATAACTTTTCCTGCTATATGTGTGCCTTGCGAAAATCTAGCAACTCTTAGCGCTATAAAAAAAAGTATAATAGTTAGTACGCTATAAATCCCTACTGTTATCTGATTACCATTGTTATAAGCTAAAATATTTAGTTCTTGTTCCATTATTTATTCCCCCTAAATTTTGAATTTTTTTATGATTGTTTTTTAAAAGAGTTAGGTAATAATTGAATTTCTAAAATCTACCTATACTTGCTAAAGCTAGCTCAACTAATAGAGTAAAATATTACGTTGGCAGGAACCAATACCTGACGTAAGATTTTATTTTGAATGCGTAAATTTTGATTTTAATTTATCTAATTTCAAACTTGTTGAGTTATATTTGAATTTAAAAAATAGAAAAACCAACCCACCCCAAACCAAAATGTGTGAGCAGTAGTACTTGCTAATAATAGGCTGTTGTTTTTGGGGTACCACCAGGGTATGGGTCACCCCAACCCCCTCAGAGACTCTAGCAAGCCCCAGGAGAGTCCTATTGGCTGTTCTGAAAGGGTATTTGAGTCTAGTGGGAATTAAGGGGTTTATGAGGTGTAAAATTTATAACGGAATGGCGTTTTGCAGAATTAGGCGAAAAAGAGTTTATGGCTTGTATGAATGTTACTGAAATGGAAGAAATGGGTGCGTTTATGAACAGCCCAGAAGAATTGCAGTGGGACAAAGATAACGGTTGTAAATACACTGTTTACGGTATGGAAGAAATGACCGAATAGTCTCCATGCATAATTAAATAGCAAAAATCAAACTAAAATTAAATTTTGGAGCTTAAAATATGATTTTGAGCTTGTAATAATTATTTAACTTTGGCAGTTAGTTCATAAACAGAACTAAGTTAACCTACTCAGGAGATTTATATGACACCAAAAGAAATTGTTGCTAAGAATTATGAGTGTTTTAATACTGGTGATATGGAAACATTTGTTTCCCTATATCATGACGATGTAACAATAACCCTAAATGGGATGCACCGGTTTTCTGGTGTGCATCAAGGCATTAACGCTTGGATGAACGTCCTATCACAAATTCCATCCCGATACGATAATTTTAGTGTTACTCCAGTAAACATGATTGCGGAAGGTGACCAAGTATTTACCCAAATCCATGCAAAGGCTGACGGTTTGGAGGCAGATTTTGGACACTTTCACAAAATTGTTGATGGAAAGATTAAGGAATTTTGGGTTTATGATGATAGCCAAAAGATGGCACATGTCATGAAGGCTGTGTAATAAAGGAATTTGTGTCTCAGCACCCTTTGTAATTCTTAGCAACGCACTCTCTAGCTAAGTCCTATGCCTTTTCTATTTGAGATGGGGTCATGTCTTTGGCTATTATATCTCTAACTTGTGCACCGTTTTTTTCACCATTTGAAGCTGTAATATTAGCCCACATATGTGCGTAAACGTAATCTTGAAGTACACCTTTTCCATTATCGTACATAATACCTAGATTATATTAGGCGTCTATATAACTTCCCTGAGCAAGAGGCTTCCATTCATTTATGGCAGTTGCACAGTCACCTTTTTTTTAGGGCTTCCACACCCTTCTAAAAATCACTACTCCAGCCCACAACAAAGCATCCTAGAGCAAAGATTACAATATGGCGCAGAGTTTTTGTGCTTAATTTTTTCATATTAATTATCTTAAATGAATTTTTTTATCTGAAAAAATTATAAATGCATACCTTCTCCACCAAAACATATGAGCAGTATAACTTACTAATAATAGTCTTTGGTTTTCGGGGTACCCCCTACCCTTTATTTCATAGTTTGAAACACTTCAATAACTTATATTTTTATGACACAAATTTGCTTATTAAATTACAACTGATGCTTATGTGCTAACTCAGTAATTT
>CACGLH010000010.1 GCA_902573735.1 uncultured Alphaproteobacteria bacterium
TTTCAGTTGCTACTTCAGAATCTTGGAGAGATAAAAATTCTGGAGAAAAACAGGAAAGAACCCAATGGCATAATATTTCAATTTTATCAGAACCACTAGTTAACATAGCTGAAAGATTCTTAAAAAAGGGATCAAAAGTTTATCTAGAAGGCCAACTTGAAACAAGAAAATGGCAAGATAACTCAGGCTCAGATAGATATAGTACTGAAATAGTTCTTAGGCCCTACAAGGGTGAGATTACATTGATCGACAATAAAGCAGATTCAAATATGACAAATGAACCTATCAGTAATAACCAAATGGATGAAATTCAAGAAAATAGCGTAAGTCCAAATGTAGATGACTTTGATGATGAAATACCTTTCTAAATAAAGCAGAAAGTTTACAAAATAAGTAAACTTTTTACTATCATATTACTACATATTGTACTAAAATATAAAAATTCTAATATTATCTTAAGTTCAAATCCAAACACTATTAATTAAAAAGTTTTAATGGAAGATAATCCTAATACAAAAGAAGATAAAAACCCTTTAGAAAGCATTAAAATCCAGGATGAAATGCGTAGTTCGTATTTAGATTACGCTATGAGTGTTATAGTAAGCCGAGCTATTCCTGATTTAAGAGACGGTCTTAAGCCTGTCCATAGAAGAATCCTATATGCTATGCATGAAACTGGTAATACTCCTGATAAGGCATATCGAAAGTCTGCAAGACCAGTTGGTGACGTAATGGGAAAATATCACCCACACGGTGACAGCGCTATATATGATGCCTTAGTAAGGATGGCTCAACAATTTTCAATGGGAGAAGTACTTATAGACGGTCAAGGAAACTTTGGCTCAATAGATGGTGATTCAGCTGCAGCAATGCGTTATACGGAAGTAAAATTAGCACCAATTACAAATAATATACTTACAGATATAGAAAAAGATACCGTAGATTTTCAAGATAATTATGACGGAAAAGATCTTGAACCTAATGTATTACCTGCTCAATTTCCAAATTTATTTTTGAATGGCGCAAGTGGTATTGCTGTAGGAATGGCAACAAACATTCCTCCTCATAACTTGAAAGAATTAATTCAAGCTACAAAGAAATTAATTAATGAACCTAATAGTAGTCTTGAAGATTTATTTCAAATTGTCCCAGGACCTGATTTTCCTACTGGTGGATTAATTCTTGGTTATGGAGGTGCAAGAAAGGCTTATTCAGAAGGAAAAGGGTCTATATTAATAAGAGCAAAAACAAATATAGAAACTATAAGGCAAGATAAATCAGCAATTATTGTATCTGAAATTCCATATCAAGTTAATAAATCAAATTTAATAGAAAAAATAGCTGATTTGGCAAAAAATAAAAAAATTGATGGTATTTCACACATACAAGATGAGTCTGATAGGTTTGGTATTCGTATAGTAATAGAATTAAAACGAGACGCTACTGCTGAAGTAGTCTTAAATCAGTTGTATAGGTTTACGCCTCTTCAAACTAGTTTTGGATGCAATTTATTAGCTCTTAATAAAGGTAAACCAGAACAATTGAACCTCAAAGTGTATTTGGAAGAATTTATAGAATTTCGAGTTGAAATTGTTACAAAAAGAACAGAATTTGATCTAAGAAAAAATAGAGATAGAAGTCATCTGTTATGTGGTTTAGCAGTAGCAGTTTCTAATATTGATAAAATTGTAAATCTAATAAGAAATTCAAGTGATGGAATAGAAGCCAAAAATAATCTTATGAAAACAAGATGGCCTTCACAGGAAATAGTAGAATATTTAGAATTAATAGATGATCCATCACACAAAATTAATGATGATGGCACATATAATTTAACTGAAAACCAGTCAAAAGCTATCTTGGAGTTAAGGCTACAAAGATTAACTGCTTTAGGAATTAAAGAGATTACAGAAGAATTAGTTCACCTTTCAAAAAATATCAAATCATATTTAGAAATTTTAGAATCTAGAGAAAAAATACTGGATATTGTAAACGAAGAGCTTACAGCCATTTCAGAAAAATATGGGAAGAAAAGGCAATCAGAAATTATTGATTTTGAAGGGGATACTGAAGACGAAGATTTAATTGAAAAAGACGATATGGTTGTTAGTGTCACCGCTGGAGGATATATCAAAAGAACTTCTCTATCAGAATATAGAGCTCAAAATCGTGGTGGCAAAGGTTTACAAGGAATGAATCCTAAAGACGAAGATGTAGTAACAAATTTATTTGTAGCAAACACACATACTCCACTTCTATTTTTTTCAACTGACGGGATAGTATACAAAATAAAGACCTGGAGACTTCCAATTGGTGGGAGAAACTCACGAGGAAAAGCAATTATAAATATCTTACCCATAAATTCAGGTAAATCGGTTGCTGCAATTATGCCAGTTGATGCACCAGAAGAAACATGGGACGACTTACAAATATTTTTTGCAACCTCAACTGGCAGTGTACGTCGAAATGCCCTTTCTGATTTTACAAAAGTACAATCTAATGGCAAAATTGCAATGAAATTGCCCGAAAATACTAACCTTGTAGGTGTAAAGATATGCTCTGATAATGATGATGTATTATTAAATTCATCTAAAGGAAAAGCTATTAGATTTGCAGTTTCAGATGTTAGAGTTTTTAAAGGAAGAGATTCTACCGGGGTAAGAGGAATTAAACTTTCCAAAAATGATTTTGTTGTTTCAATGGCAATTATAAGGCATGTTAAGGTTACTTCAGAAGAACGATATTCATATTTTAAAATGCGCAGAGCTATAACAGGTGAGGAAAGTGTTGAAGAAACTCAATTTGATACTAATGATCAAATGGTTACTATTTCAAAAGACAGATATGCAGAACTATCCGCTTCTGAAGAATGGATCCTTACATTAACATCCTCAGGGTTTGGCAAAAGGTCATCTGCACTTGAATTTAGAGTTTCTGGTAGAGGCGGACAAGGTATAACAGCTGCTAATCTTTTAAAAAGAGAGGATACAATTGTTGCAGCTTTTCCAGTAGAAGATGATGACCAAATTATGCTGATGACATCTACAGGTAAAGCTATAAGATGTCCAGTATCTGGAATTTCAAGACAGTCAAGAACTGCCTCTGGAGTTAAGGTTTTTGACACAGCGAATGAAGAAAAAGTTGTATCTGTTGCATGGATAGCTGAAAATAATGAAGAAGATGATCCAAGCAACTAAAGAAATATCTTATTTAAAAATTTTTTCTTATGAATTCTCATAATATAAACGTTGTTGGTGCTGGTTTAGCAGGGTGTGAAACAGCATGGCAATTATCTAAAAAAGGATATTGTGTAACCTTATATGAAATGCGTCCACAAAAAAAGACAGAGGCACATAAAACAGATAAATTTGCCGAATTAGTTTGTTCAAATTCGTTTAGGTCAAGTGACCATGAGAAAAATGCAGTTGGACAACTTAAATGGGAATTAAACAAAGCAAATAGTTTTATTTTAGAAAATGCAAATTTAAACTCTGTTCCCGCTGGTGGTGCATTAGCTATTGACCGAGAAAAGTTTTCATCTGATATCACTGAAAAGATATATTCAAATCAAAATATAAAAATTTTAAAGGAAGAAGTTAAAAATATTAAAGATTTTAAAGATCCTACAGTAATTGCAACAGGACCACTAACGTCCGACCAATTAAGCAACCAAATAATTTCTATTACTAACTCTGAAAACCTTGCTTTTTTTGATGCTATTGCCCCTATTGTTTATTTAGAAAGTATAGATATGAAAAAAGCTTGGTTTCAATCAAGGTATGATAAAGGAAATGATGAAAACGATAGAACAGCTTATCTAAATTGCCCCCTAAATGAAATACAATATAAACAATTTATTGATGATATTCTTATTTCTTCTAAAATTGATTTTAAAGATTGGGAAAAAAATACTCCTTATTTTCAATCATGTTTACCAATAGAAATTATGGCAGAAAGTGGAATAGAAACTCTTAGATTTGGGCCTATGAAACCAGTTGGGTTAAGAAATCCGCACAAACACAATGAAAGGCCACACGCTGTTGTGCAGCTTAGACCCGATAACAAAGAAAAAACATTATATAACATGGTTGGTTTTCAAACAAAAATGAAATATGCCTCACAAGTTGAGGTATTTAAAAAAATTCCTGGTATGGAAAATGTTCAATTTGCAAGACTAGGTGGTATCCATCGAAATACTTTTATCAATACACCACACTTATTATCAAATGAATTGAGTTTAAAAAATGCCTCCAATATTTATTTTGCTGGACAAATTACAGGAGTTGAAGGTTATGTAGAAAGTACCGCAATTGGCCTTTTAGTTTCTTATTTTATAGATCAGAAAATCAAAAATAAAAAACCAATTATACCTCCACCCACTACTGCAATTGGAAGTCTCTATCATCATTTACTGTTCAAAAACGATTTTGTTGAATTTCAACCTATGAATGTTAATTTTGGTTTATTTCAAGAATTACCAAAAATTAAAGGACATAAATTAAAAAAAGAAGTAAAAAAAGTAGCCTTAACTTCAAAAGCAAAAGAAGATTGGACAAATTGGATATCAGCTATAAACTTTTTTTGATACCTAATTAATTCTAATTGTTTTTTATCATGATTATATCTAGATTTGCACCTTCACCAACAGGTTTTTTACATTTAGGACATGCGTATTCTGCATTATTGGCTTTTCAACTTGCTAAAACCAGTAATGGTTTATTTAAATTGAGAATAGAAGATATAGATTCAACTAGATGTAAAAAAATTTATCATAATGAAATCTATTATGATCTTAATTGGTTAGGAGTTAAATGGGAAAAGGATGTATTTGTTCAATCGGATAGAATTAATATCTATAAAAATTACATAAATTTCCTTAACGACAGAGGTTTAATTTATGGATGTGAGTGTTCTCGATCAGACATAAATAATGCTTTATTAGCTTTAGATAAACCTTTTAAATATCCCAATGCAGTAACTTATCCAGGAACATGTAGGAAAAAACAATTAGATATTTGGAGCAATAATGTAAGAATAAATGTTGAAAAAATTAACCATCACCTTGGTAGTCCAACTTTGTTATTTAATGAAAAAGGTACAGGACCAAATGGTGAAAAAGGTATTCAACAATTTGATTTACAGTGGTTCAAACAAACTCTTGGTGATATTGTAATAGCAAGAAGAGATATAAGAACATCATATCACTTAGCTTCTACAATTGATGATTTTCATCAAAACGTATCACTTGTAACTAGAGGAAACGACCTTTTTTATGACACTCCTGTTCACGTTTTACTTCAAAAATTATTTAACTTCAAAATTCCTAATTTTTATCATCATAAATTAATAAATGATCAAAACGGGAAAAAGTTATCAAAATCAAAAAATTCTGAAAGCTTAAATCAATTAAGAGAAAAAGGAATTAGTTTGGATGAAATAAAATCATTAATTGAGCAATAAAAAATTTATTTAAATAATTTTGTTAAATATTAATCTTTTTACATTTTAAAAAAGTCAAAATTCTAAATAAAGTTATAGGACAACTTGTCTGGTTTTATTTCTTTTCATATTTTATATAGTAAGTAATTCTGTTAAATACTATTATAATCCTTTTTGTTTTAAATCTCTATGAAACTTTATTCTGAAAAAATATTAAAGCTTGCAACAGAAATACCTCATGTTGGAAAACTTAATAACGCAGAAAAAGAAATTAGTCTCAGAACTCCAATATGCGGTTCGAAAGTGTCAATATATATCAATTTTGAAAATGGTATTATTAAAGAATATATGCAAGAAATCAAAGCATGCGCTTTAGGCCAAGCTTCAGCCTCTATATTTGGATCAAATGCTATTGGCCAAAATTATACTTCTGTTTCTAAATTATTTTACAGTGTAAAAAATATGCTTGAAAATAATGGAGATACACCTTTTAAGCCCTTTGAAAAATATGAATTATTGAGACCAGCATATGAATTTAAAAATAGGCATGATTCCATACTATTGGTACTAGAAGCCGCCAAAAAAGCCTTCAAAATAAATTAAAAAAAATTAAAAATTTAGAAATATGATAAATATCAAATAATTTATTATAAAAATAAAAATACTATAAGCTGAACTAAATAAAAATATTTTCAGAAGGTTTAAAAAATAATGAAACATATTGGCATAAATTTTTGTTCTTGTTTTGTTCTTTAACACCTAGCATTCTTTTTTAGATACTGCAAGTATTTTATCCTGTTTCAAGAAGTGACAGCGACTTATCTTTATTCATCAAATGTAAAAGAATTCTTATATTTTCACCATCTTTAGATTTAAGATTTCTATTATTTTTTATAATTTCACTTGCATCCTCATGTGCATAATAAAGTAAATCTTTATCAAATTCTAAATTTGCAATTTTAAACTTTGGGATACCTGATTGCTGTGGTCCAATAGGATTTCCTCCTCCACGCATTAATAAATCTTTCTCTGCAATATCAAATCCATTATCAAATTTTCTCAAGACCTCCAACCTTTCTTTACCTTGATTGCTGACATTTTTTGAATAGATCAAAATACAATTCGATTTTTTTTCTCCCCTACCGACTCTTCCCCTTAATTGGTGTAACTGCGCTAATCCAAATCTTTCTGCAGCTTCAATAATCATTACATTTGCATTAGGCACATCTATTCCTACTTCAATAACAGTTGTTGCCAAAAGAATTTGAATACTTCCAGCCTTGAATGACGTCATTATGTCACTTTTTTGGTCCTCTGACATTTTACCATGCAAAGTTTCAATTTTAATATTTGGAAGAAATTTATTGAGTATAGAAAGCCTTTTTTCAATGGCTATTAATTCAGATTTTTCACCATCTTCTATTAATGGGCATACCCAATATGCTTGAGCTCCATTATTACAAATTTCAAATAATCTAGAAATGAGTTTGTCTATTTTTTTTTCAGAAATGATAGATGTGTCTATTTTTTTTCTATTTAATGGTTTATCAAATATTCTCGAAATATCCATATCTCCATAGTTTGCAAGCTCTAACGTTCTTGGAATTGGTGTAGCTGTCATTACCAATATATCTAAATTTTCACCTTTTTGTATAAGATCGTGGCGTTGTTTTACACCAAACTTATGTTGTTCATCAACAATAACCAATTCAAGTTTTTTAAATAGAACCCCCTTTTGAAAAAGTGCATGAGTACCAATAATTAAATCTGCTTTACCTGATTTTATGATTTCTAGAGTTTCTTTTTTCTCTTTAGTTTTCATTTTACCTGTTAATAATACAACGCTAATTCCAGCATCTTTTGTATATTGAAGAAAATTAATAAAATGTTGTTTAGCTAATATATCAGTTGGAACCATTAAGGCAGATTGACCTCTATTTTCAGCAACTAATATCATTGCAAATAATGCAACTAATGTTTTACCCGAACCAACATCTCCTTGGATCAATCTGTACATTCTATCAGTTTTCGATAGATCAGATTGAATTTCAGCAATACATAATTCTTGAGATTTTGTTAATGAAAAAGGTAATTTCCTCCTAATCAAAGTGGAAATTCTATGAGTTGAAATTCTTCTTTTTTTTTTATTTTTTTTTGAGAAATTTCTTGCTATTAACAAACTCAGTTGATGACTAAATAGCTCATCATAAGCTAATCTTAATCTAAAATAAGAGTTTAAAGATAAGTCATTTATTGTTTTTGGACTATGTATTCTTTTTAAACTACTGGCATGATCTATCCAATTCATAGATTTCAGTCTTTTTTTACAAATCCATTCATATGAATTGATTGATTTTGGCAATAGTTGAAGAATTTGATTCACACAATTAAAAAATACTTTTTGAGATATGCCTTTTGTAAGAGAATAAATAGGTTCAATTTCTGGAATTTTATCTAAATCATTTATTGTTTCTATATAATCAGGGTGAATAATTTGGAAATTATCTTTATATTTTTGTAATTTTCCTGATACAATTCGTTCTTGATTAATGGGTAAATTTCTTTTGATCCAATCATTTTTAGCATTAAAAAAAATCAAATTTATTTGATTAAATCCATCGGTTACTTCAATGCTAATTGGTCCTTTAAAATTTTTAAAATTATGCTTAACTACTCTTATCTTTAAAATGACTGTTTCATTTTCATTAAAATCATTAATTATTTCTACATGTTTTCTAATTTTTAAACTTGAGGGAAAAGAATACAGAAAATCTAAAGGTTTTGATATGCCCAGTTTATGTAAATTGAAAATTGATTTTGGGCCAATTCCTTTTAAGTTTTCTAATTTTCCAAATAATGGAAATAAAAAATGAGGTCTAAACATTTATAAAAACCTTCCTAATGAATTATATATAATAAAAGGAATTATTTCTTAATTAATTCTAACCATTCGTTTTCTGTTATAACCTTTATACCCTTGTCTCTGGCTCGATTTAATTTTGATCCAGATGATATACCAGATATTAATAAATTTGTATTAGAAGAAATAGTGGATGACACTTTAGCACCCATGTTTTCGGCAATAGATTTAGCTTCCGACCTAGACATTGTTTCTAATGTACCAGTAAACACAAGACTCATATCAGATATAGGGGAAATGATATTTTTTTGTTGATATTTTTCAATTTTTATTAACTTTGGCAGTTCTAAAGTAATTTCTAGGGATAATTTATTTGAAAAAAATAATTTTAATTCATGTACACTCTTTAAACCTATACCGTCTATATTGACTAATTCATCAAGAGCTGAATTATTTTTTTGGGATAAATTTTTCATTTTATCATAAAAAATATCCCACTCTTTATAATAATTAGCAAGCATCGAAGCAACTACTTCACCAACATAACGAATACCAAGTGAAAAAATGAATTTATTAAGTGGAATTTTTTTACTTTTTTCAATCGCTTTAAAAAGATTATCAGCAGATTTTTCACCCCAATTATCTAAATTTTTTAATGGTATTTTAGAATTATGGCCATGTTTTGTTTCAAGATAAAAAATATCAGTAGGAGATTTAATCCAGGCTAAATCATAAAGCTGAAGAAGCTGCTTTTCAGCAAATCCTTCAATGGAGAAGGCTTGCTTAGAAACAAAATGTTTCAGTCTCTCAATAACTTGAGATTTACATGATAATCCTGCATGACATCTTATGGAAGATTCATTTTTTTCCTTTTTCACCTCATTTCCACAGTCAGGACAAAATTTTGGAAAAATGTACTCTTTTGAATTTATTGACCTTTCAGAAAGGCTTACTGACTTAATTTTTGGTATAACATCACCTGCTCTATAAACACTTACAAGATCACCTACTCTGATATCTACTCCACCTCTAATTTTATTACCATTATTATCGAAACCTTTTATAAAATCTTCATTATGTAATGTAGCACTAGATACAATGACACCTCCAATTTCTACTGGCTCCAATTTTGCAACAGGCGAAAGTGTGCCCGTCCTGCCTACCTGAATTTCTATTGACAATATTTTAGTAAAACTTTCTAAAGGTTTAAATTTGTGAGCTATCGCCCATCTCGGGGAACTTGATCTTGCACCTAATCTTTTTTGTAACTTAAAATCATTTACTTTATAAACCAAACCATCCACATCATAATCCAGGTTTGCCTTAATTTGATTGAAATTTAGATAAACTCTATTCAACTCATTAAAATTTTTACATAAATAGAAATCTTGAGTTGTTTTGAAACCATATTTTTTCAGTAAATCTATTAAGTCCTTTTGATTATCAACAGGATTATTGGAAATTTCTCCCAAGGTATAGGCAAAAAATTTAAGTGGTCTCTTTTTGGTAATGTTACTATCTAACTGACGTAAAGATCCAGCTGCAGCATTTCTTGGATTGGCAAAAGTTTTTTGATTTTGAAGCTGTTGATATTGGTTGAGTTTCTCAAAGTCACTTTTTAATATATATACCTCGCCTCTAACTTCTAATATGTCAGGTGCAGAGGATATGTAATGTGGAATTTCTGAAATAGTTTTTGCATTATGTGTTACATCTTCACCTATTTTACCGTCACCTCGTGTAGATGCTAAAATTAAGTTTCCTTTCTCATATCTAATTGAAAGAGAAAGCCCATCAATTTTGGGTTCAGCAACATATTCAATATCAGACGAAAGGTCCATGCCTAAAAAACGCTTAATAGATTCATCGAAATTTTTAACGTCTGAAGAATTAAAAGCGTTTGCTAAAGAAAGTAATGGCTTAGAGTGCTCTACTTTATTAAAAGACGATAATGCAACTGTTCCAACATTAAGAGTTTTATCATTATTAGAAAATAGTGATGGGTACTCTTTTTTAAATTCTTTGTATCTTTTTATTAGACTGTCATATTCACTATCTGAAAGTAATGGATCATCATTTTGAAAATAGTCAATCTTAGCTGCTTCAATTTCCTTTTGAAGAATAATGATTTTCTTTTTAATTTCTTTTTCTTTTGATTTTTTCAATATTTTTCTGGAGATTTTTGATTTTTTTAATATTCTTATATTTTAAACATTGCAAATTGCAATAATTGATTTAATTAACAACTCAATATGTAATTTAAATTATAAGATATTACTTACCATAACTTTAAATTTATAACATTTTTTTTGATTATGAATTCATTAGGAATAAATAAAGAACCAAAAAATACAAGGGTGGTTGTTGCAATGTCTGGTGGCGTTGATAGTTCTGTTGTAGCAGCAAAATTAAAAACAGAAGGATATGATGTTATCGGAATTACAATGCAATTATATTCTGGTAATGTATCTAATAATAAACCTGGTAAATGTTGTGGAGGTGTGGATATAAACGATGCCATCAAAGTTTCAAGAGACTTTGATTTTCCTCATTATGTATTTGATTATGAAGATGAATTTAAAAAAAATGTCATTGATGATTTTACAAATTCTTATGTTAATGGACTTACTCCTGTTCCATGTATACGTTGTAATGAAACTGTAAAATTTTCAAATCTTCTTGATGCAGCTAGAAATTTAAAGGCAGACTGCATGGCTACAGGTCATTATGTTAGAAGAAAATTAGGCTTGAATGGTATTGAATTACATACTGCACTTGATAATAAAAAGGATCAAAGTTATTTCTTGTTTGCGACTACACTCAAACAGTTAGAATTTTTGCGATTTCCACTTGGGGATCACAAATCAAAAGAAACAACTAGATCTTTAGCCGAAGATCTAGGTCTTAAAGTTGCTAATAAACCTGATAGTCAAGATATTTGTTTTATTGCAAAAGGTAAATATTTTGATTTTATACAAAATACAACAAATGAGTATATAAAAGAAGGATCAATATATAACAAAGAAGGACAAAAATTAGGTACACATAAAGGTATCGCAAATTATACAATAGGCCAAAGAAAAGGTTTAGGCATATCTTCAACTCGTCCCCTTTACGTTACTAAAATTGATGTTAAATCAAACTCAATAATTGTTGGTTATAAATCTGATCTGGTTGGAGAAAAGTTTAAAATTAATAATATAAATTGGTTAGGTCATGAAAATTTTAATGATTGCCCTAAAAATGGTTTTTTAGTAGATGTAAAAGTTAGATCAACAAGACCACCTAAAAGTGCTGAAATATATCCTTTAGATAAAAAAAATGGATTAGTTACTTTAAAGGACCACGAAGAATCAATTGCACCAGGACAAGCCTGCGTATTTTATGAACAAAATTCTTCAAGAGTACTAGGTGGAGGATGGATTTCTAATTAATTAAATAAAGGTTAACAGAAATGTTATTAGTTATATCACCAGCAAAAAAATTAGATTTTTCACCAGTAGAAATCGAAAATAATTTGTCAAAGCCCCTTTTTCAAAAAGACGCTACAAATTTAGCTAATGTAGCATCAAAATTAAGTAAATCGGAGTTAAAACAATTAATGTCAATTTCAGATAAATTAGCTGATTTAAATTTTCAAAGATTCCAAAGTTTTAAAAATAATCCAACTGAAATATCTACTAAAGCTGCAGCATTTGCTTTTAATGGTGATACTTACACTGGTTTGAATATAATGGAATTCTCTAAATTAGATTTAGATTTTTCTCAAAATCACTTAAGAATTTTGTCTGGTTTATATGGTTTACTTCGCCCCCTCGATTTAATTCAACCATATAGGCTGGAAATGGGAAGTAACTTAAAAAATGATAAAGGCCATAATTTATACCAATATTGGAGTGATATTGTTTCAAACAACCTAAATTTGGATCTTGAAAAATCTAAATATAATAAAATTATAAATTTAGCATCCTTAGAGTATTCAAAAGTTATAAACACTAAAATAATAAGTGCCGATATTATTAATCCACAATTTTTAGAAGAAAAAAATAATACATTAAAAAATGTTAGTTTTTTTTCTAAGAAAGCTAGAGGTAGTATGGCTAGATTTATATTAAAAAATAAAATACTAAATCACTCTGAAATTAAGGATTTTAATTATGATCGCTATAAATTTAACCCTTCTTTATCTTCTGAATTGAAGCCTGTATTTACAAGAAAATCATAACCTTAAAAAGAATAGTTAATTGAAAATGAATTTAGAAAAAACTCTAAAAAGGTTGGACCAAACCAGGGATGAATCTGTATCCAGACTATCTGAACTTCTTAAGTTCAAATCGATATCTACGAATAGCAAATACAAGATTGATTGTATTTCTACAGCGAAATGGCTTGTAAATGAACTAAATACTATAGGTTTTAATGCTTCATTAAGAGAAACTACAGGAAATCCTATGGTTGTTGCTCACACTACCAAATCTAAAGGAGACTTTTTATTTTATGGACATTATGATGTTCAACCTGTTGATCCTTTGAAAGAATGGGAAGATGATCCCTTTGAACCTAAAATTAAATCTATTTCAGGTGAGAAAGTTATTGTGGCTAGAGGAGCATCTGATGATAAAGGACAACTCATGACCTTTATTGAAGCATGTAGAGCAATAAATTATGTAAATAATTCATTTCCTATTAATTTATCCATTCTTCTAGAAGGAGAAGAAGAAACATCATCTCCATCTCTTGTTCCATTTCTTAAAAAGAATACCTCTGAGTTAAAGTGTAAATATGCTTTAGTATGTGACACTGGCATGTGGGATAAAAAAACTCCCTCTATTACTTGTTCTTTAAGAGGTATGTTATCTGAAGAAATTAGCATAAAAGGGCCTAATCGAGATTTACATTCTGGTATTTATGGTGGAGTTGTTAACAATCCATTGAAAGTAATGTCCGATTTGTTATCTAATTTACATGATAAAAATGGAAAAGTAGATATACCTTACTTTTATAATGGAGTAGATGCTGTTTCTAAAGAGTTAAAAAAAGAGTGGAAAAAACTTAGCTTCTCAGAAGAAACCTTTTTAAAAAATTTGGGAATGTCTAAATCTTTTGGTGAAAAAAATTATTCATTACTTGAAAGATTATGGGGTAGACCTACCTGCGAAATTAATGGGATGTGGGGTGGTTATATTGAAGAAGGCTTCAAAACAGTTATTCCATCAGAGGCTCATGCTAAAATTTCATTTAGACTAGTGGGAGATCAAAACCCAGAGGAAATAAGGCTTAATTTTAGAAAAAAGCTGATGAACGATTTACCTGAAGATTTTGAAATAAAATTCAGCAACCATAAAGGTTCTAAAGCAACTCAATTCCCACTTAATGACGAAATTATAAATAAAGCCCAAAAAGCCCTTTCAGACGAATGGAACTCTAAAACCATATTTGAAGGAGGTGGCGGTTCCATACCAATAGTTCAACACTTTAAGAATATATTAGATATGGATACCTTACTTGTAGGATTTGCCCTTGATGATGATAATATCCATTCTCCTAATGAAAAATATAATCTAAAAAGCTTCTATAAAGGTGCACGAAGCTGGGTTAGAATAATAGATGAAATTGCTAAAAACTAAAATATAAAGAAATTTCAATAATTGAAAATTTTATAATGATTAAAAATTATAAAGAGATTTTTAAAAGTCTTATTTTTTTGCAGAAGCTCTAATACCTGCTAACTTTCCTCCACTTAAGTACCTCATTGCAAATGAATAAAAGTAAAGCATGTTTTGGACTATAATTTCGTTATGCACTCTAGTATGTCTATCAATATTATCCTGATAGTTTTTATACCTATCTTTAGTAAATTTACTCCAACTACTAGTCATATCTTCAATAAATATCTTAGAAAATCCAGCTTCTTTTAGATCTGTCTCATATTGAGATAAACTTACTAAGTAATTCGCAAAAAAATCATTTGAAAGTTCTATTTTTTCATTATCATCGAATGGTTTAAAAAATGCAAAATCTTCAACATAGAAATGACCATCAGGTTTTAATATATCTATACAATTATTTAACAATTTTTTTCTGTTAGGAATATGATATAAAGCTAACCAACTAACCAATACCGTATAATGATTTTTAGGAAACTCTAATTGCAAAAAATCACCACATATGTGTTCAACTTTACTATCTAAATTGCATCTTTTTGTAAGATAAACAGCTGCATCATGATGATCTTCTTGAAGTTCAACTGCAGTGATATTAGCACCAGTTTTTTTTGCTAAATATCTAGCTGGCCCACCTAATCCAGAACCAATTTCTAATATTTTTGACTTGTGATTAATGTTTAATTTTTTTATCGCAAAATCAATAGCTTGTGTTCCGTGATAATGTAATTGATCAAAAGAAGACAATTCATTTACTGATAATGATCCACTATTTGCTTTTCCTAATTCTCTTAACTCATTATAAATCCTATCAATAAAGTTGTACAACTTCATTGATTTGATATTGTCGTTTTGCATTATTGAGTCCAATAAATATATAGTAACAATTAAATTACATTTTTTCTTTTGATTCTTATATCAAAATATACTTATACTTTAAGCATAATCAATTTTAGATGGTTAAAATGACAGTTTTTAAGGATAATACTGCTTTAATATTAATAGATATTCAGAATGATTTTTGTCCAGGTGGCGCTCTTGAGGTAGGAGAAGGCAATGAAATTGTAGAGGTTGCTAATAAATTACAAGAAAAATTTAGAGTAAAAATTGCTACTCAGGATTGGCATCCTCCTAACCATACATCTTTTGCTTCTAATCACTTAGAGAAGTTACCTTTTTCAACTACTGAAATGTTTTATGGAACTCAAGTGTTGTGGCCAGATCACTGTATACAAGGAAAAAAGGGGGCAGAATTTCATCCAAAACTAATAACAAAAAGTACAGACTTAATCATTAGAAAAGGTTTTAGAACTGAAATAGATAGTTATTCTGCTTTTTTTGATAATGATCACAAAACATCAACTGGACTAGGAGGATATCTTAAGGCAAGAGGAATAAATTCTATTTATCTTTGTGGATTAGCTTTAGATTTTTGTGTTTATTTTTCAGCAATTGACGGAGTTAATTTAGATTTAGAAGTAAATGTGATAAAAGATGCTTGCCGAGCTATTGACTTAGACGGATCACTCGAAATGGCGATTAATGATATGAAAAATAAAGGAGTTAATTTAATTACCTCTAATGATCTATAAATTTATAATCCTATAAAACCATATATTTTTTTTAATGTTGCTTTGTTTTTAAATTCTTTTGAAGATGCAGAAAATATCTTCGAACCACTCTCAATAATTATTACTTCATCTGCAACTGGTAAAATTGCCTCTACTCTCTGTTCAACAAGAAGTATAGACACTCCTTGTTTTTTTAGCTCTAAAATACTATTTCTTATCAAAGATATCATTGATGGTTGTAATCCTTCGGTAGGTTCGTCTAAAAGTAATAAGTTTGGCTCAATACAGAGAGCTCTTGCTAAAGCGAGCATTTGTTGCTCACCTCCAGATAGTGTTCCAGAAATTTGGTTAATTCTCTCTTTAAGTTTTGGAAACATATTAAGAATTTTTTCCTTAGTTTTCTCTCCTTTTTTTCTTGTTAAAAGACCTATTTCTAAGTTTTCTTCAACAGTTAATTCCGAAAAAAGTCTTCTGCCTTGAGGAACATATCCAATACCTTTTTTGGGAATAAAGTGCGCAGAAACTCCTGACAATTTTTCATCATTAAACAATATTAATCCATTTGTGTGATCTACCAAACCCATAATTGATTTGAGAATAGTTGTTTTACCAGCACCATTTCTCCCGAGAAGACAAAGAACTTGACCTTGATTTAAATTAAATGAAATTTCATTTAAAATTTTGATATTAGCATAATATGATACTAAATTATCAACGACTAGCATTGATCCCCCAAGTATGCTTTTTGAACTAAAGGATCACTCTGTATTGAATGTTTGTCTCCCTCTGAAATAATTTTTCCAAAATGAAGTACTGTTATTTTGTCAGCAATTGACATTACAACATCCATATTGTGTTCTATCAATAAAACAGTCATAGTCTTAGAAAAATCTTTAATGAGCTTTTTAAAATTTTCAATTTCTAAATCTGACAGTCCTTGTGTAGGTTCGTCTAAAATTAATAACTTTGGTCTCTGTGCCATTCCCATAGCTAATTCTAGTAACCTTTGATGTCCATAACTTAAGTCACCACTTCTTTGGGAAACTCTATCTAAAAGACCAACTTTATTTAAAACTTCGAATATAATACTTCTTTTTTCTTTATCTCTTCTATTTTTTATTGATAAAGCAACATTTTCATAAACGGTTAAATTAGAAAAAATTGCAGTAATTTGAAATGTATATCCTATACCACTAGAAATCCTTTTATAAACAGGAAGATTTGAAATATCTGATCCATTAAAAAAAACTTTACCTTTAGATGCTCTTATCCTTCCACAAAGCAGTGATACAAAAGTTGTTTTCCCTGCCCCATTTGGGCCAATTAAAGCTCTAATCTCATTTTTATTTATCTTAAAGTTAACTTTATCTACAGCAGTAATACCTTGAAAATTCTTACTTAAATTTTCTGTATACAATAATTCGTCATTTAAGATATCCATTTATAATACCTAAATCTTAATTCTCCTATTATACCACGTCTTGCAAATAAAGTTACAAATAGAAGAGCAACACCCACAATTATCATATAGGCATCAGTAATATCGCTTGCATAGTCAATTAAATAAAACATAAAAATTGCCCCTATCAGTGGTCCTAAAACTGTTCCAGCACCTCCAATTAAGACCCATAAAAGAGGAAAGATTGAATACGAAACAGCAGCAAAACTAGCACCCACATATCCAAATAAAATACCATAACATGCACCTGCCAAGCCTGAAATAGTTCCAGAAATTATTATAGAAAATAATTTATACAATTTTACATTATAGCCTAGCATAAGAGCTCGATCACTATTTTCTCTAATTGCTACTAAAACTCTACCAAATGGACTTTTTGCTATCCACAAATTAATCAACATACATAGGGAAAAAATTAAAAGAGCAGAATAGTATCTGATTTTGGGATTAGATAAATCCATTGAAAGAAAAACTCTACTAGATTGTTGAATAACAAACCCTTCATCACCTCTTGTAATACTACCAAAATATAAAATACTTAAATAAGCAATTTGAGAAAACATTAAGGTTACTATCATAAAGGATACGCCTATTGTTCTTAAAGCAAGAAAACCTATTATTAAAGAAATCAATGCAGAAATACAGATAGCAAGGAATAATGATTGCTCAATGTTATAATCTAAATGGTAGATTGACAGACCTGAGGCATAAAGACCTGCTGAGAAAAATAAAGCATGCCCCAGGCTCAAAAGTCCTGTGTAACCAAATAAAATGTTATAACCCACACCGTAAGCTGCAAGTACTAATATCCTGGCAAAATTACCTTGGTGATATTCAGAAAAAATCCCTAATATTTCTAACAAAAAAAGAAATAATAAGGCACTTAGATGAAGAATTATATCTTTTCTCATGTTTTAGTTGTTCCAAATAATCCATTTGGCTTGATTATTAATACCACTACAACTAATAAGGTTGCTAAAATCTTTGCTATATTTGGTGAAAAAAATACAGAAATTATTCCATCACTCATACCAATTAATATAGCGGCAGCTACCGTACCTTTCAGACTTCCTAAACCACCAATGATTACTACAATAAATGCAAGTAACAAAGGCTCACCACCCATTAAATAGTGAGCTTGTTGAATTGGTACTATTAATACTGCTCCTACGGCTGCTATAGCCGCTCCTAATCCAAACACAATATTATATACTCTAGATATCGGTATCCCGAATGCTTGAGCTGTTTCGCTATCTAATTGTGTAGCTCTTAAAATAAGTCCAAATTTCGTTTTGCTCATTACTAACCATATAGCAAGTAAAAGTATTATTGCTGAAAAAATAACAAAAAATTTATATGCTGAAAAACCAAACCAATATAAATCTAATCTTATATTAAATGGTTGTTCTACTGGTTTTGCATCGGGACCAAAAGTCATTAATGCAAATTGTTGTATAATGTATAAAATTCCAATTGTTGCTATTATTGTTGCTTCAGGATCATATTTTAAATGCCTTAAAATCAACCAATCACTTAAAACTGCAGTCATTCCGACAATAATGGGAACTACTAATAAAGCTAATAAAAAACCAATAGCAGGGTTACCTGAAACAAAGCTTGATACCCACCATGTAATTATAGCGCCAAGCATGAAAAACTCTCCATGGGCAACATTTACTATCCTCATAACTCCAAATACTAGACTTAATCCCAAAGCTATAAGTGACAAAACAGCTGCATGCACTAAGCCTTCTAAAGAGGCAAAGAGTAAATAAGGCCCTAATTCCATATTAATTTTCGACTATTACACTAAAATGATTGTTTAGTATAATCAACTTCATCAGGATAAAATGTGTCTTCAATAGAAGTAGTATGAGCAAGAACTAGTTTACCATTAGTCATTTTAGTAATATATTGATGACCAAATGTTTGATGTGTCTTTCCATTAAATATTTTAGCACCTTGTGGGTGAGCTTGAGACAACGGCATATTATTCATACTTTCAACGGCCTCTATTAATTTAGATCTATCTTTAACATCTGAATATCCAGATACTTCCATTCCTTTTTTAATTATGTGTAATGTTTCCCAGCAACCAAACATATGTGCATAAGTGGAAACATCTTTAGGGTCTGAAACTGATGCACCATTTTTATCAACGCCTACGGCAGTTCTATAAAATTGATCATGAACTGTCTGATTATCTTGAGCATATCTAGGATTTCCCTCCCAAAAATAACTCCCATCTAAAAATTCTAACCCAGGAGTGTTTAAATCAACAGCTTCAACACTATCGATAAAACCAAAAAGTTTAGGACCTTTAGAACCGTAAAATTCTCCTAATTCCTTAACAAATGTTAAAACTGCAGGACCTACCATAACATGATATAAGACTTCAGTATCTCTAGGTATTTTGGGGAAATATTTAGAAAAACTGGATTCCGTTGGTGGAATTGGGACTTTAGCAATTATTTCACCACCTTGGGATTCAAATGCTGCTGAAAAATAATCCCTATGATCATGACCAAAAGCAAAATCTGGATAAACCATAGTTACTTTTTTACCTAAATTATCTTTCACGAAAGGTGCCATGGCTTGTACCTGACTCTTTACATCAGTAATTCCTGGCTGAAGTGTATATCTATTTAGCATACCTGATGCTACATGATGACCTTCAGAAACAACAAAATACGGTAATTTTAGTTCACCAGCTCTTGGAGCTGAACCGATAACAACATGAGAAAAAAGTGTACCAAAAGCAACATCGCAATTATGTTGATTAGCAAATTTTTCAAGAGCTTCAGCACCTCTTTTGGGATCTGTTCCATCATCTTCTGATATAATCTCTAAAGGACGACCATTTATACCACCTGAATCATTAATAATTTTTACAGCAGCTTGAGTTGTTCTATCGTACCATCGCCCATATGCTGCACCTATCCCAGTTCTATGAACTTGGAAACCTATTCTTATTGGTGCAGAACTTGAAGCCTGACTATAATTTACAAAACCAGGCATAGCCGAAATACTTCCTACAGCAGCAATACTTTTCATTAATTTTCTTCTGGAAAGATTACTTTTAGAATTTTTTTTCATATCATGATTCCATTTATTTAAAAAAAAGGATATTCACTAAATAAAATATAAAAATAACTTCTTGTCTAGTTATAATAAAGTATTTTTAACCTACCGAAGGGGTAGAAAGTATCCATAAACCCAAAAAAGTGTAACAAATCATAAAAATACTTATTGGGAATTGACTAATAAGAAGCGATGATTTTGATTTTAAATATTTTTCACTTATTGAATGAGCTAATAAAACTGCAATTACATGTCCAAATACAATAGCAAACGCTTGAATTAACCAAATTATTCTTACAGTTTCAATACTATTAAAAAAACTAGTTGTCACATGAATATTACCCGTACCAAAGTAATTTGATCCATTATTAAAAGGATCAGAAAGAACTTTATAAAAATATTGAATATTAACTAAAAAGGTAGTTAAGTAGTGAGCTATATGGTAGGCAATTGCTATAGGCAATAAAGCTATAGAATTAATACCTATTATTTTATTAAATTCAATTTTTTCATAGATAAATTTGTGACCTAAATAAATTGTTAATAGAAAAATAAAAAATAAAAAAATTGCAAATGCTAATAAGCCAATTGAATTTTGAAAAATAACAGAGGATCTACCATGAAATTCTAGTGGATTGATATTGATAATTTTAAACCAAAAAAAAGTTTCATTTAATCCATCAAATGAAAGTGTTGCTAAAATTATAGCTAAGAATAAAACAGTTAAAGGTGGTAAATAATTAATATGAGTTAATTGAGATCCAAAAAAGCCAAAATAAGCTTTTCTATTTTCAAACCAAAACAAGGATAATTTTGATAACATACCAAAAAAAACAGAAAAACATTCCCCTTTTTTTTAGCCATTCTATCCCAAACAACCAGATACAAAAAAAATTCAACAAAAAATACAAACATACTACAGTAGCTAACCTGTCTGGATCATCAGGAGCTATATCGACAAGCATGAATAATGAAAAAAGAAGAAAAAACAAAGAGGGTATTACTAGAGTTAAATTATTGTCTAATTTAAAAAAAAAATTATTTTTGAATAAAATCTTCCCAATACCATACCAAGGATTTAAAAAGGACCATATGTTTCCAAATATCATTTGAGCTAAAGGCATAACTAAAAACCAAACTGACCAAATGAAAAGTGAAAGAGGGTTAACTAATGGATCTCTTGAACCTGTAAAACCCAAGACAATTAAAATAATTAAAAGAAAAAAACTTATTAAACTCATAAAAACTTTAATTGAGTTCAAATCAATTGAAGAGATAAAATTAAAACGTTTAAAAAAAATTATTTCATAAGTTCTGAAGAGTTTGCCAATAAATGCTTTTGGTGAAATATAGGTAATTAAAATAGTTAAAACTAAAACAGATATACCAGCAGGAATATAAATTTCTGTAGGCAACAATAATGTTAATGCTCTTTCCGAAACATGGGCATAAGAAATTTCAAAACTCAATAATAATATTAAGAGAAATAATGTGATGTTTATTATCATAAATCTCATATCTAGAAATGTATCTTAAATTTAATACTAATAAAAATTTTTTTTAAAATTAATTTACTAATAAAATTAATTAGGTGAGTGTTCTTTTATCTCTTTTTCTTCTTTTTGCACGATAACCAACAGACAGACCCTCTAAAAGAACACTAGTCATTGGATGCGTGGGGTTAGATAATGAATATTGTTCGTGAAGAGTTTTAATTGCGAGATTTATATCAATTCTTAAATCAAAATTTAAAACCCAACCAAAAAAAATTGAACGACATTCTTCATCACTTATACCATCGATTTTAAATGACTCACTTATAAGTTTTTTAGGATCATAATCCATAGTCGTGTACTATTTTAATTTTTTATCAAATAAATTGCCAATATATTTAGATTTCTGCTTAAGTAACAGATAAAAATCATTTAAATTTTTACCTTTTTCATAGTTAATTGATTTACAAAAGTTTTCAAACAAATATTGTAATCCATGATTTGATAAAATTTCTTTATTATCTATCTTATCAGACATAATACAAATTACTTGCTGATAGTTAAAAAATAAGTCATAAATTAGAGATACTTCTTTAAACTCATCTTCATTTAAAAAGCTAGATCTGAACAATAACACAATTAATTTTTTTGGGGATTGATGATTTTTTTTATAACCAATATTGATTAAGAGCATTCCCATCTGTACAAGAAGTTCTAACTCTTGAAATCCTCCTCTACCATATTTTATATCTGGTGGATTAAATTCTTTACTATAATTTTTATGTAAAGTCAGACGCATATTTAGAGTTTGTTTTTTTATCTCATTTTTGGAAAAAGTTTTATTATCAAAAATTTGAAACAATATTTTATTTAATTTACTTTTTGTCTTAGTATCACCCGCAATTATCCTAGCTCTTGATAGTGCCATATGTTCCCAAACCCATGCTTTATTTAATTGATAATTTAAAAATGAACTTATTGATGTAGCAACGGGTCCTTTTCTGCCTGATGGCCGAAGTCTCATATCAACATTATATAATTTTCCTTCTTGGGTTAAAGAAGTGAATGCAGATACAAGAGCTTGAGTAAATCTAGCAAAATATTTCTCTAAAGAATTATAATTTTGATTTTTTATTTTATATTTCACAAATGGATCATAAATTAATATGAGATCAAGATCAGAAAAAAAATTCATTTCACTAGAACCTAATTTTCCCATACCTAAAACACATGGTAAATGATTCACAGGATATCCATAACGTGTTTTTAAATTTTTCTTAACTACAGGTAATAAGATTTCTATACAAATTTCTGCAGTATCCGAAAAATATTTTGAAGCATGAAAACAATTAATTTTGCCTAAAATTAAATGTATACTAATTTGGAATTTTCTTTCTTTAACAAACCTTCTTAACTCATTTATAATAAATTCAAAATCATTGTTATATTTAAATCTTAATTTCAGCTCCTTAGCCAATATGTCTTTTGAAGAAATATAATCCAGAAATTTTTTGGAAACTAACAAATCAAGTAATTCAACATTATATGATAATTTCTGAGAAATTAAGTTTGAACTATTTAAAATAATTAATAAAGTTTTCACCAGTGTTGGGTTATTTTCTAAAAGTGGAAAAAGCTGTGATCCAGTTGATATATTTTTAAAAAAAACTTCTAATTTCCTAATTAATTGAGTTTGATTATCAAATTGTTTTATTTCTTTAATAAATTTTGGTATTAGAGCATTAAATGATCTTAAGGTACTAAGATTTTTAAAAATCTGGTTGTTTTTTAAAGAATTAATTTCACTATGAAGAGAATTGTCAATATTTGATTTTCTATCAAATTTGTTTTTTCTATTATTCAAAGGTCTTACATGAAAAGATGTGTTATTCTGTACTTTTCTAAATTTTAAATTAGAAAAAAAATCATCGGTTAGAGTTTTTACTGCTTTTAATTTATTTAATAATAGATCCCTGAAGTTTATACAGTCATTGAAACCCATGAGTGAGGCTAATTGTTTAAATTTTATAGATTTTTCATTAGGTAAACTTTGTGTTTGGGTATTATTAATAATCTGTAATCGATTTTCCGTTGTACGTAACAAAATATAAGCATCCACTAAAGTTTCTAATGATCGATTATCAAGCCAGCCAAATTCTTTAAGCTTTTTTAGTATTAAAATAGTGTTTGCTCCTCTTAATTCTTGTTGTCTACCAGCTACTACTAACTGGTAAGTTTGAGTAAAAAGTTCGATATCTCTAATTCCACCAATGCCAATTTTAATATTATAACCACTTAAATTAAATGATTTTAAATGAGTGGAATTTAATTTCATCTTTTCTCTTAAGTTTTTCACATCATCAATAGCTGCATAATCAAAATGATTTCTCCAAATAAAGGAAGAAATGTTACTCAGAAACTCTTTACCCTTAAGTATATTTCCACTTACTGGCCTAGCTTTGATAAAAGCCATTCTTTCCCAAGTACGACCCAAGTTTTGATAATAACTTTCGGCAAAATTTGTATCTGTTACAATAGGTGTAGAGGAAGGATCAGGTCTTAACCTAAGGTCAACTCTATATATGAAATCCCCAGTTGATGTATCTGTTAAAATACGCACAAGTTTTCTGAATTTTTTTATGATTTTTTGTTTAGCTTCAAACTGATCATCAATCTTTTTATTATCAAAAGTATTAAAAAGAATAATATCAATGTCAGATGAATAATTAAGTTCATATGAACCCATTTTACCCATAGCAAGAATGAAAAAACTTATAGAATTATTTATATTTTTATTATCTAAAACACTACGATATTCTTTTTCATAAATTATAAATTTAGATAATGCTGATAAAATAAAATCAGCTACATACGTTAAAATTAGTGAGACGTGATCTAGTGACAAATAACCTGAAATATCAAATATTGATGTAATTAAGAAAATTCGCCTCTTAACCAATCTACACTCTCTGACTAAATCATCTAAATTTAAAGCTCGAACATCAAGAATTAATTCATTTATAATGTCATTCAAATACTTTTCTTGAATTCTATGAAGCCACTGTGTTTCCCTTTTATATATTCTTTGTAGATAAGGACTCAAATTCCCTATTTCTTCTAAAAAATCAAAAAATTTAATTTCATTAAAATGTTTAGAATCTGTATTTTTATATTTGTTTATATCATAAAAATCAATTTTACCGTCTAATTGCGATAATTTAATTTTGGGTAAGTTAGAAAGTAATTTCATCAACTTATAACACTTAACAATATTAAAGTTATACTTGATAAAAAAATAAAAAAAATGTAATTTTTTATTTTTTAATAAATGCTTCTAACTTTTTTACGTCTTTAGCAGAATGTTTTTTTGAGATTTCATCTCTTTTAGGTCTATTAAAATAAACTCTAAAAGTAATCATCAATACTGAAATAATAAAAAGAATTGGCCCAGTTATCCATAAAAATATGGTTGAACCAGAAAATGTTGGATTTAATAGAACATATTCACCATAACGTTTAACTATAAAATCTTTTACTTGTTTATTTGTATCACCTAGAAGAATTCTTTCTCTTACCAATACCCTTAAATCTTTTGCAAGCTCTGCATTAGAACTATCAATATTTTCATTTTGACATACTAAACATCTAAGATCTTTTGAAATTAGCCTAGCTCTCTCTTCTAAAATTTTATTTTTTAAAATTTCATCTGGTTCTACGGCTAATGAAACTACCGGATAAAAAAACAAAAATATAAACAACAAAAACTTTTTCATAAAATTAAATTAAATGTTCTTTTCTTGATGCTATACCAATCCTTAATTTTTTATCAACAATACTTAAGATACCTCCTAATGATAAAATAAACGCACCAAGCCATATCCAATTTACAAAAGGCTTTATATAAGTCCTAATGACCCATTCAGATTTATTTTGCTCTGATCCCAATACTACATATATGTCTCTGGTTAAACCGTTATCAATAGCTGCTTCTGTAGTAGTAATAGATTGAGTTGGGAAAAATCTTTTTTCAGGTTTTAACGTTGTGACAAAATTGTTATTTTTGTCTAAAACATCCAAAAGACCCATTGTTGATACATAATTTGGACCATTTTTATTAATAACATTATTTAGGGTAAAATGATAGGATCCGGCAGAATATGTATCCCCTATTTTCACAACTCTTATATCTTCAATTTCCCAAGCTGTTATACTTGATATTCCAAAAATAATTATACCAAAACCAGAATGTGCAATTATTTTACCCCAATCGGATGCACGCATGTGTAAAATTCGGTACAAAGCAAGACTGTAATTTGTTGAAAATATCCTATTCTTAACGAAGAATTCACTCCATGCTCCAAAAATAACCCATACAGACAAAACGATCCCAATAGGAGCTATTAGATTATTTTTTTGCTGCATCTCATACACAATAATTCCAACAAATATCGAAAATACGAAAATTGGTAATAAAACGATTAAATAATTTGAATTAAAGGATTTACGCCAAGGTAGAACTGCTCCTAGGGGTAAAATCATAGCTAACAATACCATGAAAGGTGTAAAGGCTTTATTGAAAAAAGGAGCACCCACTGATATTTTCTCACCAATTAAGGTTTCAATCAATAATGGCCATAAAGTTCCTATGAAAACTACAACAGTCGATACCATTAAAAGTAGATTGTTAGATATAAGTGCACTTTCACGGCTAACTAATGAAAATGTAACGTTTTTGGATAATTCAGAAGCTCTTAAAGAAAATAAAACTAAAGCTACTCCTACTATTAAAGATATCATAAATAAAAGCCAAACTCCTCTTGTAGGATCATTGGCAAAGGAATGAACTGAAGTTAGTATTCCTGAACGAACTATAAATGTTCCTATTAATGAAAACGAAAAGGCAATAATTGCCAGTAAAATAGTCCAGTTTTTTAGAGTGTCCCTTTTTTCTGTAACAAGAGCAGAATGAAGTAGAGCAACTGAAGTAAGCCAAGGCATGAATGAGGCATTTTCAACGGGATCCCAAAACCACCAACCACCCCAACCTAACTCATAATAAGCCCACCAACTACCAAGTGCTATTCCAATTGTTAAAAAAATCCAAGCAACTAAAGTCCAAGGCCTTACCCATCTTGCCCAAACCGAGTCAATTTTTCCAATAATAAGAGCTGCAACAGAAAAACTAAATGCTACTGATAAACCTACATAACCTAAATATAAAAAAGGAGGATGGAATGCTAATCCAGGATCCTGTAGAATAGGATTCAAACCCTTTCCTTCATTGAAAAACAAATCAGTCCTTTCAAAAGGATTTGAAGTAAAGATTAAAAAACATAAAAAAAGAAATAAAATGCTGGTTTGCACTCCGATAGCCACATTTTTAAATGAATTATCCAAATGTTTTCCGAACCAAGATATTAAAGCTCCAAAAAAAGAAAGTAACAAAACCCATAATAGTAATGAACCTTCATGATTACCCCATGTCCCGGTAATTTTATACAATAGTGGCTTTAAAGTATGTGAATTTTGCAAAACAATAATTAAAGAAAAATCAGAAATTAAAAAACCATAAACAAGAGAACAAAAAGAAATTAAAAGAAAAACAAAAATTACAGAAGAAAGATTAAATGTTAGTCTTTCAAAATTTTCCCATCTATTAATATAACCTAATGATGATGTCAGCAAGGTTATGCTTGAGAGGGTTAAAGCTAATAATAAAGATAAATGTCCTATTTCAATAATCATAAAATTATCTGTTATTTTTCAGGCTCAACATAAAGACCGTCCTGTTTTAAAATATCAATTACCTCTTTTGGTAAATAACTTTCATCATGTTTGGCAAGTATTTCTTCTGCGACAAAAACTCCATTTATATATTTACCTGATGCAATTACACCCTGGTTTTCAGCGAATAAATCAGGCAATATTCCCTCAAATGAGGTTGGAATTGAGTTCTGGTTATCAGTGATATTAAAGGAAATTTTTTTTCCAGAAGACTTGACTAAACTCGAGTCTTCAACCAGACCACCTAACCTGAATTTGATGTTTTCAGATATATCAGAACTCAAAACTTGAGATGGTGATTTATAATATTCAATACCGTCCTTTAAAGAAAAACCTATGATCAATGAAGCTGTTGCAATCATAAAAAAAGCCAAAATAAGCCATCTTATTCTTTGTTTCTTTTTTGAAATCATAGCCAATCAAGGATAAATTGGAGGGGTTAAAAGACCTAGAGATTCATCCAAATTGAACATTAAATTAGCATTTTGTATTGCTTGACCTGAAGATCCCTTAATTAAATTATCTAATGTAGAAAGTAAAATTACAGTATCAGGACTACTAGACTCGCAAACTGATATATTACAGAAATTTGATCCTCGGACATCTTTAGTAGATATTAAAGTATTCAATGGCATGACATTTATAAACTTTTCATTTTCGTATTTTTTATATAGTGTGTCATAAATTTTATTTAAGTTACCTTTGACATAAATTGTTGTTAAAATACCTCGATTTTGAGGTAATAAATGAGGTGTGAAAGTTATTCTTATATTTTTTCCTGAAAAATTAAATAATTCTTGATCAAATTCTGCAAGATGTCTGTGTTTTTTTATATTATAAGGAGAAAATCCTTCAGATACTTCACTATGAATAATTGATTCAGAAGCTTTTCTACCAGCTCCAGATACTCCGGTTGCAAGATTAATAATAATATTGTCAAAATCAATGACTGCATTGGAGACTAAAGGGAGAATAGGATATAATCCTGCTGCTGAATTACATCCTGTGCAAGCCACATGATTAGAAATTTTAATATCACTTCTATAAAATTCAGTTAATCCGTAAATAAACTTAATTAGCATTTCTGGACAAGGATGATCCACCCCATACCACTTTTTATAATCAACTGAAGAGTTAAGCCGAAAATCCGCAGACAAGTCTATTACTTTAATATTTGATGGTAAATTGTTAATTATATTTGCACTTTTAGTGTGCGGTAATGCACAGAATACAGCATCGATTTCTTCATAATTAATCTCTGAAACTGATAACAAATTAGGTAATTTTAAATATTGTAACCCAGGATAAACATCACCAAATTTCATTCCTGACTTTGAATCACCAGAAAGGTACACTATTTCAAATTTGGGGTGCATAGAAATAAGTCTTACAAGCTCAAGTCCAGTATAGCCACTAGCACCAAGAATAGCTACTTTAAACAATTGTATTCCTTTTTATATTGGAGATATTAAATTATGCGTCAAAATCAAATCCTTCATCATAATTCTTACTTTTATCAGGTGATAATTTATATGTTTCAGTTCTTAAAAATTGCATTAAATCATCTGCATTATCTTTAAATTTATTAATATCTTTAGTATTAAAAGCTTTACCAATAACAACCGAAACTTTATCGTTTGTTCTTTTACCAAATTCGTTGATAAGAAGTGCCATTCTTAAATTATAATGTAAATGGCTAGCAATTTGAAAAATACGACTATTACTTCCTTTAAAGTATATAGGAATAACTTTAGCTTCTGATTTAGCTATTAATCTTGCTGTAAACTTTCTCCAACTTGGATCCATAGCTTTTCCGAATGGTTTTAAGGAAGTAGAAACAGTTCCTCCTGGAAAAATACCAACACATCCACCATTAATTAAATAATTTATAGCTTTTTTTCGTGTTTCTATATTTTTAGAAATGCCTTCTCTTGTCTCGTCAAAATTTATAGGTAAAATAATATCATCAAGATCTTTAGCTTTTTTAAAAATTCTATGCGCTAAAATTCTAAAATCTTTTCTTGTAGTTGATAATATATGGCCTAATAACAAACCATCTAAAATTCCATATGGATGGTTTGCCACTACAACCACTGGACCTTTTTTTGGTATATTATCAAGCGATCCATCCATTATGTTCAAACTAATTTTATACTTTTCAAGTATTACTTCCCAAAAATCTCTTCCTAGAGCTACTTCATTTTCATAATTCTTTGCTTTCTTAATTAGACGAAGTCTTCCAGTCATATTTTCAATCGACCTAATAACTGCCCTTCCTGCTTTACTTTTTGCAGAACTTGCATACGAAATATCTCTGGCTACTTCTTTTTTCACTTCAAAACCTATAATTAAAAAAAGACTTGTTAATAATATTTTATTTAAATGATAACCATATTTATAATAATAGATTAAAAAATTCAAGATATAGCATATATAAGAAATATGTAATAGTTTATGGCTGATAATACTTTTAGTTAAAGGAATACAAAAATTAAACAATTCTTTTTTTTAATAGTAATTTCCCTAATTATGGTAATTATCATAGTTTCAAATTGGCAAAATTTGAAAGATGGATTTAAAAAACCTGAATTGATTATTGCCAAAGTAACTCTTAACAATGAATGTTCTATATTATCTGATGCTTTTGTTGTTATTCATCAAAAAACAAAAAGAATATTTAACTTTTCTAATAATCTTGCAAGGATCAAACTTTACGAAAATGATATGATCAGACTAGCTATTTCACCTAAATACCCCGATTACATATATAATGGTGATTTTTTTAAAGCGAAAAAAGAAATTACACTTACTGCAAATTGTGAAACAGATCCTAGAATGAAGTCAATATTTAATTCAATGCGTGACCAATTCAAATAGGTAAATTATTTAGAAAAAAAGTTAAATAAAATTTCTAATTGAAGAAATGAAAATTACATCTAGTAAAAAACTTTTTTATTATTTAAAAGAAAACATAAGCATATCTTAATTATGTATTTTTTTGTAAGACAAAAATAATTTTAGGTAATTATGATTGATATTGCATCTAGAGTTTATAATCATAATTGGAAAATTGATCCGATAGTCAGATCTTTACTAGATATTGACTTTTATAAACTTTTGATGGCCCAATTTGTATTAAGAAACTCACCAGATGTAACTGTTGAATTTTCAGTTATCAATAGATCAAATAAGATACCCCTTACTAAATTAATTGATGAACAGGAATTAAGAGAACAACTTGATAACATAAAGAAATTATCCTTAAGTAGAGGAGAAAGTACTTGGCTTAGAGGGAATTCCTTTTATGGAAAACACGCCATTTTTAAACCAGAATTTATTAACTGGTTAGAAAAATTAAAATTACCAGATTATCACCTAGAGAAAAAAGGAGATCAATTTGAAATCAAGTTCAAAGGTTTATGGCCAGAAGTCATGTTTTGGGAAGTACCAGTTTTATCTGTTATTACCGAATTAAGGTCTAGAGCTATATTGAAAAATATGGGTCGTTTTGATTTACAAATTTTATACGCTAGAGCAATGACAAAATTATGGGAAAAAATTGAAAAATTAAAAGCTTATGATGATATTAGAATTGCAGACTTTGGAACAAGGAGAAGACATAGTTTTTTATGGCAGGATTGGTGCATTCAAGCAATGATTGAAGGTTTAGATAAGAGATTTATAGGCACCTCTAACTGCTTAATTGCAATGAGAAGAGATTTAGAAGCTATTGGAACAAATGCTCATGAGCTTCCCATGATTTATTCAGCTCTGTCAGAAAATGAAAAAGACTTAAAAAAAGCTCAATATAATGTTTTAGAAAAATGGCACAAAGAGCATGATGGTAATTTAAGAGTTATTTTACCTGATACTTATGGATTAGAAAATTTTTTTAAAAACTCCCCGAAGTGGTTAGCTTCATGGACGGGAATAAGGATAGATTCAGGAGATCTAGAAAAAAATGCAGAACTTGCAATTAATTGGTGGAAAAAAAAGGGAGAAGATATAAAAAAGAAACTTTTGATATTTTCAGATGGTTTAGATACTGAAAAAATTATTTACTTGCACAAAAGATTTTCTAATGAAATCAAGGTAGGATTTGGTTGGGGAACACTTTTAACTAATGATTTTAGGGGATTGTCAAATAACTCTACATTAGATCCATTCTCTATTGTTTGCAAAGCAACATCTGCAAATGGAAAACCAACAGTAAAATTGTCAGACAATAAGTACAAAACAATGGGACCTACTAAAGAAATTCAAAAATATAGAGAGATTTTTGAATTAAAAAAACAAAATGAAAACCATTTGTTAGTATAAAAAATGAAATATTTATTTATTTTCTTTAAATAAGAGGACCAAACTAATTCGGTCATTTTCATTTTTTGAAAAACAAAAACTTTTTTCAGAGTAAGAAAATTTGTTTACAACACTATAATTACCTAAATCACAAAACATTTTGTAGTAATTTTCTTTATAACTCTTTAATCCCTTGAAATGAGAATATTCATTTTCATAAGAGTTATGAGGATCAAAATCAATTATAGACAAAAACTTACCTGATTTCAAAAGCTGATCTGCCTGTTTGATTACATCATTAATTTTATTTCTTGAGACAAGATATAAACAAAATCCAAAATGAACTAAATCAAATTTATTATTAAAAAAAGATAAATCATCTGCAGTAGCGACGGTATAACTACATTTTTGGTTATATTTTTTATTTGCAAAATTTACAGCAGTTTTACTAGGATCTATTCCTTGACCTAAAGCATTAAGCTGCCAGCATAATTGAGCCAATTTATTTCCAGCACCAGACCCTATTTCTAAAATATTATTTATGTCATTTTGAAATGGCATCAACCAATTACAGAGTAATGATATTTCTATAGAATTCTCTTCTAATTTTACTAAATTACGTAAAAACCATTTGTTACCTTCACTTTTTCTAAAAGCAAGTTCTTGATTTTTCATATTATAAATTATGTTGGATTTTATTTGTTATATTTTTAACGCTTTGAAAATTGGAAACTTCTTCTTGCTTTAGGTTTACCATATTTCTTTCTTTCTACCACTCTACTATCTCTTGTAATAAAACCTGCATTTTTTAATAATGGTCGTAAAGTGGGCTCATATAAACTAAGAGCCTTGGAAATTCCGTGCTTTAATGCACCTGCTTGACCCGATAAACCTCCGCCCTTAACGGTTGCTTTAATATCAAACTCTCCCTCTACTTTCGCAACAGAAAAAGGTTGGTTTACAAGCATTTGTAAAACTGGCCTTGCAAAATACTTGCCCATATCTTTTCCATTAACTAATATGACACCAGCACCTTTTTTTATCCAAACTCTTGCTACAGCATCTTTTCTTTTCCCAGTAGCATAAGATCGTCCCAGATCATCTTTCAATGAAACAGTCTCTTCAACCTCTGAAGTTTCTATATCTGTTACTGCGTCTTTTTCTTTAAGTTCTTTTAAGTCCTCTAGAGATTTTTTTTCTTCTGTCATATTTTAACTTCTCTTAACATTTTTAAAATTCATTTCTTTCACATTGATTGGTGATGGACCTTGAGCTTCATGTGGATGAGAATTACCATTATATACTCGAAGGTTTGTAAGTTGACGTTTTGCTAGTGGTCCCTTTGGCAACATTCTTTTAACTGCTTTAATTAAAACTCTTTCGGGGAATTTACCGTCAAGTATATCAGAAGCTTTTCTGGATTTTATGCCACCAGGATAACCTGTATGCCAGTAATATGTTTTATCTTCTCTTTTTTTACCAGTTAATTCAACCTTTTCAGCATTAACTACTATAACATTATCACCCATATCCATGTGTGGTGTGTAGCTAGGTTTATGCTTACCTCTCAAGTACTTAGCAATTAGAGAAGCTAATCTACCTAATACCAGACCATCGGCATCAATAACCAACCATTTTTTCTTAATTTCAGATGGTTTTATACTAAATGTTTTGTTAATAGTCATAATTTTTAATACTCATAATAGGTAGTTTTTATTTAATCATTACCTTTTAAGAAATTTTTTAAATTCGTCAATAATAATCGTCAGTATTGTAAAAAATAATTTATATTAAAGCTAATTATTTGAAATTGAATAAGTAAAAAGTGCATGAGCAAAAATAACTTTTTTATCCTCTGATAAAATTTCAACATCTCCTACAACTATTCTTTTGCCCAATTTTTTTATTTTTGAAATACCAATTAAATTTGATAGTAATGGTTTATTTAAAAAATTAATGGAAACATTTATTGCAACGGATTTCTCACTTAATTTAATAGATCCCATAACAGCTACATAAAAAGATATATCTGCTAGTTTGAACATAGAAGGACCAGAAATAGTATTTCCAGGTCTTAAATTATTTTTATTTGTTAAAAGTTTTACTTCACTGTAACAATTTTTGATATCTAAAATTTGATATGTTTCAGAAACCTGGGGGATAATCTCCTTCAGTTTTTTTCTAATCTCTTTAATTGATATTTCTTTATTCATTTCTTATTATAGAACTTATTATTAAAAAAGAATTAATATAATCCGGAGATATCTATGAGTGACATTCTTTTACATGAAGTCAAGGATAAAACTGAAATTATTACATTTAATAACCCTGAAAAATTAAATGTTTTATCTGACCAAATGCTTGAGTTATTAACAAAAGCATTAGAAAAAGCATCTAGAAACTCAGAAACAAAAGTGGTAATCATAAAATCTACCGGAAAAGCTTTTTGTGCTGGTCATGATTTAAAGCAAATGCAAAAAGCAAGAAATTCTTCAGATAAAGGATTAGGTTATTTTAAGGACCTTTTTAATAGATGTTCTAAGGTTATGCTTGCTATAAATAAACTTCCTAAACCAGTGATAGCTGAAGTGCAAGGGATTGCAACTGCTGCTGGTTGTCAACTTGTTGCTACCTGTGACATTGCTGTAGCGTCCAAAAATGCAAGTTTTGGAGTAAATGGTGTAAATATTGGACTTTTTTGCTCAACACCTATGGTTGCATTATCCCGGAATATTAGCAGAAAGAAAACTTTTGAAATGCTTGTAACTGGAGATTTCCTTAATGCATATCAAGCTAATGAAGCAGGATTGATTAATCATGTTACTGAAGAAAATGAATTAGAAAATAAATCAAAAGAAATTGCTTCTAAAATTACAGAAAAGTTTAAAAGAGTAGTAAAAATTGGGAAAGAAGCTTTTTATAAACAGGCAGAAATGAGCCTTGAACAAGCCTATGAGTATACTGCTAATGTCATGGCAGAAAACATGATTTATGAGGAAACAAACGAGGGCATTTCTGCTTTCATTGAAAAAAGAACACCAGAGTGGACTGAATGATTATAAACAAAATAATTAAATTAATTTCTTACCAAAAATAAATTAAATCTTAAATTTAGAGTTCCTAATAAAAGCAATACTGCAAATAGCTGATGTAAAACTCCTAAATAAATCGGAACAGCATTAACAACTGCAAGAATTCCTATTACAACTTGAAAAATAATTAGCAATAATAACAAATTATAATTTTGTCTAATTATTATATTTGGTGTTTTTTTGAATCTATCTAATATCCAAATTAATATACCAAATACAAATAAAAAATAACCCATCATTCTATGGTTAAATTGAACTGTTGCAGGATTTTCAAAAAAATTTAAATACTTAGGATCCAAATAAAAAATATCCTCAGGAAGGAAATTATCGTCCATTAAAGGCCACTCATTATAACTTTTGCCAGCATCAATACCAGAAACCAAAGCACCCAAGGTTATTTGAATAAAAATACTAAAAATAAATATTGTAATAAAAAATTCTTCTTTAGAAAAATTCTTTAAAATAGTTGTGAAATTAATATTCTCTGTCCAATTATTATTAACCTTAATTAATAAAAATATTAATGAAGTAATTACCAAAGCTAGGTTAAGATGAATAGCTAATCTATAAGAAGCAACGTCAAGTAAACCCGCTTCCTTATCAAGACCGGACTTGACCATCCACCAACCTATTAAAGCTTGTAATAATCCTAGGCAGCCTAAAGTTAAGAACGATATTTTTAATAACTTTGGTAATTTTGAAAAAGTTAAAAGATAAATGAAGCCAATAAACCAAAATAATCCTATTAAACGGCCAAATTGTCTATGTCCCCATTCCCACCAATAAATGACTTTAAATTCCATCAAGTCCATATTGAAATTTTGAACCTTAAACTCGTTTGTCAATTTATACTGATCAAATGCTAAAACCCAATCTGTGTTTGATAATGGTGGAATAGCACCAATTATGGGTTCCCAATTAGTTATTGAAAGTCCTGAATCAGTTAGTCTAGTAAGACCGCCTATTAAAATCATGAGTAATAATAAAAAAAGGAGGCCTAACAACCAAAAATGAACAATTTTAGCATTATATTCAGATTTATATATTATATTAGTGTTTTGATTCATGTTTGTAATATAAACTTGTTTTTTATAATTTTATTGCGTCTTACAGACGCATAAAATTTTGGATTAAACAACTTGAGACATTTTTATTTATCCTTATCTAAGGCCTTTATTATACCAAATAAGGTTTTTAAATTTGGTTTTGTAAGCTCTAAACCATGAAAAAGGTTATCAATATTCAGATTCAAACTATCAACTTTATCATCAGGCCAAAAATAACCTTTTTTTTGCAGTTGAGATTTCAATTTTAAAACAAATTTTTCAACATGAATCTTTTTTACATATTGAAATTTATTAATTTCATCCGTTTTTTCTTCTCCATTATTTTTAGAATTCTTAAACCATTCATATGAAATTATACCAACAGCGTGAGATAAATTTATGGATTTAAATTTTTCACTTACTGGTATTGAAATTATTGCATTAGAACAAGATATTTCTTTTTTATTTAATCCTGCTCTTTCCGAACCGAATAATATTCCAACTGAATTTCCCTCTTTTATGAGTTTTTTTGCAAATTTAATACCTTCTTCGGGATTAAAAACTTCTTTGGAATATTTCCTAGAACGAATTGTGGTAGAGAATACAAAATTCAAATCATGAATAGAATCATTCAAATTCGAATATGTAATAGCATTGTCAATTAAGCTGCCACCACCTGATGAAACAGTAGCTGCTTTTTTATTTGGCCAACCATCTCTTGGTGAAATTAAACGCAAACTTTGTAGGCCAAAATTATACATTATTCTAGCTGCAGCACCTATATTCTCTCCTAATTGAGGTCTTGATAGAATAATATGAGGTTTTGACATTATATCCAAAAAAATACTTGTATCATGTTTATAAACATGATGTTAGATAATACAATTCAAAACTTATTAAATTTTTAGATTACTCTCAATATTATATTAATTCGTCAAAAATTGGATAATTAAAAAATGCAAAACAAAATAAAGATTGAAAACCCAATTATTGAATTAGATGGGGATGAAATGACCAGAATTATCTGGAAAATTATTAAAGACAAGTTAATACTACCTTTCTTAGACATAGATTTACATTATTATGACTTAGGCATTGAAGAGAGAGATAACTCCAATGATGAGGTTACTATCAAAGCTGCTAATGCTATAAAAAAGTATGGAGCAGGTGTTAAATGTGCCACAATTACTCCTGACGAAGCAAGAGTTGAGGAATTTAATTTAAAGAAAATGTGGAAATCTCCTAATGGTACAATAAGAAACATCTTAGGAGGTGTAGTTTTTAGAGCACCAATTATTTGCAAAAACGTACCACGCTTAGTGCCTGGATGGAAATCTCCCATAATTATTGGTAGACACGCATACGGTGACCAATATAAAGCAACTGATTTCACTTTTCCAGGGAAAGGCAAACTTTCAATTAAATTCGAAGGTGAAGATGGTAATATTATTGAAAAAGAAGTTTTTAATGCACCATCTAGTGGCATAGCTCTTGGCATGTATAATCTTGATAGTTCCATTATTGACTTTGCTAGGGCTTCTTTTAATTATGGATTAAAGCTGGGTTGGCCGGTTTATTTATCGACAAAAAATACTATTCTCAAAGCTTATGATGGTAGATTTAAGGATTTATTCCAAAAAGTTTATGACGAAGAATTCAAAGAAAAATTTGAAACAAAAAAAATTGTATACGAACATAGATTAATTGATGATATGGTAGCAGCAGCTTTAAAGTGGTCAGGATCATTTGTATGGGCTTGTAAAAACTACGATGGAGATGTTCAATCAGATACTGTTGCTCAAGGTTTTGGTTCATTAGGATTAATGACAAGTCAGTTAATGACTCCAGATGGAAAAATTCTTGAGGCGGAGGCTGCTCATGGAACAGTAACGAGACATTATAGAGAACACCAAAAGGGAAACGAAACCTCTACTAATTCAATAGCATCAATTTATGCTTGGACAGGTGGACTAAAACACAGAGCTAAATTAGATAATAATAAGTTACTTGAAGACTTTGCTCTTAAACTTGAAAAAGTAGTAATCAAAACTGTTGAAAATGGGTCAATGACAAAGGATTTAGCTATGTTGGTTGGAAAGGAACAACCTTGGCTCAATACATATCAATTTATTGAACAGGTGGAAAAAAATTTAATTATGGAATACTGATTTTTCCTATGATTTATTTTTCATTAATATAAAATTCAACTTTTGATATTAATTTTTCTGTATTTAATATTTCATTACCACCGCCTTGAGCAAAGTCTAATCTGCCGCCTCCTTTTCCATTAGTTAATTGGTTTAAAATTTTTACAATGTCTTGAGCTGAATATTTAGCGGTTATGTTATCGGTTACCCCGACCGTATAGATAGTTTTTTTAACATGACTAGATAAATTTAAGATAATACATTTATCAAATTTTTGTTTGTATTCATCCGTCAAAGACCTCATCTCTTTAATTTGCAAGTTGTCTGATTTGTTAACAACAAATGATATACCATTTATGATCTTGACATTTTTATCACGCCCTAAATCAGAATTGGATGGTTTAGTTTTCTCTAGTTGGTCTATTTTCTGAGTTAATGTTTTCTTTTCAGTTAATAAAGAGTTTAACCTTTCATCTACTGCTTCAATTGGAATTTTTAAGATTGAAGTAATTTTATCTATATAAAGTCTATTTAATTGCAAATATTTTATAGCATTCATTCCTGTGAGAGCTTCAATTCTACGAACACCTGAACTAGAAGCCATTTCAGATTTTATTATAAAAGATCCTATCATTCCAGTTCTATGTACATGAGTTCCACCACAAAGTTCCATTGAGAATCTTTCTATCAAAGGAGAAGATTTTGCATCCCAAACAGAATTAAAACCCATCAATACCACTCTTACTTCGTTTTCATATTTTTCACCAAAAAGAGCCTGAGCTCCTATTTTTTTTGCTTCTTCTAAATCCATTACCCTTGTATCAACTATTGTATCTTCTAAGATATGTTTATTTACAATTTGTTCCACTTTTTGAATATCATTAGTAGAAATTGGTTTATTACTTGAAAAATCAAATCTTAATCTTTCAGAATCATTCAAAGACCCTCTTTGATTAACTTGAACACCAACTACATCTTTTAAAGCTTGATGCATTAAATGAGTTGCTGAATGATTAGCTGCTATTGATTTTCTTCTATTAGCATTAACAACTAGATTTACTAAATCACCATTGTAAATTTTCCCCTTACTAACAATAATTTTATGAACCATCAAACCTGATATTTTTCTTACTTTTTCAATTTTCGCTTCGAAATTTTCGTTACTTATTATACCAGTATCTGAAACTTGACCTCCACTTTCTGCATAAAAAGGTGATTGATTGAAAATTAACTCTGCGGACTTACCATTTTCAATTTTATCTGCAACATTTCCATCTATAACAATTGCAAGTATCTTAGCTTGCGAATTCAAAGAATTGTAACCAAGAAATTCAGTTGGATCTAAGTTATTGGCTAAATCGATCCATACTTGTTCAATTATTTTTTCTCCTGAACCTATCCATGCATTTCTTGCTAGTCGTTTTTGTTTATCCATTGATAAATTAAATCTTTCGATATCAACTTCTATATCAATATCTCTGACTGCGTCTTGAGTTAGATCAATTGGGAAACCATATGTGTCATATAATTTAAAAGCTACTTCACCAGAAAATTTTTCTCCCTTATTTAACCTACTTATTTCCTTATCCAATAACTTTAAGCCTCTATCCAAAGTGGATCTAAATTTGATTTCTTCATTTAGTAAACTCTCTTCAATTAATTGTTTTGCTTCAATCAATTCTGGGAATGCCGCTCCCATTTCTCGTGTTAAAGATGCAACCATTTTATAAAGCATAGGCTCTTTTACTCCCAAAAAGTGAATATGCCTCATAGCTCTTCTCATTATTCTTCTTAAAACATATCCTCTTCCATCATTAGTGGGAAAAATACCTTCTGCTATTAAAAATGATATAGACCTTATATGATCAGCAATAACTCTATGATGAATATTATACTTTCCATTTACTTTTTGGCTTGAGAGATTTGCAGATTCATCAATAAGTGCCTTCATTAAGTCAGTATTATAGTTATCGTGGGTGTTTTGAAGAACTGCACCCATTCTTTCTAATCCCATTCCAGTATCGATGGAGGGTCTAGGAAGATCTTCTCTTTTATCATTATCTAACTGGTCATACTGCATGAAAACTAGATTCCAAATTTCAACAAATCGATCACCATCTTCATTTGGGGAACCAGGAGGACCTCCAGCAATATTAGAACCATGGTCAAAAAATATCTCTGAGCATGGTCCACAAGGACCAGTTGCTCCCATTGACCAAAAGTTATCACTAGATTTAATTTTGATAATTTGAGAATCAGAAAGACCAGCATATTTTTTCCAAATATCCATTGCTTCATTATCTGTATGATAAACAGTAACCAATAATCTATTTTTGGGTAAAGAAAACTCTTTTGTAATTAAATCCCAAGCTAGGGGTATGGCTGTTTCTTTGAAATAATTTCCAAAGGAAAAATTGCCTAACATTTCAAAAAAAGTGTGATGTCTGGATGTATATCCTACATTGTCTAAGTCATTATGCTTTCCACCTGCCCTTAGACATTTTTGACTTGTTACAGCATTATTATATGAACGACTTTCAAGCCCTGTAAAAACATTTTTAAATTGAACCATTCCAGAGTTAGTGAACATCAAAGTTGGGTCATTACTAGGAACAAGTGCAGAGCTTTTAACTTCCTCATGCCCGTGTCTTTTAAAATAATTGATAAAAGTAGATCTAATTTCAGCTAAGCCTGTCATAAATTTTTCATTTAAATAATAATTTTCACTAAATTTATATTACATGTATTTAACATAAACTATATCTCTTAATTTTTTTCTCTTGAAGAAGTATCTTCAATCAAATTTGTAACAGAATTATTATTTAAACCATTAGCTACTCTTATTTTGTCTTCAATTTCTTGAGCAATATCAATATTTTCCATTAAAAATTTCTTTGCATTTTCCCTACCTTGACCAATTCTTTCATCTCCATAAGAAAACCAAGCACCAGATTTTTCTATAATTTCAAACTTTACTCCTAAATCAATGATTTCGCCCACTTTTGAAATTCCTTCCCCATACATAATATCGAATTCAACCTGTTTAAATGGTGGGGATACTTTATTCTTAACAACTTTTACTCTAGTTGAATTACCTATAACCTCATCACGATCTTTGAGTGCACCAATTCTTCTAATATCTAGTCTCACAGAAGCATAGAATTTCAAAGCATTTCCGCCAGTTGTGGTTTCAGGGCTACCAAACATAACACCAATTTTCATTCTTATCTGATTGATAAAAATTACCATACAGTTTGATCTACTAATTGATCCCGTAAGTTTCCTCATTGCTTGACTCATTAATCTTGCTTGCGCTCCAACTTGAGCATCTCCCATATCACCCTCTAACTCTGAACGTGGAGTTAGAGCTGCAACAGAATCCACCACAACTAAAGAAACTGCTCCTGATCTTACTAATGTTTCAGTTATTTCTAAAGCTTGCTCACCAGTATCTGGCTGGGAAATTAATAACTCGTCCAAATTTACCCCTAGTTTTTTTTGCATAACCAGGATCTAAAGCATGTTCAGCATCTACAAATGCACATATTCCTTCTTTTTTTTGCTCTTCAGCGACTACGTGTAGGGCTAGTGTAGTTTTTCCTGAGCTTTCAGGTCCATAAATTTCGATTATTCTTCCTTTTGGGAGTCCCCCAATGCCCAAAGCAATATCCAAACTAATTGATCCTGTGGAAATAGCTTCAATATCAATAACAGGATTATCTTGACCAAGTTTCATAATTGAACCTTTGCCAAAATTTCTTTCAATTTGAGAAAGGGCCGTTTCTAGTGCTTTATCTTTATCCATTGATACTCTTTCTGATAAATTAACTAACTTTGTCATATTTAATTCCTTATTTCATATCTTTGTTTATCTAGCAACATTACAAAAAAATAAATTATAAAAATCATATTTAATCTATTATGTTCACTATATGTTCTTATATGAATTATGGATTAATTCAAGAAATTTTAATTATCTTTTTTTAAGAATAGCAAAAAAAAATCCGTCACTAGCATTTATTGGGTGGTACAACTGTTTGTTAACAAGTGAAAATTTTTGATTATTCATTAGAAATTTTTTTACAACCAATTCTCCCTCGTCTTCTAATAATGAGCAAACAACATATATCAAAAAACCACTTTTTTTTAAATAGCTACATGAATTTTGCATGATTTTATATTGATTTTTACTTAAGGTTTTTATTTTTTGATCATTTATTTCCCATTTTGTCTTTGGATCCCTTCTCCATGTACCAGTTCCAGAGCATGGTGCATCAATGAAGATAATATCAAAAAAATTTCCATATTTATTTAAGCTTCTAGAATCAATAATTTTTATTCTGGCTCCTGCTCTATTTGATCTAAGTAAAAGATTACTTAATTTTAATGTATTGACGTCATGAGCAAATATATCTGCATTATTTTTGAGCTTTGAAGCAATTGCTAGAGATTTACCACCACTTCCTGCACACAAATCTAATATCCTTTTTCCTGGGGAAATTTCATCGACCTCTGTTGTTAATTGAGAAGACAAATCTTGTAATTCAACGTTACCTAGTTGATAGCTTGATGATTTTTTTAAAAATTGCTCACCACTTTTAATTCTAAGAGCACTTTTTGAAGCAGAACAATATTCACATATAATATTTTCTTTTTCTAAATTTGATTTTTCGTCTTTTAAATTTGTTTTTAAATTATTTATCCTTAAGTATATCGGTGCTCTTTCTAAAAAAATTTTCATTACTTTATCAAAATCATTTCCCAATGTTGTTTTGAGTTTTTTTTCCAAAAATTCTGGATAACCTAATAAAATATTTTTGGGGGCTTTTTTGATATGGTCATTTATTTTGTTAAGAATTAATAATTCCTTATTTTTTATAGCTGGTAAAAAATATTTATTATCAACAATATCACACAATGAAAATGTATCTCTTTTATAAATATAGAGATAAGAAAGAACTAAAATTCGACCATTTTCATAATAATCATTTATTTGAAAAGGATAAAATAGAATAAGCCTTTTTCTTAAAATATCAAAAATTATGTCTCTGATACTTCTTCTATCATTGGATCCAGCAAAACGGTTATTTTTAAACCATTCTTTAAGTGCTTTTTCTATTGGGATTCCATTGATATAATTGTCTAATATGTCTATTGCGGCACATGCACGAGAAATTTGTAACATAAGAATTTTTATACATTAAGATGATACTAATTATTGCTATAGTTTGGAGACTCATTTGTTATTCTAACGTCATGTACATGACTTTCAGACAAACCAGATCCTGTAATTTTAATAAACTTACAGTCTTTCTTCATTAGCTTTATATTTTCATTACCAGTGTATCCCATTGACGCCTTTAACCCACCAACTAATTGGTAAATAATTTTATTTACTGAACCTTTATATGGAACCTGTCCCTCTATTCCTTCAGGTATGAGTTTATCAGCTTGTATATTTTTTTGAAAATATCTATCAGCAGATCCCCTAGCCATAGCACCTATAGAACCCATTCCTCTATAGTTTTTAAAACTCCTTCCTTGGTATAAAGTTATCTCCCCAGGAGATTCATCGGTACCTGCTAATAAGGAGCCAACCATAGCACAAGAGGCACCAGAGGCTATTGATTTTGCAAAATCCCCAGAATATCTAATTCCACCATCTGCAATTACGGGTATATTATGTCTTTCAGCTTCTTTAGCACAATTGATTATCGCAGTTATTTGTGGCATTCCTACACCAGCAATAATTCTTGTGGTACATATTGATCCTGGACCTATACCTACTTTAATACCATCAGCACCAACACCTATTAATTCTTTAGTGGCTTCTGCAGTTACAACATTACCAGCAATAATTTGCGTATCGGAAAATTCTTTTTTTAATCTCTTTACTGCTTCTATAACTTCTACAGAATGACCATGAGCTGTATCTATAACAATTATGTCTACTCCTGCTTCAATTAAAGATGCAGAACGTTCAAAACCATTATCACCAACTGAAGATGCCGCAGCACATCTCAATCTACCCAACCTATCTTTACATGCGAAAGGATTTAGAACGGATTTTTCAATATCCTTTATTGTGAGCAATCCAGACAAAAAATTTTTATTATCAACAACTAAAAGTTTTTCTATTCTCCTTTTTGCCATAATATCTTTTGCTTCTTTTGTATTAATTGGCTCTTTTACAATTGCTAAATTTTCTTTAGTCATAATATCACCAACTCTTACATTATTATCTTCCAAAAAACGAATATCTCTATTAGTTAAAATCCCAAGTACTTTATTTGCTTTATTAACTACAGGAAAACCAGTGATGTTATATTTTTTTGCAATTTTTTTTGCAGTTTTCACTGTATCATCAAAATTTAAAGTAATTGGATTATAAACAATACCACTCTCAAATCTTTTAACTGCAGATACATATTTCACTTGTTTACTGATACTTAAATTTCTATGTATAACACCAATTCCACCACACTGTGCCATTGCAATTGCCATATTAGTTTCAGTAACAGTATCCATTGCTGATGAAATTAGTGGAATATTAAGTTTTATATCCTTAGTGACAAAAGTTTCGGTATTTACCATGTCAGGTGTAACTGCTGATTTTGCAGGTACAAGTAGAACATCATCAAAAGTTATAGCATTTTCTAATTCCATTTGATTAAAACCTTTATATTTTAAAGTTAAGTTTTTTAAATAATTATTCTTTTTTAAAATTTAAAGCTACAACATATTTTTCAGAACTGTCTGATCTACTTGATTTAGGTTTGAAATTATAAACTTTATTAAATTTTCTTTTTAATATGTTTTGTAGCTCCATTTCTGCACCACCAGCAAGAACCTTTGCAACAAAATTTCCACCTTCATTTAAATAATCAAAAGAAAAAAAAGCTGCTGATTCACATAAAGCCATTATTCTTAAATGATCTGATTTTTTATGTCCTGTTGAGTTACTAGCCATATCAGAAATTACATTTTCGACTTTAGATTTTAAAATTTTATTTATTTTTTCTTCAAAATCATTATCTAAAAAATCAAGTTTTATTATCTCTGCACCCTGTATAGATAAAATAGGCTTTAAATCAATTCCAATAACCCGCCCCTTTTTTCTCTTTAAATTATCAAGATTTGAATTTGTTTTTTCAACTGCAACTTGTGTCCACCCACCTGGAGCACAACCTAAATCAATCACAGTATCACCAGATTTGAAAATATTAAATTTTTTGTTTATTTCTAATAGTTTAAAGGCAGCTCTTGATCGATAACCATTCTCTTTAGCTAATTTTACATAAGGGTCATTCAGTTGTCTTCTCAACCAATTTGTAGATGATAACTTTCTACCTTTAGCAGTCTTAACATTTACTTTAAAGGAAAGATCAGTGTTATTTTTAAAGTTTTTGCCTTTACTTTCTTTTTGTTTTGTTGATTTTTTACTTCTCATTTTTTTATTTAAAATGATTATCTGCAGTCATTAATGAATATAAAATGCCTTCTCTTAATCCACGATCTGCCACTTTCATACTACAAGCCGGCCAAATTCTCATTAGAGTTTGCATTATCGCCGACCCTGACATTATTAAATCAGCCCTATCCCTACCTATCCCTGGTTCTTTTTTCCTACCCTCTGGTCCTAGAAATAGGAATTTTTTTATAACATTATCAATATCGGAAGAAGAAAGATTTAATCCATCAACTTTGAGTCTATCATATCTTCTTAATCCTAAATGAACAGCACCCAAAGTGGTTACAGTACCAGAAGTACCAATTATTTGTAGTTCTTTTGTAAGGTCAATTTCATCATAATTTAAATATGGCAAAAAATTTTCTATTTTTTGTTCAAAATCACATGACATTAGGGCAAATCTCGCGTTATCATCATCAACATCTGAGAAACGTTCAAGTAAAGTTGCAACACCCAATGGTACTGAAATCCAGTCTACTATTTTTATATGATCTTTTTTAGATTTTTCAAATTTTGAGTAATTTTTATTTTTAAATCCTAATTGTAATTTAAGCATTTCTGCTATTCTTTTTTCTTTTGGTACTTCTGATAAATCCATCCAAACTAATTCCGTAGAACCTCCTCCAATATCAACTATTAGAACATGAGAAAAATTTGGGTCAAAAAGCGGTGCACAACTTATAACAGCTAATCTAGCTTCTTCCTCAGGTTTAATTAATTCTAGTGTAAGACCTGTTTCTTTTTTAACTTTTGATAAAAAGCTTTTACCATTTTTGGAACGTCTACATGCTTCTGTAGCAACAAGTCTTGAATTTCTGACACCAAATTTATTTATTTTTTTTGCACACACATGTAAAGCTTGCAATGCCCTACTTATACCTGCTTGAGAAAGTTCACCTGTTCTTTCTAAATCTAATCCCAATCTTATTGATTTCGAAAAAGCATCTACAATTTCAAATCTTGAACCGGTTGGTCGGGCTATTAACATCCTGCAACTATTGGTACCTAAATCTAAAGCTGCATATAATTTTTTCTTATTATCGTTAACCTTTTTAAAATCTAAACTTTTATCGACCAACTTAGGATCTAAACCTAAGTCTTCCATTATAATCCTCTCAAAAATAGTGATAGCTTTTATGAGCTAAACTATTTGTTTTTTCTATGATAATATAAACTATCTCGATTAACAACTTTTAATACTTATTTTGTTCAATGTCGGATTATTATTTCAAGCAGTCGATTTTATGTTATCTAAATTTTAGAATAATCTATTTATTCAAATAAATAAGATAACTGAATTGGAATTTCAGATGACAAAAACAATAGTAGAAAGTTCAACAAAAACAGTAACTATTGGACTGGACGAACCATTTTGTATTATTGGTGAAAGAATAAATCCAACTGGAAGAAAAAAATTAGCTTTAGAATTAGAAAATGAAAATTTTGAAACTGTAATTAAAGACGCATTAGAACAAGTAAATTCAGGTGCAAATATTTTAGATATTAATGCTGGGGTTGTTTATAATTCTAATCCGAACCCTAACGAAACTGAACCAGTTTTGATGAAAAAATTATTAGAAGTTGTACAAAATTTAGTAGATGTTCCATTATGTATAGATAGTTCAGTCCCAGGTGCTCTTGAAGAGGGTTTAAAAACAGCAAAGGGCAGACCTTTATTAAATTCTGTCACAGGTGAGGAAGAAAGGTTAGAAAGTATTTTGCCTCTTGTAAAAAAATATAATGTTCCTGTAGTTGCAATATCTAACGATGATACAGGAATTTCAGAAGATCCTGAAATTAGATTTAAAGTAGCAAAAAAAATAGTTGAAAGAGCCTCTGATTTTGGAATACCGCCAAACGATATTATAGTTGATCCACTTGTAATGCCAATTGGTGCAATGCCAACAGCTGGACAGCAAGTATTCGAATTAGTAAAGAAATTAAAAGAAGAACTGAAGGTGAATACTACCTGCGGAGCTTCTAATATTTCTTTTGGTTTACCAAATAGACATTCCATAAATTCAACATTTCTTCCAATGGCAATTGCATCTGGTATGTCGAGTGCAATTATGAATCCTACAAATCCAGATGAATTAAACGCGATTTATGCTGCTAACCTATTAATGAATAGAGATAAAAATGGTTCTAATTGGATAAAAAGAAACAGAGTTACTACTAAAAAAATTAATACTGAGCAAAATAACGGTGAAAATCAAGAGGGTAATAGAATTAGGCGGAGAAATAGAAGAAGATCATAATTAGTTAAATTACTAGATAATTTATTGGCAAGGGATGGTTTCAAAGAAAAATAATTCAATTTCAATATCTTCAGAAAAAAATCACTCAGTAGTTTTCACTCCATCTGGGCTTAGAGGTATTGTTAAAAGTGGAGTAAGTGTATTAGACGCTGCCAGGCAATTAGGAGTTGATTTAGACAGTGTATGTGGTGGTAGAGGAATATGTACAAAATGTAAGGTTAAGCCATCTTTTGGTAATTTTTCGAAATTTAATATAACAGCTGAAGAAAATAATTTAAGTAATTTCACAGAAATAGAGAAAAAATCAAAAGAAAAAAATAGAATTTATTTTAACGAGAGACTTGGATGCCAGGCTAAAATTATAGGTGATGTTATTATTGATATCCCAGAAGAAAGCCAGGTCCATAAACAAGTTATTAGAAAAAGAATTGAACTTAAAGATATAGATATTCACCCTACAACTAAACTTTATTATGTCGAAGTTGAGGAACCTGATATGCATAATCCATCAGGAGATCTTCAAAGATTGAACGATTCACTTAATAAGCAATGGGGTATTTCGAACACAAAAATTTGCTTAAAAGTATTAAAAAACCTTCAATACAATTTACGTAAAGGAAAATGGAGTGTGACCTGTGCTATTTTCAACGAAACTAATGAAATAATTAATATATGGCCTGGTTTTTTAGATTCTAATCTTTATGGAATTGCTGTAGATTTAGGTTCAACTACTATTGCAGCTCATATTTGTAACTTAAGCACGGGTGAAATAGTTAATTCATCAGGTATTATGAATCCTCAGATAAGATTTGGTGAAGATCTTATGAGTAGAGTGAGTTTTTCAATGATGAATGAAGATGGCACAGAAAAACTTAAGGATGCTGTACAAGAAACACTAAACCAACTTTGCAAAACGTTAATCAAAGACAGTAAGATTGATCATAAACTTGTAGTAGAACTTTCGATAGTATGTAATCCAGTTATGCATCATTTGCTGCTTGGAATAAATCCTATAGAACTAGGTCAAGCTCCTTTTGCATTAGCTACTTCCAATTCACTTTATTTCAAAAGCGAAGAATTAGCACTTAATTGTTTGCAGAATGCAACCATTTTTATTTTGCCATGTATTGCTGGACATGTGGGAGCAGATGCTGCAGCTGTTGTATTATCAGAAGCTCCAAATGAATCTAAAGAAACTGTACTTATTATTGACGTTGGTACTAATGCTGAACTCATATTGGGCAATAAATATGAATTATACGCTTGTTCATCTCCAACCGGTCCTGCATTTGAAGGTGCTCAAATATCATCTGGTCAAAGAGCAGCTCCAGGAGCTATTGAAAAAGTTAAAATTGATCCAAATACAAAAGATCCAATTTTTAAGGTTATAGGAAGTGAATATTGGTCAGATAAAGTAGAATTTAAAAATTTTGTTAAAAATCAACCAATAACAGGTATTTGTGGATCTGGAATAATTGAAGCAATTGCAGAAATGAGAATTAATGGCATATTAGATAAATCGGGATTGATTGGGTCAAGTATAGAAACTGGTGCTAAAAGAAGTATTACTGATGGAAGGACTTATAGTTATTTATTATATGAGGACAAAAATAATGGAGAAAATAAAATAAAAATTACAAATGCAGATGTTAGAGCAATACAATTAGCAAAAGCAGCACTATTTGCAGGATCTAGATTGTTAATGGATGAGATGAAAATTAAAAAAGTTGATAAAATAGTTTTAGCTGGAGCATTTGGTGCACATATATCAACAAAACATGCCATGGTACTAGGAATGATACCAGATTGTAACTTAAAAAATGTAATATCAGCTGGTAATGCCGCAGGAGCGGGCGCAATAATAGCACTTTTAAATAAAAACTCTCGATCAAAAATTTCTAAAATTGTAAAAAAAATTAATAAAATTGAGACTGCAATGGCTCCAAAATTTCAAGAATATTTTGTATCTGCATCGGGTATACCAAACTCAATGTTTTCTTTTCCAGAACTTGATAAAGTTGTAAAATTACCTGAAGTTAATTTTAACAAAAAGAAGCGGGTAAGAAAATAAAATAGGACAAAATAAACAGAGCTGATAGAGTTTAATTATAATTAAAAATATGAAGGAAAAATTTTTTTGTTAAATACATTTAGATTAATATATAAGTCCATACCTTTTGGATATGATCAAAATATATTGAATGGAATATTATCTGATGCAATAAACTACAACAAAAAAAATAATATCACTGGTGCTTTGGTTTGTAGAGATGACATTTATTTACAACTTCTTGAGGGTCCAGAGCAAGCAGTAAATTACACTTACCAAAAAATATTAGATGACGATAGACACTTAGAAGTTGAACTTTTAATTAAAGAGTATTGTAATAAAAGAATTTTTCCCAAATGGAATATGAAAGATGATCCTGCTAAAACCTGGTTTTGGAATAAGGAGGAAGTAAGATCAGGAGTTTTTAAAACTTTAAATAAAAGTAAAATAATAGCAGTTTTTGAAAAAATCGCTAAGGAAACAAGCAAGTAGCTATTAAAAAAAGTGAATTAGCAATAAACTTTTTTTTAAATAATATAAAGATAAAAGTGGATAAATTTGTCTTTCATAATTAAATTTGCAAAATCTAGTTTATTTTTTTTAAAATTTAAACTTATAATATACTCAATTATTATATTGGTCAGGACACTATATTATGGATATAAATTCTAAATTAAAATTAAAGATTAAATCTAATAGAAAAGCTATTTTCGAATTAGATGCAAAAATTGAAGAAAATAGATCTAAAATTGAAGAGTTAAGGTCTTCATCTGAAAGAGATAATGCTTCAATAGCTCGAAATTACACTGCTGCATTTTATGGGAATCATCATTTAACCAATAGGAATACAGAAGAAATTTTTAAAAATAGAATAGCCATTCTTAACAATATGGAAGTTGAAGGTGAGATTGAAGTAGGTTTTAGAGAAACAATGATTAATATGGCAAATATTGATTATTTCACTCATAGGGCAGAAGTTAATCAAGAGATAATTGATATCAATCAAAAATTATCCGAAGTAAATTCATTACTTATTGAAATAAACAGAGCAATCATGGCAAGAAATGAAAAATCAGTTAAATTTAATAGAAAAAATTTGGATATAAACAAAAGATTTTTAGATGGTGAATTTCATCCTTCAAAAGCTACCTTAACAGCAAATAATAAAAGATCTAAGGATAATGAAGAAAGATGTTTAAAACTATCTAAAGCTGCTGATAGA
>CACGLH010000011.1 GCA_902573735.1 uncultured Alphaproteobacteria bacterium
TCCAGTATGCAGTTTATTTTATAAATAAATATATAGTTTTTAAACAGACTAAATACTCATAAACCTAAAATTGGGGAGAACAAAATGAAATTAATTGGCCATTTTATAAACGGTCGTGAAGTAAGCAGTAGTTCCAAAAGAACAGTAGATGTATTTAATCCAGCAACTGGAGAAGTTCAAAGAAAAGTTTCAATGGGTTTGGCATCTGAGTTAGATGATGCTGTAGAAAAGGCAAAAGAGTGCCAACCTGCTTGGGCTGCTACTAATCCTCAAAAAAGAGCCAGAGTAATTATGAAATTTATTGATCTGCTACATAGAGATATGGATGAATTGGCAGCGGTTTTGTCTTCTGAACACGGTAAAACTATTCCAGATGCGAAAGGCGATATTATAAGAGGACTCGAGGTGGCGGAATTTTGTGTTGGAGCTCCTCATTTATTAAAAGGTGAATTTACAGATAGTGCAGGTCCTGGTATTGATATGTACTCTATGCGCCAACCTCTTGGCGTTGTATCTGGGATAACACCTTTTAATTTTCCTGCAATGATACCAATGTGGAAATTTTGTCCAGCTATTGCCGCAGGTAATGCATTTATCTTAAAACCTTCGGAGAGAGACCCCTCAGTACCAATGATGCTTGCGAATTTAATTCTTGAGGCAGGTCTACCTGAGGGTATTTTACAAGTTGTTAATGGAGATAAAGAAATAGTGGATGCTATTTTGGATAATGAAGACATTTCTGCAATTGGTTTTGTAGGATCTACACCGATTGCAGAATATATATATTCTAGGGGTTGTTCTAATGGTAAAAGAGTTCAGTGTTTTGGCGGTGCAAAAAATCATATGATAATTATGCCTGATGCTGATCTAGATCAAGCTGCAGACGCACTTGTAGGTGCAGGTTATGGTGCTGCGGGCGAGAGGTGTATGGCGATTTCTGTAGCTTTACCAGTTGGAAAAGAAACTGGTGATAAACTTATTGAAAAACTTGTACCAAAGATTGAAGCACTTAAGATAGGTCCTTATACTTCAGAAAATGAAGTAGATTTTGGACCAGTTGTTACAAAGCAAGCACAACAAAGAATTTTAAGTTTGGTAAATTCAGGTATAGAAAGTGGTGCAAATTTAGTGGTTGATGGTAGGAACTTTCAAATGCAGGGATATGAAAATGGTTTTTTTGTAGGTGCTTGTTTATTTGATAACGTTAAGACTGATATGGAAATTTATAAGCAAGAAATCTTTGGTCCTGTTCTTTCTACAGTTAGAACGGAAAGCTATGAAGAGGCATTATCTATAGCTGTTAACAATGAGTATGGAAATGGAACTGCAATATTTACACGTGACGGCGATACAGCCAGGGATTTTGCAAATAGAATAAATATTGGGATGGTAGGAATAAATGTGCCAATACCTGTTCCACTAGCATACCATACTTTTGGAGGTTGGAAAAAATCGGCTTTTGGTGACCTTAATCAGCATGGACCTGATGCCTTCAGATTTTATACGAGAACAAAAACGATTACATCTCGTTGGCCCACTGGTATAAAAGAGGGAGCAAAGTTTTCAATACCAACAATGGACTAAATTTAAATAATGGATTTTTCTCTTTCTTCCGAGCAAAAATTAATTTTTGATACTGCTTATGATTTTGGGCAAAACTCAATTGCACCATACGCTTTAGAATGGGAAAATAGCCTAATTCCAAAAAAAATTCTAAAAGAAGCAGGTGAATTAGGTTTCGCATCTTTATATGTTAATGAAAAAGATGGAGGTTCAGGTCTTACCAGATTAGATTCTACTTTAGTTTTTGAAGCTTTAGCAATGGCTTGCCCTTCTGTTTCTTCATTTATATCTATTCATAATATGTGTGCATGGATGATTTCAGAAAATGGAAATCAGTACATTAAAAACGAATTTTTAGAGCCAATGGTAAAAATGGATAAGATTTGCTCATACTGCCTTACTGAACCAAATTCGGGTTCAGATAGTGCTGCTTTAACTACAAAAGCTGAAAGGACTAATGAGGGTTTTAAAATAAATGGTACAAAATCATTTATTTCAGGAGGAGCATTTTCTGAGATATATCTTACAATGGTTAGAACTGGAGAAAATGGCCCACATGGTATATCAGCATTACTAGTAGAAAAAAATACTCCAGGGTTAAGTTTTGGAAATAATGAAGAAAAAATGGGATGGAAATCACAACCTACAGCACAAGTAATTTTTGATGATTGTAATGTATCTTCTAAAAAATTACTTGGTGAAGAAAACAAGGGTTTCATTTATGCAATGCAGGGTTTAGACGGAGGTCGTCTTAATATTGCAGCAGCTGCATTAGGAGGGGCCCAAACAGCTCTCAATATTGCAAAAAAATACATTAAAGAAAGAAAAGCTTTTGGGAAAAGTTTGTCTGAATTTCAAGGTTTACAGTTTAAAGTAGCCGATATGGAAATAGCTATTAACTCATCAAGGACTTTTTTAAGAGAAGCTGCTTGGAAACTAGATAATTCAAAATCTGATGCTGGAGTATTCTGTGCTATGGCAAAAAAATTTGTTACGGACAATTCCTTCAATATTGCGAACAATTCATTACAACTCTTAGGAGGGTATGGATATTTGGCTGATTATGGTATTGAAAAAATTGTTCGAGATTTGCGAGTTCATCAGATTTTGGAAGGTACAAATGAGATTATGCAATTAATAGTTGCCAGAGATTCTCTTAAGTAATGTGAAGTATTTATGACAGATGTAATTATTAGGCAAAATGGTAATGTAGGTCATATTACCTTAAATAGGCCTGACGCCCTAAATGCTTTGACATATGATATGATTTTAAAAATTGAGAAAGCATTAATTTCATGGAAACAAAATGAAGAAGTAAAAATTGTACTAGTAGATGCAAATGGCGATAAAGCATTTTGCTCTGGTGGAGATGTTTCAGATTTATATAAAAATGGAACTACTGGAAATTTTGAATTTGGTAAATTATTTTGGTCTGATGAATACCGTCTAAATCTTTTAGTTTCAAATTATCCAAAGCCATATGTTGTTTTTATGCATGGTTTCACAATGGGTGGAGGTGTCGGAATATCCTGTCATGGTAGCCACCGTATAGTTGGGGATAGTTCCATTATTGCAATGCCAGAATGCAGTATTGGTTTAGTACCAGATGTAGGTGGTTCTTACTTACTTACCAGAAAATCAAAAAAATTAGGTATTTATCTTGGAATTTCAGGTCAACATATGAAAGCAGATGATGCAATTTTTACAGATTTTGCCGATTTCTATATACCTGAAAAATATTGGAATGAAATTAAGTTACAATTAATAAAGAATGGCGATACTTCTATTTTATATGAATTTCAAAGAAATAGTTTAAAATCATGCTTAATGGAAAATTTGCAAATTATTGAGAAGGTGTTTTCACAAAATGAATTAAACTTGATAATTAAAGAAATGGAATTAAACTCTTTTTTTTCTAATAGTCTAAAAAAATTAAAAAAATCCTCTCCATTATCTATTTTAACTTCATTTCATATGCTTCAGATGCCAGAAATTTCTTGTTCTGTAAAAGATGCGTTAAAAATTGAGTATAGGGTCACTTCAAGAGCACAAGAATTTGCTGATTTTCAAGAAGGAATTAGGGCTATGATTATTGATAAGGATAAGTCACCTCTTTGGAAATATCCAAAAATTGATCAAGTTCCTATCAAGAAAGTATTTGATTTACTTAAACCTTTAAGTTTTTCAAATGAGTTAAAAATTTAAATAGGAGGATATATTGTGAAAATTGGATTTATAGGCCTAGGTAACATGGGATTGCCAATGGCTGAAAATTTACAAAAAGAGGGTCATGAGGTAACAGGATTTGATATAAATAAAAATATTAATTCCAATATTAGAATTTCAAACAGTATTGAAGAAATTGTTAAAAGTAATAAGGCTATATTTACAATGCTTCCAAGTGGTAAAGAAGTTATTGTAGTTTATGATGAAATTATAGATAAATGTGAAAGTTCCACTATAATGATAGATTGTTCTACAATAGATATAAAAAGTACTCATATAATATCGAACATTTCAAAAAAAAATGGATTACTTACTTTAGATGCACCAGTTTCAGGTGGAGTAGTAGGTGCAGTAGATGGCACTTTGACTTTTATGGTAGGAGGCGATGAAAGAGCTTTCTATAAAATTAAGCCTTTGTTTGAAGTGATGGGCAAAAAAGCAGTTTATTGTGGAGATTCAGGCTCAGGACAAGCAGCAAAAATGTGTAATAACATGATTTTAGGGATTTCAATGATTGGCGTTTGTGAATCTTTCACTTTAGCAAAAAAAATTGGCTTGGATTTGAAAAAACTTTATGAGGTTTCTTCAAATTCATCTGGTAGTTGTTGGGCTCTTAATACTTACTGTCCTGCCCCTGAAATTGGCCCAGAAACACCTGCTGATAAAAATTATTTACCAGGTTTTTCATCTGAGTTAATGCTGAAAGATTTAATGCTTGCTCAGGATGCTGCAATTCAATCTAATTCACATACTCCACTCGGTAATCACGCAATGAAAATCTATGAAGAGTTATTGAATGAGGGTGGTAAGGGTAAAGATTTCTCTTATGTTTTTCCTTTTTTTTATAATAAGAAATAAATTACACACCACACTTAGCATATATATGCATAATATTGATTGGTTTGTTATCAAAACTAAAATTTTCTTCTCTAAATAAATTAAAAATTCTTAAGTTAAATTTTTTTAAGATTTTTCTTAATTCACTTTCGGTTCTAGGGACATATATTCTGTTTAAGTTATCTCTATAAGCTTTGTGGCCTTCATGAATTCCGATATAAAAAATCCCCTTTTTGTTTAGAGCTTTGGAGATTTTACCAAATAATAAGTCTTGGTTTTTTTTTTCCAAATGCTGAATTGAAAAAGAAGCCCAAATTCCGTCATATTTTTTTGGAAAAACTATTTCATTCAAATCCTTTTGCTGAATGTTAATAGCTTTATGACTTTCAAATATTTCAAGCATTTTAAGAGAAGCATCTACTGCATCAACTTTAAAACCTTTCTGACTAAACCAAATAGACTTTTCTCCAGTTCCACAACCTAAATCTATAATTTGTCCACCTGGGGCAAGTTCGTTACAAAATATTTTTTGTGCTAAATCTATCTTTTCAGTAGATCTCCATTTTGCATATTCAGATGCATTTTTATTATAAAATTCTATAGTTTTGTGATCCATATTAAAAAATAATTTTAATCACGTAATTTTTATTTGATTTAGTTATTTCAAATTTAAACTGCTGCATAATATAGAATGATACAAAAGTTCATTACTATATCAACAATAATAAATTAGTTGTCATATCAATTAAATTACGTTTATCCTTAACCTATGTAACTTATAAGGTAATAATATGAATATACAGAACAAAAGTCTGAAAAACTCGTTGGAATTTAAATCCATTGATTATCAACTTCAACCTTACACTAATCCAGAATTAATAAATGAAAAGGGTCCTCAAGTATTTAATTCAGGGAGTGGCGTAAATGTAGAGGATATTGATGGGAATAGTTACATAGAAGGTATGAGTGGTCTTTGGTGTGCTTCATTAGGTTTTGGTGAAAATGAATTAATTGAAGCAGCAGTCAAACAAATGAGAAAACTTCCATATTATCATTCATTTACTGGAAAAACTTGTGAAGCAACAATAAAATTATCTGAAAAACTTATTGAAATTGCACCAAATAATTTGAAGAAAGTATTTTTCTGCAATTCAGGTTCAGAGGCAAATGATACTGCAATAAAAATTGTCTGGTACTATCACTCGTCTTTAGGAAATCCAAATAAAAGAAAGATTATAAGTAGGAAAGGAAGTTACCATGGTGTCACATTAGCTGCAGCTAGTCTAACTGCTTTAGATTATGCCCAAAAGGGCTTTGGTTTACCCCTTGATTTTGCCCTTCATACAACATGGCCCCATTATTTTCAAAATTCTTATGAAAATGAGAGTGAAAAAGAATTTTGTAGCCGTTTAATTAAAGATCTAGAGAAACTTATAGAAATGGAGGGTGCTGAAAATATAGGTGCTTTTATTGCTGAACCCTTGATGGGAGCAGGTGGTGTTATTATCCCTCCAAAAAGCTACTTTGAGATGATACAACCTATACTTAAAAGGAACGAAATTTTATTTATTGCAGACGAAGTTATATCTGGTTTTGGCAGGACTGGTAATATGTGGGGAAGCCAAACTTTTAATATAAAACCAGATATTGTAACTTGTGCAAAAGGATTATCGTCTGCTTATGCACCTATTTCGGCAGTATTAATGTCTGAAAACATTTCTAAACAAGTTGAAAAACAAGCGATAAAATTAGGTCAATTTGGTCATGGCTATACTTATTCTGGACACCCTGTTTCTTCTGCAGTTGCATTAAGAACGTTAGAAATTATGGAAGAAAGGGATATTATAACTCATGTTAGAGACATATCTACTGTATTTTCGAAAAGAATTTCTGAGTTAAAGAAATATCGATGTATTGGCAATGTTCGTTCAATAGGTTTAATAGGTGCAGCAGAATTTATTAAACCAGGAACAAAAAGAGAAAAAATAGATCCACAACACAAATTTGCTGCTAAAGTTGTAAAAAAAATTCATGAAAAAGGTGTAATTTTAAGAGCTTTACCAATTGACGCTATAGCTTTTTGCCCACCACTTATCATATGTAAAGATGAAATAAATCAAATGTTTGACAGGATTGAAACTGTTTTACCGGAAATGGATCAAGTTGCTTATGGATATGTTTAATTAAAAATAATTTATCAGAATAAACAATTCTATTTTAAAAAAAAATTACCCCATTATTAAATGGAAAATGTTATAATACAATTACTTATTTGCTTAATTGGTCTATTTGGTCTTTTCTATGGTGGTGAAAAATTAGTTACAGGATCAGTAAATACAGCTTCATTTTTTAAAGTCAAACCTCAGTTTGTAGCAATTACAATTATTGCATTAGGGACATCATTTCCAGAATTGGTTGTTTCCGTAAATGCCGTTGTTGATGAGTCGCCAGGAATAGCTTGGGGAAATGTTTTGGGTAGTAATATTTCAAATATTCTTCTCGTTTTAGGTTTAGCTTCGTTAATGCATCCTTTGTATTTAAAAGGGGAAAAATCAAATGCTAACATCTTTTGGTTATTTTTCTCATCTGTTTTATTTTTCTCAATCAGTGTTGGAACAAAATCAATATCATTTTTCTACGGTATAGTCCTTATATTACTTTTGATAATATTTCTGATATATATGGTATATAAATCTAAAAATAATGAAGATACGACAGATAGAAATAAAATTGAAGAAAAATTATCGTTATTGAATACTATTTTATTTATATTCTTTGGTATCATAATATTAATAATATCAGCTGAGGCTGTAGTAAATTCTTCTGTCAAAATAGCTTCACTATTTAATGTACCTGAAACATTCATAGGTCTTACAATTATTGCTATAGGAACATCTTTACCTGAAATATCAGCATCCATAGTCGCAGTAAAAAAAGGCTACTCTGAGATTGCTGTCGGAAATGTTATTGGGTCAAATATATTTAATACTCTTGGAATTATTGGTACATGTGCAGTTTTTTCTAGAGGTAGTGAATTTCTTGTACCTGAATCTTTTTTAATTTTTGATGTTCCATTTATGTTAATTTCTACTTTGTTATTTTGCTTATTAATATATATTAATGTTGTATTAGGAAAAAAAATTGGAGTCATCTTTATAACAACTTATTTTGTTTATATTTTTCTTAATTTTAAATTAGCTTAGAAAATAAATTAATAAATGTCTGAAACCATAGAAAATGAAGAAATAAAAAATCTTAAGAGGGAAGTAGCAAAACTTCGCTTAGAGGGAAATTTAAGAAAATCTTTATCTAATCAATTAACCATTCAAAAAAAAATAGCTGATGATGCTAAAGCTGAAGCATTAGCTAAAAGTGAAGAAGTTGAAAAAATATCAAAGCAACTAGCTAAATATCTATCTCCACAAATACATGAGCAAATTTTCAGTGGAAAACAAAGTGCTGAAGTGAAAAGCAATAGAAAGAAATTAACAGTTTTTTTTTCTGACATTGTTGGATTTACTGATATCTCAGATGAGTTAGAATCTGAAGAAATGACAAATTTATTAAATTTTTATTTAAATGAAATGTCTCAAATAGCACTAAGATTTGGTGGAACAATTGATAAGTTTATTGGTGATGCGCTAATGATATTTTTTGGTGACCCTGATACAAATGGACCTCAAGAGGATGCAAGGAAATGTATTCAAATGGCATTAGAAATGCAAAAATTAATGAATCAGCTTAGTGGGTATTGGTCAAAAAATTACAGTTTAAAACAGGATTTAAAAATTAGAATTGGGATCAATACTGGTTTTTGTACTGTTGGAAATTTTGGCAGCTTAGATCGTTTAGATTATACAGCCATTGGCAGCACAGTTAATTTAGCTTCTAGATTAGAAAGCATTGCTGAAGCTGGATCAATTATTATATCCGAGGATACATTCGCTCTTGTTAATAATTTTTTTACATTTAAAAAACCCAAAAATGTTAAAATTAAGGGTTTTTTGAGGGATATAAAATGTTATGAATTAAAAAAAGAGGATACCTCTAAAGAAGACATGTTTTCATTGTCAGGCAAAGGGTTTCAAATTGATATAAATAAAAAAATTATTAAAAAAGATGCTTTAGATGAAATAAAAAACAAATTAAGTTTAATTATGGATGGTGATACCGGTTAATATACTTTTAATAAATAAGTGTAAAAGATACATAAAATAATCAAAAGGTAAATGATTAATGGTAGCTCATGAGTTACAAAACACTTGCATGTTTTGAAAAAAAACCAAGGAAAAAGTAAAAAAACTTTTTCTCGGTAAGAATGCAAACATTTGTGATGAATGCGTTAAGATAGTATTTAATTTTAAAAATGGTAATACAGATGAAAAGTTAGTTAAACATCATTTATTAAGAAATGATTTTGATGATAATTATTAATTAAATATTTTATAATTATTTTTTAAATGACTTGAGAGTATATCCTTTTTATGTAAAAAGGAGATTCGTCTTATGGGTTTGCGCTTAAAAATAATGTTTGCGCAATTAAATTGTGGGCACGTAGCTCAGTTGGATAGAGCGACGGACTTCTAATCCGTAGGTCGGGGGTTCGAATCCTCCCGTGCTCACCAAATCCTATGAAATTTTACAAAATTAATGTGTCCATGGTATTTTTTTATTATATGCAAAATTGTCACCATATCCATTTTCCCTAATGATATGTTTTCTAGAGTTAGCATAGAGAACAGTATATGGTATCCCATTTTTTTTTGCATAATTAATAGCTACTTCTTTTGACTCAAACCATAGTTGTACCTGACTATTTGTATCACTAGATCCAGTCCATCCCATAAGTGGTTCAATTGATTTAGCCATATCATATTCTAATTCTAACACCCATTTTTTTGTTTGTGCCATTCCAGATTGCATTGCGGTTTTTGAGGGCTTGTATATTCTTGCTACCATTTTAATAAGGAAAATATTATTATTGAAGTAATCTTTATGAACATTAAATAAGTATCACACTATATTGGTATTAATATTCTTATAGTCAACTATTTAATTATTTTGTTTTAATTAAGATTACATATGGTTAATTAAATAATTCAAAAGAAATATGGTCGTTAAAGAAAAATTACAATCTGGTCAGATATTCAAAATTCAATCTGATTTTAAGCCTTCAGGTGATCAACCAAACGCAATTAAAGAATTAGTCGCTGGTATAAATTCATCTGAAAGAAATCAAGTACTATTAGGTGCTACTGGTACGGGAAAAACATTTACTATTGCTCATATCATTGAAAAAACTCAGAGGCCTGCAGTAATTTTAGCACCTAACAAAACTTTAGCAGCTCAACTTTATGGTGAATTCAAGACATTCTTTCCAGATAATGCAGTAGAATATTTTGTGTCTTTCTATGATTATTATCAACCTGAAGCCTATGTTCCTAGATCTGATACTTATATAGAAAAAGATGCTCAAATAAATGAGCAAATAGATAGAATGAGACATTCTGCAACTCAAGCACTATTAGAAAGAGATGATGTTATTATAGTTGCTTCAGTTTCTTGTATATATGGTATTGGTTCAGTAGAGACATATAGCGCCATGACCCAGGATTTGAGAAAAGGTAACAATTATGAGTTACGAAAAATAGTATCCGCTTTAGTAGAACAACAATACAGAAGAAACGATCAGGCATTCCAAAGGGGGACTTTTCGTCTAAGGGGTGACGTATTAGAGATTTGGCCTGCACACCTAGAAAGTAGAGCATGGAGGCTGTCTTTTTTTGGGGATGAACTTGAAAAACTAGACGAGTTTGATCCCCTTACTGGAGAAAAAACAAAAAAAATGAATACTGTTAGAATTTATGCAAATTCACATTATGTTACTCCAAGACCAACACTTACTCAGGCTATAAAAAAAATAAAAATAGATTTATTAAAAAGACTTGAAGAATTAAATAAAAATAACCAATTACTTGAAGCTCAAAGATTGGAACAGAGAACTAATTTTGACCTAGAAATGATGGAGGCTACTGGGTCTTGTAATGGGATTGAGAATTATTCTCGTTATCTTACAGGAAGGAAACCTGGAGAGCCACCTCCAACTTTATTTGAATATATACCAAACGATGCAATTATTTTTGCTGATGAAAGTCATGTTGCGATACCTCAACTAGGCGGTATGTACAGGGGAGATCACAGAAGAAAGCTTACTCTTTCAGAGCATGGATTTAGATTACCTTCATGCATGGACAATAGACCATTGAAATTTGAGGAATGGGATGCAATGAGGCCACAATCAATATTTGTTTCAGCAACACCTGGTAATTGGGAGTTATCATCAACTCAAGGAGTTTTTGTTGAACAAATAATAAGACCAACTGGTTTAATCGATCCACCAGTAGAAATTAGACCAATTCAAAATCAGGTTGATGATCTTTTGTATGAAGTAAATATTGCATCAAAAAACAATCTAAGAACTTTATGTACTGTTCTAACTAAGAGGATGGCAGAGGACCTTACTGAGTTTTTAAATGAAAAAGGTGTGAGAGTTCGATATCTTCATTCAGATATTGACACTTTAGAAAGAATAGAAATTATAAGAGATTTAAGGCTTGGTACATTTGATGTTCTTATAGGTATAAATCTTCTGAGAGAGGGTCTAGATATACCTGAATGTGGTTTAGTAGCTATTTTGGACGCCGATAAAGAAGGATTCTTAAGATCTCAAACTTCGCTTATACAAACAATTGGGCGTGCTGCAAGGAATGTGGATGGTAAAGTTATAATGTATGCTGATAAAATTACAGGCAGCATAAAAGTAGCTATTGAAGAAACTAAAAGAAGAAGAGAAAAACAAATTGCATATAATAATGTTAATAAAATTACTCCTGAAAGTATAAAGAAAAACGTAAAAGATGTTTTAGAAGGAGTATTTGAGGGTAAAACTGATTTAGAAAGAGTAACTGCAAAAATTGATACTAAAAAATATGGAGATAATTTACAAGCACACCTTAATGGGATGAGGAAAGAAATGTTTGCAGCTGCTGAAAATTTGGAATTTGAAGAAGCTGCACGACTTCGTGATGAGATTAATAAGCTTGAAAAAGTTGAACTATCAATTATGGATAATCCTTTTTTAAGGCAATCAGATATAAATCTTGAAAATGAAAATAGCTTAAAAAAAACAAAAGGTAGATCAAAAGGAGGAATTGCAGGAACGCGCACTGTAAGAAGTAAAGCTAGAACAATTTAAGGAAACTAATATCAAACCCCAGATTGAGCTTTTTTCACTTGATAAACCCCGTTAATTAACCAGTTATCTTCACCATAATTTTTTATTTCATAATCAAACGTAAAAATTCTTTCATTTTTATCTATAAAAAGGACTCTCTGTATCAAGCTTTCATTATAAAAAGTAAATTCCAAAAACTTGAATTCTTTTGGTGCCCAAATCATTGGGTATGAAGACTTAACCATAGACCCAAATATATCTGCATTCTTGAACATAGATTTAATTACAGGCGATGCAAATGAGTAAGCTTCTTTAGTATCATAATTTAGAAAAGCACTTATTTGAGAAGATATAATTAGTTGGGCTTTGTTCTCAAGATTTGAAATACTGTCATCATTCGCAAATGTTTTTTTACTGTAAAAAGCAACAAAAAAAACTGAGGAAAATGCAAAATATATAAGAAAAATATTCCTGATTAAAATACTCATTATTTCACCTTTATATATAGTTTTGTATTGGATATATAATTATAGATATTGAAAATTAAATAGAAAAAATCCATTGATGAATTTTATTCACCAGCTATTTTTTTTGAAATAAGGTTTCTTGTTTCTTCAATTCCATATATAGATATGAAACCACCCAATCTAGGTCCAGTCTTTGTTCCTAGAATTATCTCGTAAAAAGCAGAAAACCAATCCTTAAGGTTTTCAAAATTATTTTCTTTTCCTACAGAAAACAATAAAGATTGGATTTCTTGGATTTCACTCTCTTTAGGTAGTTCTCCCAACTTTGAATGAAGATCAGCTAATGCTGTTTTTTCTTTTGCAGTAGCTTTACGAAATTTTTTTGAAGGTTTCACAAAGTCTTGGTAATAATTTATAGCATATTTTACAGCTTTTTTTAAATCAGTATGCTTATCAGCTTCAATGTTTGGCTTATATCTTTTAATGAATGTCCACAATGTTTTTTCATCTTCTGATCCTGAAGCTGAAACTAGGTTTAATAGCATTGAGAAATTAATAATCATATTTGAGATTGGAGGATTTCCTGAATGAACGTGCCAAACTGGATTATTTATTCTCTCCAGCTCTGTTTGTTCAACAAATTTATTCAAATTTTGGTGGTACTCATCTACCATTTTGGGAATAACATCAAAATATAGTCTCTTTGCAGTTTTGGGTTTTTGGAACATAAAAAAACTCAAAGAATCTCTATCAGCATATCTTAACCAGTCTTCCATTGATAATCCATTACCTTTAGATTTAGATATTTTTTGTCCTTGTTCATCTAAGAAAAGTTCATAATTCAATAATTCAGGTGGTTTACCTCCTATAATTTTACAAATTTTTGCTGCTAGTTCAGCTGATGGTATAAGATCTTTCCCAAACATTTCATAATCCACTTCTAAAGCTAACCATCTCATAGCCCAATCAGGTTTCCACTGTAGTTTTACATTTCCTGATTTAATGGATAATTCAACTTTTTCTCCATTAGGTTCTGTGTATATAATAGTACCTTTATTTTTATTTATTTTTTCAATAGCGACCTGTAAGACTTTACCTGTGATTGGGCTTATAGGAAGGAAAGGAGAGTATGTTTTCTTCCTTTCATCTCTTAATGAAGGTAAAATTACTGCCATTATATTTTCGTAATTTTCTAAAATTTTAATTAAAGCTTCGTCAAATGCACCATCCTTATAATTCTTGGTTGCTGATTCAAAATTATATTTCAAATTATAGTTGTCGAGGAATTCTTTTAATTTAGCATTATTGTGATCCCCAAAGCTCTCAAATTTATCAAAAGGATCTCTCACAGAAGTCAAAGGTAAATCAAGGTCTGCTTCTAATTTTTTTGAGTTGGGAATATTGGTTGGTACTTTTCTCAAACCATCTAAATCATCAGAGAAACATACTAACCTAGTTGGGATATCACTTAAACAAGAGAAAGCTGTTCTTACCATGTTTGTTCTTAAAACTTCACCAAAAGTCCCAATATGAGGTAATCCAGATGGACCATAACCAGTTTGAAAAGTGACAATTTTTTTTTCTTTATCTTCTTTTGAGATACGTTTCAAAACCCTTTTTGCCTCAAAAAAAGGCCATGAATTAATTTGGTTATAATTAGTTTTATCAACTTTCATTAGAAATATTCTTTAAAAAATTAAACTGAAAAATTATGATAAGAATTTATTATCCCTCATTTAATAGGTCGTCAAATTAAAAAAAATATGATATGTTTTAGTATAATGTCGAAAAATACAAACACCAACGGATTGATGAATGCACAGGATGCATTAGTTGCAATAATGGTAGCAGGTGGTGCATCTGATGAAAATATTTCAAATAGAGAATTAGTATCTATCAGCAGAATAGTAGATCATTTGCCAATATTTAAAAGTTATGATCCATCAAAAATTAAAATTATAGCAGAAACTGTTTTTGATCTTTTTGAAGAAGAAGATGGATTAGATGCATTATTTGGTTTGATTAAGGAAGCATTACCTGAAAAATTATATGAAACAGCATATGCATTGGCTTGTGATGTTGCAGCAGCTGATGGTAAACTCCCTGAGGTACAATTACGTTTTTTAGAAGAAATTAGACATGAACTTAATATTGATCGATTGCATGGAGCAGCTATTGAAAGAGGTGCTAGAGCAAGACATATGTTAATTGAATAAAATAATTAAGTTAGTTATGGCGATATTCTTTTTTTCGAATTTCTGTTGATGAAATATTTCTCATTGGTCCAGTAATTAAAGTCCAAACAGGAGGGATATAATTAGATAGTATAATAGATTTTTCTTTTGGAAGTCTGTAGTTTCCAAATTTAATGGCAGTATGAGATAACCCTGCTTTGATTTGCTCCTCTGGTCTTGCTAAAACACCAACTGGAATGTTTTTCATTATCCAATCCCAATTTTTCCAATGATGAAAATTTATTAGATTATCTGCTCCCATTAACCACACAAACTTGGTGGTTGGATATAATTTTTTTAATTTAATCAAAGTTTGAAAAGTGTATTTTGTTTTAAACTTTCTCTCTAGATCAGTGATTACGACTGAGGGATGATTCATAATTATTTTTGAAGCAAGAAATCTTGAATTTATATCTGATGGTATTACACTTTTTATTGGGTTTTCAGGACATACTAACCACCATATTTTAGACAAATTAAAAATCTTAAGTGCAAGTTTTGTAATATGTACATGACCTTCGTGTGGTGGATCAAAAGAGCCACCCAACAAGCCAATTGTCAAACCCGGTTCAACTGAAGGAAATCCCTGCATTTTTTTTGCCTAAGATTATAATATGAAAGTAAACATATATCTTATTATCATAATAAACTCTAAAAAACTCCTTATTGCTTTAAAGTATTTTTTTTTCTAAATAAAATGTAAAAATTATCGAACTTATTTAAGGTATAAATTATGTCTTCAGTTAAATATATTTATCATATGCAAGATCTAACTAAATCTTTCCCAGGTGGCAAGAAATGTTTTGAAAATATCCATCTTTCATTTTTACCTGGTGTTAAAATTGGTGTAGTTGGAGTTAATGGTGCTGGTAAAAGTAGTCTTATGAAAATTATGGCTGGATTAGATAAAGATTACATAGGTGAAGCATGGGCTGCGGAAAATGTTAATGTAGGATATTTACCACAAGAACCCATATTAGATAGTAATCTAACTGTAAGAGAAAATATTTTAACAGCTGTAGCCGATAAAAAGGCATTAATTGACGAATTTAATAATGTAGCAGAAAAATTAGCTAATAATTATTCTGAAGAAATAATGGAGCAGATGACTGAACTTCAAGACAAAATTGATGCTCAAAATCTTTGGGAATTAGATAATCAAATAAATATAGCTATGGATGCATTGAGATGCCCAAGTGATGAGTCAAATATTAAAGAACTATCAGGAGGTGAAAAACGAAGGGTTGCTTTATGTCAACTTTTATTAAATTCACCTGAGTTATTATTGTTAGATGAACCAACTAACCATTTAGATGCGGAAACCATTGATTGGTTGCAAAGATTTTTAATTGATTACAAGGGTACCTGCTTGATAGTCACACATGATAGGTATTTTCTTGATCAAATTACAGGATGGATACTTGAACTAGATAGAGGTAAAGGTCTACCATATGAAGGTAATTATTCATCTTGGCTTGAACAGAAAACTCAAAGGTTAGAACTTGAGGGAAAAGAGGATAAAAAGAAACAAAAAGTTCTAGAAAAGGAATTGGAGTGGATAAGACAGGGCGCCAAAGCTCGTCAGGCCAAGCAGAAAGCAAGAATTAAATCATATGAAGAACTAGCTAACTCTTCTGAAAGAGTTAAGCAAAATAATGCACAGATTATTATTCCCAATGGAGAAAGACTTGGGTCTAAAGTGATTGAAGTGAAAAATTTAGGAATACATTTTGAAGATAAAATTTTGTTTGATAATTTGTCCTTTTCTTTACCTCCTGGTGGAATAGTAGGAATAATTGGTCCAAATGGAGCAGGGAAAAGTACACTGTTTAAGTTAATCATTGGTGTTGAAAAACCTTCAAACGGTGAAATTTTATTGGGTGAAACTGTAAAGCTCTCTTATGTTGATCAAAGTAGAGATGATTTAAATAACTCTAATACCGTATGGGAAGAAATTTCTGGAGGTCAAGAAATTGTAAAGCTTGGAGAATTAGAAGTTAATTCAAGAGCATATTGTAGTTCTTTTAATTTTAAAGGATCTGATCAACAAAAACCAATGAGTAAATTATCAGGAGGTGAAAGAAATAGAGTTCATATAGCAAAAATGTTAAAGTCTGGTGGCAATGTTTTAATGTTGGATGAACCAACTAATGATTTAGATGTAGAAACTCTAAGTGCATTAGAATATGCCATATCTGAATTTGCTGGAAGTGCTATGGTCATAAGTCATGATAGATTTTTTCTTAACAGGATCTGCACTCATATTTTAGCTTTTGAGGGCGATAGTCATGTTGAATGGTTTGAAGGAGATTATGATGACTATGTTAAAGATAAAAAAAGAAGATTGGGGGAGGATGCAGTCAATCCAAAAAGAACAAAATATAGAAAGTTTGTGGTTTAAAATATAATATTAGTTAAAATTCTGGAATTTTTTTCAAGAAAGGCAATAATTTTCCCATATCAGGGCCTATATTTTTACCAGTCAAAGCTTTTCTCAAAGGTAAAAAAAGACTTTTACCTTTTCTTCCAGTTTTTTCAGAAACTTGATTGGTCCATATTTTCCAACTATTTTTATCCAGCGGTGCTTGAGGAAGAATTTTTATTGCTGTTTTAACAAATTCTAAATCCTCTTTTTCAATTACTGGATAAATTCCATTAATGCATATATCCCACAGTTGTGATATTTCTTCCCTAGTGTTCAAATTTTCTTTGATAGCTTCCCAAAAATTTTCTTGATCGTCATTTGGTATACCTAATTCAATTAATTCCTTCTTAATAATATTAATTGGAGTTTTTCTTAATACTTTTGATGACATTGAATTTAAAAGATTTAAATCAAATTTTGTAGGTGCAGATCCAAATGAATTTATTTCAAAGAAACTTGCAACATCATTAAGAGAATGTAATATTTTTGGTGAATTCGAAGATCCTAAGGTCGACATTAAATTAATTAACGCCATTGGTTCTACCCCAGAATTTCTTAAATCCCTAACTGATAATGAACCAAGTCTCTTTGAGAGGTTGTCTCCTGATAAATCCACAAGTAAAGAATGGTGTCCATAAACTGGTACATCCCCATTGAGATTTCTTATAAGTTGTATTTGTATTGCAGTATTGGTTAGATGATCTAATCCTCTTACAACATGAGTAATATTAAAATCTATGTCATCACATACTGAAGCTAATGTATAAAGAAACTGACCATCTTCTTTTACAAAAACAGGGTCAGAAAGTGAGGCAAGATCAATTCTTACGTCACCTATAATTTTGTCTTTCCAAGAAACCCCTTTTTTATCTAATAAAAAGCGCCAATGTGGATTAATTCCATCTTTCTCATATTTCTTATGTTCATCATGTGAAAGTTTTAGAGCAGCTCTGTCATATACAGGGGGTTTACCCATATTAAGAAGTTTTTTTCTTTTTAAATTAAGCTCGCTTTTTGTTTCATAACAAGGATAGATTTTATGTTCAATTTTTAATTTTTCAAAAACATCGATATACCTTTCAAATCTATTTGATTGTTTCTCATATAAGTCCCATTCAATTCCTAGCCACTCTAAATCTCTTTTAATTTCGTCTTCATAAATTTGTTTTGATCTTTCAAGGTCAGTATCATCTATTCTAAGTAAAAATTTCCCTCCATTTTGTTTTGAAAGCAAAAAATTAAATAGAGCTGTTCTAATATTACCTACATGTAAATACCCTGTAGGAGACGGAGCAAACCTAGTTAAAAACTTCATAATTTATCTCTCCAATTTTGTACAATTGGGTACCGACGGCTTAATTGGAATGATTTTTTTGTAAGATGTACACCTGGAGCAGATTGAAATCTTTTATATTCTGATTGATAGACTAATTTTTCAATTTTTTTTACTATATTGTAATCATACCCCTTTTTTACAATTTCTGAAATTGGCATATCATTTTCAATAAGACTTTCAAGGATTGAATCAAGTACCTCATAAGGTGGTAAACTATCCTGATCAGTTTGGTTTGGACGAAGTTCCGCAGTTGGGGATTTTTCTAATATGCTTTTAGGTATAACTGAACCTTTTGGTCCTTTCATCCAGGCTTCATGGTTAGAGTTTCTCCATTTGCAAATACTGTACAATCTTGTTTTGTAAAGATCTTTTATAGGATTGTATCCCCCACACATATCGCCGTAAATTGTCGAATATCCAACAGCTATTTCGGATTTATTCCCAGTGGTAAGTAACATACTGCCATATTTATTGGACAAAGCCATCAATAATAAACCCCTTATCCTAGATTGAATGTTTTCTTCAGTTTCATTTTCTTTTTTCCCTCGAAAAGAAGGTAAAAGGGTTTGTTTAATTAAAGAATAAATTTTTGAAATAGAAATAGTTTCGACTTTACATTCTAAATTATATACCAACTGGTCAGCATCAATTAAAGATAACTTGCTTGTATAATCTGAAGGTAATTTTACACAAGACACATTATTCTTTCCTAGAATATCTACTGCAATCGTAGCAACTAAAGCACTATCAATACCACCTGACAGTCCTATAATTACTTTATTAAAACCAGATTTAATAATATAATCTTTAGTACCCTCTGAAATTGCCCTGTAATCCTGTGATAAATCATTTTTTATGTTGAAGTTGTTATCATGTGTATTTTTAATAAAGGGTTCTTTATTTTCAAATTCTAAGATAGGAGTTATTTGTTCAAATTGGGGGAATTGTGTAATTAGATTTCCATTATTATCCACAACAAAAGAACCACCGTCAAACACTTGGTCATCTTGACCACCAATTAAATTTAAATAAATCACAGGTATATTATTTTCCCTAGACCTCTTAAAAACTTCATTATGTCTTTTTTTTAATTTATTTCTCTCATAAGGTGACCCGTTAGGAGAAATTAGAAGATCAGCTCCTTTCTTTTTAAGAATTTTTGAGATATCGTCATACCATATATCTTCACAGATGGGAAAACCAATTTTTATTCCTTTAATTTCCAACAATTCTTTATGGTCAGATTGACTGAAATATCTTTTTTCATCAAATAATGTATTATTAGGAAGATGATATTTTTTTGAAATTATATTTGCTTCACCATCTTTTAGTAATAAATAAGCATTAAATATCTGTTTTTTTTCAACTACTGGAGAACCTAACAAAAGATAGGTATTATTAACACAGTGTTTTCCTATAAACCTTATATATTTTTCTAAATCCGTTTGAAATGCTGGACTAAAAACCAAATCTTGTATTTGATATCCTGAAAGGAACATTTCAGGAAAGGCTAAAATGTCAACTTTGTTCTTGGATGCTTTTTTATATGTTTCCAAAATGATTTTGGAATTTTTCTCTAGATCTCCTACAATAGGATTTAGCTGTGCAAGCATTATTTTTAAATTTTTATTCATCTGAAATTTTGATCTGATTAAGAAAGCGAAATAGGATATTTTAGAAATTATACAATAAACATATGTTTTAAATAATTCGGGTTGATCTTTATTCCAGTTATGAAATAAATATAGTAGATTTTATATAATACAATTAAACTAATAAACGACTTTAAATTTTTCAATTCTTTTTAGAAATTATATATGTAAATTAATTCAGTAGGTAGGTTATATTATTATATGCTAATTTTGAAAACGTTTGTTTTAAATTTATTTTTTATCTTTTTTTTAGAAGTGAATTTATCTTTTGCAGATGAACAAACACAAATAAAACAATATGAAACAGGTGGTATTTACGAGGGTGAGTTTCTAGATGGAAAACAGCATGGAAAGGGAAAATATTCCTTACCCAATGGATATAACTATGAAGGTGATTGGAAAGAAGGAAAAATTGAAGGTTTTGGTAAAGCCAAATACCCCGATGGATCTTTTTATGAAGGTACATTTATAGATGGGCAACACTCAGGTGAGGGTAAAATAATTTTTCCTGATGGATCATTTTACGAAGGTAATTGGTTAGAAGGAAATTTTAATGGCTATGGAACTTTAGAATATTCAAATGGTATAACTCTTGAAGGTGATTTTTCCAAGGGATTGTTAGATGGAAAGGGCACTCAAAAAAATAAAAATGGTTACGAATATAGTGGGGACTGGAAGCTTGGTGAGAAAACTGGAATTGCAATAATAAATTATGAAGGTGGAGGTAAATATGAAGGGGGTGTTTTAAAAGGAATAAGAAACGGTAAAGGAAAATTAATCTTGTTAGATGGGTCAATTTTGGAAGGAAATTTCACCAACGGTACTATTTCGGGAAAAGGATCTATAGTCTATGTTAATGGTGACAATTATATAGGTGAATTACTTAAAAATAATATCGAGGGCCAGGGGATTAAAAAGTTTTCATCAGGATCTAAATTTGTTGGAAATTTTAAAAATAATTTATTTCATGGATATGGGATTTATGAAACCAAAGATGGCTATAAAGCAGAGGGTAATTGGAATAAAGGACAAATCGAGGGAAAAGGAAAAATTACTTACCCTGATTTATCAGTTTACAATGGAGATTTAGTTAAGGGTATACCTAATGGAGCAGGAACTATAATTTATGAAGATGGAAGTAATTATTCAGGACAATGGCTGAATGGCAAGATTGATGGTTTTGGAGTAGCAAAATACTCAAACGGACAAATTTATACCGGAAATTTTAAAAATGGGAAAAATCATGGTAAAGGAAAAATGATTTTTGGAGATGGTTATACATATGAGGGCTTATGGTCTAACGGATTATTTGATGGTGAAGGCATTGCCGAATATTCTGATGGATCAAAATATTTTGGTTTTTTTAAGATGGGGAAAAGGCATGGTTTTGGTAAAATAGAGATGGCTGATGGTTCTACTTTTGAGGGTAATTTTGATAATGGGCGAATAAATGGTGAGGGGGTGGCTACTTACCCCAACGGTGATAGATATGAGGGATCATTTAAAGATGGTAAAAGAGAAGGGGCAGGAAAAATTATTTATAGAAGTGGTGTGATTTATGAAGGTCAGTGGAAAAATAATAATAGAATATCTGATTAATTTCATTGGTATTAAATTTTTAATATGAGTTATCTTTAGTAAATAATCTTTGATAGTTAATCGATTTGGTGTACTATTTTGTAGTCTAAGCTTTATCCTTTATCAGGAGAATTAAATGTATGAAAACAAAAATGCTAAAGTGTTAATTTTTGATACTACTCTAAGAGATGGTGAGCAAAGTCCTGGAGCTACCATGTCTCTAGCTCAAAAAATAGAAATAGCCAATCTTCTTGATGAAATGGGTGTTGACATTATTGAAGCTGGATTTCCTATAGCATCTGAAGGTGATTTTGAGGCGGTATCAAAGATTGGGAAAATTATTAATAATGCCATTATATGTGGTTTGGCAAGAGCTAGTAAACTAGATATTGAAAGGTGTTGGAGGGCTGTAGAAAATTCAAAAAAACCTAGAATACATACCTTTATAGGTACATCCCCTCTACATAGGGAATTTCAAGTAAAACTATCTAAAAATGAGGTTTTGGATAGAGTTTTTGAGACTGTAAAATTTGCTAAATCTTATTGCGATGACGTACAATGGTCTCCTATGGATGCAACAAGAACAGAGAGTGATTTTTTAGTTGAAGTAGTAAAAATTGCTATTCAAGCTGGTGCTTCAACTATAAATATTCCTGATACAGTAGGGTATACTGCACCAAAAGAAAGTGCTAAAATTATTGAAAACCTCTTTATCAAAATTCCTGAACTTAAAGATATTACAGTTTCAACTCACTGTCATAATGATTTAGGAATGGCAACCGCTAATTCTTTAGCTGCTGTTGAGGCTGGGGCAAGACAGGTTGAATGTACAATTAATGGCCTAGGAGAACGTGCAGGTAATACTGCTTTAGAAGAAATTGTGATGGCATTGAAAGTAAGGAAGGATATTTTACCTTACCAAACTAACATGGAAACTAATAAATTAATTCAAGCAAGTCGTTTAGTTTCAAAAGTTTCAGGATTTCCAGTTCAATTTAATAAAGCTGTTGTTGGGAAAAATGCATTTGCTCATGAATCTGGTATTCATCAAGATGGTATGTTAAAGCATGCTGGTACATTTGAAATTATGAAACCAGAAGATATAGGTCTAACTGAAACAAACCTTGTTTTAGGAAAACATTCTGGAAGAGCCGCTTTGAGAAAAAAAATAAACGATTTGGGGTATAATCTTGGTCATAATCAGTTACAAGATTTATTTTATAAATTTAAATCATTGGCAGATAAGAAAAAAGAAATTTATGATGATGATTTATTAGCTTTACTATCTGACACATCAATGGGAGAACAGAACGATTATTTAAAACTTATTAGCTTGGATGTGAAATGTGGAACTAGTTCTCCTCAATCTGCCAAAGCATCTATTATGATGGATAGTAAAGAGTATACAGTTGAATCAGTTGGTGATGGACCAGTTGATGCTGTCTTTAATTCTATAAAAAAAGTTTTTCCTCATTCAGCAAAATTACAACATTTTCAAATACATGCTGTAACAGAAGGAACTGATGCGCAGGCTACAGTTTCTGTTCGATTAGAGGAGTCTGGGAAAATAGTAACTGGACAATCCTCAGATACTGATACAGTTGTGGCTAGTGCCAAAGCTTATATAAATTCTTTAAATAAGTTAATATTGAGAAGACAAAAAAAAGCTCCTAAAGCTATAGCGAATTAAAAAAAATAAAGGATTCAAAATTTATTAATATGCTAATAAATAAAAAGTTAAAGAAAAATTTAATAGTTAAAAATTTAGCAATGGGTAATTCTAAATGATTAATTTTTTAAGCAGCTTTTTTTCTGCTGATATGGCTATAGATTTAGGTACTGCTAATACACTAGTATATGTAAAAGGTAGAGGTATTATTCTCAATGAACCTTCTGTTGTAGCATATCATATTAGAGATGGAAAAAAACAAGTTCTAGCTGTAGGAGAAGATGCCAAACTTATGCTTGGTAGGACACCTGGATCAATTGAAGCAATAAGACCAATGAGAGATGGAGTAATAGCAGATTTTGATGTTGCTGAAGAAATGATTAAACACTTTATAAGAAAGGTTCATAGAAGAGGGAGTTTCGCTAAACCTAAGATAGTTGTTTGTGTTCCTCATGGAGCTACTCCAGTTGAAAAAAGAGCAATTCGAGAATCTGTTTTATCTGCAGGAGCAAGAAAAGCAGGCTTGATTGCCGAACCAATTGCCGCAGCAATAGGTGCTGGAATGCCAATTACAGACCCTACAGGTTCTATGGTCGTAGATATTGGTGGAGGAACGACTGAGGTTGCTGTTTTGTCACTCGCTGATATTGTATATGCTAGGTCAGTGAGGGTAGGAGGAGATAGAATGGACGAGGCAATAATATCTTACTTAAGAAGACAACAAAATTTGTTAATTGGAGAAGCAACAGCTGAAAGAATAAAAACAACAATTGGTACTGCATTAATGCCTAAGGATGGAAGAGGTGCTCACTCGGAAATAAGAGGTAGAGATTTATTAAATGGTGTACCAAAAGAAACTCAAATTACACAAGCGCAAGTAACTGAAGCTTTAGCTGAGACTGTTCAGCAGATCTGTGAGGCAGTTATGACTGCATTAGAAAGTACGCCACCTGATCTTGCAGCAGACATAGTTGACAGGGGTGTAATGCTGACTGGAGGAGGAGCACTTTTGGGTGATTTAGATTTGGCACTTAGAGAGCAAACTGGTCTTGCAATTTCTGTCGCTGATGATTCTATGAATTGTGTGGCGTTAGGAACAGGAAAGTCCCTCGAGTTTGAAAGACAATTGGCTCATGTCATTGATTATGGTACATAATAAAATATTAATTTGAATAATTTTAATAGAATAAAAAATAATAATGTCTTTAAAGAGTCAGAGAGATTATTGGTTGATTTTTAGATATATTATTTGGATAAGTGTTTTTTTACTTTTTCTCCTTTTATTTTTTCTGTGGAGAATCGATAATTACAGAGTTGAAAGATTCAGGCTTGCAATTTTAAACTATACCATTCCAAATGTTGAATTTTTTACCTCATCGGTAAAAGTAATTGGTAGAATTTTTCTAGATATATCTTCTTTTACAAATGTATATGAACAAAATAATACTTTAAAAAAAGAATTACAGGATATGAGAAAATGGAGAGAGGCCGCAATTCAACTGGAACAAAAGAATGCTAAATTAAGAGCTCTAAATAATTTAAAGGTTAATTCGATATTAAACTGGGTTTCAGGTGAAGTAATTGCCGATAGTGGTAGTCCATATAGTTCATCTAGTTTAATAAATGTAGGTAGAGAAGACGGAATAATTGATGGATCAGCAGTTGTAGACGGACTTGGGTTAGTGGGAAGAATATCAGGAGTAGAAAATCAGATTTCTAGAATAATTCTTTTATCTGACATAAAATCCTATGTACCTGCAATAATAGAACCAAACAATCAGGAAGCAATTGTAAGAGGTGATAATTCATCAGCACCATTAATCGATTTTGTAAGAGGAATAAAAAAAATCCAACCAGGATTTCGTGTTTATACCAGTGGAACTGGTGGTGTATTTCCACCAGGAATTTTGATTGGAAAAGTTGTGCTTTCGGCAGATAAAAAAATTAGAGTTAAGCTGTCTGCTAATATAAATAAGCTTGATTATTTGAGAGTTCTAATAAATAAAAAACAAAAAATACCATCTCAAGTTGGTGAAATAATTATTAATTAAGTTGATTAATATACTATACATGATCACAATAAATATACGATCCAACTTATATGTTATGATAAATCATTTAAATATTTTTCTATGGAAATTATTAGATATAAAAAATCGATCATTTTTATTTTAGGCATTTTATTTGTTATTTTTCCAATTGCTCCAATTTCTCGTCAGCCATTGATAGTTGAGAAACCTGATTTCCTTGTTTGTTTGATTTTTTCTTGGTTAATACTAGACCCTAAAAATGTATCAATAACAATATTAATATCTTTATCATTAATTGCTGATATTTTTTGGTTTAGACCTATAGGATTATGGCCTATTTTTATTATGATTGGTTCTTTATCAATAAAATATATGATGACCAAAATATCGCTAGATAATTATTTTTTAAAAATAATTTATTTTATTATATTTTTATTATGTATTGATGCTTGTTTTTTTATATCGTCCTTAGTAGGACTCACTGAAAAATTAGATTTTAATATATGGCTCAATCGTCTAATCTTTACAGTTTTATTTTTTCCTGTAATTTTTCATCTATTAGAAAATTTATTATTTAAAGATAGTAAAAAATTAAATAAAAAATAAAATAATGGAAATTAATTCTTTAAAAAAAAATGTTTTAGAAAAAAAATATGGCCGAAGATCATTTTTGATTGGTGCAAGCCAACTTGTTTTAGTTGGTTTTCTTATTAGACATATGCGTCAAATTCAGCTTAATGAAAATGAAAAATATAAACTTTTAGCGGAAGAAAATAGAATTGATATTGAAATTTTACCCCCTTTACGTGGAATTATATTTGATAGTAAAGGCATAATATTGGCGAAAAATAAAGAAAATTACCGTATAAAAATTTTAAGAGATAAAAATATTGATCTACCAGAACTTCTAGATAATTTTTCTCAGCTTTTGAAAATCAGTAAAGAAAGAAAAAATGAAATTATTCAAAAATTAGAAAATAAAAGGTTTAATACTTCCGTAGTTATTGCTGAAAATTTAAGTTGGAATAATTTTTTGAAAGTTTTAGTAAATTTGCCATCATTGCCAGGAATTATTCCAGAAATTGATTTTAAAAGATATTATACTCATAAGGAAATATTAGCTCACACCCTAGGATATGTGGGAGCAATTTCTCCTAAAGATCTTAAAGAATTGTCAAAAAATGATCCAATTATGCAGATAGAAAATTTCATGATTGGAAAAGTTGGTATTGAAAAAGGATTAGATGAATATCTAAGAGGGCAAGTTGGTCTTGGAAAATATGAAGTTAATGCATCAGGAAAAATTATTAGAAAATTAGGAGAAGAATCTAGTTCACCTGGAAAAGACTTACATTTAACTTTAGATTCAAATTTACAAAAGTTTTCTATGTTAAGAATTAAGGAATATAGCGCTTCTGTAGTTGTCATTGATCTAAAACATGGTGGAATAATTTGTATGGCGTCAAATCCAAGCTTTGATCCAAATAAATTTGTTGAAGGAATATCACAAAAAGACTGGGATATTTTACTTGAGAGTAAGAACCAGCCATTAGCTAATAAAGCAATTTCAGGAAATTATCCTCCAGGATCAACTTTCAAAATGATTGTTGCTATAGCAGCATTAGAAGAAAATTTGATAAGTGAAGAGGAATTATTCGATTGTAAAGGATACTATGAATTAGAAGAGAGAAAATTTCATTGTTGGAAATATTCTGGTCATGGAAGTACCAATTTATTAAAAGGTATAGAAGAAAGCTGTGATGTATATTTTTATCACTTGGCTGAAAGAATAGGTATTGAAAAGATAGCAAATTTAGCTAAGAAATTTGGCATAGGAGTTTCACCAATATTACCACTTTCCGGTGTATCAAAAGGTCTAATTCCTACAAAAAGTTGGAAAAAAAATTACAAAAAAGAAACTTGGTTCACTGGTGATACTCTTAATTCTGGTATTGGACAGGGTTTTGTTTTATCTACTCCAATTCAAATTGCAATTATGACAGGTAGAATTGCTACAGGTTTTGAAATAAATCCATATCTCGTAAAAGCCATTGATGGAAGGCCAACTAAAACTAATAGACAAAAAACATTAGACATAAGCGCGAGTACACTAAGTATAATTCGTAGGGCAATGTTTGGTGTTGTAAACAACAAAAAAGGAACAGCTTATGACTCGAGAGTAATCAATAATAATAAGTTATTTGCAGGTAAAACTGGCACATCTCAAATAAGACAAATTTCAGAAGATGAAAGGAATAAAGGTATAATAAAAAATGAGGATCTTCCAAGGTATCAACGTGATCATGCACTATTTACTGGTTATGCACCTTTTGCAAAACCAAGATACTCTATAAGTATTGTTGTAGAGCATGGTGGAGGAGGTGGGAAAATAGCTGCACCTATTGCAAGAGATATTCTTCTTTATGCATTAAGTGGTTCAATACCATCTATTCAAGAATATCCTGTTGAAAAAAGAAATGACATAAATTTAATTTTAAATAATATAAAGAAAGAAATGATATCTACATAACAAAAGGTTTCAACCATAGTAGTAAGTTATACTCAAAATTATAAAGAATTACCAAAAGGCTTTGAAAAAGTTTTTTACTATCACTGGCCCCTAGTCTTTCTTATTCTTGTTGTTGGATGTTTTGGTTTTCTAATGTTATATTCTGTAGCAGATGGGGATTATGATAAATGGACTAAACCACAATTTGAAAGATTTATTATTGGTTTTGTTATAATGCTCATAATGGGTTTTATAAGCATTGATTTTTGGCGCGCATGTTCTCCCTTTGTATATTTTTTTAGTATTATTTTACTATTCTGTGTACTTTTTTTTGGAGATTATGGAGGAGGAGCTAAAAGATGGTTAGAATTAGGTACTTTTAGGTTTCAACCATCTGAGATAATGAAAGTTGGATTGATTATGTTTCTTTCAATTTATTATGATTGGCTCAAACCATCAAACACATCAAAATTATTTTGGGTAATTATTCCATTTTTTTTAATTCTATTACCAGCAGCACTTATTATTCCACAACCAGATTTAGGTACTGGTACCATTATAATTATGATCGGATTTACTATGATGTTTGCTGCTGGTGTTCATTATCTTTATTTTATTATAATCATTTTTTTTATACCAGCTCTTTTGACGCTTATATTTTTTAGTAGAGGAACAAATTGGCAATTAGTAACTGATTATCAGTTTAGTAGGATTGATACATTTATGAATCCTGGGAAAGATCCACTAGGTGATGGATATCAGATAACTCAATCAAAAATTGCGCTAGGATCTGGTGGATTTGAGGGCAAAGGATTTATGCAAGGAAGTCAAAGTCAATTAGATTTTTTACCTTATAAACATACTGATTTTATTTTTACTTCTATTGCAGAAGAATTTGGTTTTTTTGGAGGAGTTGGTTTGCTTTTAATATACTCAATTATTATAATTTTTTGCATATACTCTTCATTTAAAAATAAAAATAGGTTTGGGAGCTTACTAACAATTGGCCTCTCAACTATTTTTTTCTCTTATTTTTTTGTTAATATAGCTGCAGTTACTGGAATGGCACCAGTTACTGGGGTTCCTTTACCTCTAATTTCATATGGTGGTTCTGCGATGCTGGTAGTTTTAGGAATTTTTGGTTTGATACAAAGCGCGCATGTCCACAGATTAATTAAGCGAGAATAAAATGAAGATTCTCTTTTTTTCAGATTTATTTAATTATTATAAAGAAAGTCTTTCTAATGAGTTAAAAAAAATAGGCATAAAGAATTTTGAGTTAACAACTGAAACTAACAATTTTAAAAATGATGTTCGTTTTATAATTTATTCACCAACAAAAAAAAATGGTAAAAAAGTAAAAAGAGATTTTTCAAGTTATGAAAATTTAATAGCAGTTTTGAGTTTATATGCAGGAATAGAGGATATTGTTGGCAATGAAACTTTAAAGTGTCCATTGGTAAAGATGATAGATGAAGATGGTTTAACTAATAGTATGATTGAATGGTGTTTAGCTCATACATTGAGATTACATCTAGGAATTGATAGGCATATTTTAGGTCAAGACGGTTTCTGGCGACATAGAATTAAACCACCAATTGCAAAAGATAGAAGAGTGGGTATTTTGGGTTTAGGAGCACTTGGAAAGCCTGTTGCGGTTTTTTTGAAAAAAATAGGTTTCAAGGTATTTGGATGGAGTAGAACACAAAAAAAAATTGATCAAATTAAATGTTTTCATGGATCAGATGGTCTAAAACAGGTCTTGAGCGAATCTGAGATTTTAATTCTATTATTACCTCTCACAAGTGAAACTAGATTTATTTTAAATGATCATAGTCTTGAACTTTTACCAAAAAACTCTAAGATCATAAATGCAGGTAGAGGTGAATTAATAAGTGATAATGCTCTTATAAAAAAGTTACGTTCTGGTCATGTTGAATGTGCTACACTTGACGTTTTTCAAACAGAGCCATTACCAAAAACACACCCTTATTGGGTTTTACCAAATGTAACTGTTACACCACATATTGCAGCTGATACTCCTGTTGAGAGCTCTTCTAATGTAATAGCTCATAACATCAAAAATTTGATTAATGGCGAATTACCTAATGGTATAGTTGATTTAAATAGAGGTTACTGATTTATAAATACTAAATTTGACTTCAAGATAAAAAATTAAATATTAAAGTTTTAATTAACTTGTCATTCTAAAGATAAAGTTTTAATAAAGAATATTATTTAATAGGTTTGATATGAAAAAAGCTTTAAGTTTCCTCACTGAATACTCTCTTTTATTAATCATTGGTGCATTAATTGCTTTAATTTGGGCCAATATTAATTACGATAGTTATCATCATTTTGTGGAATACCCAATATGGGACCATGGTTTCATAGGTCACGGTCATTATGATGAAAAGGGTCATTTTCACCGTACTCTTACCCTTCATTACTTAGTGAATGATTTATTAATGGCCTTCTTTTTTGCAGTTGCAGGAAAAGAAGTATGGGAGGCTGTGGCTCTTAAATCTGGTCCATTAAGAGGGAAAAAAGCATTAACTCCACTAGTTGCTACATCTGGTGGAATGTTTGGTCCAATTGCTGTTTACTTAGGCTTGGCATATTTTATGGGTTCAGACACTTACACAGCCGTAGCAAATGGATGGGCAATACCAACTGCCACTGATATAGCTTTTTCCTATCTTATTGGCAGGATAATTTTTGGTGCAGGTCATCCAGCCGTTAGATTTTTATTACTTTTAGCAATAGCGGATGATGCTGCTGGATTAATAATTTTAGCAATATTTTATCCATCAGGGGAATTACAACCAATTTTCATACTATATGCTGCATTAGCGGCATTTTTAGTTTATGTATTAGCAAATTGGTTACCAAGAAGATTAGATGGAGATGATCCTAAAAATCCTGTATCATCAAAAATACGTAAATGGTTTTCCTTTTGGCCATATGCAATAGGAGGGGCAATTACATGGTTTTGCTTTCAAGAGTCAGGAATTCATCCTGCGTTGGGCCTACTTTTTATGATACCTGCAATACCTCATGCAGAAACTGATTTTGGTTTGTTTGCAAAAGAAGAGGAGCATGAACATGATCTACTTAACGATATTGAACATGGTTTAAAAATTCCAGTTGAGTTTGTTTTATTCTTTTTTGGATTAATGAATGCAGGTGTTGCATTTTCTGCTATTGGTGATGCTACCTGGTTAGTATTAGCGGGTCTCTTTATTGGTAAACCTTTTGGTATATTTATTTGTGGTTGGATAGCTGCTAAACCACTAAATTTTGGAATGCCAGAAGGCATGACATATGCTGATATTTTTGTCTTAGGAATGGTAGCTGGTATTGGATTTACAGTTTCCTTATTTGTAGCTTCAGTTGCTTTTGATCCAGGTGCTGTTCAAGATGCAGCTAAAATGGGAGCTCTGTTAAGTTTTGCGGCAGCAATTATTTCAATAATTTTAGGTATTTTATTTAAGATTAAAAAAGTACCTTAATATTTGATTTTCAATTGTGGAGCCAGCTTAACAGGGGTACTTGTTTTACTGGCTCAAGAGGGTTTACGATACCAGATAAGATTTATCTGGACGGGCTTATCAAGGGGCCAACCTAAATTATATTTGCAAGTATTAGGCCAAAATCTATTTTTTTGTGAGTAAATTTTGTTAATTACAGAAAATATGATTGGTCTGAAATTTGCAAATTATTTACTGATAAAGAGTTGGAAGATTAAATGAATAAAAGCTTTACTTCTCCTATCAATCGAGCCAGTAAAATTAATTTACTGGCTCACCAAAAAATTATAATCTTTACTTTTATTTTTTTACAACTAAACCCAAACCATTATGAAGAAGTCTGATCTACCGTCTAAGATATGCGTTATTTGTAAAAGACCTTTTAAATGGCGCAAAAAATGGTCTAAGGTCTGGAATGAAGTTAAGTACTGTTCTAATGCTTGTAGAAAAAAAAGGTCTTAATTAAAAAATGTTTATTAGGTGCGCCAAAAAGTCACCAATTTTTTCGTTGAAATAAAATTGAAGAGGTTATAGTTGGTTTGTTCTAGTCTTACACTTATGTGTAATACTTCCTCCCTATACTTGGGCTACTTAAGTAGCCCTTTTTTTATACCATGTTATCATTAATTAATTATTCAATCTTGTGTTTATTATGGAATCCTTTAAAAAATCGAAACTTAAAATAAAAATTATTGCATTAATTTATGGGTTTATTTGCCATTCAACTTTTTTTTTAGCCGGATCAAGTATGATCTGGGTTTTATATAATGGATTTACGGTTTCTTTTGGCTATTTCAATTTTCCATTTAATATTATTTTTAATTTCTTTTTACTAATACAATTTCCACTTTTACATTCCTTTTTACTTTCATGTAGTGGAAGAAAAATACTTAGGTTATTTTCTCCCAGAAATTTTGGTAAAACTTTAGAAACAACAAATTACGCTACAATTGCTTCCATTCAATTATTATTATTATTTTTATTATGGTCGCCCAGTAATATAATTTTCTATGATTTGAAATACCCTAATAATATTTTCAATACTCTATTTTTTATTATTAGCTGGGTTCTTTTAAGTATATCTTCATTTCAGGCAGGTTACCAAGTACAGACGGGATCATTGGGTTGGACTTCTATGTTTTTTTCAAGAAAACCATTATTTCCTCCTATGCCTACAAAAGGGTTATTTAAATTAATTAGACACCCTATTTATCTTTCTTTTTGTTTAGTTTTATGGACACCCCCAACGATGACTCTAGATTTATTTTTAGTAGCACTTACTTATACTTCTTATTGTTTTTTTGCGCCAAGATTAAAAGAAAGAAGGTTTATAAAAATTTATGGTGAAGCTTTTTTAGAATACAAACAAGTAACGCCATATTTTTTTCCAAAAAATATACTTAACTTTTTAAAAAATCCGAAAAGTTTTTTTTAAAACTTTTTATTTTTTAAATAGTATTAATTAATTCTTGAATTTTTAAGTTTTTTTATTAACATTTTATTTATAATTCAAAAGAATATATTCAATCGATTTATAAAAAAACATTGAGTTAAATAAAGACCTTTTAAATTAAAAGATTTTAAACATTTTAAAATGTTGTTTTTATATATTATTTTTAAATCAAATTTTATGAAGTAATCGAAAAAAAATTAATACAATAGTGTAGTTACCGTTAAGTTACGATACTTAAATTTGATAAAATGATTAAGCTTTCATTTGAACTGGTCCAGACAATTTTAGTTCGTTGGAAGAGGCTTCTTTCTCATAATTGTAAACATAAATACCCGAGTATTTATTTTCTTTAAAAACAAAGGAGTTCTTTAAATCAGAGATAAAGTTGGCTTCTATCCCTTCAAATCTTTTTAACTTAGCAGATTCTGAAAACTTTATAATAATAGAGAGATCACCATCTTTTCCTATCATTATGTTCAAACCTTCAAAATCAAATTCAACAATTTTTTTTCCCAATTTATCAGAGCAATATGATGCAGCCACCTTTGCTTCACTAACACCAGGGAATTTATATTGGTAAACTTTTGCAAACATTATAATTCTTCCAATTCAGATAACATTGAATCAACTAATACGTTAGCCGCTTCTCCTTCAACTTTTCGCTTATTAAGTGTCCTAGTTTGCAGTCCCATTTTAAATTGTAATTCTTGACCTTTATCAGTAAGTATAATATTTCCATTTTTATCATCATTGCAAAGATTTTGATTTTTTAAATTTTTACATTTTTTGAGTTCAATATCTCTTCCTGCACATATATTTAAAAAGAAATTAAAGTCTTCTAGTGAACTTTCATTTACAGTTTCTGTAAAAACATTTATAGCGCCAGAAATTTTTTCAGCAGTAATAGCTTTCTGTTCTGCTTGAGTGTCTAACTGGTGGGCTAAACGCTTTGTTAGTTTTTCTAAAAGTTTAACTTCCTGATTTTCAAGTTCTTTGATCTTTGGATCGAAAAGGCATATTGTCCCAAATACATAGTTATCTTTATTAATTATTGGAAATCCTGCATAAGCCACAATCATACCTGCCTTTACAGCACCTGCATTCTTAAAAATTTCATGTTCTCTACAATCTGGTACTAGCAGTGGTTCAGGCGTTAATATTGTATAAGCACAAGGACTTTGTGCTCTTTCAACCTTCACAGGTTTACCTTCAGTCATTTTCTCCAGTTCACCATTTAAAGAACATAGAGATATGCCATGCTGAGTATCAACGTCTATTAAAGAACAAGTAGCTGCAAAAAAACCAGAAACCTCTAATGCCAGCTCACTATAAATATCAAATATATCACCTTGGTTGGTACCTATTACACCAAGTTTTTTTAATGCTTCTAACCGTCTTTCCTCATTAGAAGTCATTGGTGCAGGTTTGAAATTATCACTAGGTATCAAATTAATATCCTTTTTTTATAATTTATTAAGTTAAATTCAATCTATAATTTGTCAACTTAATTAACACAATTAATTATTCCCTATATGGATTGAATACTAGGACTAAAAAAATATTTCATATGATCATTTACTCAAAGCAACTTATTTTTATTGAAAATTTAGTTGTAAACATAATTTAAATTTTATCAGAAATATAAAATCAAACTTTAATAACTATTTTCTAAGATTTAAATATTTTTGATAATAATTATAATTGTGACTAAATAATTGTTAAAATCATAGCTTATTTTTGAGTATAGCTCTAGCAAATTATTACGTTTATATTCAATGATTAACAATTGAATAATACTGTAAGAAGTTTAGGTAAATAATTATGTCTTCTGACACCAAAATTGATACATACCACTAAAAGTATTTGGATTATTCTCCTCAAATTTTGTCCATTTATTTAAATTATACAAATCATTATTAGAATTTGTTTTTACAAATTTTTTAGTAATTGTTTTATCTCCAAAACCACAAAACTTAAGGTTAAGGTCATTTAAAGATTTAATAATAAGTGGTAAAGTAAAATTTTTTTCTTGAACATGAAAAAGTAAATCTTTTACTTCACTTAGGCTAAAAAAATCAGCCATTCCTAATAAATCTCTATGATGCTTTTTGTTAGATCTTAAAATTTTTTCTCTGAATGATCTTATTGCAATATTTCCAGAACTAATCCTTTGCTCTTCAATCTCCTTTCTAATTAAAAAAATATTTCTCCTAGCAATTTTACTGTAAAGGCCAATATTCATTAGTCCACCCACTTTTAGTAATTTAGTCAATATTTTCCAACCCAATAGGGGGTTTTCCATATGATGAATTACCCCAGAACTTTCAATTATATCAAAATCAGAATGAAATGCATTCATATCCAATATATCGGCTTGCATGTATTCAATATTTTTTATATCCATTTCTTTGGTCTTACGTATAGCAAAAGCAAGGCTAGAAGAACTTAGGTCAATTGCTAAAACTTTCGATTTTGGAAATCTCAATGCTGTTTCTATGGATTGCTGACCAGTTCCGCAACCAGCAATTAATATTTCTGGATTTTTTACCTCATTAATATCATAATTGTATAATTTAATATCTAATAGATTTTCAATTTTTTTTGGCTCAGAATTTTGTTGATATCCCAAATTGACCCATCGTGGATATGGTCTTTCCTCATATTGTTTCTTAACCAATGTGGATATATTGTTTGTAATTTTTTTAAATTCTAAAATACTTTTTTTTATAACTTTTTCTTTTCTTGGTTCAACTACTTGCCTTATATACACTTCCTTAATAATTGGATTAATTTCTAAAAGATCACACCACTCATTTTCATGTAAAGCTTTAAAACTTGCTAAACATAATAGAACTTGGGGTTTAGGTTGTCCTCCATTTAAGAGAGTTTTTTTTACATTTTTTTCTAGAATTTGAAGATTTTTTGTATCATGTTCTTTCTCAAAATAGACATACTCGTTAGTAAAACACTGAAGAGCTAATGCTGATTGGAAAGGTAAGATTTGTGAGTTATCATCAATTTCAGAAATAGAGTATAATACTAAGGATCTTAAATGTTTAAATAAATTTTCAAACTCTAAATCTGGTAAAGGACAACTACTCATTAATTTTAATAAAAGAGGTATTTTTGAAAACGTAATAAGAATTTTTGTTAAGGGTAATTTGGAGTTTTTCTCATTATATAATTTTAACAATTTTAAAAGGGTAGGATCAAATTTTAAAAGATTAATAGCTTGAGTAGAAATTGTTGTTGGTCTAACTATGTCTTTTCTTTCTAGAATTTTCAAAATGTTAAATTGAAGACTAGTGTCAGCCTTATTTATGGTTACATTTTTTAATGCAAATACCATATTTACATACACTCTAAAATAATTTGGTCTAAGAAGAAGCGACTTTTTATACATTTCAATGGCTTCCTCAAATTCTTCTAGATCTAACAGTGCATTACCCAAATTAAAGTAAGCTTCGGGATAGTTTTGTCTTAGTGCCAAGGCAGTTTTATAATTGAAAATAGCTTCGTGCAAATTATTTTCTTCATGAAAAACATTTCCTAAACTGTTGTATGCCTTTGGATAATTATTTCTTAGTAATATAGCTTTTTTAAAATTTACTTTGGCTCTTATATTTTTGTTACAAAATTTTAATAAATTGGCTTTATTATAATATGCTTCAGCATATTCAGGATATATTTTTATGGCTTTGTTATAAGCTTTCAAAGCTTTTATATGGTCCTTTTTTTCATAAAGTACTGTACCTAAATTATTATAAGCTTCTGCATAACTAGGATCTAAAGCTATTGCTTTGTTGTAGAAATTTATTGATTCAGTCAATTTTTTTAGGTTTTTAAAGGATGTGCCAATATTGTTTATAGCTTCTACGTTATCAGGTTTAATGGATAGCACTTTATAATAATACTCAATTGCTAGTTCGAAATTACCTTTACTATAATTTATATCTCCAATAGAAAAGAGGGCGTTTATACAAGTAGGATTAATAGATAATATTCGATTATAAATCTCAATTGCTTGCTCAAAATCACCTATTGTATTTAATGCTCTCCCTAGATTTAAGTACCCCTCAATAAAATTATGATTAAGAGAAATTACTTTTTTAAATACTTCTATTGCTTCCTTAGTCTTTCCGATTGTGGCAAAAGAAATCCCCAGAATATTCCAAACAAAATATTCATTTGGATTATTTTTTAAAAAAGCTTCTGCCATTTCAATAGCCTTTAAATAATCACCTTTATTAACTATGCTTACTAATTTTTTTACATCTTTTTCTATAAGTTTTTTTTCAATAGTTTTTTTTATCATATTTTCAAAATCTAATAATTCAGTTTCTACTTTTTAATTATTTGGAAAGTGATTCAATATTTTTATAGGATTTGTTTTGCCTTTTCTAAAATACAATTTCTAGTAAGAAAATATGCTTTTAATAATTCTTTATTAGCAAAAAATTAAGACATATTATAATATTATAGTGCTATGTAGCAATATCATTAATAAAAAATTCATTTACACGAAAGTAAATTTTTGTAAACTTAAATTCGGCTTTTTAGGATATAGTATGGTACCATCATTTACATTAAATGCATTGAGTTCTGGTTTAGGCCATTTTGGTGTAGCTTTTAATCAAATTGAAATCAGACACATTGATACTTATGGGGCAATTGTAAATAATTCAAAAACGAATATAACATGTTTTGTTCGATCTTCAGAAAGTTCAGCTGTTTTAGATATCCTAAAAAAAACATCTAAAGTAAGTTACTATGTTGGAATGATAACGCATGAGGCGTATAATTTCAAAGGAGAATTTCAAGAAGTAATTGACTTAGATTCAGATTCTCTAAATATTTCAGAAAACTACAGAAAAAATTTAATTGATGTCTTATCTGGTCTAGGGCTTGATACAGAAGCTGTTAAAAATAGATATGATGAAGCTCCTGATTTAGGAATAATCTTTAAAGTAAAAAAGGTATTTATACAAACCCCAGGCCCTGAAGCTGGAAAAATTATACAATAGTGGAATTAAGAATGATAAAAGATGAACATATATCGGCGATGCAAGGAATGTTTCCAAGTTGGATAACCAGTTGTTCTAAAGAAGGGGAACCAAACACCACTGTTATTTCGCAAATATGGTATGTTGACGAAAATCACGTGGCTTTATCTTTCCAATTTTTCAACAAAACAAAAAAAAATATATCAGTCAATCCTTTTGCCTATGCTACGATAACTGATCCTTCCAATATGAAGCAATATAACTTAGAACTTCAATTTGACCATTCAGAAACTGAGGGTGAATTATTTGATGAAATGGACATGAAATTACAGGCGATTGCTTCAATGACTGGAATGACAGGTGTTTTTGAACTTCAAGCGGCTGATGTTTATAAAGTGTTATCAATTAATGATTAGCTTATTTAAAAACAATTACTAATTTTTTTAAAAAATTAATCAAAAAAATAAAGGCAAAACTATTTTGATGGATAAGCCTATTCAAAAAGATGAGTTTGAGAATTTAAAAAAGGTCTTAGAGAGAAAGACTAAGGAATTTGAAATTATTAAGCAGATTTCTTCTCAAATAAACAAAACATTAGATATTAATTTTATAGCCTCAGCAATGTTAAATGCAATGGATGAGTTTTTTGGATTTAAATATTCGATGATATTGCTTGTTGATGAAAAAATGCAAAAACTTAATGTCTTGGCAAGCCATGGATATGATATTAAAGGCATTGGTGCAAGTGTGAAATTAGGTGTAGGGGTTATAGGAATAGTAGCTAAAAAGAAAAAAATGATGAGAATGGCTAACTTAGGAATGCAAAGAAGTTATATGAAGGCTATAAAAAACCAGATTAGTCCAGAGGAAAAGAAAAAATTAGGTAATGAGGTAGAATTACCCGGTCTAAAAAACGCTGAAAGCCAAGTTGCTATACCAATGCTCTTTAATAATGAATTGATAGGTGTGTTATCAGTAGAAAGTGAAAAAGTAAATATTTTTAATAATTCTGATGAGCTATTAATTGGAATTTTAGCCAACCAAACTGCTAATGCACTTCAAAATGCAAAACTTTATCAATTGGAACAAAAAAGAAAATTAGAACTTAATAATGCATATTCAGAATTAGAAAAACTCAATACTTCTCTTGAAAAAAGAGTTGATGAAAGAACTAAAGAACTTTTAGATCTTTCAAAAAAACTAGCGAAATATTTTTCACCACAAGTTTATCAATCAATTTTTTCTGGTAAATTAGATGTCAAAATACAAACAAAAAGAAAACCTTTGACTGTCTTTTTTTCAGATCTTGAAGGGTTTACTGAACTAACTGAAAGGCTGGAACCAGAAGTTCTTACTGAAATCCTTACTCAATATTTAACTGAAATGTCGAACATAGCAATCAAATGGGGTGGAACAATAGACAAATTTATTGGTGACGCTTTACTAGTTTTTTTTGGAGATCCAAGTTCAAATGGAAACAAAGAGGACGCTATAGCATGTGTTTCAATGGCTATAGAAATGCTTGAAAAATTAGAAATCTTAAGAAATTTTTGGAGAGATAAAGGAATTTCAAAACCTTTAAACGCAAGAATTGGAATTCATACAGGAGTTTGCACAGTTGGAAATTTTGGTTCAGAAGATAGATTAGATTACACCATTATAGGTAATGGAGTAAATCTGGCCTCTAGAATTGAAACAAGTGCAGGGTCTAATAAAATCTTATTATCTGAAGATACCTATCTTTTAATTAAAAAAGATATAATTTGTTCAAAAAAACAAAAAATAGATGTAAAGGGTATTTCTTATCCAGTACAAACTTATGAAGTATTAGGATTTGCAAATAAATATTCTAAAATCCCTTCTTTTGTTGAAAAAAGTATTCCTGGTCTCTCTTTATCACTAGATAAATCAGAAATTAAAGATAACCAGATTGCAATAAATTTGATTAAAGATGCTCTAAGAGCTCTTCAATCTGATTAAAAGAAAATACAAATTTGTAATTTTCATGTCACTATCAGGATCATTTTCTTGAGTTACCAGTTTATGCTATTCATTAAAATTTGAAAATTCTAATGTTAAGAATAGATAACCAAAAATGTAGGATATACATAATATGTGGTGATAGAAGGCTTACTATTTCCCACCCAAAATGCGTTCAGTAGTACTTGCTAATAATAGGCTATGGTTTTTGAGTTAACCTAAAGAATTTGTCTTAGGGGTGGGTGTTATATAAGTTATATTTCATAATTTTCTTTTAAAGTTTTAAATTCTTAAATGGCTAAAACAGATATAAATTTTACTCCAAACCAAGTGAAATAACCTCTTCAAAAAAAGTATTTATAAAATCACGGTCTACAAATGTTGCAAATTCTTTTTGAAATCTTTCTTTATCCATTTTTTTGTCAAAAGATTTTTGTTTTTCAAGAAGTTTCTTGGCTTCTTTTTCGTTGCCACTTTTATAATGTGCATAAGCACTTAACACATAACTTAATCCATCATTTCTATCTTTTTTACTTTCACCATGATTAATTGCCTCATCATATTTACCCATTGCTAAATAACCAGCCATAAGATTTTTTGTTATTCGCAAGTCTGTGTCATGAGGAGTACTTTTTAAAGCATCTTCGAACATTTTCAGGCCTTTTTCAAACTGTCCACAACCAAAAAAAACAAGTCCATTTACTAAAAAATCATATGTGCCATTAACCATAGCTTTTTCTGAAAAAGAAACGGCATTTTCGCAATTCTTTAATAAATTGGCTTCTATAAAAGCTCTTTGCGTCAAAATAGGAGGATAGTTTTCGTCAATTTTAAGCCCTTTGTTATTCAATCTAAGTGCTTCTTTGATTTCTGCTTTTTTATCTTCTGCTATTCCTGTAAATATTTTAACTACACTTCTCCAACTGCCCATCACTGCTAGACTTAATGGGGGGTAATTATCATTGTTTTTCATTTGTTGATATAGTTGATCTGCATTATACCATCCATCCCTAGAAATCTGTCTAAGATACCTTCTCATATTTATTTGAAGGAGATAATCATCGATGGAAGCAAATTGTTCTATGTAATTATCAGAATATCCTAATTTTCCCCTGACTGCATTCTTAGAAACAGAAATTAAAATTTTGTTACCAATAGTATCCTGCATTTTAAAAAGATCTGTAATTCTAAAGTCAAATTTTTCTGCCCAAACAACTTTATTAATTTTTAAATCTGTAAGTTCTGAAGTAACTCGAATATCTTCACCAAATCTTTGAGCTGAACCATTAACTATAAAGTTAACACCAAATTTTTGAGATATAACCTCATTAGTAAGATTTTCTTTTTTAATATGATAACTGCTGTCCACTGAAAGAACTGTTATTTCACTGTATCTCTGTAAATTATTTATAATTGTTTCAGTTACAGCATCACTTATTGAAGCTTCACCAGTTGTTGAACTTGTTAAATCTTTAAATGGTTTAACTAATATTATAGGTGAATCTGAAATAGTCAGTTGCTGTTTTTTTTGAAAATCATAAAAAAAGTAAGAACCAATAATCAAAAAAGGAATTATAATTAATAATAATTTATTTTCATAAATTTTTTTCTTTGTGGATTTGAGTTTTCTTTTTTGAGATGGATCAAGGAGAATATCATAAGCATGAAACTCATTTTGCTTTATCTTTTGAATACCTAAGTCATTATAGTTAAAGTTAGTCTTTCCTTTGATAAAATCATATACAGCCTTAGAGATTGTTATTCCCTTGGGTTGAGCCAAAGCCTCTAATCGTGCTGCTATATTTACACCATCGCCTAATAAATTTTCATTATCTTGGATAACATCACCAGTGTTAATGCCTATTCTAAATTCCAATGGTACTGTGGGATTATCCGTAGTATTTCTTTTTTTTATTTGTTCTTGAAAAGAAACAGCACATTCGACTGCTTCTACAGCACTTGGAAACTCAATTAAAAAGGAGTCCCCTCCTGTATTAAAAA
>CACGLH010000012.1 GCA_902573735.1 uncultured Alphaproteobacteria bacterium
CAGATAGAATTTTTCAACAATATTCTAAAACAAGAAAAGTTATTTAATTCAACTTTTAGCGACTTAAGAAAAACATTTGCAGGTTTAAGTTTGAAAGATTCTTCAATAGCAGGTCTTGCAAAGTCTCTTATAAACTGGAAATCAGAAAATAAATTTTGTACCAAATGCGGAAAAAAATTTGAAAGTTTTTCTAATAACTTTTGGGAAATAAGATGTGAACATTGTCATAAAGTTTATTTTCCAAGAATAGATCCTGTTATTATTGTAATAATTATAAAAAATAATGAAACTCTTATTGGAAGATCACATCACTTTCCTGTCAAACTTTATTCTTGTTTGGCGGGTTTTGTGGAGCTTGGAGAGACATTAGAAAATGCGGCAATACGCGAAATAAAAGAGGAAGTTGGTTTAAATATTTATGACATAAAATTTATTACTAACCAGCCCTGGCCATTTCCTTCATCATTAATGATTGGATTATCAGCAAAAACAAAAGATAGAAAATTAATTATAGATAATAATGAAATAGAAGATGCTTTTTGGGTTTCTAAAAAAGATCTCAAATTAGTATTAAAAGGTAAAACTGATAATTTTATTCCTGCCAGAAAAGGAACAATAGCAAGGTATCTATTAGAGAAATGGGTAAATGACGAAATTTAAAATCTTATGAATTAAATTTTCTAAAATTATGACACTCATATACACCTAATATTTTAAAAACACTCGTAAAAAAAACTAACTCATCAAGAGCCCTTTTTACCTTTTCTTCATCTGGATGTCCCTCTATGTCAGCATAAAATTGAGTAGATGTAAAAGTTCCTGAAACCATATAACTTTCTAATTTTACCATATTAACATTATTGGTTGCAAAACCACCCATAGCTTTATAGAGTGCGGCTGGAATATTTTTTACCTGAAAAACAATAGTAGTCATAAATTTCTTATTTTTTTCAAAAAGAACATTTTTTTTCTTTTTTGACATAATTAAAAATCGAGTTGTATTATTTTTCATATCTTCAATCTCGACACCAAGTGAATCTAAACCATAAATCTCCCCAGCAAGAGGAGAAGCTAAAGCTGATTTAGATCTATCATTACTCTCTGACACGATCTTTGCAGATCCAGCTGTGTCAATACCTGATAATGACTTAATTTTATGTTTATTTAAAAATCTCCTACATTGTCCCAGTAAAACAGAGTGACTCATAGCTGTTTTAATCTCACTTAGAGATACTCCTGGTAATGCAAGAAGATTTATATGAACTCTTAAAAAATGCTCTTTGATAATGAATAAACCTGAATGAGGTAGTAAATAATAAGCATCTGCAACTCTTCCATAGGTTGAGTTCTCAACTGGAATAATAGCGTATTCTGAATTTCCTTCTTTCACTTGATCCATTGCTGTTTCAAAAGTAGAACAAGGTAATGGAACGGCATCTGGAAAAGCCTCACTGCAAGCTTGATGTGAATATGATCCGAGTTCACCTTGAAATGATATTTGCAAGAAATAATCCTTATTGATCTATTTGTCGCGTAAACAACACCTTGAAAACTATATATATAAGTAGTTAAAGTACAATAGAAAATAAATTTAATATATTTAAGAAGAAGGATATTTTTATGGATACAATGACATGGACGAAAATTATTGGTGCCAGTTGTGGTTCCCTTTTAATATTATTACTTATTCAATGGGTAGCAGAAGAAGTTTACCATAGTAGTCATTACAAATATAAAGAGGTCGCATATCTTTTAGAGATAGATGAAGATGTTACTTTACCAAATCAAGAAGAAGAGAAAGAAATTCCATTCATGGAATTACTTGCAAATGCAGATTTATCCAAAGGAAAAAAAGTTTTTGGTAAATGCAAAGCCTGTCATAAATTAGGAGATGGTGAAAATGGAACTGGCCCCCATCTTTACAATATAATAGATAGAGAGATTGCTGTTATTTCAGATTTTAAATATTCATCTAGTTTTAAAGGTCTTAATGGAAATTGGACATATGACGAATTAAATCAATTTCTAACAAAACCATCTAGTTATGTAAAAGGAACAGCTATGAATTTTGCAGGATTAGGTAAAGTTTCTGATAGAGCGAATTTAATTGCATACTTAGAAGATAGCACAAAATAAAATTTACATAGTTTGTCTTTAGTTGTTCTTCATGTATAATATTTTTTCTATTGAAGTAATAATTCATATCAAATAATTTGAGTACTTATAGGTTTTATAATGAAAAAATTTTTCTATATCATATTTTTTAATTTAATACTTATCATCAAAAGTTTATTATTTTCAGGCCTTGGGTATTCCGAGACGCTTATAAAGTCCCATGGAATTTCAAGTTTTGGAAATTTAAAATATTCTAAAGACTTTTCTAATTTAGAATACGTAAATCCAAACGCACCAAAAGGTGGAGAGATTTCTACATGGGCTTTTGGAACTTTTGACTCTTTAAATAGATATATTGTCAAAGGAAATGCAGCTGGTTCTGGTAATATTTTTATAGAAACATTAATGACAGAAACCGCAGATGAACCTGACTCAATGTATGGATTATTAGCTGAGAGCATCGAATATCCTGAAGATAAATCATTTGCCATCTTTAATCTAAGACCTGAAGCTCAATTTTCTGATGGTTCCCAAGTAACTGCATCTGATGTAGTATTTAGCCATAACATTTTATTGGAAAAAGGTATACCTTCACTTAAACAACTTTTTGCCGATATAATAAGCGTTGAAGCATTATCACCTACGAAGGTTAAGTTTAGTTTTAAAAATTCTTCGGATAATAATGAAATGCTGATTTTAGCAGCTTCTTCTAGCGTATTTTCAAAAAAATTTTTTTCTTCGAGAGACTTTGCTGAGAGTAGTCTTGAACCCATGCTAGGAAGTGGTCCATATGTTTTAGATGAAATAGAAGTTGGAAAAAGACTGGTCTATAAGCTTAACGAAAATTATTGGGGTAAGAACTTACCAATAAACAAAGGTAGGAATAATTTTAAAAAAATCAGGTATGAATATTATGCAGATACTACTGCAGCTTTTGAAGGGTTTAAAGCAGGTGAATATACTTTTCGTTCAGAAAACTCATCTCAAAAGTGGGCACAAGATTATAATTTTCCTGCAATTGATAAAGGAATAATTAAAAAAGAAACGCTTCCTGATGGGAATCTAGGCTCTGCTCAAGCGTTTTTCTTTAATCTTCGATTGGACAAATATAAAGATCCAAAAATAAGAGAAGCCATAGGACTTATGTTTAATTTTGAATGGTCAAATAAAACCCTCTTTTTTGGTCTTTATGATAGAGTGACAAGTTTTTGGGAAAATAGCGCCATGCAAGCGTCTGGTAGAATTTCAAAAGAAGAGCTTGCTATTCTAAACCCCTTGAAGAAATATTTACCTGAAAGTATTTTTAGTGATCCAGTTTTCATACCACCCAAATCAAAACCTGATAAAGTAGATAGAAAGAATAGAAGAAAAGCTATTAAATTGTTTAAAGATGCCGGTTGGGATTTAGTAGATGGAAAGCTCAAAAATAAAAAAGGAGATATTTTTTCATTGGAGATCTTAAATTATTCTCCTGCTTTTGATAGAATAATTAATCCATTTATAGAAAATCTTAAATTATTGGGAATAGAGGCAAAACATACTAGAATAGACAGTACTCAATATACAGAAAGAGTAAGAAATTTTGAATGGGAAATTATAACTTCAACTTATGGTAATTCCCTAACTCCTGGAATAGAACTTGTCCAACAATACTCTTCTAAAACTGCTGATGTTCCCTCCAGAAATTTAGTAGGTTTAAAAAATGAAGGAATCGATATTCTTATAAATTTAGCAGCTAATGCAGAAACAAGAAAAGAACTTAACGAAATAATCAGATCTTTAGATAGATCACTTAGATCTCTTCATATATGGGTTCCACAATGGTACAAAAAAGTACATACAGTAGCATACAGAAATCACTATTCCTATCCAAAAAATCTTCCACCGTTTGATTTAGGAGAATTTGACTTTTGGTGGTTTGATAATGAAAAAGCAGAAATTTTAAATAATAAATAAATACACATGCTGGATTATATCATTCGCAGAGTTTTATTTATAATACCAACATTATTGGGAATAATGTTTCTAAATTTTCTATTGGTTCAATTTGTACCAGGAGGTCCAGTTGAGCAAATGATATACCAATTTGAAAATGGATCAAATTTAGATTTAGTAGGAGGAGGGGGTAATGATGCTGGACAAGAAAATAATTCAAACCAGTCATTATCAAATGATTCAAAATATAGAGGTGCACAGGGCTTACCAGAAGAATTTATTAAAGATTTAGAAAAACAATTTGGCTTTGACAAATCACCAAGTGAGCGTTTTTTAATAATGGTAAAAAATTATTTAACATTTGATTTTGGCGAAAGTTATTTTAGATCAATTTCAGTTATTGATTTAGTAATAGAAAAAATGCCTGTCTCTATTACTCTTGGTTTGTGGTCAACTCTAATCGCTTATCTTGTTTCTATACCACTTGGTATTAGAAAAGCAGTAAATGACGGCTCTTCTTTTGATACAATTTCCTCAGGCATAATAATTATTTGTTATTCTTTACCTGGGTTTTTATTTGCTATTATTCTACTAGTTTTTTTCGCAGGAGGAAGTTACTATCAAATTTTTCCAATGAGAGGATTAACTTCAGATAGTTGGTCTGATCTGTCTTTTTTTGGTAAAATTTTTGATTATCTCTGGCACATAACTCTTCCTGTTTTAGCCTCAACGATAGGATCATTTGCAACACTTACTTTGCTAACAAAAAATTCGTTCGTTGATGAAATAAAAAAACAGTACGTAATCACTGCTAAAGCAAAAGGTCTCCCAAGTAATAGTATCTTATATGGACATGTATTTAGAAATGCTATGCTAATTATTATCGCAGGTTTCCCTGGATTATTTATTGGTGTATTTTTTGGTGGGTCTTTAATAATAGAAACGATTTTTTCTTTGGACGGGTTAGGACGATTAGGGTTTGAAGCTGCTCTTACTCGAGATTACCCTGTAATGTTTGGTACTTTATATTTTTTTGGATTATTGGGATTAATAATTGGTCTAGTGTCAGACCTTGTATATGTAATGGTAGATCCAAGAATTGACTTTGAAAGTAGAAATACATGAGCCCATTAAACAAAAGACGTTGGGAAAATTTTAAAAAAAATAAAAGAGCTTATTTTAGCCTATTTATTTTTTGTACAGTATTTCTTATATCCATTTTTGCAGAATTTATAGCAAATGATAAACCATTATTGATTTATCATAATAATGAATTTTATTCACCAATATTTAAAAAATATAGTGAGCGTGAGTTTGGTGGAGAATTTGAAACAGAAGCTGAATATAAAACAATTGAAGTTAAATGTTTAATATTAAGTGGTGGCATGCTAGATGAATGTTTAGATAATCCAGAACAAACAATAAAAAAATTTGAAAAATCTGATTTGAAGAATTGGATATTATGGCCAATAATCAATTCATCTTTTGATACTGTAAATTATGATGTTGAAGTAGCCCCCAGCCCTCCAGATAATAATCACTTACTTGGAACCGATGATCAAACCCGAGATGTTGTGGCTAGAATAATTTATGGTTTTAGACTATCTGTTTTTTTTGCATTCTTAGTCACTTTTTTTTCAACAATAATTGGTATAGGCGCGGGAGCAGTTCAAGGCTTTTTTGGGGGATGGACTGATTTAATTTTTCAAAGATTTATAGAAATTTGGACTTCACTTCCCTACCTATATGTAATCATAATATTAGCAGCAGTTTTTCCAATGAATTTTTGGTTACTTACTTTTATAGTAATTCTATTTAGTTGGACAGCACTTGTTGGTGTAGTAAGAGCTGAGTTCCTAAGAGTAAGAAATTTTGAATATATAATGGCTGCTAGGGCTCTTGGAATTTCTAATTTAAAAATAATAATTCGTCATATTATTCCTAATGCTATGGTCGCTAGTATTACTTTACTTCCATTTTTTATAACTGGTTCAATCGGTACTCTTGCTACTCTTGATTTTCTTGGGTTCGGATTACCAGCTAACTACCCTTCTTTAGGTGAGCTTGCTCTTCAAGCCAAAAATCAACTTAATGCTCCTTGGCTAGGTATATCAGCTTTTGTTACTTTTACAGTAATGTTATCACTTCAAGTATTTATTTTTGAGGGAATAAGAGATGCTTTTGACCCTAGAAAAGTTTTTGTATGAAAAAAAAAATATTAGAATTCCAAAATTTATCTGTTTCATTTCAAAAAAATCAAAAAGTGGTTAATAATTTATCTTTTTCACTTTACGAAAAAGAAACCCTGGCACTTGTTGGAGAAAGTGGTTCTGGTAAATCTGTCACAGCCCTAGCTAGTATGAAGCTTTTACCAAGTAACGCCAAAACAGAAGGTTTAATCATTTTTGAAAATAAAAACTTACTATCACAACAGGAACAAGAAATTCAAAAGATTCGAGGTAATAAAGTATCGTTTATTTTTCAAGAACCTATGACCTCTCTTAATCCTCTACAAACTATACAAAACCAAATAAAAGAAAGTATTATTCTTCATCAAAATCTAAATCAAAATGAAGCTTTAGCAAAAGTTTTTTGGCTTTTAAGAATGGTTGGTTTATCCAATATTGATGAGAAAATCCCTAGATATCCACACCAATTATCAGGTGGTCAAAGACAAAGGGCAATGATTGCAATGGCATTAAGTAATGACCCAAAAGTTTTGATTGCAGACGAGCCAACTACATCACTAGATGTTTCTGTAGAAAATAAAATTCTACATCTTTTAGAAGATTTAAAAAAAAGTTTTGGAATGAGTATATTATTTATTACCCATGATCTTAATGTTGTGAAGAGAATGGCTGATAAAGTTGTAGTTATGCAATCTGGAAAAATTATTGAAACTGGGTTGACCAAAAATATCATAAATAATCCTAAGATGGATTACACTCGAAAACTTTTTTCAGAACCAGAAAAAATAATTAAAAAAAAGAAGACTACAAATTCTCCTCTTGTAGAGGTTAAAAATATCGTTGTTGATTATCCTATAAGAACAAGTATCTTTAGGAGATCCAAAAAAAAATATAGAGCTGTAAATGAAGTTAACTTTAGAATAGCTCCCGGAGAAACCTTAGGAATAGTTGGAGAAAGTGGGTCCGGTAAAAGTAGTTTAGCTTTAGGAATTCTTAGATTAATACATTCAGAAGGAGATATTCTTCTTGAAAAAAAATCTATTAGAAATCTGAGGGGAAACAGTCTCACAGAGATTAGAAAAGATATTCAAATTGTTTTTCAAGACCCTTATGGATCATTATCTCCGAGAATGTGTATATCTGAAATTATTTCTGAAGGTCTTCATGAGCATTATCCAAATTTATCAAAATCTGAAGTAATGGAAAAAGTAAAAGAAAGCATTGAGAATGTTGAATTACCCAACAACATTTTAACTAGATATCCTCACGAATTCTCTGGTGGACAACGACAAAGGATTGCAATTGCAAGAGCAATAATACTAAAACCAAAATTTTTGATACTAGATGAGCCTACTTCAGCTTTAGATAGAACTATCCAAATTCAAATTTTGAGACTATTAAACAAACTACAAAACAAATATAATATGGCCTATCTATTTATAAGTCACAACTTAAGATTGATGAAATTTTTTGCTGACCGACTCTTGGTTATGAACAAAGGATCTATTGTCGAAGAAGGTTCAACTTCAGAAATCTTTAAAAAACCAAAAAGTAAGTACTCCAAACTGTTATTTGAAGCAGCATTTAATAAAAATTATAGTTAAATTTCTAAATTAAACCATATCCGCCACCACCAGGAGTTTTTATATGTAAAATATCATTTACATCTACAGAAATTTTATCACACGGTTTTAAAACAATTTTTTTCCCATTGTTCCGAAATATGATTGATTTTCCAACTTTTCCAGCTTTTCCTCCTTTAATACCTGGTGGAGAAACTTCACGGTGCCCTGAAATAATTGACACATTCATTTTCTGGAGAAATCTAATATTTCTAATAACACCATCTCCACCTTTAGCAATACCTTTTCCTCCAGAATTTTTTCTTATTGAAAATTTTTCTAATACTACAGGAAATCTAGTTTCTAATATTTCAGGGTCAGTCAACCTACTATTTGTCATATTGCTATGCACCCCAGATGTACCATTATATAGTTTTCCATTGGCTAGAATACCTGCACCCGTTCCACCACATATAGTTTCATAATACTGATATTTACTATTACCCCAAGTAACATTATTCATAGTAGATTGAGATGCAGCTTGTATTCCAAATGCTAATAACAAAGCAGATGTAACTGCTTGACTAGTTTCAACATTACCAGCAATTACAGCTGCTGGATAAGTTGGAGAAAGAATTGTAGATCTTGGTAATACTAACACAACATTTTCCATTAAACCTGCATTCATTGGTATTTTTCCACCAACTAAAATTCTTATTGCATATAATACCGCAGCACGAGTTACAGGTTCAGGTGCATTAAAATTGGTATATGTCTGAGATGAGGTACCTGAAAAATCTATTTTTATTTTTTTGGGACTTTTAGTAGTACTAACAGAAACCTTTATCATTCTATTATTATTATCGATATCATTGTCCATATGATAGGTATAAGAAGCGGGTTTAATTGATTTCAAAATAGATTTCACCATTTCTGATGCATTATTATGAACAAATTTAGTGTATTTTTTTACTACAGAAATACCATATTCTGTAAGTAAATTTCTTAATTCCATTTCACCCTTTTCACATGCTGCAACTTGAGCTCTAAGATCTGCAAGATTTTTTGACAATGCCCTTACAGGATACTTAGCACCTAATAAAAGACTTGAAATCTCTTTCTTTTTAAAAACACCATTTTCTACTAATTTAAAATTATCTATATAAACACCTTCGTCTTCAATTACTCTACTGTCTGGAGGCATTGACCCAGGAGTTAGTCCTCCAACATCCGTATGATGCCCCCTAGCTGCAACAAAAAACAATATTTCATCATTTAATTTATTAAAAATGGGCTTTATGACAGTTATGTCGGGAAGATGTGTCCCACCATCATAAGGTGCATTTAGAGCAAAGACGTCTCCCTTTTTAATAATCCTATTCTTATTAATAACTGCCTTTACTGATGCATCCATTGATCCTAAATGAACTGGCATGTGAGGTGCATTTGCTATCAAATCACCATTATTATCAAATACCGCACAAGAAAAATCTAAACGTTCTTTTATTGTGACAGACTGTGCTGTGTTTTCTAAAACGACCCCCATTTGTTCTGCAATTGACATAAATATATTATTAAATACTTCTAAAAGCATTGGGTTAGGTTTTAATTTATTAAACTTTTCTACTTTATGCTTTTTTTGGCTTATTTTATTTAAAATAATGTCACCTTGCCCCACTTTTTTAAGCTCCCAATTTGGTCTAACTAAAATAGATGTAAAATCATCAATTATTATCGCTGGACCAAGAATATGATTATCTTGTTGAAGGTCTTTTTTTGAAATAAATTTACATTTTTGCCATCTTCCATCTATAAAAATCTTGTCAAATAAAAAATCTTTTTTCTGGTGATTTTTATTTAAAATTTGAAGATCAAAGTTGTTATTTTTTATTATTTTTGATTCATAAGCTTCAACTGAGATTGAATCTATTTGAATTGGATCATCCGAACTTTTAAAGCCATACCTTTTTTCAAAAGCTAAATAAAAATCTTTTTGCATTTTATTAAAGGAATTCAGCTTTATCTGGAAAGTGTTATCAGAATTTTGAAGCCTTAGAAAAACCATCGCTTCAACTTTGATGTTATTCTTTACTATTTTTTGTTTTAAAAGTTCATTTTTTAATTCTGTGGATAATTTATTTAAAGATATACTTAAATATTTCATATTTTCTTTAGAAAAAATTTTTTCAATTGTCTCCTTTTTCAGACTACTTACGTTAGCTAAACCAATACCAAATGCTGATAATAGAGAAGCTTTAGAATGAATGTAACATTTATTCATATTGAGGTTTTCAGCTACCGAACAAGCAAATTGTCCACCTGCACCGCCAAAAACCGTAAGACAATACTTATTAATATCATATCCTTTTTGTACAGAAATTTTTTTAATAGCATTTGCCATATTCTGTGATGCTATATTTAGCCAATCCTCTGCTAAACTTTCATGAGATTTATTAAGTTCCTTAGCTATGGGACTTATACATTTCCAAGGAGCCTTTGTATCTAATGGCTTTTTGCCATTTCTTCCAAAAATGGAAGGAAAAAATTCAGGCTTTAATCTCCCAGTTATGATGTTAGCATCTGTTACAGTTAAGGGGCCCCCATTCCCATAAGATGATGGACCTGGTAAAGAGCCTGCACTTTCAGGACCAACTTGTAACCTACCCAACCTATAAGAAAGAATACTTCCCCCTCCTGCTGCCACAGTATTAATATTCATCATTGGGGAGGACAGCCGAACTCCAGAAATTTGACTTTTATAAGTTCGTTCATAACTCCCAGAAAAATGGGAAACATCCGTAGATGTACCTCCCATATCAAAGCCTATTATCTTATTTTCTCCAATTTTTTTACTGACTTCAACTGCCCCAACAACTCCTCCTGCTGGACCAGATAAAACCGCATCTTTTCCTTTGAATAAATCTTTAGATATCAATCCCCCATTTGATTGCATAAACTTTAGTTTATGACCTAAATTTCCTGAAAAGTTCTGTACTAATTGTTCGATATAAATTTTTAATATGGGTGTTAAATATGCATCTAAAATTGTTGTATCACCTCTTTCTACAAATCTTATTTGAGGAGAAATTTCATGACTAGCAGAAACTTGGTCAAAACCCAAAGATTGAGCCAATTTGGAAATTTTTTTTTCATGATTATTATACTTGTAACCATGCATCAACAAAATTGCACAAGAGGTAATCTCATTTTTTAAACATTTTAATAATTCAATTTTTAATTTGAAATTATCCAGTTCTGTTATAATTTTACCATCTGAACTTATTCTCTCATCAACACCTATTACTTTTTCGTAAAGCTGATTAGGTAAAGTTATTTTTCTAGAAAAAATATCTGGACGATTTTGATAGCCTATTCTGAGCTGGTCTTCAAAGCCTTTAGTAACCACTAGAACAGTCTTGGCCCCTTTTCCTTCTAATAATGCATTTGTTGCTACTGTAGTACCAACTTTAATTTCAGAAATTAAAGATGTTGGGATTTTTTTACTTGGTGGTATATTTAAGAATTGTTTTATGGAATGAATAGTAGCATCATTATACTTGCTTGGATTAATTGAAAGATGTTTGGAAGTTAATAACTTTCCATATGGATCTATTGCTATTGAATCCGTAAAAGTCCCACCCCTGTCTATCCAAAAGCTCCATTTTGACATAAAGTTTCCTAAATTATTTTTTAAATGACTAAATAAATTTTATTTTTATAATACATAAAAATTATAAAGAAAGTATAATTAAAATGTCAATTTGGTCCACAATATCAAAACTAATTGCAACTATTGCAAAAAAAGGTGAACAACTAAACAACATTTTTCAAAAGCTAAAAACTCCTCCCCAAAAAACTGTTGGGTTTACTATTGCAGTAATTGCACTCAGCGCAAAAATGGCAAAAGCTGATGGTATTGTAATGAATGAAGAGATAAGGGCATTCAGACAAGTTTTTTTTATACCGAAAAATGAAGAAAAAAATGCATCTATGGTTTTCAATTTGGCAAGAAAAGATGTTGCTGGGTTTGAAATTTATGCTAACAAAATCAACAAAATGCTTTATTCAAATACTAAAGTTCTAGAACAATTATTAGAAGGTCTACTACATATTGCAACATCTGATGGGAAATACCATCCAGCAGAAAACCAGTTTATTGAAACTGTAGCAAAAATTTTCAAGATCAATGACCCTAAATTAAATGTTTTAAAATCAAGATATTTACCCAGTGAAATAATTAATCCTTTTTTGGTTTTAGGTGCTAATCCAAATTGGGATATTTCACTCATTAAAAAAAAATGGAAAGAACTTGTTCGTGAATGTCATCCAGATAAATATTTGATAAGAGGATTGCCTTCAGAAGCAGTAGTTTTGGCAAATAATCGGCTTTTAAAAATAAATGAAGCTTGGGAAATGATAAAAAAAATGAAAAGTTAAAAAAAATTTTAATAAGAGGATTATAATGAACAATACAATACCACTTAAAACTGAACTCCCATCGTGGGATCTATCAGACTTGTACAAATCTACTCAAAGTCGTGCAATTAATTTTGATTTAAGAAAATTAAAAAAATTAACAATAAATTTTAACAAAAAATATAAGGGTAAAGTGCATAAACTTACTGACAAAAAGTTTTATGATTTATTTAATAGTCTGGAAAATATAGAGAAATTGAGTGGTAGGTTAATTTCATATTCTTATTTAAATTATTGTGAAAATGTATCTTGTGAAGAAAAAAATAAATTTCTATCAAATATTCAAGAAAAACTAGTAAAGTTTGAGTCTAATATGCTTTTTTTGTCATTAGAGATAAATTCTATAAGTGAAAAAAAATTCCAAAAATTAATCGCAAAAAAAAGTAGAGTGAAAAGATATGAAACTTTCTTTAACAAAATAAGATTATATAAACCCTACCAACTTTCTGAATCTATGGAGAATTTGTTAAATGAATATAAATCTTCATCAAAATCATCTTGGTGTAAATTATTTGATGAAACAATCTCAGAATTAAATATATCTATATCAAATAAAAAATATTCTTTTGAGGAAAGTTTGAACCTATTACTAAGTCCCAACTCTAAAATGAGAGCTACTGCAGGTATAAAACTCTCAGAGAGTTTAAAGGAAAAAATAAAATTATTTAGCAGAATTACAAATACCCTAGCTAAGGAAAAGCAAATAGAAGATGAAAAAAGAAATTTTAGTGACCCTGCTGCTTCTAGACATTTAGCTAATAGTATTGATCCCAAAATAATTAAAAATCTAAGAGATACTATTGTGGACACTTATGAAAATACTTCTCATAGATACTATAAACTGAAAGCTAAAATTTTGAACAAAAAAAAATTAACGTTGTGGGATAGAAATGCACCAATAAGAGCAAGAAAAGAACCTCCAATAGGTTGGGATAAGGCAAAAAATTTAGTCTTGGAAGCTTATTATGATTTTGATCCTAAGATAGCCAAAATAGGAAAAAGTTTTTTTGATCATAATTGGATACATGCTAAAACAGATCCCTTCAAGGCATCCGGAGCCTTTAGTCATCCAACTGTTACTAATGTTCATCCTTATATTCTAGTTAACTATTTTGGGACTAGTAGGGACGTAATGACCCTGGCACATGAATTAGGTCATGGAATACACCAAGTTCTTGCCTCAAAACAAGGAGAAATTTTATCAAGTACACCCCTAACATTCGCAGAAACAGCATCAGTTTTTGGAGAAATGCTTACATTTGAAAGGCTTTTAAATGCAGAAAAAAATATTACTAAGAGGAAGTATTTATTGTCTGGAAAGATAGAAGATATTATAAATACAGTAGTAAGACAAATATCTTTTTATGAGTTTGAAACACAAGTACATAACCGTAGAAAAAATGGTGAGTTAACTTCAGATGAAATATCCGACATATGGATGAATACTTCTAGAGAAAGCCTAGGTGATAGTTTTGATTATGATCCTAGATATAAATATTTTTGGTCATATATCCCACATTTTATCCATTCACCCTTTTATGTTTATGCTTATGCTTTTGGTGATGGAATGGTTAATGCACTTTTTTCAAAATATAAAAATAAAGAAGCAGATTTTGAAAAAAAATACATTAACTTATTAAAGGCTGGTGGATCAAAAAATTACAATGATCTACTTAAACCACTTAATCTAGATATAACTAAAAAAGATTTTTGGAAACAGAGTATCAGTGTTGTTAATAATTTAATTGATGAATTAGAGAGTATTGTGTGAATTATGCAGGAACTTTCTGCGCCAATTCGAACATTTTCTTTTGAAGTTTTTCAAATGCCCTAACCTCAATCTGGCGAATACGTTCTCTACTTACATTATATTCGTTACTCAATTCTTCCAAAGTAAGAGGATCATCAATAAGTTTTCTTTTTGTTAAGATTTCACATTCTCTATGATTAAGAGTAGTAAGAGCTGACTTCAATAGTGTTCTTCTATTATCTAATTCCTGTTTATCAGCAAATTTAGACGCGTGATCAGAGTCTTCATCTTCTATCCAATCCTGCCATTCTAAAGTGCCTTCATTATTATTATTAACTAATACATTTAAAGAAGCGTCTCCACCACCCATTCGCCTATTCATGGATATAACTTCTTCTTGACTAACGTTAAGATTTTCAGCGATGCTTTTAACATTATCAGGGTGTAATTCACCATCTTCCATTACACCAATTCTATTTTTAGCTTTTCTAAGATTGAAAAAAAGTTTTTTCTGGGCACTTGTAGTACCCATCTTAACCAAACTCCAGCTTCTTAAAATATATTCTTGTATGCTAGCTTTGATCCACCACATTGCATAAGTTGCTAAACGAAAACCTTTGTCTGGATCAAATCGTTTAACAGCTTGCATTAACCCAACATTAGCTTCTGAAACAACTTCATTGATTGGAAGCCCATATCCTCTGTAACCAAGAGCTATTTTAGCGGCTAAACGTAAATGAGAAGTAACTAGTCTGTGAGCGCTCTTTCTATCATCATGATCCACCCATGCCTTGGCTAGCATAAACTCCTCTTCAGAAGTGAGCATAGGAAATTTTTTAATCTCATTCAGATAGTCTGATAAGCTTCCATCGGTTAATGCTGGTAAATTATTCATTTAGACCTCGTTTTTTTTAGATTTATATAAACATTTTTGAAATAATTTCAATGTTTTTATTTAGATGCACTTAATTTTGAAAATGAATCTTTCAATTTTATAAAATCATTTGGTAATGTGATGTCAAAGTTTTTGAATTCGGATGTTATTGGATGGATAAAAGACAAATTTCTAGCGTGTAACGCTTGTCTTTTAAAATTAATAAATTCACCCCCCAAAGTTTTAATAAGGTTAGTATCTGTTTTTTTACCTGACCTATACACCGGATCTCCAACTATTCCATGACTTAATGCATCCATATGAACCCTTATTTGATGAGTTCTACCAGTTTCAAGCCAACATTCAACTAAACATGCTACTATTTTATTTTTAAAAATATATTTCTCAATTATTTTAAATCTCGTAATTGCATGCTTTCCATTATTATCATTCCTTATTGACATTTTTGTCCTTTCAAAAGGATGTCTGCCAATTTTACCATTTATCCTATAGGTTTTATCTTTTTCTAAATAAAATTCTATTTTCTTCTTTTGAAAGTGAATATTTAATTCTGGATTCCCCCAAATCAAAGCTACATAATTTCTTTTGGCTGAATGATTTGTAAATTGCTCTCTTAAACCTAGGTAAGCCTTATCCGATTTAGCAACAACTATAAGTCCCGAAGTATCCTTATCTAATCTATGAACTATACCGGGCCTTAAATTTCCACCTAATTTAGACAAATGCTCACAATGAGCTAATAACCCATTTACTAAAGTGCCCTCATTTATTCCTGAACCAGGGTGAACAACAATACCTGATTTTTTATTTATTACCAATAAATGCTCATCTTCAAAAATTATGTCTAAGTCCATTTTCTCTTTGACTAGTGTTTTATTTTTTTTTATTTCCAATTCAAATATGAGAGTCTCGTTATCTAAAAGATTATGATCCAGTTCAATTGGTTTTTTTGAAATTGAACTATATATCAGTTTCTTGGAAATTAAACTTTTGACACGAGTACGTGATATGCCTAAGTTTTTTGGTAAAGATTCAGTAATTACTTTTTCTAATCTGCCAAACTTTTTTTTTATTTTAACCTTTAAGTATTTTTTATTCTGTATATTAGAGAAAGACATGAAACAAAAACCTTTGAATGGGGAAACTAATTCTCAATTAAAACTTAATTTTCTTACAATTCTTGTTCATACACTGACCATTATTATGATTATTGGTATGATTATTATAGTGTTTGTTATTATTAAAGAGTTTTTTTATAAACCTGAAGAAAATTTCAATAAACTTATATTACCAAAATCTATAAAAATTCCAGATAAATCAAAACTTGAAACAATCAACTTTAATAAAGATACTGTAAGTATGATTGTAACTCTAAAAGATGGTACACAGCAAATAATTCTGTTAGATATTGAAAATGGAATAGAAAAATCTAGGAAATATGTAGCTATAAATAATCAAAAATAAATTTAAGACATTATTTTATGACAAAATCCGATATATTTATTGATGAACTAAGAGAAAGACTTTCAATTGTTGATATAATAGGTAAGAAAGTCAATTGGGATTATAAAAAAACTAATGTAAGATCTGGTACTTATTGGGCTTGTTGCCCCTTTCATAATGAAAAAACAGCTTCATTTAAGGTTGATGAGAATAAGGGGCTTTTTTACTGTTTTGGGTGTCATGAAAAAGGTGACACTATTACATTTGTTATGAAAAATGAAAATCTTGACTTTTTGAAATCTATAGAAAAGTTAGCTGGCGAAGTAGGGCTAATTTTGCCTAGTTATTTTGGAAAAAGTTCACAAATAAAAAGGTCAAAATCATATAATTCAATTTTAGATGTCAATGAAATAGCATCATTGTATTTTGCTGATTGTCTAAAAAACTCTCCCTCTAATAGTGCGAATCTATTTTTAAAAAATAGAATTTCTTCACCAGAAATTATAAATAATTTTATATTAGGATATGCTCCTAACAACACCAAAGGACTTTTTAATTTTCTTATTAAAAAAGGATATAGCGAGGACCTAATAATAAGGAGTGGGCTTTGTAATAAAAATGAAAAAGGTGAAATTTATGATAGGTTTAGAGACCGTATAATCTTTCCAATCCATAATTCAACTCACGAAATAGTTGGTTTTGGTGGTAGAGCTTTAAGTGCTTCGGCTAACGCAAAATATCTAAATTCACCAGAAACTGAAGTTTTTCAAAAAGGCAAACTTTTATTTAATGAAAATAATTGTAAAAAAAATCTTAATGGAAAAGATGTTATAATCGTTGAAGGTTATATGGATGTTATTGCTCTAAATAAAGTAAGCATAAAAAATTGCGTAGCACCTCTTGGAACAGCAGTGACTTTAGAGCAATTGAATAGAATCTGGCGTATTTCAAAATCTCCTATTTTTGCATTTGATGGAGATATTTCAGGCTTAAAAGCACTAGAAAGACTAACTTATTTAGTTCTCCCGCATATCTCTTCTGAAAAAACAATTACAGCTTGTATTTTGCCCCAAAATCTAGATCCTGATGATTTAATCTCAAAATTTGGAAAAGATTCGATAAAAAAAATTCTACAAAAACCAATACCCCTTCTTAAAATATTGTGGGATAATGTTACCAGAGAAGTGGATATAACTACTCCTGAAAAACGTGTTCAACTTGAAAATAAATTAAATTTTATTGTTAATCAAATTAATGAGAGAAGTCTTCGCTTTCATTATTCAGAAGCATTAAAAAGATTAAAATTAAAATTGTTCCATTATAATGAGAGAAAAAATATAAAATATCCAAATAAAAATGATTTCAAATTTAACAATAAAATTGTTTCAAAAAGTTCTAAAGAAAATTCATTTCCAAGCTTAAATACAAGAAATTCACTTATCGCAAATGCAATTGACCCAAACCTTGTAGAATCGCATTTACAAGAAACAGCAATTGTACTACTTCTAATAAATCATCCAAGCCTTTTAGACAGATTTAGAACTAAATTAAATGAAATCAACTTCATTAATGAAGATATTGAAATTATATTCAAAAATTTGGTTGAACTACTTTCAAGCAATTTGACTAAATCTGATGAAATGGTTGAAAAATTGAATAAAAAATTGGGTAAAGATATTTATAATAAGCTTTATTCAACTGGTCCTATAAGAATTCATCCACTTTTAAATAAAGTAATTTCAATTGAAGAAGCTGAGAGTGGCCTAAACGAAATTCTTAATAAGAAAATTGCTCGTCAATATATAGAGCAAGAACTAATTGAGGCAAAAGAAAATATTCTTAAAAACGATGATGAATCGTTTACATGGCGGATATCCCAAGCTAATAAATTTTTCAATGAGGCAATGAGTGGAAAAAATTATAAAGTAACTGATAAACAAAATGAATTAATTGATGATTTAAAAGCTATCAATGATTTGATTAAAAATAAAATCTGGATTAAAAAAAACTACTAAAAATCGAATCAGGTATTACATGTGACTCTCTAACTTTTTTAGGTAATTATTAAATGAAAAGCGATAAAGAAAATACAAAAAATCAGAAAGAAGAAGATAACAGTGTACCATTACTTGATTTGAATCAAAGCTCTATAAAAAAACTAATTTCTCAAGCAAAAACAAAGGGTTACCTTACTTATTCTGAACTTAATGAGACTATGCCTCCTGGTGAAATGAGTTCAGAGCAGATCGAAGATATAATGACAGCTCTTTCGGAAATGGGTATTACTTTAATTGAGAGTGATGAAGAACAAGAAGAAAAGCAAGAAAGCGAATCATTAGAATCAGAAGGTTCTAAAGAGTTAGTTGCAGCTTCCTCAGCTACAGATAATTTAGATAGAACAGATGATCCTGTTAGAATGTATCTTAGAGAAATGGGATCAGTAGAACTTTTATCAAGGGAAGGTGAAATTGCTATTGCCAAAAGAATTGAGGCTGGCAGAAACACTTATATTAATGGATTGTGTGAAAGTCCGTTAACTTTTCAAGCAATTACTATTTGGCGTAAAGAACTTCTAGATGAAAAAATTATGCTGAGAGATGTAATAGACCTTGATGCAACATTTGGAAGTATCTCTGGAGAAGAATTAAATACTGAAAATAATTTAGAAAAATTTGAAAATTCTAAATCAACTTCTGAATTAAATAAAAATAATTTGAGGGAAAATATACCCGGTGACATAAAAAACTTAGGACATATTAATTCAATTGAAGAGGAAGATAAAGCCACTGAAACTTTAGAAGAAGACGAAAATGACGATTTTGAAGAAGATCAGGCAAACGTATCACTTGCTGCAATGGAGAATTCTCTTAAACCTCAAGTTTTAAATACTTTAAAAAAAATAGCGGACGCTTATTCTAAACTTTCCTCTCTGCAAAAAAACAGAATGCTTGCAGCATTAAAAGAAAAAAAACAGTTTTCTGGAAGTGAAGAAAAAAAATATCAAAATTTGAGAAATGATATTGTTGAATTAGTTAACTCATTACACCTGCATAATAATAGAGTCGAAGCATTAATAGATCAATTATATGGAATAAATAGAAAAATTATGAGTCTTGATGGATCATTGGTAAAAATGGCCGATAAGTCGAGGATTAATAGGAAAGAATTTATAGAAAAATATAAAGGGTCAGAACTTGATCCAATTTGGCTTGAAAATGTTTCAAAGCTGAAAACTAGAGGTTGGGAAAACTTTGTAGAAAATTTTGGTGACAAAATTGATGAAATAAGAAATGAAATAGCTGAGATTGGTCAATATATTGGTATTGATATTAGTGAATTTAGAAGAATAGTTCAACAAGTACAAAAAGGAGAAAAAGAAGCAAGGTCGGCAAAAAAAAGAGATGGTAGAAGCTAATCTGAGACTGGTAATATCAATAGCAAAAAAATATACAAATAGAGGCCTTCAATTCCTCGATTTAATCCAGGAAGGAAATATTGGTTTAATGAAAGCTGTAGATAAGTTTGAGTATCGAAGAGGATATAAATTTTCCACATATGCAACATGGTGGATAAGGCAAGCAATCACTAGATCTATAGCAGATCAAGCTAGAACAATTAGAATCCCAGTCCATATGATAGAAACTATCAATAAACTTGTAAGAACAGGAAGACAGATGCTGCACGAAATAGGAAGAGAGCCTACACCCGAAGAACTTTCTTCTAAATTACAAATGCCTTTAGAAAAAGTTCGTAAAGTTATGAAAATTGCAAAAGAACCAATAAGCCTTGAAACACCAATAGGAGATGAAGAAGACAGTCAACTAGGAGATTTTATTGAAGATAAAAATGCTGTATTGCCATTAGAAAATGCAATACAAGGTAATCTTAAAGAAACTACAACCCGCGTACTTTCTAGCTTAACTCCAAGAGAAGAAAGAGTGCTTAGAATGCGGTTTGGTATTGGAGTAAATACTGACCATACCCTAGAAGAAGTAGGACAACAATTCAGTGTAACACGAGAGCGGATTCGGCAAATTGAGGCTAAAGCCCTGAGAAAACTGAAACATCCAAGTCGTTCTAGAAAGTTAAGAAGCTTTCTTGATACATGAGTTGATAATTAGGAGAATATCATGAGATGCCCCTTTTGTGGAAATGTTGATACTCAAGTTAAAGATAGTAGGCCGGCTGAAGACAATGTATCAATAAGAAGAAGAAGATCTTGTCCAGCATGTGCTGGAAGATTCACTACTTATGAAAGAGTGCAGCTTAGAGATTTAATTATTCTAAAAAAAAATAATAGAAGAGAGACATTTGATAGAGATAAATTAGAGAGATCTGTACGAATTGCACTTCAAAAAAGACCTATTGATATAGATAGAATTGAACAAATGGTAACAGGTATTGTCAGAAGATTGGAAAGTTTAGGAGAAACTGACATTCCCTCAGAGAAGGTTGGTGAGATTGTGATGGAGACTTTAGCTAGAATTGACACCGTTGCGTATGTAAGATTTGCTTCTGTATATAAAAATTTTCAAGCTGCTGATGACTTTGAGGATTTTGTATCTCAACTTAGACCAGATATTAAGTAATAACTTTCTTATTAATGAAAGATCATCAAAAAACTACAAAAATTGATTATAGGTTTCTGAAAATTGCCATATCACTTGGTTACAGAAATCTAGGTGCCACGTGGCCTAATCCATCTGTTGGATGTGTAATAGTGAAAAATAACCATATAGTCGGGGTTGGAAATACTGCATGTAAAGGACGCCCACATGCTGAGAAAATAGCTCTAGAGCAAGCAAAATCTAATGCAAATGATTCCACTGTATATCTTACATTAGAGCCATGCTCCCACTTTGGTAAGACTAATCCATGCACTTCTGAACTTATAAAAGCAAAAGTAAAAAGAGTTGTTTGTCCTTTAAAAGACCCTAATCCTAGAGTAAATGGCAAAGGATTTGAGCTCCTAAGATCACATGGAATAGTAGTAGACAATACACCCTTATTATTGAAAGAAATTAAAGAACTTAATGAGGGTTTTATAACCTCAATTGAAAAAAAAAGGCCTTACATTACCTTAAAATTAGCTATGAGCTTGAATGGAAAAATAGCAACTAAAGAAAATAAAAGCAGTTGGATTTCTGGTGATAAGTCGAGACTATTTGTTCAAATGCTAAGGTCGAAGCATGATGCTATAATGATTGGAACAAAAACTGCTTTTTGGGATAATCCTAGACTTAATTTACGTGATCAATTTAAAAACTTACCCCAACCAGTAAAAATTATTTTGGATAAAAATTTAAAATTATTTGAACAACTTGATATGAATAAATCTATTACCAACCATAAAACATTTTTAGTTCATGATGTAAATTTAAAAAAGGAAAAGACTAAAAACTTGAAAGCAAAAGGAATAAATACTCTAGGTATTTCTACACTTAAAAATGGTAATTTAGATCTAAATGATCTATTTAAAAAACTTTCAAAGTTAGGGTTAACTAGAGTTTTAGTAGAAGGTGGAGGAACCCTTGCAACATCTCTATTAGAAAGTAATCTTGTGGACAAATTGATATTATTTACAGCTGGTATTATTTTAGACAAAGAAGGAATTGATGGTATTCATTTGAACTTATCAAATGCAATAAATTTAGACATTTGTGATAGGTATACTCTAGATAATTCAAGAATTATAGGAAACGATGTTGCTCATTTTTGGAATATTAAGTAATAATTTTTATTTGTTATTTAAATTAAATTCTAACTACACAATAATTTTTAAAAAATGTTTGAATAAAAATAGAATTAATATTAGTAATTTATAAAGTTTATTACTCTTAAATTAGCCTTTATCAACAAAAAAATTATAAAAGATATATAAAAAGATGTTTACTGGTTTGATAACAGATGTTGGTAGATTAGTCAGTATTAAAAAATCCAGCATTTTTAATGCAAGAATAATTTGTAATTTTAATTATGATGAGACTTTAGAAGGTGCCTCTATTTCTCATGATGGGGTGTGTTTAACTATATTTAATAAAAAAAAAGAAACAAATGGGTTTTCATATGAAGTAGAAGTTTCTAATGAAACAATCTCAAAAACAAACATTTTGAATTCTAAAACGCCTTGGAAAATTGGAAGGAAAATAAATTTAGAAAAATCCCTTAAAATTGGTGATGAATTGGGAGGACACATAGTAACAGGACATATTGATGGTGTGGCAAAGCTAATAAAATCTGAAAAAATAGACAAAAGTGATAAGCTTACTTTCGAATGTCCTGATGATCTTATTAAATTTATCGCAAAAAAAGGATCAATTGCTTTAAATGGTACATCTTTAACTGTTAACAGTGTTAATCAAAACTTATTTACTGTAAATATAATTCCACACACAAAACAAGTGACCACATGGGGGGAAAGTATTATCGGAGACATTTTTAATATAGAAATTGATTTACTAGCAAGATATTTAGATCGATTGCAACTAGCAAGGATTTGAAATGTCTTTCACTAGCAAGGAAAAAATTATTAAAAATAATAGGGAATATAATCCTATCTCTAAGATAACAGAAATTATTGATGAAGCTAGAAATGGTAGAATGTTTATTCTAGCGGATGATGAGGATAGAGAAAATGAGGGAGATCTAATAATACCTGCGCAAATGGCTACGCCTGAAGCAATTAATTTTATGGCTACATATGGTCGCGGTTTAATTTGTTTGTCTTTAACTGAAGATCGCATAAATACATTGAATCTACCATTAATGTCAGCTTCCAATTCATCAAGGCATGAAACTGCATTTACAGTTTCTATTGAAGCTAAAGAAGGTGTAACTACAGGTATATCAGCACATGATAGAGCTTTAACTATTTCAACAGCTATAAATCCATTATCAGGACCTAATGATCTAGCAACACCGGGACATGTATTTCCCTTGAAAGCAAAAGAAGGTGGAGTACTTGTAAGAGCTGGACATACGGAAGCCGCGGTTGATATATCGAGATTGGCTGGTTTAAATCCATCTTCCGTAATTTGCGAAATTATGAATAACGATGGAACAATGGCAAGAATGCCTGATTTAATTTCATTTGCAAAAGTACATAATCTAAAACTTGGCACTATTTCAGATTTAATAGCATACAGAAGAAGATATGATAGTTTAGTTAAAGAAATAAAAAGTCAAAAAGTACATTCGATATTTGGCGGAGATTGGCAATTAAAAACTTTTAATGATAAAATAAATCAGTCAACCCATTATACGCTTTCAAAAGGTAATATTTGCACAGATGAAGGAGTATTAGTAAGGATGCATGTTACAAATACCTTTCAAGACCTACTAGGAATTGAGCCTAAGAGGCAAAATCAAATTAGTGACTCCATGTATCAAATTAATGAAAAGGGTAAGGGTGTTCTTGTACTTCTAAATTTTAACCAAGATACTACCGATAAAGATGACACTAATTCTAGTACGATACGACAATACGGTATTGGTGCTCAAATATTGAAGGCATTAGGAGTAAAAAACTTAAAATTATTAACTAATTCTGGAACTCCTAAACTTATAGGATTAGAAGGTTATGGACTCAAGATATTAAAAACAATACCAATAAAAAACTTTACTTGAAATGAGAAAAATTTATGAAAAAAATAGTAAAGAGTTTGAGCCCAAAGAGTAAAAGTAAAATTGCCATAGTTGCCTCACCATATTATAAATTAATTTACGAAAATCTATTAAAGGGAGCACTTGACGAATTATTAATACACAATATTGATTCAGATATAGTGAATGTATCGGGCGCTTTAGAAATACCAACTGCTATAAATCTTTTGAAAGGAAATTATTCAGGTTTTATTGCATTAGGGTGTGTAATAAGAGGAGAAACTAGCCATTATGATATTGTTGCAAATAATAGTGCTTTTGGAATTTCAAAATTGGGGCTAGAGGGAATTTGCATCGGTAATGGAATTCTTACAGTAGATAATATCGAACAAGCAATTGAGAGATCTGATCCCAAAATAAAAAATAAGGGAAAGGATGCTGTAATGGCCTTAAGGTCATTATTATTTATTAAACAAGAGTACAGCATTTAAATTTAATTGAAAAATATCAATTACAATTAAGAAAGTTTTAAAATTAATAATATTCAAAAAATAAAAGAAAAAAGTGTTTCAAGGCTATATGCTGTTCAGGCTCTTTTTCAAATGGAAGCTAATAATAATTCGATTCAAAAAGTTTTACTAGAATTTGAGAAACATAGAGATGTTGAAAACCAAGATATTGATTTTTATTCAAAAGCAGATTTAATTTTTCTTAGGAAGATTATTGAAACCACTTTTAAAAACCAAGAGATCATAGATAAGAATATAACTCAGTCAATAAAAAAAGACTGGACTATGGATAGAATTGATCCAACTTTGAGAGCTATTTTTAGAGCTGCAGCAGCAGAATTTATGATACAAACTCCACCTAAAATTGTTATAAGTGAATTTTTAGAAATCGCAAAATCTTTCTTCCCAAATGGAAAAGAATGTAAACTAGCAAATGGTGTTTTAGATAAGTTGGCCACTCAAATCTTATCAACTTAAATAAGAAGGATTTAATTTATACTTGATAGAGAATATTATAAATTTCTATTATTTCTGAATTGTATTGAACATATTATTTTTTGGAAAATTTTTAGGTGCTATTTTTCCTGATTGCGCCCTTTTCCCTAGCCAATTTTCAAAATTGTTCTCAACTTTTTTTCTACCTGATTTATCAAACCATGCAAGACCTAACTCTAATTCAAAACTTGTAATATCAGAAAGAGTTGCATCTTTAAATTTTTGCAACCTTACCCCTTTACCTCTATTAAGAAGAGGTAATTCTTCTATTTTAAAAATAAGAAGTTTACGATTTGTACCAATTGAAGCAATTGCATCTCCCTCAATATTTTTCAAGCAATTTGCAAAGACACCTGTTTTTAGATTGATTATTTTTTTCCCAGATCTTGTTTGCGCAAGCATGTCCTCGTGTTTTATAATAAAACCGTCTCCTACATTGGATGATACAATTGCACATAAATCTGAATTAAAAATTAAAACATTTACAATTTCTGTCTGATTGGGTAAATCTGTTAATAATCTTATTGGTTCTCCATTAGTGCGTCCACTAGGAAGTAAATTTACTAATAGTGTGTAAATAAGTCCGTTAGTTCCAAAAATCAAAAGTTTATCAGAGGTTTTTGCTTTGATCAAAAATCGTTCATTATCTCCTTCTCTATATTTGATTTCCTCAGGATTAGTTATTTTTCCTTTAACAAATTTTATCCAACCTAATTGTGAAATAACAACTGTAACTTCCTCATCCTCAATAACATCAGGAATTTGAATATTTTCAAATATTTCTTTTTCTTCAATTAAGGTTTTTCGGTTAAAAGTTTTGTCAGAACTTAATTTAAGTTTAAGTAATTCTAGTTCTTTAGATAATTTTTTCCATTGGCTTTTTTCATCTTCTAAAAGCACTTCTAAATTAAGACGCTCTTTCAAAAGTAAATCTTTTTCTTCTTCAAGTTGAAATTGTTCTAATTTCCTAAGTGACCTAAGCCTCATATTTAGAATTGCCTCTGCTTGAATTTCAGATAGATCAAATTCTTTTTGAAGATCAGATTTTGGTTTCTCATTGAACCTAATTATATTTATAACCCTATCGATATTTAAATAAGTTACTAAAAAACCTTCAATTAAATGCAACCTTGTATCAATATTTTTCAATCTGTATTTGGATCGACGAATTAGAATGTTTCTGCCATGGTTAATATAGTTTTGTAATAAATCTTTCAGACTTGATACTCTTGGCATTTTACCATCTTGTAAAACATTCATATTTAATGAAAATCTATTTTCTAAATCAGTTTTTTTAAATAAATGTTCCATAAGTATCTCTGGAGGAATGTTTTTGGATTTTGGTTCAAGAACTAACCTTATATCTTCAGCACTTTCATCTCTTAAATCAGACAAAAGATTTAATTTTTTTTCATTGATTAATTCAGCTAATTTTTCTACTAATTTTGACTTTTGTATTCCATATGGTATTTCTGTGACTACTATTTGCCATCTACCTCTAGTTAAAAATTCTTGTTCAAATTTAGCTCGAATTCTAAAACTACCTTTTCCCAAAGTATAATTTTCTAAAATAGTTTTTTTTGAATCAACTAAAACTCCTCCAGTTGGAAAATCAGGACCTTTAATTATTTCTAAAAGAGACTCTTGATCTATTTTAGAATTTTGAATTAACTTTATTGAAGCATCTAATATTTCTTTAATATTATGGGGAGGTATACTTGTTGCCATTCCTACAGCAATCCCGTAGGCACCATTTGCCAAAAGTTGGGGAAAAAAAGCAGGCAAAAATTCAGGCTCTTTTTCTGAACCGTCATAGTTATCTTTAAAATCTACAGCTGACTCATCAAGACCATCTAACATTATCACTGAAATTTCACTTAACCGAGCCTCTGTATATCTTTGTGCTGCAGCATTGTCGCCATCAATATTACCAAAATTACCTTGGCCTTCTATAAGTGGATATCTTGTTGTAAATGACTGAGCCATTCTTACCAGTGAATCATATATGGCCTTATCACCATGGGGGTGATAATTACCCATAACTTCACCAACAATTTTTGCACATTTTCTAAATGAACCTGTAGGAACTAATTTTAATTGCCTCATTGCATATAATATTCTTCTATGCACCGGCTTTAATCCGTCTCTGCTATCAGGCAGTGCCCTATCAGTTATAGTGGAAAGTGCATATGCCAGATATCTTTGACCAAGTGCAACGTCAAGATTTTCATTATAAATTGTTGCTTTATTTGTATCTTCTTTATTTGCCATTAATAATCTATCATTTTAATTTTATACTTTTAGGTAAAAGGTTAAAAAAATGGAACCAAAAAATATTCTAATAACTGGTTGTTCAAGCGGAATTGGTAAGAATGCTGCTATTACACTTCATAACAAAGGTTGGAGAGTATTTGCAACCTGTAGATCTAAAAATGATTGTAAATTTTTTAAAAAATTGGGAATTGAAAGTTTTGAACTGGATCTACAAAGTGAAGAATCAATAAATAATGCTGTAAAATTAATCCAAAAAAATACTAAATCTCAACTAGATGCTCTTTATAATAATGGGGCATATGCAATACCAGGTGCAATCCAGGATATGCCAAGGGATGCTTTAAGAGAAATCTTTGAAGTAAATGTATTTGGCCAAATTGATCTTATTAATAAATGTATTCCGTTAATGATGAGTTCGGAATCCCCAAAAATAATAAATTGTTCTTCTGTTTTGGGTTTCATATCTTTACCTTACAGAGGCGTTTATTCAGCTACCAAATTTTCAATTGAAGCTTTAACAGATGCTATGAGAAGAGAAAATTATCATGAAAAATTAAAATTTGTTTTGATACAACCTGGGCCAATTAATACATCCATTAAACAAAAATCTCTTAAACATTTTGAGAAATGGCTAGATTGGAAAAATTCAATTCATAAAAAGACTTATGAAAATAAAGTACTGAAAAGATTATATAATAATAATTCAAAAAATTCACTTAGCTTTTTCGAACTACACCCCGAGGCAGTTACAAAAATACTGATTAAAATTTTGAATTCCAAAAGACCAAAAGAAAGATATAAAATAACAATCCCAACTCTAATTGCTAAGATTATGATTAAATTTTTACCAACTAATGTACTAGACTGGATCTTTAAAATCTGATAATTCGTAATTCACTTTTAAATGATGAAAAATTAATGTCTTCAATCTTCTTAATTTTAGCAATTGTTACGTGCCTTATTGTTTTAATCATTTTAATGTTTGGAATTGGATCTTTTGCCAAAGGCGGTAATTTTGGTAGAAAATACTCTAATAAATTAATGAGATGGCGAATTATAGCTCAGGCAGTAGCAGTTTTATTAATTATTGTCTTTGTTTATTTTGAAAAAAAGGGGTAAAATGGTAGTTCTTAATAAAATATATACTAAAAAAGGAGATGATGGAAATACAGAATTAGGAAATGGAGAAAGAGTAAAAAAATTTTCCAAAAGAGTTGAGGCCTATGGAACGGTAGATGAGCTAAACTCATTGATTGGTATAGTTACTTCTTTAGACATCGAAAGAGATTTCAAAAATTCACTTCTTAAAATACAAAATGATCTATTTGATATTGGTGCAGATCTTTGTATTCCTGAAACAGAAAAAAAATACAATTTTGTACCATTTAGATTTCCAGGTGATTATGTCATAAGTTTAGAAAAAGAAATAGACCAAATGAATTTATCTATCGAACCCATAAAATCGTTTGTTCTTCCTGGGGGTAGTAAAGTTTCTTCTCAATTACATCTATGTAGAACGACTTGTAGAAGAGCGGAAAGATATGTGGTTGAGTTAACTGAAAAAGAAAAAGTTAATCCAGAAATACTAAAATATTTAAATCGTCTTTCTGACTGGTTTTTTGTAAGTGCTAGAAAATTTAACAATAATGGGAAAAATGATATTCTTTGGATCCCTTCAAAAAATTAGAAAATGTGCGACAAAAATTAATATTTTATTAATTTTTTTTTTATGAATTAATATTATTTAGCTATTAAAAAAATGGGGAAATATATGAAAATTTTGGTTCCAGTCAAAAGGGTGATTGACTACAATGTTAAAGTAAGAGTTAAGTCCGACGGTAGTGGTGTAGATCTCTCTAATATAAAAATGTCAATGAATCCTTTTGACGAAATAGCTCTTGAAGAAGCTATAAGAATGAAAGAGGCAAATAAAGCGGAAGAAATTATAGCTATATCGATTGGGCCTCAGCAATCTCAAGAAACTTTAAGGACAGCTTTAGCTATGGGTGCTGATAGAGCTATTCTAATTGTTGCTACTGATGACGTAAATAGCGATATTGAGCCACTTGATGTAGCAAAAATTTTACATGCTGTAGTTGTTAAAGAGAACATTGATCTTGTGCTTTGTGGTAAGCAAGCCATTGACAACGACATGAATGCAACAGGTCAAATGCTTTCAGCACTTTTAGGATGCTCTCAAGCAACTTATGCATCAAAAATAGATTTGAATAATAACAAGGCCTCTGTGACCAGGGAAGTAGACGGTGGTTTACAAGTAATTGAAGTATCACTACCTGCAGTTATTTCTGTAGATTTAAGATTAAATGAACCAAGATACGCCAGTCTTCCTAATATTATGAAAGCTAAGAGAAAACCTTTGGAAGAAAAAACACCCCAAGACCTTAATATTCAAATAAAGAATAGACTAGAGATTTTAGAAACAAAGGAACCACCCGAACGACCATCTGGAATTAAAGTTTCATCTGTTGACGAACTTTTAGATAAATTAAAAAATGAAGTAGGAGTAATTTAAAATGTCAGTATTAGTAATCGCAGACATAGTAAGCAACGAGCTCTCAATTGATCTAACAGGAAAAACTGTAAATGCAGTAACGCATTTAGGAGAGGTAACAATTCTATGTGCATCTGATGATGCAAAAAATGCTTCAATTGAAGCATCAAAAATTAATGGAGTTAATAGTGTACTAAATGTAAGTGATCCTCTTTTTAAAAACGGTTTAGCTGAACCTATGTCGGCACTTATAGTCGAATTATCGAAGGATTTTGAATTTATAGTTTCTCCTGCCAGTGCTTTTGGGAAAAATATCTTACCTAGAGTTGCAGCCTTAATCGATGTTATGGTTATTACAGATATTTCTAAAATCATTGACTCCAACACTTTTGAAAGACCTATTTATGCAGGAAATGCTATTCAAACTGTAAAAAGTACAGATAATAAAAAAGTTATAAGTGTTAGAACAGCTAACTTTGAGACACCTGAGATGTCTAATAGTGCAAATATACTCAATACAAATTGCTCAGTAGTTGAAAATAAAATGTCAGTATGGGTAGAAGATAAAATAGTAGAAAATGATAGACCAGAACTTACTTCTGCAAAAATAGTAGTGTCAGGAGGAAGAGGAATAGGGAGTGAAGAAAATTTTGATATAATTGAGAAATTAGCAAGTAAACTTGGTGCAGCAGTAGGCGCATCTAGAGCTGCAGTAGATTCTGGGTTTGCTCCTAATGATTGGCAAGTAGGTCAAACTGGAAAAGTAGTTGCACCAGAACTTTATGTAGCAGTTGGAATTTCAGGGGCAATACAACATTTAGCAGGAATGAAAGATAGTAAAGTAATAGTAGCAATTAACAAAGATGAAGAAGCACCTATTTTTCAAGTTGCAGATTTTGGTTTAGTTGGCGATTTATTTAATGTTGTCCCAGAATTAACTAATAAAATTTAATTAATATAACTTTTATGTCAGATGATATTAAACTTATAGGAATAGTTGGAGCAGGGCAAATGGGGCTTGGTATTGCCCAAGTATTGGCGACTTCAGGTTTTAACGTTTTGATTAATGATAGAGATCAAATAACCCTAAATAACGCTTCTAACATAATTAAAGATAATATAAATAAAGCAATTAACAGAGGTAGGTTAGAAAAAGATATTGGTTCGTATTCTATTGATAGAATAAAAACAAAAAATAACATTGCTCAACTTGGTGGGTGCGATTTAATTATTGAAGCAGCAACAGAAAATGAAAAAATTAAACATGAAATATTTCAAAAGTTAGTCCCACATCTCCAACCTCATACTATTCTTACATCTAATACATCTTCAATTTCAATAACAAGATTAGCAGCTAGAACTGATAGACCAGAAAAATTTATGGGTTGTCATTTTATGAAGCCTGCCCCAGTCATGCAACTAGTTGAATTAGTAAGAGGTATAGCTACAAGTGAGGAAACTATCGATTGTTTAAAAGGACTGGTTAAAAAAATTGGCAAAATTTCTACTAATTCTGAAGATTTTCCAGCCTTTATTGTTAATAGAATACTAATGCCGATGATTAACGAAGGAATTTATGCCCTTTATGAAGGTGTTGGAACTGTTGAAAGTATTGATAATTCTATGAGATTAGGAGCAAATCATCCTATGGGACCCCTAGAACTTGCCGATTTTATTGGACTTGATACTTGTTTAGCTATTATGAACACATTACATGATGGATTGGCTGATACTAAATATCGCCCTTGCCCATTATTAGTGAAATATGTTGAAGCAGATTGGTTAGGAAGAAAAAATAAAATTGGATTTTACAATTATAAAGGTGAAAAACCAGTACCTACCAGATAAGTTGGACTAAGAACCTTCACCAAAAAAACTATTAACCAAATTTATGAGTTTTTCTTCAAGTTCTTTTTCATCTTCGCCAGTTATTTGTATTGATATAATTGACCCTTGCTCAGCTGCAAGAGTAAGTAATCCCATAATCGAATTTCCAGGAACTACCAAATTTCCCCTAGTAACCTCTACTTTAGATTTAAAGCTGTCAACAATTGATGCAAATTTTGCTGAGGCCCGAGCATGCAAACCTCTTTTGTTAATAATTTTAAGTTTTACTTCCCTTGTAATATTACCATATCCTTAAATTATAAATAAAAATCAACTAATTATATCTCTATGTTTTAATAGAATATTATAACCATCTTTTTTTAATTTCTGCATTATTTTGTTTACTAATACTACAGAACGGTGTTTACCACCAGTACAGCCAAAACCAACTGAAAATTGGTTTTTTCCTTCTTTTTGAACTTGTGGAATATAAAAATTTAAAAGGGATAATACTTTAGGAAAAAAGGAGTTAAACTCACTAGAATTACTTACAAAATCTTGTATTAGTTGAGAATTGCCATCTAAATCTCTTAATTCTGTATTCCAATATGGGTTTTTCAAAAATCTACAGTCAAATATTATGTCAATATTTCTAGGTAATCCTTTTTTATAGGAAAAAGACTGTAATAGTATACTGAACTTTTCTATTTCTGAAATGGACATATAATTCAACAACTCTTGTCTGAGATCCGTAGGACTATAATCCGTAGTATCAATAACAAAATCAGAAAACTCTTTAATAGGATTTAAATATTCCATTTCTTCAACTAATGCTTCAGATAAAGATTTACTCCCAGACAAAGGATGAATTCTACGAGTTTCATTAAATCTTCCGAGGAGTTTATTTAAATCACAATCTAAAAAAATTACCTTAATTTCAATTTTGTCAAATTTTGATACTAATTTTCTTAAACTTTTTGGTGAAAATTCTCTTGTTCTTATATCAACACCAAGTGCTAAATTTTTGTTTCTATTTTTAGCTAAAACTAAATTTTCGATCATAGATATTGGTATGTTATCTATAGACTCATAACCTATATCTTCAAATACGTTTATTGCTGTGGTTCTTCCAGCTCCAGATGAGCCTGTAATTATAATCAATTTATTATAATGATCAGTTACCAAGAGTTTTCCTCAAATTATATTTGTTTTTACTCCATATTTTAAACTCAAAAAAAGAGAGCTTTCATTATTATAATTAGGATTAAATTCTATCATTTTTATTTTTTTTCCAAAGCAGTTTTTTTGTTTTTTATAAGGTAATCTCTTTAATTCGATTTCAGTCATCTTTACAAAACAAAATAATTCAGCTGAATTTTTTATAGGAACTTCAATTAATCCAATACCTCTTGCTTCAATTAAGTTAGGAGTACTATCAGGTTTTGTTAAAATTATTTTATTTTTTTTTAATTCTAACTGAGTTTGATCATCACTGATTAATTTTGCTCCAAATGAAATTAGTTTAATTGCTAAGTTACTTTTTCCAGAACCAGATTTACCAAAAATAACAATTCCTTTACCGTTTATATAAACACTTGTGGCATGCATTATTTTGCAATTATTAGTAGATACTATCATCCTAAATATTGACTCAATATATTTTTCATTATTGAATATTATATCATTTCAAAATCAAAAAAACATTTTTTACATAGAAGCATATATTAAATCGAAAGATTAAAAATCAGGCAAAAAAATTATTATTGTAAAGATTTTATATAATAAATCTTTAAAAACTGGGGAACAATTATCAAATCTAATATCAGGCATTTAAATATGTTTTAAGATTTATAACCGATCCCATATCTAAAGAATGTGAGGAATGAAGTATAATTATGGCGAATATTAGTATAAACACAAATCCAACTGGACGCAGTCCAGATAAAAAGTTTTTCTTTGGAAGACAAACAAAAAGTTTAGACTTAACTAGACCAAAATATAATAAAATTGGCAAAGAAAAAGATTATAGAGATTTTTTAAAATTACTCAAAGACCAGAAATATTTATCACCTACTAATTTTGAAACAGTTGGGACTAACTTTACATTACATACTAATGATGAACGCCATAAGCAATTTGTTTGGAATATGTTTAAAGTTACAGCTGAGGATCAGGTAGGTGATTGGACTATTTATCATAATACTGAGATCAAAATGGAACCAAAAATATATATACACTTGGACGAAAAAGTGTTGCTGATAGGTGGTACTACATTTCTTGGTGAAATAAAGAAAGGTGTTTTTGGCATTGTAAGTTTTGAATTACCTAAATATAAAATACTGCCAATGCATTGTGGGGCATTTACATATGGTGGTACTACAAATTTAATGTTTGGTTTGAGTGGTACTGGGAAAACAACCCTAAGTAGCGATCCAGATTATAAACTTATAAGTGATGATGAAGTAGCATGGACAAGTATGGGAATAAGAATGATAGAAACTGGATGCTATGCCAAAAGTGAGGGACTTACTCCAGACACTCATAGAACAATTTTTGATGCTGTAGCTACTGCAAAGAAAAGGAATACTCTAGTAGAAGAAAATCCAGAAGCATTAAATGCTAGATTAAGTTATCCAATAACTTGTGTAGAAAATGCATATCATAAACGAAGTAACTTTGATCACGCAGATAATATATTTTTTTTAACAATGGATGCAGAAGGCATTTTTCCTGCGATCAGTAGAATTAGCGGAAGTACAGTAAGACGTTTCTTTGAAACAGGTTATACTAGTCAAATGCCTGGAACAGAAGCCGGATCTGATGAAATTAAGAGAACATTTTCACCATGTTATGGATCTCCGTTTATGCCCAGAAAAGTAAAAGAATACAGTGACATGTTAATGAAAAAAATTAAAAAACATAATTGCAATGTGTTTTTGGTAAATACAGGCATGGATAAGTCTGGAAAAAGATTTGATTTGGAATTTACTCGTAATACAATTAAACAGGCTATATTAACAGAGTATCCTTTAGAAGATAATAGTGAGGAAGTTTTAAAAAAATTAGAAAATATGATAGATCTAAATTAAAGGTCTTTATAACTTTTATTCTGAAAATAAGTTTTAAATAAATTTTATGTATAGGAATGTTCTGCTAATCCTATTTTTATAAAAAAGTTTGGGGATAATCATGTTCGCTGTTGGTATTGATGGATGTAGTAATGGCTGGTTAGCAAGTTTTTCTAAACCTTTTGATTTTAAAAAATGTTATTGCCTTTATTCAAAAAATCTTGAAGAACTAATACTTAAGTTACCTAAGAAAACATTTATTATTGCAGATATTCCAATAGGCCTTGATAAAAAAAAACACATAAGAGAGTGTGACGTTAAAGCTAGGGCTTTTATTGGACCAAGAAGACATTCAATTTTTGCTCCTCCATGCAAAAAAGCATCTTTAGAAAGTAATTATGAATCAGCAAATATATTGAACAAGAAAATAACTAGCCATGGATTATCAAAACAAACATGGATGATAAATGATAAAATAAAAGAAACCCAAAAGCTTATTGAGAAAGGATATTCTTTAAAAGAAGGACACCCAGAATGTAGCTTTCGTGAACTAAAAGGCGATTTTTTAAGATTTGGAAAAAGTGGGCTTTTAGGTTTTTTTGAAAGGTTGGAATTACTCACTAATCTTGGGTTTACTCCGACATCATTGAGCAACCAATTGTCAGAGGAAATAAAAGCAAAACCTGACGATTTACTTGACTCCTTAGTATTATGTTGGAGTGCATCTAGACATATACATAAAAAAGGTATTTATTTAGGCTTAAAAAATAGTTCTAAAACATTTAATGAAAGTGAAAGTTTTATTCATGTTTAGTATATAAACATAAGTAGATAGATTATAATTACGTAAATAATTAATATGTTAGATCAAATAAAAAATAATATAAGTAATTCTATTTCCTCAAAATATAATGAAATTCTTCTTGATTTAGAAAAGATTTTTGAAAAAATAAAAAAAGAACTCATTTCAAAAAAAAAGGAAAACCTAGATAATCTGAAAGTTTGGGAAATAGAAAATCAACATTTGATCCATGGATTTGCATGGATTGCGACTTATATAGAATCATTAAGACAAATTAATAAGTGGGCTCTAAAATTAGCTAAAAATAAAAACATAAGTGAATTTGAGCATCTAATTTTAGATATTGCTTTTATAGAATATGTTAGCCAAATCCTGAATGGTATACCGATGTCACAAACTGAATTTATTAAAGTTAATGACTATGAATGTATAATACCAAATGATTTATATCCTTTAAATAAAAATTTAATAGAGAATTTTAGTATCAATGAGATAGCTAAATTAAAAGAGCGCTTAGTTAAAATTGCTGTCAAAAAAGAAACTACAACTACCCTAGAGAATACTCAACTAGATCTTGAATTCGAACAAATAAGAGAACAATTTCAAAAGTTTAATGCTATAAATGTAAATAATGACTCAAACCAATGGCACTTAAAAGACGAACTGATTCCTCAGAATGTAATCGATGAATTGTCAAAATTAGGGGTTTTTGGTTTAACCATTACAGAAAAATACGGCGGACTAGGTTTGAATAAACTTGCAATGTGTGTTGTATCTGAAGAGTTAGCAAGAGGCTATATTGGTGTTGGTAGTTTGGCAACCAGAACAGAAATAGCAAGTGAATTAATTATTAATGATGGGACAAAAGCCCAAAAAGATCTTTGGTTACCTAAAATTGCTAATGGAGAAACCATTCCAGCTGCATGTTTTACTGAACCTGATTGTGGATCAGATTTAGGTTCAATAAAAACTAAAGCAAAAAAAGATGCTGATAATTATTTTTTATCAGGAAACAAAACTTGGATAACTCATGCATCCAGAGCAAATTTATTTATTATTCTTGCACGTACTAATCCGGATATATCACAAAAAAATAAAGGTCTATCTATTTTTCTTGTTCCCAAAACTCCGGAAACCAAAAAAGAATTTTTTCCTGATAAAAATATATCTGGAACTGAAATAAAAGTTTTGGGGTATAGAGGAATGAAAGAATTTGAATTAAGATTTGAAAATCTAGAAGTAGAATGTCTTGGCCTTCTTGGAGAAGTCGAAAATAATGGATTTTCACAATTAATGAAAACCTTTGAAAGTGCCAGAATACAAACTGCTGCAAGATCTATTGGTGTCGCACAGAACGCATTAGACCTAGCATTATCTTATTCTCTAAACAGAAAACAATTTGGTAGGTCAATTATTAATTTTCAAAGAGTTTACAACAAAATAGCAATGATGATTGTTGAAATTGCTATGGGAAGACAACTAACTTATTTTGCTGCAAAAAATAAGGATCTTGGGCATAGATGTGATTTAGAAGCTGGAATGGCTAAGTTATTATGTGCAAAAATAGCATGGTCATCTGCTGATAACTCTTTACAAATTCATGGTGGGAATGGCTATGCATTAGAATATGAAATAAGTAGAATACTTTGTGATGCCAGAGTATTGAATATATTTGAAGGATCAGCTGAAATTCAGGCACAAGTTATAGCCAATCGTATTATGGGAAAAATTCCAAATTAATTTTTTATTAAAAATTTTTAAAATACTTTGTGAAAATTTCTACTAGTAAACTACCACGGATTAATCAATTTGTTAGATCAAATTATTATAACCCCTAGGATTCAGATTTTATCAGTTTTTATTTTTTAAATAAAAATGTATTGACCCATCCATTTTTTTGGGTTTTTAGAATACTAATATTTTTTTACATCTATATAAAATATACTCCAATAAATAATATAATATCTGAACATTATATGACTTGGTACCATTATTAAGATTGATTTATACTTAGTCATGATTTAACTAAAAATTAAGTTTAAAATACAAATTCTCAATCAATAATTTACAAAGAATCTATCCAAAATTAATAATGAAAGTTTTATAATGTCCTTGAAAAAAAATTATGGAGATTCACATGATTTATTTGTTGTAAGTTCAAAACGTTTTGACATAAGCCCATACATTTCCAAATATTATGATAAAAAAATTGTTTTTGGAATTTCAGCAAATAGATTTTATCCTTTATCTAACGGAAAAGATCCAATTGAATCTTATTGGAACTTAAGAAAAAAAGTGGTTTTATATGATGTGCCTGAGAAGCCACTAGAAATAAGTGGTTCTGACTCATTAATATTATTAGAAAAAGTTTTCTCTAGGACCATATCCGATCTAAAAATTAACCGTGCAAGGTATGCAATTGCCTGTAATTATGATGGTGGAATTATAATGGACGGAATATTGATAAGACTATCATCAAATAAATTCTGGTATATTCATGCTGATGGTAATTTCGAGACATGGTTATTAGCTCATAGTGAAGGTTTAAAAGTAAATATAAGAGACCCAAAATCTTGGGCAATTCAAATACAAGGACCCAGTGCCTTAAAAGTTTTGAAAAATTGTGTTACCAGTATTGATATAGAAAAATTCAAATATTTTCATTGTCGTAACCTAAATTTTGGTGGTCAAAATTTTTTAGTCTCTAGAACTGGATGGACAGGTGAACTTGGTTTTGAAATTTATAGCAATGGTCCTCAAGATGATCATCTTCATTTATGGGATTATATAATGGAAAGAGGTAAAGATTTTAACATAAAAACGTCAAGTTTAGATTCAATGGGCATAAGAAGAATAGAAGCTGGAATTCTCGACTATGGTACTGATATGAATCGTTTTAATAATCCTTTTGAGGTAGGATTAGGTAAATTTATTGATCTTTCAAAAGGTTTTTTTATTGGGAAAGATAAACTATTAACAGTTAACAAAAAAACCAAACTTTTTGGTATAATTTGTCAAAACATAATTCCCTTTTCTGGATTAAAAATTTTTTACAAAAATAAAATAGTTGGTCAAACTACTGTAGGGGCCTTTTCTCCATACTTTGGTAGAGGTATCGGATATGCATTATTTAATTACAATAACAACTGGATAGAAAAAAAATTATATATTAAAGATCATGAAAATAATTTACATGACTGTCAAATAGTAACCTTACCCTTTTTTGATGAGTCCAAAAAAATACCAAAATTAGTAAATGCAAACTTATCTTAAGTTTATAGTTCAATTGTTTTTTTTTCTTTTATAATTAAACTGACATTGGTATTAACATTTTATAAACTGTCTGGAGTTAAAATGATTTTTAATTTAAAAAATTCTTATTTTCTTTTTTCTTTCATATTTTATTTATTAGTTTCTTGTTTTTATCTTATGGCTGAAACAAGAACTACTATATATGAAAAAGATCACTGGAAAGTCTTTGCCTATAAGTATGATGATGGGGGACGTGCATGCATTGCAAGTGTATCAAATAGTGAAATGGAGCTTCAGATTTATAGATCTAAAGATTTTTATGAATTAGCAACTTTTTATGAGGATTTTACAAACAAAAAATATGATTTTTTTAAATTTCAAATTGATAATAATGATCCATGGATAGATGATAGTCCCGAATATGATAACGGTTGGTTAATGAGTAATATCTCTAATTATACTGAGCAAGCTGCAAGCGAAATTGAAAAAGAAATGAGAGCAGGAAGGAAATTTTATCATCTGGATAAAAATGATACTATAGCATGGTTTTCTTTAATTGGATCAAATAAAGCTTTTGATGCCTTTGATAAATGTGTTTTAAAAAATGGACTGTACTAAATTTAAAAAAAAAACTTAAAATATAAGACTTCAATAAATGGTGTTTAGCTGTTAACCTTATAAATATTATTATTAAATTTAAAAAAATTCTGGAGACCAAGATTAAGTATTTAATATATGTATCTACACCGTTTGGTTTTAATAAAAAAAATATAAATAGTATTTTAGAAATTTCTAACTTAAACAATAAAAAAAATAGCATTACTGGATGCTTAATTTATCGATCTGACCTATATCTCCAATATCTTGAAGGTCCATCTAAAGAATTAGAAAATACTTATAATAAAATTTTAAATGATAAAAGACATTCAGACATAAAAAAATTGTCTGAAAACAATTCTAAAAGAAGATTATTTGCCAGCTGGGCTATGAGAGGCGATCCGTTGATTACATCAATGTGGAATAACAAAGATGTAATGGAAGGTACTGTAAAAAAATTAAATCCAGCAGAAGCCTTTAAAATATTCGAAACGGTTTCTCGAGAAATAGACCAATTTAATTAAAAGTTATCACAAAAATTTTTAAATTTAAAAAAAGTATCTATAAAATTATATCTTAGGACACGGAGCATTCTTATTTCTAGAATCGCAAAGGAAAACTTTTGAAACTAACTTTGACCAATCTTGTATTTGGGAATTAGTAGGCTCATATCTCCATGCTTTTTGTATTAAATACAAAGCATCTTTTCCAGAAATAACCTTAATCATTGTATATTCTGGCTTTTTTGTGTTTGGATTTTTACCACAAATTGTCATGAAATAATTATACGAATATCCATATTCTTCCCCACTAGAAATTTCCAAGCCTCTTCCTTCATCACAAAAATCTACTATAATACCAATAAAACGATCTACGAAATTTTTGAGGGTACTTTTTGTATTATAATTATATAAAACTTGCACAGTCATCATCCTTGACCAATCTTTTATCGTTTCCCCATTAGGTATCCATTCCTGTGTATATATCTCATTACTACTATCAGTGAAACCAAGTTTATATCCATTAGGAGGTGAAAAAAGTAAGTTTTCTCCATATAGTTCATTAGAATGAAAAACATTTGGAAATAAAATGCTAAAAATAATTAATATTGTTTTAGCCATAGAAAAGATAAATAAATTAAGTTTTCGAT
>CACGLH010000013.1 GCA_902573735.1 uncultured Alphaproteobacteria bacterium
AACCCTTTTTTTGTATCCTGTAACCTTATTAGGTCTGCTAACCTTTCAAGCATATCAATTCTTATAGCCCTGGATCCAAGTTTTTTAAATCCTACTAACTCATAATATGATTCTTCAACTCCTTCTGTTACTTCAATTGTAACTAAACCAGGTATAGGCGGATCCATTTTTTTTTCTAATTGATGAAATTTGCTCCACAATATCACCCTTAATCTTGTTGGTTCTGGTTTCAAAAAAAGAGGATGATATATACTGTATTGTCCAAATCTAAAACCATATTTTCTAAATTTTGCTCTAGACTCTTGATCAAGACTTTTTACTTCCTTTGTTACACGATCTCTAGACAAAACACCTAAGTGCTCACTCATTGTGAAAACTAAGCCTGTAGAAATTCCATTAATATCTTTATCCTCCATTATAGAGAAAAGATGAATAAAATTTTGTTTAATATAATTATTTATAAAGTATTTAATTCGTGTTTCTACTTTATTAATTAACGTTTCAGGTAGATAATCAGGGGTGACGGATTTGATATTTGGTTTATATAACTTATTCCCAACTGCAAGTTTTCCAACAACACTCTCATTCCAAATAATTTCACCAGAGTTATTTAAGAAAAAATCTGAATCAGGGGTCTCATATAATTGATCAACAATTTTCTTAATTTTTGTAATAATCTGATCTTTAGAAATTAAAAGTAATTTTTTATTTTCTATTGAATTATCCGAAGTCTGAAAAACAAAGTTTAATCCTTCAACGCGTCCAATTAATTGATTTTCAATAATAAGTTCATTGTTATCATTAAATTCTGCCGTCAATTTTTCCCTTTCCCTAATTGTTTTCAATAATACAGTTGTTCTTTTATCAATAAACCGTTCTATAAGAAGTTCATGAAGTTTGTCTGAAAGTTTTTCTTCAATTGATTTTGCAGCTTCTTTCAAAAAGGCAGGGTTATCAAACCAGCTACCTCTATTTGCTACATAATTCCATGTTCTTATGTATGACAATCTCCTAGATAATTTTTCGATATCACCATCATATTTATCTAACGATATTATCTTTTTTTCAAGCCATGTTTCAGGTAATTTACCTTTATCTATTAAAAGCAAGAATATTTCTGTTAAAATTTGCACATGATCCGTTAGAGATATTTTTCTATAATCAGGTATCTGACAGATCTTCCAAAAAAGCTTTACTTCATCAATACTCTTAATTTTATCAATAATTATCTGATTTTCGGACATTATCTTTAGAGTACTTAGGTCCGTACTCTCTCTAGATTTTACAAGGCTTAAATTATTGGGTTTTAAATTTAAGGATTCAATTAGTGATGAAGGGTTATCAAAAGATAAATTTGAGTTTCTCCATTGTATTTTTTTAATATCTAAAAAATTGTGGTTTTCAATATTATGAATTAAATCAGATGATAAAGCCTCACAACCTGCAGTGGTACCAAATGTACCGTTAGTTGTATATCGACCTGCTCTTCCGGCTATTTGTGCTAATTCATTTACAAAAAGTTTTCTATGATTAAATCCATCAAATTTAGTTAAGCTAGCAAAACAAACATTTGACAAGTCTAAGTTTAAGCCCATACCAATCGCATCCGTTGCTACAAGGTAATCGACTTCACCACTTTGATATATATTTACTTGTGAATTTCTTGTTTTAGGGGATAAACCTCCAGTAACAATTGCGGCTCCCCCTTTTTCTCTCCTTATTATTTCAGCAATAGAATAGACTTCCTCAACAGAAAAACAAACTATTGCAGATCTAGGTTGAATTTTATTTATTTTTCTAGAGTCTACATATTTAAGTTGTGATAACCTCTTTCTTGATAAAAATTCAACATCTGGCAAAATGTTATTTATAATTTTTTTTATTGAACTTGACCCAAGAAATATTGTTTCTTTTTTACCTCTTAAATTCAGTAATCTATTCGTAAAAATATGCCCCCTATCCAGATCGGCACATAATTGTATTTCGTCAATTGCTACAAAATCAAAAGTTAAATTAATAGGCATTGCTTCAACAGTACAAACCCAATATTTTGGATTTTCAGGCATAATTCGTTCTTCACCTGTTATTAAAGCAACATATTGTTTCCCACATCTGAGTGAAATTTTATCAAAAACTTCCCTAGCTAGTAATCTTAATGGAAAACCAATCATACCACTTGAGTAAGTAAGCATTCTGTCAATTGCAAAAAAGGTTTTTCCTGTATTTGTAGGGCCTAATAATGCCTTAATATTTTTTATTGTTTTATTTTTTTTTATCATCAGTTTCAAATTATCATAATATTCAATAATTAGGCCTTGATTCTAACTACTACAAAAATTAATTAAAAAAATCAGAAACTAGAAAGAAATATTACTTTAAATTTTTGAGTTTCATTTTACAATATTTAAAAATATAAAACTTAATATGTAAGGAATTCTTATGTCAAATATCTTAGAAGAGGCGATTAAAGCTTTAGAAGAAAAACTTGAGGGTAAAAGTATAGACTTTAGTGCTAAATTTCAAATTGAAGATGAAGGATCAATTGTCGTAGATGGGAACGGTGTTAGAGAATCCTCTGAAGAAACTGACTGTACTCTAATAGCAAGTGCTGAAACTTTTAGAAATATTTTAGAGGGAGAAACAAATCCAACATCTGCATTCATGGGTGGAACTCTAAAGGTTGAAGGAAGTATGGGAGTTGCAATGCAATTAGGAAATATTCTTGGCTAATAGTAAACTCAACCCATTACCTAGGTTGGGAATTAAACTTCTACCTGGAGGGATACTGGATTATGTTCAAACTGAAGATAGAAAATTTATAAGATATGGTTATTGGGAAAAAGGTGATAAAGCTACTGTAATCATATTGCCTGGAAGAACAGAGTATATAGAAAAATACAATACAGTAATACAAGAATTTTTAGACAGAAATTTTTCAGTTCTTTGTATTGATTGGAGAGGACAGGGTTTATCACAAAGGCCCCATGGAAGAACAGATATAGGTCATGTTAAGGATTTCTTTGAATACCAAATGGACTTGGAAACTATCCTAGAAAATTTAAAGGATACCCTAGATAATAGACCTAAAATACTTTTTTCTCATAGCATGGGTGGCTGCATAGGTTTAAGGTATTTGTTAAGAGACAATACATTCAAATGTTCAATTTTTTCTGCACCACTTTGGGGCTTGCCAGTTTCAGAATTTACTATTTCAATTTTAATTCCAATTTTTAACCTCGCAATATCAATGGGCCTGGGTTTGGTTGCTTACCCTTATAAAATTGATGGATTTAACATTCTTACTAAACCATTTGAAAAAAATGTTTTAACAAAAAACCTAGAATTTTATAATGAAATGCGAGATAATTTATTGATTGACCCTAGATTGGGTTTGGGGCCACCTACTCTATATTGGGTTAAAGCCCTTAATGATGAATTATTTAAACTTTCAAAAATGCCTCCTCCTGAAATACCACAGCTTACATTTATGGGAGATTCAGATAAAGTAATCTCAAAAAAAGCCATTGAGTCAAGGATGGCTCGAACTCCTTTAGGAGAATTAAAAATTTTAACTAATTCAATGCATGAAGTATTTTTTGAAACTTCTGAGATAAAAGAAGAAATATGGGAAGAAGTGGATAAATTTTTGAATAAAATTTTTCCTATTTAAAATTAAAAATATCCTTTATTGAAATTTATAACACTAAATATGTTTAGCCAAAATCTTAAGGGCCTCTTTATGTATAGATTGATCACCTGATGCTAGAATTCTTCCACTAATAAAATCATTACCACCATTCCAGTCAGAAAAAATACCGCCAGCAGCTTTAATAATACACAAAGGTGCTTGAATGTCATATATTTGCATTGAGGATTCAACTATTAAGTCGATATTACCAAAAGCAACTAAACCATATGCATAAGCATCAAGCGAATATCTAGAAAGTTTACAATGATTTCTTAATGATTCCATTGCTGAATTTTCTTTAAAGTTTCCCATATTTGGATCTGTCGTATGTATAATTGCATCACTAATATTATTGCACTTTTTAACACAAATCTTTTTAATTTTACCTTGATGTAAGTACTCACAAGAGTATTGGTCCCCTATAAACATTTCATCAGAAAATGGTTGATAGATAATTCCAAAAAGGGGCTTTTCTCCTTCGCTCAATGAAATTAATACTGTCCAAGAGGTTTGCCCTGCCATGAATCCTCTAGTGCCATCAATTGGATCAATTATCCACGATAACCCACTAGAACCAACAACACTGTTATTTTCTTCACCAATTATTGTATCGTTTGGTCGAGATTTTAAAATAAGATTCCTCATTATAGTTTCAGTATTTTTATCTGCTTTTGATACTGGATCAAAATGAATCTTGGATTTATTATTGAAATTTAAATCTGATTTTCTAAAGTAATTCATTGCCTCTTTTCCACCAGCAATGGCTACTTTTTTACCTAAATCCATTAAATCTTTCATATCATTTGTTTTATTTTAAATTAAAAGAATATATTTTTAATTTTGATAAGATGATTATTTCTCATTGAAACTTTCTATAAAATCAATAAACGTTGGTAGTATGGCCTGTACTATAATTTCTACTCCTTTTTCATTTGGATGTAACATATCTTCTTGGAGATAGTTAGATAGATCATTTTCATTTTCTATAACAGGAGCCATTAAATTTGGATACAATGAAATATTAAATTTTCTTGATAATTCTGAAAACATTAAATCGAATTCATTCTTATATTCAGGTCCAAAATTTTCAATTGAAGTAATTCCTATAAGGAGTATTGGTAGATTTTTATCTTTAATTTTTAAAATCATCTTAGATAAATTTTCTTTTGAAAATTTAGGAGGTATTCCTCTTAACATGTCATTTGCACCCAAAGAGATTACAACTGCATTTATATCATCAGTTATACTCCAATCAGTTCTAGACAATCCACCTGCAGTTGTATCACCAGATACTCCTGCATTAATCAAAGAAATATGGTCCATCTTCTCTAATATTTTTTTTTGTAATTGATTTACAAACCCTTTTTCTTTTGGCAATCCGTATCCCTGAATTAAACTATCACCTATAATAATCAAACGATAATTCTCTTTTTTTTCAGTTGCATGAGCCAAAGAATAGGTTAAGAAAATGAATAAAACTAAAAAAATCTTGTTGTAATTGAAAATTATATTCATATATCCATCCCCATCACTCCAGTAATAAAATCTAATGAAAAAAAAAATACTTATCCAGACTGATAATTTATGTTTATCATTTCCTTCAGCATCTGGTAAACTGCAAATACTAAATTCAGTTAATTTTTCATTATATGAAAATGAAACCGTAGCACTAGTTGGACCCTCAGGTTCTGGTAAATCTTCCTTATTGATGCTTTTGGGTGGTCTTGAAGAAAGTGACACAGGCTCAATTATGATTGCAGGTCAGGATATTACAAAATTATCCGAGGACGGCTTAGCCAATCTAAGAAAAAAAACGATGGGAATTGTTTTTCAATCTTTCCACCTAATTCCAACGATTACAGCCCTTGATAATGTTTGTATTCCTCTTGAACTTGCAGGTCATTCCAATATTAAAAATAGAGCAATTGAAATTTTAACTGAAGTAGGCTTAGGTAATAGACTAAATCATTTTCCTTCTCAATTATCAGGTGGAGAACAACAAAGGGTTGCGATAGCAAGAGCTTTAGCCATTAAACCTTTAATAATTCTAGCAGATGAACCAACAGGAAATTTGGATCAAAAAACAGGTTCAAAAATCATTGAGCTCCTTTTTAAATTAAATACAAAAAACAAAAGTAGTCTAGTAATAGTTACCCACTCTACTGATCTTGCAAATAAATGCCAAAGACAGGTTAAATTAGAAAATGGCAAAACTAATGAGAGTAAAAGGTAAAAAGATTGTCTAATTTATCAATATTAAAATTTGCATTTAAAGATCTTAGGGGTGGATTAAATAAATTTTGGGTTTTTTTTATATGTCTGTTTTTTGGTGTTTTAACTATATCTTCAATTGGAACTTTTAGAGAAAGTATAAAATCAGGTTTACAAGAAGAGGCAACAGAAATTTTAGGTGGGGATATTTCTTTGACCTTAGCTTACAGAGTTGCATCAGAAAAAGAATTAGAAGAGATAAAAAAAATTTCTACATCTTTAACTGAAGTGATTTCTTTTAGAAGTATGGTTTCCACGATTAATCGAGGAAACAACTACTATCAAGCTTTAGTACAAGTAAAAAGTGTAGATAAAAATTATCCCCTTGCTGGTAAAATCAAAATAAATCCAGAGCAAAGTATTGAAGATGCCTTAAAAAAGAAAGGGGATAAATATGGAATAATAGTAGAAGACAGTTTATTAAAGCAACTTAATCTGAAGATAGGTTCAGATTTAATCTTAGGAAAATCTACTTACAATATTAGAGCCACTTTATTGAGTATTCCAGATATTGGTTCTAATGGATTTAGTCTAGGTCCAAAAGTTATCTTAAATTCTTCTTCACTAAAGAATTCTGGGCTGTTGAACAAAGGGACACTTTTTGAGACAAATTATTATTTAAAAACTGAAAATAATCAGGACTTAGAAAATCTCAAATCTTTATTTTTCAAAAAAAATTTTGATAAAGGATTTCGCTGGCGCGATATAAGAAACCCTGCCCCAGGTATTGAAGCTGTAGTCAATAGACTTTATTTCTTTTTGACTGTATTAGGAATGTCAGGACTCGTAATTGGAGGAGTTGGAGTAAGCACCTCTGTTTCTTCCTACTTAAATTTAAAAAGAGGGACAATTGCAACATTAAAGACACTTGGCTCAACTACAAATATGTTGAGTAAAATTTACCTTTTTCAAATATTAATTATGTCTTTTTTGGGAACTACTATGGGTGCTATTACAGGAAGTTTAATATTACAATTAGCTGAATCCACTCTAATAAAGATTTTTCCGTTTCCTCTTAGTTTAGGTTTTTTTATTCAGCCTATTTTAATTTCAATGACACTAGGAATACTTATTAGTCTAATTTTTTCTTTGATACCCTTATTCAATTTTTGTGATATGAAAATCAATTATCTTTACAGATCTCATAGCACCAATTCCAGATTCGAAATACCTAAAATAAAACAAATATTTTATATTGTAACACTTATTTTAACTTTGATTATTATAATTTTGCTCCTATCACCAGATGTAAAACTGGCACTTTGGTTTATTTTTGGATCAATAATATCTTTTATAATATTAAATTTAATGTCTTTTATTATAAAACAAACATCAAAAAGTTTGGTCAATAGATACAAATTTCATAAAATATTATCATTGAAATTAGCACTTGCATCGGTTGGAAGTGAAAATGGAGAAAATAAGTCAGTTTTATTGTCAATAGGAATCGGCCTTATCATACTGGCAACTATGGGCCAAATAGAAAAAAATTTACAATCGGTTCTTACAAACGATATACCCAAAAAAGCACCATTATATTTTTTAATAGATATTCAAAAAAATCAAAAAGAAGATCTCATATCCTTATTAAAAAATGAAAAATTAATTTCTGATATTAAAACTGCTCCTATGTTGAGAGGATTTATAACAAAAATTAATGATAAAGAGGTTTCAGAATTGAATATTGATCATTGGGCTCTTAGAGGTGATAGGGGAATAACCTATGAAGCTATACCAACTACAGCTGAGAAGATTACAAAGGGTAAGTGGTGGCCAATAGATTATGATGGCCCCCCACTAATAAGTTTTGCTCAAACTGAAGCAAATGAGCTAGGGCTAAGTATCGGTGATACTATAACTGTGAATATACTGGGCAGAGACCTAACTGGTACTGTTAGTAGTTTCAGAGATGTAAACTTTGCAACAATGGGCATAAATTTTTTAATGGTATTCAACCCCCAATCATTAATGAATGCACCTCACACTAACATTGCTACAGTTTATGCTCCTAAGAAATTTGAAACCAAAATTGTACAAACAATAACCCAAAAGTTTCCTAATATTACCTCTGTATCTGTGGCAGAGACAGTAAAAAAAGTTCAGGATATTATTTTAAAGTCCTCATTGGTTGTAAAGTGGTGTGCCTTAGTAATAATTTTCTTAGGTTTTTTTGTAATCATCGGGGCACTTGCAACCTCTGAACAAAATAGAATGTTTGAGTCTTCGATTTTAAAGACCCTAGGTGCTTCAAAAAAAGTGATATTACTGTCTATTTTATTAAGATCAATAATCATAGGAAGCTTTGCAGGTCTAGTTGCGATTAGTTTAGGCGCTGTAATGTCACTTGTGGTTGTAAAATACTTCTTGAATGGTGAATTTTATTTTTTTATTTCCTCTGCAACTTTAGTTACATTTATTGGTATTATGATTTCTCTAATCACTAGCATTTTGTTTGCTATTAAACCTGTTAGATCAAAACCAGCAAGAATATTGAGAACTGTTGATTAACCTTAAGTAATTAACAAAAAAAATCAAAAACTACTTGAAATTTATAAAAATAACTACGATATTAGTGTCAGTTTAATCCATAATGTTAAGGAGTTATTTATGGCAGAATTTGATTCAATTAGATCGTCTACACGTTCTGAGAGTTATGTAAACATTGATAGTGGGCTCAGAGCTCATATGAACAAAGTTTATGGTTTAATGGCAGTTGCAATGATAATTACTGGTGCAGTTGCTTGGTCAATAGGCACGTCACCACAACTTGTAAGTGCTTTATTTAGTAATTCAATAATTTCACTTATAGTGATGTTTGCTCCATTAGTTTTTGTATTTTTTCTCTCAGCAAGAGTTATGAATATGAGCTATTCAGCAGGTCAACTTTATTTTTGGCTGTTTTCAGCTTTAATGGGTCTTTCTTTATCTACCATTTTTGTTGCATACACTGGTGCATCTATTGCTAATGCTTTCTTTACTACTGCAATTGCATTTGGTGCAATGAGTCTGTTTGGTTACACAACAAAAAAAGATTTATCAGGTATGGGTAGATTTTTGTTTATGGGTGTAATCGGTTTAATTGTAGCAATGATAATTAATTGGTTCACACAAAGTCCTGGATTAGAATTTGCTATTAATGTTTTGGGTGTATTGATATTTGCTGGTTTGACTGCATATGATACGCAAAACATAAAAAATACTTATTTAAGTATCAGAAGTGCTCCAAATGGTGAAGAAATTGCTGCACGTGCAGGGATTCTCGGTGCATTATCACTTTATATTAACTTTTTAAATATGTTTATGTTTTTACTACAATTTATGGGAAACAGAGAATAAAAATTAATTAGATTACCGCTAATAAAGGCCACAAATGTGGCCTTTTTTATTTTATCTTTCCTTCTTTATAATCTACATGTTTTCTGGCTACTGGATCATATTTTTTAACAACCATCTTTTCGGTCATAGTTCTTGCGTTTTTTTTTGTAACATAAAAATGACCAGTGTCAGCAGTTGAATTTAATCTTATTTTGATTGTTGTAGGTTTTGCCATTTATATACCCTCTCATAAACTATGATCCTTTTACACTGATAAAAATTACTGTCAATAAGACATTATCTCAATCTATATTAGAGATAAGTAAAATTATTTGAAGAAGATCCTTCACTATAAAAAGGTACTCCTTTTTTGTTTGTACCGTTCAAAATTAATTCTTGAACTTCTTTTAAAACAATTCGGGTAATTATTGGAAGATCAAATTCTTTTGTTTTTTCTATTTCTATCCATTGTAAATGACTAAGCTCATCAGAAGCATTTGAAAAATCATCTAAATCACAATTCAAATCTTTTGCTAAACAAATAAAAAAACGAGCATCAAATCTTCTTGGTCTTCCTAAAGGGGTAATTGCACGAAAAAAGAATTTAAGTTTTGATACATTTGGTGCAATATTATTTACATAAAAATCTTCCCATCCTTTTATTTTTGAACCTTTCCAATCATATGAATTTGCAATCTTTAAACCAGTTTCTTCCCATAGCTCTCTAATAACTGTTGCAGCCAAAGATTCTGGATATGTTAAGGAACAATCAATTGATAAAAGAATTTTTTGTTTATCTGGAAGTGGTTTTGAAAAGGGTACCATGCTATCATTAGTATCATATGCACCACCAGGGAAAACAAATTTATTAGGCATAAATACAGCATGTTTTCCTCTTTGTCCCATTAGGATTTTATATTTTTTGCTCTGCTCCCTTACTATAACAATAGTTGCAGCATCTTTAATTTCTGTTGATTTTATTTTATCCAAACCATTTTTCCTGATTATTAAATTTACCTATTGCAAATTTTAACTTTTTTAAATTTAATTTTAAATAAAAATAAAATCATATGATTGAAAAAACTTATCAACAAATCAAAAAATTAAATATTAAATCAAATATTCCACTCGTAATAGTAGATGCTGACGAAGTAATAGTACACTTTGCTAAACCATTTATTTTGTTTTTAAAAAAAAGAGGGTTTTTATTAGAACTTAATGGATACACTCTTAGTGACTCAATAAAAGATATTGAAACGAATAAAATTATTAAAAGTACAAAATCACAAAAGCTAGTGATTGATTTCATAAAAAAAGAGACAAAAAAACAACCTTTAACGAAGGGAGCTTTACAATCACTAAATATTATTTCTAATTATGCACAAGTAATTATTCTTACAAATGTACCAAAATATGCATACGAAGATAGAATTTTAAATTTTAAAAATTTTAATATCTCATTTCCTGTTATAATAAATGAAGGTCCAAAAGGACCAGCTTTATTAGAACTATGTAAAACATTAAAAAAACCGGCTATATTTATTGATGATAATTTAAGTCAAATTGAAAGTGCTGAAGAATTTGTTCCTAAAATTTATAGATTTCATTTTACTGGGTGTGAGCTAGTCCAAAAGCTTCTACCAAAATCCTTAGCCGCAACACATAATCCTAAAAGTTGGAAAGAAGTAGAATATTTATGCAAAAAACTTTTAATCTAATTTTTCATTAAAGTCTTTAGAGGTATCAATAATTTTTGAGGAATTTTTTTTGGTCTTCTAGTTTTTACATCAACAAAAACATGTATAAATATTATTTTTGCCGCTGTTTTTCTTTCAAGGTCAGAGAATAGACCTATCTCATACTCAACAGAAGAATTACCTAATCTATTTAACTTCAAACCACAGGTTATAATATTGGGAAATTTTAATTCAGAAAAAAAAGTACATCTTGTTTCAACAACTAATCCCACAGTTTCACTATTAGGAACGTCAAGAGACCCCTTTTTAATTAACCAACCATTAACAACTGTATCTGCATACTCATAAAATACGGCATTATTCATATGGCCATATACATCATTATCTCTCCAACGGGTATTTAGTTGCTCAAAATACAAATAATCTTCTCTTATGGAAGGTACTTGTCTCATTCTAAAAATTTCCTTAAAAAGATTTTATTAAAGCATTATAAGGTAACATATGTTGAGATTTAAAGGATTAATTTTTGATAAAGATGGAACTCTATTTCATTTTCAAGAAAGCTGGGGAAGTTGGCTTGATGAAGTATTAAACGATATATGTGAAAAATCTATTTCCAAAAAAAGGCAACTATCAAAAATTTTAGGTTTTAATTTTTCAAAAAAAAAATTTTTTGAAGATAGTCCTTTCATAGCAGGTACAACTGAAGAATTTCTAGCATCCATTGAATCATTTTCAGATAACTTGAAAGGAAAGGAGTTAGAAGAATTCATAAATTCAAAATTAATGCAACTTGTTCAAAAGCCTGTTGGAGACTTAAAAGTATTATTTGAATATTTAAAATCAAAAAAAATTTTGCTTGGTATTGCAACAAATGATAATGAAATTCCTTGTAAGTCCCAATTGGAAAAAGAAGGAATAATAAAGTATTTTGATTTTATTGCAGGTTCTGATAGTGGCTATGGATTTAAACCAGAAATTGGGCAACTTGAAGCTTTTTGCAGATCGTTAAATTTAAAACCACGTGAAGTTGCTATGATTGGTGATAGTACTCATGATTTAGTTGCAGCTAAGAAAGCAGGTTTATATGCTATAGGGGTTCTTACAGGTGTTGCAAAAAGAAGTGAATTAGAGCTCTATGCTGATAAAATCTTAAAATCTATTAAAGATTTACCCGTTTTTTTAAATTTATAAAAAAATTTATTAATTACTTTACTAATAAATCAACTTATCATCTTATAGAAAAAAAGAGATTCTCTTTATGGATGTTGTTAAAAAATCTAGGCCTGGTGGAAGATCCCGAAATAAAAGAAAAAGTAGCCCTTTTTCTATCTCCCAAACACCTTGGTCACTTCCCATTAATAATGATAATTTTATTGAACCTGTAGCATTAGAAGGTGTTGAAAAGATCCATAATACCGCAATGCGGATCTTAGAAGATATAGGAATCGAATTTATAAATGAAGAAGCAAAATCAATTCTTAAAAGAGCTGGATGCAAAGTAGACCCAAATTCAGATAATGTTAAAATGGACCGAAATTGGGTCATGGAAATGATCAAAAATGCACCTCAAGAATTCGAAATCATACCAAGAAATAAAAAAAACAAAGTAATTATTGGTGGTCGTCATATGACATTTGTTAATGTCTCATCCCCACCAAATGTTATGGATTTAGATAGAGGGAGAAGGCCTGGTGATTTTGATAGCTTTAAAGACCTACTAAAGCTAACTCAGTTTTTCAATTGCATTCATGTAGCAGGTGGCTATCCAGTTGAACCTATAGATATACATTCATCAATTAGACATCTAAAGTGTATATATCAAAAATTGATACTTACAGACAAGGTGTGCCATGCATATTCATTAGGTTCTGAAAGAGTAGAGGACGCAATTGAAATGGTGAGGATAGCGAGCGGCCTTAAAGAAGAAGAATTTCAGAAACAAGCAAGAATATATACTAACATTAACTCATCATCACCTCTTAAACATGATTGGCCTATGCTTGATGGCGCAATGCGATTTGCAAGAAAAAAACAACCTGTTGCCGTTACCCCCTTTACTCTTGCAGGTGCAATGGCACCAGTTACTATAGTGGGAGCTGTTGCACAATCTATTGCTGAAGGATTAGCTGCCATTGCTTTATTACAGTATATTAATCCAGGATGTCCCGTTATCTTAGGAACCTTTACATCAAATGTGGATATGAAATCTGGAGCACCAGCATTTGGAACACCAGAATATATTCGTGCAACTCAAATAACGGGTCAAATGGCAAGATATTATAACTTACCATTAAGATCTTCTAATGCTTGTGCAGCTAATGCACCTGATGGTCAAGCTATGTGGGAAAGTTTAAATAGTCTTTGGGCTTCAGCCACCTCAGGAACAAATCTCGTTTATCACAGTGCAGGTTGGCTAGAAGGTGGTTTAATAGCTTCTTATGAAAAATTTGTAATGGATTGTGAAGTTTTACAACAATTTAAAAGATATTTTGAACCTACATTGTGTGATTTTTCAGAGAATGCTTTGGCATTTGACGCAGTTTCAGAGGTTGGCCCAACAGGACACTTTTTTGGATGCCAGCATACTCAAGAAAGATATACAGATGCATTTTATTCACCATTTTTATCAGACTGGAGAAACTTTGAAGCGTGGAGTGAAGCAGGCGGTGAATGGACACATCAAAGAGCAAACAAAATATGGAAAAAAATACTAGAGGAATTTGAACCTCCTCCAATCGAACAAAGTATAAAAGAAGAATTAGATGAATTTGTTGAAAGAAGAATAAAGGAAGGTGGAGCCCCTACAGATTTCTAATAGTTTTTTTAATCAGTCTATTTTAGATAACAAACTATCAAGTGATTGTTTTGCATCCCCATAAAACATTCTTGTGTTTTCTTTAAAAAACAATGGATTTTGGATTCCAGAATATCCGGTCCCTTGCCCTCTTTTTGACACAATTACGTTCTTAGACTTCCAAACCTCAAGGACTGGCATTCCTGCAATAGGACTATTAGGATCATCTTGTGCAGCTGGATTAACAATGTCGTTTGATCCAATAACTATCACTACATCTGTGTTAGGAAAGTCATCATTAATCTCATCCATTTCTAAAACAATATCATAGGGCACTTTTGCTTCAGCCAACAAAACATTCATGTGCCCTGGTAGTCTTCCAGCTACAGGATGAATGCCAAATCTTACCTTTTTAGACTTTGCTCTTAGTCTTCTAGTTAATTCTGACACCGTTTGTTGAGCTTGTGCAACAGCCATTCCATATCCAGGTACTATTATAACTTGATCAGCATCATTTAAAAGTGAAGCAACTCCGTCAGCATCAATTGAAACTTGTTCACCTTCTATTTCTGTTTCAGTTTGAACCTGTGAACCAAAACCACCCAAAATTACACTTATGAAATGCCTATTCATGGCTTTACACATAATATAACTTAGAATTGCTCCTGAAGATCCCACAAGGGCTCCTGTAACGATTAAAAGGTCGTTTCCTAAAGTAAACCCAATAGCTGCAGCGGCCCAACCAGAGTAAGAATTCAACATAGAAACAACAACAGGCATATCAGCTCCACCAATACCCATTATCAAATGCCACCCAATAAAACCTGCTAAAATTGACATTAATATAATTGTCCAAATACCAGATCCATTAAAATATAAAAGACCTAGCAACAAAGAAATAACTAATGCAGCCAAATTCAAACCATGACCACCAGGTAACTTGAAAACTTTCCCATCGATTTTTCCAGATAATTTACCAAAAGCTACAACTGATCCCGTAAATGTAACAGCCCCTATGAAAACTCCTAAAAATATCTCAACAGCCATTATTGATATTTCAGCAGAATTTTTTGATGCTATTTTTTTTGTAAAACCACTTAATTCATCCAAACTACCATTAAAATCTTGTACAAATGATAATTCTAATTGAGCATTAATACCTATAAAAACAGCAGCTAAACCAACAAAACTATGAAGGGCTGCTACCAATTGAGGCATTTCTGTCATCTCGACTTTTTGGGCTACATAATATCCAATTGCTGAACCAATTAAGATCATTGGAAATAGCAACCAAAAATTACCAGAACTACCTCCAAAAACTGTAAAAAAAACGGAAAGGCCCATACCAGCAATTCCAAACCAAACAGCTCTTTTAGCTTTTTCCTGATTACTTAATCCACCTAAAGAAAGTATAAATAATACACTTGCTGATATATACGCTGCTGACACTAAGCCATATTCCATAGAAATATCCCTAACCTATGATTTCTGAAACATTGCCAACATACGACGTGTAACTAAAAATCCACCAACTATGTTGATTGTTGAAATTAATACAGAAATGGCAGCAAGAAATATCGCAATCCAACTTTCTGAAGTCATCTGCAAAACTGCGCCTATGATTATTATTCCAGATATGGCATTGGTAACAGCCATGAGAGGAGTGTGCAATGCATGACTCACATTCCATATAACTTGAAAACCAACAAAACAAGCTAATGCAAATACAATCATGTGCTGCATAAATTCTGATGGTGCATAATTTCCAATTACAAACATAAACAACCCCCCAATACATAATAGAATAGTTTGTTGTAATGTATTTTTCTTAAATGCGTTTAGTTCATCAGCTTTGATTTCTTCAGCTGTTTTTTCTATAGTTTTAGGCGCTTGTTTAGCTATAGCTTGAACCTTAGGTGGCGGTGGAGGAAAAGTTATTTGATTATTATGTGTTACAGTGCAGCCTCTAATAACATCATCTTTCATATTAATATCAATTTTACCGTCTTTTTTTGGTGTTAAGTCGTCAATCATATGCCTTATATTCGTAGCATAAAGTGCGGAAGATTGTGCAGCCATCCTACTTGGAAAATCAGTATATCCAATCACAGTAACATTATTTTTAGTAACTATTTTCTCACCAGGTTTTGTTAAATCACAATTACCACCCTTCTCAGCTGCTAAATCTACAATTACTGATCCTGGTTTCATTTTATCAACAAATTCTTTTAACCATAACTTTGGTGCATCCATTCCTGGTATGAGAGCTGTTGTGATGACAATATCAACTTCCTCAGCTTGTTCTCTAAAGCATTGTAATTGTTTTTCCCTAAATTCTGGGCTCGATGGTGCTGCATATCCGCCAGTTTCTGAGCCGTCTAATCCATCCTCAAAGTCAAGCATAAGAAATTCAGCACCCATACTCTCAATTTGCTCAGCTACCTCCGGTCTTACGTCAAATGCTCTAACTATTGCACCAAGGCTAACTGAGGTTCCAATAGCAGCTAAGCCTGCAACTCCTGCTCCAATAACCAAAACTTTTGCTGGTGGTACTTTTCCTGCTGCTGTAATTTGACCAGTTAGGAATCTGTCAAAATTAGTTGTGGCTTCTACTACGGCTCTGTAACCAGCAATATTTGACATGGATGATAATGCATCCATTTTTTGAGCACGACTGATTCTAGGAACCATATCCATTGCAATGGAAGTAACCCCTTTTTTATTTAAATTTTCTAATAATGACTTGTTTTGTGCTGGCCAAACAAAACTTATAAGTATTTGCTTTTTTTGAAATTTACTTTGCTCAGCTTTGTTAGGTGCGTTTACTTTAACAATAACGTCAGCTTCTTTAAAAATACTTGCTGATGATTTTAAAATTTTACAACCAGATTTCTTATAGTCATTATCAGAAAAACGAGCTTTCTCCCCTGCACCTGATTGAATTATAACCTGGTGACCAAATTTTATTAAAAATTTGGCGGATTCCGGAGTTATAGCTACGCGATTTTCGTTTTCAGAAGATTCTGTAAGTGTTGCGATTTTCATAATTATAAATTTAAAAATTACTCTGACAAAAAGATCATTGCAGTTAAATAATGTAACCAGCAAGGAAATCAAGTGAAAATTAAGAAATCTTCGTTTTTATTAAAAAAATCTGTAGAAATAAATAATAAAAAAATTTTAATTAAAAAAGTTATTTTAAAGGTTTTTGCGCACGAAAGTGGTGTGGACAATGCTCTCCAGTATCTAAAACTTTAATCATAGCCTTCCAGGTATAAATTTGATTTTCAATAAAGCCTTTCGAAGTAATGTCTTCATAAGATTTTCTAAATGGACCAGATAAAATTTCTAATTCTCTTCTAGCCTCATCTTTATACCATTTATTTCTATTATTTTTTTTTATTGCAACAAAACCACTTTTTTTAAGAGCTTTGCTATATACGAGAGGGGAAGCCATTCCAAAGCCCAAATCTTCCAATTTTAAATAATATTCCATTTCTTTTGATGGTTTATGGTCATGAGAAATTAACCAATCTGAAAAAACAAAAACTCCACCTGGTTTTAAAACTTTAAAAACTTGAGTAAAAATTCTTTCTTTATCTGGAATATGAACAAATGAATCTTTTGAAAAAACCATATCAAAAGAATCCTTATTAAAAGGAAGCCTTGATTTATCAATCAGCAAAATGTCAATTTTGTCTTTTAATCCATTTTTGGAAACTCTGTCTCTTGCAACCTTCACGACATCTTTCTCCACGTCAACCCCTATTACTTTTTGAGCCCCATAATCGTCAATAAGACTAACTGTGATACCACCTGATCCACACCCAATATCTAAAATTTTTTGTTTTTTAAGATTCAATCCTTTCAACAATTTTTCAATTTCTTGTTTTCCACCTGGGGACATAAATCCATCACCCCATAATTTCTCTAAAAAAGTGATATGCGTATTGTCATAATGTAGTTCATCTTTACTCAAGGTTAATAATCCTTTTAAAAAATACAGTTGAAAAAAATTAAATTGTAAAACAAAATTAAGAAAATATCGATGTCAAATGAAGTGATTTATCTTATGGAAAGGACAATTTATGAATAAATATATAATGATTGGAAAATTAAGTATTGAATTTAGCTCTTCTATGGTGGGCAAACCACAAAACCGTACTGAAATAGTTACACCATTTTTCGAAAATCTAGGAGGAAAATTAATTCAAATGCTTTATATCAATCACCCAGAAATGAATGCAATTGCTAATATAGAGGCTCCAAATGATGAAGCAGTTGCTTCCATGGCAGGAATTGTAAAAGCTAGTGGCATGTTTGATGATCTAAATTGGTATAGAGCTTTTGATGCAGGAGAATTACAAAAAATTTATGAATTTGCATCAGATAAAATGAATGAATATGTATCTGCAAAAGCTTTCACGGAAAATTTATAATGTACGCGAGAGTTATAAATTTTACATTATTAGCTCCTTCTCTATGGACTGTAATTCAAACTACAACATCAGTTGAAACTGCTAAAGGTCATACTATACTTCTATTTAAATCATCCGATAATGCTGGAGTAGTAGTAGAGTTATTTGCAGACATTAAGATGGCTGGAAAAGAGCTAAGAACCCTAGAAATACTTCAAAAATTTAAAGAACAAGCAATGGCAAAAGTATCAGTATTAGAGGGAAAACAACAATAACTTAACTAAAAGCTATATTCAGAAGAAAGCATTATAACATCCTGTTTTTTATAAGGGTATAAAGTGTCAGTAATTTCGAAAGCATCATATTGAACATATCTTGCAAAAAGAGTTAATCCATCTCTAGGTTTATAACTTGTTACTAAACTAGCAATGGTACTTTTTTCACCTTCAAATCTATTTAAGTTTGCATTTATGTTTATTGTATCATTAATTCCTGACCAACTAGCTTGTAAGGCATGCCCTATACTTGATTTAGATACAATTAAGTCATTTGTATGATTTAAAATTGATCTTAAACTTGTCTCATAACCTAAAATTAAATTGTTTACTCCACTATAATCAAAGCCAAAACCAAGAACATTCTGATTTTTTTTTGAACCAGGTAAATCTACAGGGTTTATTTTTAAAAATGAAGTTCCTGTTATATTTGCAGCCTCATACTTTAATAAAAAATCACCACGTGCTAGGTTACCATTTAAACCTACCATTTGAACTCTATCAAAACCAAAATCTAGTTGACTAGACAAAGATGTGGACCCAATATTCTTTAAACTTCTCTGATTTAGATTTTCATCAGAAAAAACTAAGGATATATCTCCCCCATTGAATGAATAATTTATACTAGCAAAAAATTCTAATTCATTACTTGGATTTAAGTAATTCACTGTATATGGATTCCCACCTGTATTTACAAGATTTTGAACAAATGGAATTGTGGGATCAAAGCTATCCCCTTTTTCACTTAGTAAGTTACCACCAGCTTCATTGACTAATGCTAATTCTATTTTTATATCGGAGATAGGAAAATTTAAGAGTATAGCTGGTACATGCTGCCTAAACTCTGAAAGTTCCCCCTGACCAGGAACAGACAAATCTCTTGGATTGATCGTATCAGTAATAGAAAGATTATCTAATTGACCTCTAGCAATAATCTGATTTCCAAGTCTTAACCAAATTAGATCAGACGGATAGTAATCTAAATAAAAATCTTTTATTTTAAATGTTGAATTATTTTCATCAGTTTGAAATTTATTATTTTTCCATTTACCCCAGCTATAAAGAAGATTTCCGCCTATCTTATAATTTAATTGCGGAGAAAGTTCACCTTTATAATTGAAATTAAAAATAGTTTCTATTCTTTCAAGTGCAGACTTGTTTCTGCTAAAATTAATTGAAGGGCTTTGTAAACCATATGTAAATTTTTGAATTATGTTACCTGAGAAACTATCTAAGGAGTTCAAGTTCTCCGTTTTTTCATTTTTTTCTAATCCTGAAATTTCGGATGAAAATTCTAATGCTAAGTTATCAGTATTAGCCAATTCTAACTCAAGTTGATCAAATGAAGTGTCTTCTAGTAAATCAAAATCCTCAGAATCCAAATCAAAATTGTCTTCTTGAGAAACTGAAATAGACGAATATAAAACAAAAATTAAAATATAAAAGAATGTATAAGTTTTCTTTAATTTATAATTAAAGACCACGCTGCATAACCTCAGTTTCAAAAATAGAGTCCTCAACATTTGTGTTATATTTTACATTCTTAAGTTGAAAAATGCTTTTATGTACTAATTTTTTATTTTTTGTTGTAATCATTTGCAAGGTTTTAGCTGTCCAAACTCCGTCAATTTTTTGAATATCTTTAGCTGCAAATAATTTTACTTTTTTTCCCTTTTTAACAAGTATTCTATTTTTTACTACAAAATAAATATCTTTTCTTACCCATTGAATAGATTTTAAATAACCTGTTTTTGAAATCACTTTTTTATTCTTTGGAGTTGACTCGATAACCCAACAATCTTTTCCATCTACAACATCAGTTTCTTTAACTAATTTATAATTAAAATCTTCAAGCTCAAATCCATCTATATCTGAATAAGTGAAGTCACTACCCATAAATGATCCAGACCTATCAGTAGATGCAATTCTATTTACTTTCTGTAATGCTGGAAGATATAACCATGAATCGTCTTCCTTTGAAGTTGATTCCCAGTTATATGACATATATGATGTACCTTTAACATCACCTGGACTTTTAAAAAAAGAAATTGATTTATCTACATCCTTATATTCTTTACTAAATATTTCGATTTCTCTCACTCTTTTTCGATCTTTTTTATCAATTAAAATCATTCGCCAATCAGAAATAGCCGAATCTCCAGTATATCGAGCATCAACTTTGGTCATTATTTCCAAAGCAGACGATCCATACGATATGCCTGTTAAAGAAAATATTAACAAAAAAATAAAAACAGATAATTTAGCAAAGTTGGTCATAATCATTTTATTATCCTATTAGTTAAGTAGTTTGTAATTCTTCCTTTTTGCCATCTAGAATATATAATATCGATGGTATAAAAAACAAAACTCCAAATAAGGCCAAAAGAAAAATTATTGCAGAAAATCTTCCGATATCAATTGTTGGTACTAAACTTGCCATTAAGAAAACACTAAAACCTATTACCAGAATGATGGATGTAGTTATAATAGCTCTACCAGACTCATTCATTGCTCTTTTCATTGCCTGGTGTACATTACTTCCCTCCATTCTAGCAAGCCTATACCTGCTTACCATATGGATACTATCGTCAACTGCTATACCCATTGTCATGGCCCCTACTATTAAAGAACCAAGATTCAAATCTCTTCCCATTAACGTGGCAATGCCTCCTGCTAATAAAATTGGTATAACACTAGGAATTATAGCTATTGCTCCAAATTTAATTGATCTAAACAATATAAAAAAAGTAATACTTATTAATAATAAAGAAACAGAAAATGAGCTTGTTATACCTTTATCTGTATATTCATTCTGAGCTTGAAACATTACCATTGGTCCAGTAGCCAAAGCGTTAAGAGAGGGAAATTTTTCTTTGATTTCTGTGTTTAAATTTTTAACAAAGATATTAAATGCGCTAGCATCCATATTTGTTATAGGAAATGTCATTCTTAGATTTTTTTCATCAAAGTCCTTTAAATCAGATAAATCCTCTTCTGGGCCCGAGTTTTCATACAATAATAAAAGTTGAGCTGTCATTTCTTTAGTATCAGGTAAAATAAAGTAACTCGGATCGTCACCACTAAACGCCTGCCGAGTTTGTTTCAAAAAATCAGGAACAGTCAAACCCTTACCAACATCAGGTTTGTCTTCTAAAAATTTTTCTAATTTTCCAACATCATTTAAAAATTCAGGTTCTTTAATTAAACCATCATCTGTAAATTTTTCTTTTGAAGTTACTAAATATTCTACGTTTGCTGCTCCTTTATATGTATTATCAAAGTAAATTAAATCCTTTGTAACTTTTAAATCAGCTCTAAAATACTTGAAAATATTAGTATCAACATTGATTTGAGAAACGCCGTAAATACTGAGTATGAGTAAAATACCTCCTAATGAAGAAATTATTTTCCGATACTTAAAATTAAATTCTGGTAAGAAGTTTGTAAATTTTGTTAGCCAGCCATCTTTGAAAGTGTTTTCTGTCCATTTAGGCATTTTTGAAAAAAAACTTAAAGCAGCTGGGAGCGCTGTCATAGAAAACAGGAAAACTATTAATGGAATAAATGCTGCAATTATTGCAAACTCTTTTACTGGTACCAATTTTGTAACATATAATGCTGAAAATCCTATTGAGGTCGTCAAGCATGTAAAGAATATAGGTTTTAAAAGATTTCTGATCAATTTAACACAAGAATCTTTGGCATTTAAGCCTGCTGTTCTTAGACCATAAAATTCAGATAGAACGTGAACTGCCGTTGCCATCCCTATTAACATAGTTATCGGTGTCAAAGATTGATTTACAACAGTTATAGGTAGTCCTAAAAAAGCCTGTAAACCAGAAAATGTAATTGCACTAGTTGCTATCACTACCCAAGGAACAATCATTCCAGCCAAGGATCTAAAAATTATACCAAGAATAATAAACATAATCACAGCCTGAGTTGGGATCATCCATCCAAATTCAGTATTACTTATTGTTTCAAATCTTTCCCCTACATATGGAACCCCACCAAGTTTTAAATCATAACCTTTTTGTATGTAGCCTTTATCTTTTATGAAATTTCTGAGGTCATTTACTACTTTAATTTTGTGCGAATTGTCATTGGCTCGGTACTCTGTACGAGCAAGTATTCTAGTATGCTTTAGATCAGACGTTATTATTGAATCTAACGCTAATTCTTCACCTTTTATTATTTCTCTAGCATTTTCAATTATAACAGGATTATCACCTAATTCTTCAAAATCTTCTATTAAATCATCTGTAGCAACCATTCCATTTTTATCATATGTTCTTTGATATTTTGATAAACTCCTTACCTGTTCTACAATTTCGTGATCCTCCAACATTGTTGAAATTTCATTAATCATCATTAGAGTCTCATACTCAAAAATATCTTTGTCATTATCCCTAGCCGTTACGCCAACAATCAAATATTCAGAACTTCCAAAAAGATCTTGTAATTTTTCAAAGGCAACCAGATTAGGATCACCTGGTAAAAACCACATTTCATTTGAATTATTATGCCTTAATGGATAGGACATAATCATAGCTATTGCTGTTAAAATTAATAAAAATGTAGCTAATAAAACTTTAATTCTATGTTTAATAACAGCATTAGCATATTTTGAAGTAAAATTTTCCATTGATAATCCTTAATGATGAAGAAAAAATTTATTCTCTTATCTATAAATTGGAAACTATTTCAACAAAAATATTTTGTTACGTTGCGTAAAAAACAATTAAAAATTTTCTAATTTACTTTATTAGATAAATGCTTAGGGTTTATTGAAAATTCACTTATTATACCTTCAAATCTTTCTATTTTAACGTTAGATTCTCTTAAGTTTTGAAGTAAATCATCCCCTATTTCTTTCATTCTTTTGTCTGCGGAACCCTTATCAGGCCAAACAAAAATTTGAACAATTTGATTTTCTGAAGTATCAAAAAAAATTCTCTGAATTAACCCTCTTTCAAAATCAATCGCATTAACAGACGAATTTAACTGAGAAATAAAACTTTTCTTTGCAAATTCACTAATAAATGTAAATTTTACTGTTCTACAATAATAAGACATTTGGCGAGAATAATTCTATTTAACCTATTCATCAATACTATTTACCCAATTAATTAGTCTTAATTGGTGTTTAGACGGAAAAGTGGGCATTTCTTTAAGCATTTTTTTTAAATCATAAAATTCATCAACATCTGTAAATTTTTTTAATTTATAAGTTTTATAACCTAAAGAGCGAACAAATGTTCGCATAGTTTCGGTACTACTCCATTCAGTATTTTCCCAAACTTCTTTTGCTATTTTTGATTTACTTCCAATTAAATAAAACCCCCCATCAGAGGATGGGCCTATGATATAGTCATTTTTCGTTAGAAATCTAAAGGCATTTTTTATAAGTTTTTTTTCTAATTGAGGAATGTCTATTCCTATTAGAATAACTGACTCATAAATTTTTAATAACTTTTTAAAAATAAAGTATTGTTTTTCTGCAAGATTTTTTCCTTTAGCAAAAAAAGTATCAAAACCATTCCAATAATTATTAGATACAGCATCCTTCTCAGCAGTAGCAATTTTCATATCATAATCGTGTTTTGATTTTAAATCCCCAATGCAATTCCTACAAAATTGGTAAAAAATTAGAGTATTTTTTTTACCAATTTTTGATTTTAGCCTAGTTTTTACATCAGAAAAAATTGGCGTTTTAGCTAGAATAACTAAACATTGTCTCATTTTTATAATTTCTTTTTAAAATAAAAATTAATAAGTATTAAAATCAACCGCCACTGGTGTAAAAGGGTTGTAATAAGCCAACCATTATTCAAATATTTTCTTGAACTAGTAATTAAGTAATTGGGAATATTTATAATAGGTATTCCTAATCTTTTAGTTTTTAAAACAAAATATAAATCTTCACCATATTTAACATTTTCTGGAAAACCACCTATTCTTAGAAATAGTTCTTTAGATAAACAAAAACCCTGGTCACCATAGGGTAATGAAAATATTCTACTTCTTAAATTTGCTCCTAATGAATTTAATCTTAAAATTCTACCATCATCAAATTTTAAAGAAAAATAATACAATGCTTCTCTATCATTTTTCTTCAAAGTCTTTATCAAATTAATTACAGTTCTACGATCTATCTTACTATCAATATGAAGAAAAAGAAGATATTTAGCCTTAGCAAGGTAAGCACCTTTATTTAAACTTTTTGCCCTTGTTTTATTTGAAACAATAATTGGATTATGACCTATAGAACTTAAAAAAGCTATTAAAGTGGGAAAATCATCACTTTCAGATTTTGGAATTATAATTTGAAGAAAATCAGTAATTATTTTGTAAATATTGTATTAAAATTATTAGTAGAAAGAAAATACTTAATTATATAATAATCTTAAATAAATCATTTAAAAAATTCAATTCCATTCTGGTATTTTTTAAATATCTCTGCAGATTTTTTCATTCCAAATTTTGACATTTTATTAGCAATTGATGGACACTCACCAATATTATTTTCTGCAATTAAAATTTTTTCCAAATCTGACTTTCTTAACTTTTCTTTAATAAATTTATTATTGAATAACAAATTTCTATATTTTTTTTGATCACTATTTGCCTCTTTTACAAGGTCATTTACTAGATCATGAGCTGGTACTTTTCCCAAATTTTTTGCTAACTCCATTTGTAACTTTTCTGATGCAGTAAAAATTTCAGAATTTTTTACATTTTCAAACATTTTCTTTTTATTTGGCTTAACCACATCTAATAAGGAATTAAATTTATAAAGGACGGAAAGAGCTAAAGGACAAATAGATTTAATATTTTCCCTAATCTCGTCGTTGCTAGACTTATCTCCTTCATTACTAGGGAGGTCAAAGGACATTATACTTCCTAAATATTGTCTTAATTTGTTACATTTTGGTTTTAAATCTATTATTTTTTTTGGATTAATTTTTTGGGGCATAGTGGAACTACCAACATCTGTCTCTGGTAAAACTTCAATAATTTCATCAATACCTTCCGTATTTAAAAAATAAAAATCATCTATAATTTTCTTAACTAACTGTCCAATCATTGTTAACTTCATAAGGTATTCCATAAAGGGTTCAGTAGATGTTCTATCTTGAACACTAGCTATATCTAACCCTAATTTTTTTGCTAACCTATTAGATAACTCATAACCATCTTTCTCAAAACTATGAAACCCACCTACAGCACCACCAAATCTTAATTTAAATAATCGTTTTTCAGTTTCTATAATTTGATCGGCTAATTCTGAAAAATTTTCAATCCAAATGGCTACTTTAAACCCGTAAGTTATTGGTAATGCATGACGCGAAAGTGTACGTCCTATCATAATAGTTTTAGAGTTTGTCTTTGAGATGAAAGATAGTTTTTTTAAAATTTCAGATATCACTATCATCATCTCAGAATGATATTTTTTTAATACCATCAGTAATCCCGTATCAACTATATTTTGAGTTGTTGCTCCCCAGTGGACAAACTTCCCCGCCTCTCCACAAATATTAGATAATGATTTTGTAAGAGAAAAAACGCCTGTACCTGTATCTTTAATTATTTGTTTTAATTCATTTTGATTTATCAAGGAAATTTTTGATTTTTTTGAGATTACAGCTGCTGCCCAACTAGGTATTATATCAATTTCACTTTGAACTAAAGCTAGTGCAGACTCTACATCAAGCCAACTTTGCCAACGTGTAATGTCACTAAAATATTCTTTCCTTATATCATCTTCACTTTTTTTCATTTTTTATATCATCATGCTTATTTAAAATTTTTAATTAATTTATAAAATTTCTTTTTGGTGGGAATATGCGAAAAACTGAAGACAAAAGTTCTTTAGTATAAGATGATTGAGGATTTTCCAACACTTCTTTTGTAAATCCACTTTCCACAATTTTACCATCCTTAATTACTAAGATTCTTTTTGAAAGATATTTTACTACAGAGATATCATGACTTATTATAATTATTGTAATTGAAAGTTTTTTCTTTAGGTTTTCTAATAAGTCAAGAATTTGATCCTGTATCGTTACATCTAAAGCTGATGTAGGTTCATCACAAATCAATAACTGTGGTTCTAATATTAAAGCTCTTGCTATAGAAACCCTTTGCCTTTGTCCTCCAGAAAGCTGGTTAGGAAACCTGTAAAAAAATGTATCAGGTAATTCTACTAATTTAAGCATTTTTATCGCATTTTGATATATTTCTTTTGATGAGAATCTTTTTTGAATTATTAAAGGCCTAGAAATCACATATCCAATGGTATGATTAGGATTTAAAGTTGAGTATGGATCTTGAAAAATTGGTTGTATCAACCTTGCCCTTTCAAATAAATCTATTTTATTTATGGGACTATTATTAATTAAAATCTCTCCACTATCTGGATATTCTAAACCATTTATAATTTTAGCTATAGTTGTTTTTCCCGATCCAGACTCTCCTACAATAGCCACACTATCACCCTTAAATACTGAAAAAGAAACATCTTCAACTGCTGATAATTTTTTTCTTTTACTAAAAGGTCTATTAGGTAATTGATACTCTTTCTTTATATTTTTTACTTCTATAAACGGAACTTTTTTATCTGTATATAAGGAGGGATTTCCTTTTTCTAGCTTCCACAAACATTTTAACAATCCTAATGTATAATCTTTTTTAGGACTTTTTAATATTTTTTTTGTGAGGCCTTCTTCTATTATTTTACCATCTTTCATAACTATTATTTCATCTGAGACTTTAGAAATAACCCCCAAATCATGAGAGATAAAAATAAGTGACATTTTAAAATTTAAACAAAGTTCATTTATTAATTCTAAAATTTCTTTTTGGACTGTCACGTCAAGTGCAGTAGTTGGTTCATCGGCTATAAGTATCTCAGGTTCATTTATAAGAGCTAAAGCTATTAATACTCTTTGCCTTTGTCCTCCAGAAAGCTGGTGAGGGTATTGCCTCATACGTTCTTCTATTCTGTTTAATTTAACAGCATCTAACATTGATCTTGCTCTTTCCTCTGAAAGCTTTTTTGAAATACCTTTATTATGAATAAGAAAAGCTTGTCTTAATTGTTTACCAATTGTGTAAACTGGGTTTAAAGCAGTCATCGGTTCTTGAAAAATCATTGATATTTTTTTTCCACTAAATTCTCTATGAAATTCTTTTTTTTCCATATTATTTAAATTTTTATTATTGAAAAAAATAGAACCTCCTGTTACCTCAATCTGACTTGGAAGAAGTCTTGTTAAAGCTAACATTGAAAGAGTTTTTCCACTACCAGACTCTCCTACTATTCCTAATTTTCTTCCTGGATGAAGTGTAAGGTTAAAGTCACTTACAATTTTTTTATAACCTATAAGATTTTTTACTGAAATTTCTAAATTATTGATGCTAAGTGAGTAACTCAATTTTATTCCAATTTACTTTTAGGATCCATTATGTCACGCAACCCGTCACCTAACATATTTATTGATACAACTAGAAGGAATAAAGCAATCCCAGGCAGAACAATTAACCAAGGCTGAAAAAAAATTGCTTCTTTTCCTTCTGCGATTAGAAGCCCCCACGATGGCGTTGGTGGTTGTATACCAACACCTAAAAAAGAAAGACTAGCTTCTGCTAAAATAGCAACTCCCACCTCCAAAGTGAAAATAACGATTATTTGATTAATAATTCCTGGTAATATATCTTGCATTATAATTTGTAGCTTAGTAGCACCAATTGCATTAGAGGCAGAAACAAAATCAAGTTTAACTATTCTTTTAGTTACAGACCTAGTAACAACCAAAAATAAAGTCCAATGTAGACACCCAATTACAATTATTACCACTGGAATTGATGGCCCAATTAAAAAAACTAAAGTCATTGCAAGTAACAATCCAGGTAATGCCAATTGACATGTTAAAATATAATTAACAAATTGATCTATCCATCCACCAAAATATCCAGCTATAACACCTAAAGTTACACCTATGATCATTCCAACTAAAGCTGCTCCAATTCCTATCGTTAATGAAATTCTAGTACCGCTTAGAATTCTAGAAAGATAATCTCTCCCGTTCCCATCAGTTCCTAATAAATGATCCCAACTACCACCCTCTATCCAAACTGGAGGTAGCAAACGCTTATCTAAATCTTGTTGATAAGGGGAAATATCTAAAAAAAAGGGGCCTAATATACCTAACAAAATTATTAATATAAAAAGAAGCAAACCAAATTTGAAACCAGAATGGCCTATAGCCTTTCTAAGCACCACAGTTTTTGGTGAAAGAATAGAAATATCATCTTCTAGAACTCTGGGAACAAGACGTTTAATAAAGGTTTTAAGGATCATTATCGAAGCCTTGGATCTAAATATGCATTTAAAATATCTGCTAGTAAATTTAATATTAAAAAAGTGAAAGCAAAAACAAATACTAAAATTTGAACTGTAGGTATATCAGCACCTAATATTGATTCTAAAGCCAAACGTCCCAATCCATTAATAGAGAAAACTGATTCAGTAATAACCGAACCTCCAAACTTATGTCCTAATTGAACGGCCAAAACACTTACAACAGGGAGAAGTGCATTTCTCATTGCATGATTTAAAATTAACTTCCTTCCAAAAAAACCATTAGAACGTGCGGTTCTAATATAATCAGCTTCCATTACGTCCAACAAACCCGTCCTCATTAATCTCATAACAGGAGGTACTGAACTAGCACCTAAAACAATAGAAGGTAAAATAAAATGGAAATAAGTTTTGTCACCGGAAACAGGAAAAATTGGGAAAGTAACTGAAAATATGATTATCATTACCAAGCCTAACCAAAAATTGGGTATAGCCTGAAATGAAACAGCAACTCCTAAACACATACGATCAATAACAGAATTAGGATTGATTGCTGCACATATACCTAGTGGTATGGCAATAAAAATTGTAACTAAAACAGACATCAAAGCTAGTGTTATTGTTTCTGGCGCACGCTCCAAAAGTAAGGAACCTACTGGCTTATTCCAATAATAACTAATACCTAAATCACCAGTTAATACAGCTTTAAACCATTCAAAGTACCTTATTAAAATAGGTCTATCAAAACCATATTGCTGTCTAACTTGTTCAATTTCCAAAGCCTCAGCTTCTTCACCTGCAACAGCTTGAGCTGGATCAATAGCAACATTTAATAAAAAAAAAGTGATGAAGGATAGAGTCAGGGCGACAGCTATAACAACCACAAACCGCCCTGAAATAAACTTTAACATCTAAACCAAATCTAATAAAAGATACCTAGTCTTGAAAGTAAAATAAATTAAATTATTTTATCTCCAACTTATGCCCCAAACTCTAGGATATCCGTCTGCGTCCTGATTAAAAACAATATCTTGACTACTTAAAACTCCTTCTGAATAACTCCATAAAGGAACCCAGTAAGCTTGATCAGCTATAAGTTTTAAACCTTCAGCATAAAGTTTCTTCCTTTCATCTATATTCAAAGTTCTCTCTGCTCCAATCATCAATTCATTTACTTTTGGATCACCAGACAGATTCCTGTCACCTTTAGATGGATCTCGCCAATGAATATTTGAAATAGTTGCAGTATCTGGCGAGGCTGAGGAGCCCCAAGTTCCAAAATAAGCTCGTATTTTTCTCTCTTTTCTCGCTTTATTTAATCCAGCTAGTTTACCATGCTTCAAGTTAACTTTTATACCAACTTTACCTAAGTCACTTACTATTGCTTGGGCTGCTTCTTTGTCTCTATATGACCAAAGTTCTAATTCAAATCCAGACGGGTAACCTGCTTCAGTTAAAAGAGCAATAGCTTTTTCAGGATTATATTCGTATTTAGTCACATCTTGAAAACATCCAAACACCACTGGATTACAAGCTGTATGGACAACATTTGCAGGACCACCAATTAAATTTTTTGCAATACTTTCCCTGTTAATTGCATGGTTTAGAGCTCTTCGAACTCTTACATCTGTAATTGGATGACCTTCACCAGTGAAACCAGCTGCATCCAACACTAAAAATCCAATTCTTAAGCTTGGACCAAGTTGATAATTTATTCTATCATTTTTGGCCATTGATTCACCAACGTCTTTTTTTACATTATACATCCAGTGAATGCCTCCACTCATCAGTTCAGCTTGTTGAGTACCCATATCTGGAATAGAACGAACAATCATATTTTTTATTGCAGGTTTTCCTTTGGGTCCCTCAAAGTATTCCTCATTTCTTTCTAAAACTACTTCTACCCCTGGATCGAATGATACTACTTTATATGGCCCAACTCCAATTAAACTATTAGCTTGAGCATTGTCATCCCAATTTCCTTCAGTCCCCATAATTCCATTTTTCCGAATCTTTATCCTGTATAAATCGTTGTATAAATTGGCATATGGCTCTTTTAAATTAAATCTTACTGAATAGGGTCCTGTTTTTTCTATATTTTTTAACCAACTTGCAAGTTTAGTATGTCTTCTATTTTTATCATTTTTAATAATGAAATTGTATGTATAAACTACATCATCAGCAGTCATTTCTGCTCCATCATGAAATTTAACTCCCTTTTTCAAGTTAACATCTAATGTTACATCATTAACAACTTTATAGTCAGAAGCTAAACTTGGAACATATGATAAATTATCGTTCTCTACATAAAATAGAGAATCGTCAATCATATCTGCTAGTATAAGATACTCTGTTTTTGTACCGTAGTGGTAATCAAGATTAGTAATTTCTCTTTTAAATGCAATTACTAATGTATCGTCAGATTTATCTGCAAATAATGAACTACATATAATTGAAAAAAAAATTGAAATTAAAGATAGTATAGAAATTGCAGTCTTATTCATTATGGTTCTCCCTTCAAATTTTAAATAAAATTTTAGAGATAATAAAATACAAAATCAATTAATTACCTTAGGTAAGCCAGAAAGTAATATCAAAGTACATCAGATGTTAAATAGATGGAGCGGGCGATGAGATTCGAACTCACGACATTTACCTTGGCAAGGTAACGCTCTACCCCTGAGCTACGCCCGCTAATCTAAAAATTCATAACTTAAATTATATTTAATGAAAAGTAAAAAATCTAAGCTTTTCCAATGAAATTATGATGATAAGATTTAATATCAAAAGTTTTAAACAGAAATAAGGTCATGATTCGTTATAAAAACTTTATAGAAATTATAATTAAGGTGACAGCAATCATCTTTTTGAGTAGCAAAATTTCATTTGCCGATTTTGATGATGGTATGGATGGTATTAATAAAGGAAATTTTGAAATTTTAGTGATCTTCGAAAAGGATAATTGTAATTAAAAAAAAACTTAAATATTGGGGTTGGGGATTTGAAGAAAATCAGCTTAACCAAACTGAAATTGAAAATCTACTTAATTCATTAGGGAATTTTAGCATTAATGGCTCTGAAAAAAGAGCTATACCAACGATAGACAGCATTAATCTTTCTATTCCTAAAATCACTATTCCAAAAGATTTAGCTAATATTTGTACAACAAATAAATACGAAAGAATCCTTCATGCCTTTGGTCAATCACAACCTGATTCAATTAGAACTTTTCAAAGTGATTTCAAGCATGCACCAGATGTAATTTCCTATCCACAAAACAAAATGGATTTAGTCAAATTATTTGAATATTGTGATAAATTAAACGTAGCCCTCATTCCTTATGGAGCAGGCTCATCCGTAGTTGGTGGAGTTACTTGCGATGTTAACAATAAATTTAACGGAACTATAAGTGTCAATTTATCAAAATTTAATAAGATACTTGAGGTTGATGAAATAAGTCTTTCAGCTAGAATTCAAGCTGGTATAAGAGGACCAGACTTGGAGTTGGGTCTTAAAAAATATGGCCTAACCCTTAGACATTTTCCCCAAAGTTTTGAGCATTCTACTCTAGGAGGATGGATAGCAACTCGTTCAGGGGGTCATTTTGCAACTCTATACACTCATATTGATGATTTAGTAGAAAATATTTCAATGGTTTCTCCTAATGGAAAGATGAATTCTTTACGTGTACCTGGATCAGGAGCTGGACCAAGTCCTGACCGTTTTATGATAGGATCAGAAGGATCAATGGGTATAATTACTGATGCTTGGGTTAAACTTCAAAAAAAACCAAAATTCAAAGCTACTGCTGGATATCTTTATCCTGATTTTTTATCTGCAGCTCAAGCTGTTAAATCAATTTCTCAAGCAGGTCTTTATCCAGCAAATGTAAGAATAGTCGATGATGTTGAACTAAAAATTAATAGTGCCAGTAAAGGATCTAATACTCTAATGATTGTTTCATTTGAAAACGCTGATCACAATATAGATCCATGGATTTCTAGAGCAGAAGAGTGTTGCTTAGATCATGGTGGAATCATTGATGTTGATTGGAGAAATAATCCCCTTTCAAATCAACAGGGAACAGTAGGAGCTTGGAGAGAAGCCTTTATAAAAATGCCTTATAACAGGGAACAATTAACACCAAGAAATATTATATCTGATACTTTTGAGACCTCAATTACATGGGAAAAATTTGATAATTTTTACCATAATGTAAGAATTTCTACTGAGTTAGCTATAAAAGAAATTACTGGAAAATCTGGTGCTGTCTCATGCAGGTTTAGTCACTCTTATCCAAATGGCCCAGCTCCTTATTTCGCATTTCATGCTAACAGTACTGAAGAAACTATGCTGGAAGATTGGGTGCAAATAAAAAGATCTGCTTCAGATGCTGTACATAAATATGGTGGAACCATTACACATCACCATGCTATAGGGAGAGACCATTCACATTGGTATAAGAAGCAAAGACCAGATGATTTTGGAAAAATACTTTATAATGCGAAAGAATATCTAGATCCTAAATTCATAATGAATCCTGGTGTCATAGTCGATTAATTAACTTTGAACTTTTTTAAATTAGGTAAAGTATTCAGTTATTAATATTTAATCTATTCAATTTTATTTTTGTTTGCTTTACTCTCATTGCTAAATCTTGCTGGATTTTTTCTTGCCAATTTGGTTTTTGCCTAAAAGCATTACTACAATCTCTAGAGCAAAATTCTTTATTGTCTCTGGTGATTTCATAATACTGTACACAATTTTTTCTCATTCCAAAAAACTTAAAGTACTTACATATTTTTTTTATTTTTTTTGCTTTTTGATTAAGACCCCAAGCTAAATAAATTGCATTAAAGAGAGTTTTTGGTTTAAAAGCAGGATGTAACTCTCCAGTATCATCATAGTGCCATTCTATTTCCTGATATTTTTTACTAAATAAATCAGAACCAAAATCATAGGGAGGATACTCCATATTTTGTTTAGCAAATTCTGAATCTTCTAATAATTGAAAGAGTTTTTTTGTAGTTTTATAATTCTCACCCAACTTTATAAAAGGGCCCCATTTATTATAAAAACTAATAAGTAATTCGTTAAATTCATCTCTCCTCAAGAATTTTGATAAATGTATAAAATCATCTAAAGCCTCAACAGTAAAAGGTTTATTGCGAGGTTTTTGTTTTTTGATTTTTTGAATCATACTATAGTTATTGTTGAAATATGAAGGGGATTTTGCTGGACTAATCAAGGAGGTCTGAAGTAAGTAACCACCTTCTACTACTTCACAATCAAAATTGATTGATATTTTAGAATAAAAATTCATGGCAATTATGTACTTTATATATACTTTATTTCTTAAATAATATATAAAGTATATGCAATAATTCAATTAATTTATTTTAAATTTTATTAAATTAAAATTTCTCTGGGTAAATTTTTACCTATATCAAAAAAGGGTAGGTCTTTAATTTCACATTCATAAAAATTGTTCTCTTCGTTTTTTACAAAAAATTTCTTACCTTCCCATTCTATTTTTTTTGAAAATTTCACGTAACCTATTCCAGATTTGAATTGTGGAGAATATGTACCTGTTGTGACCATACCTACAGATCTTTTTTTAGCGTCATGCATGATAAATCCACCTTTTGGAATAATAGCAGTTGATATAAATCCAAATAGTAGTTTATGCTTTGATAAATTTACTAATTTATCTTTTCCAATAAAAAATTTTTTCTTTAGTTCAATAAAATTACCTAATCCAACCTCATATGGATTGTCATATATATTAAAATCACTGCCACAATCTAAGATACCCGCTTCAATTCTCCTTATATTCATAGCTTGCATACTAGAAATCTTTAAACCATATTTTTTACCAACTTCTAAAATGTCACTCCATAATTTTTCACAATTTGTTTTTTTACAAAAAGTATAAATCTCATAACCCAATTCACCAGTCCAACCAGTTCTAGAAATATAAACGAGTTGTGAATTGATCTTAAAAAATCCCGCGCTAAAATAACTAAACTTTAAATCTATTTCACCCTCTGTTAACTGATTCAATATCTTATAGGAATTGGGTCCCTGAATTTGTAGAACTCTTGAATTAGGTTCATTGATTTTAATTTGATAATTTTGTTTATGAGCTAAAAGCCATGTATGCATATCACCATCAGGCTGTACAAACCAAAAACACTCTTCTGATAACCTAAATAAAATACCATCCATAAAAGTATTTCCCTCATGGGTTAAAGCGGTTACATAAATACCTCTACCAATTTTAAGTTTGGATATTTGTCTTGGGAATATTTTATCCAGAAAAGGAATTACTTCTGGACCTGTAATTTCTAATGGACGTTCAGGTGTATCACAAATAATGGCGGATTTTCTTAATGCCCAGTAAGTTTGATTTATATCTTCACCATTATAATGAGCATAAAGTCTTCCACCACAATTTCTAAGAATAGTTTTTTTATTACAATAAAAAGGGTGAAATGGTGAAAGTCCAGAATTACCACTAAAGACTTTAAAAACTTTTTTTTGATCAATTTTAAATTTTAATTCCATTTAAGAAAAAATCATTTTGACAGTTCATAATAAGCACAAATCTTATTCCCATCAAAATCCCTTAAATATGAAAAATAGTCCTCATATCCAGGCCTGAAACCTGGAGCGCCTTCATCTTTAGCTCCATTTTCTAATCCTATCCTATGGAAATTATCTACAGATTGTTTATCCTTACACAAAAAAGCTATCATTGAACCATTACCAAAAGTAGCATTTTTCCCATTATAAGGTTTTGTAATATAAAAAGTAATTTTTTCATCATCACTGAAAATACTTGCATAACCTACATAATCAGATGTAGATTCAATTTTTTTCATCCCGGCAAAAGGCAAAATTTCATCATATAATTTAAGTGATTGCTTTATGTCATTAGTACCAACCATTACATATCCTATCATTAACTCTTCCCTTGCAAGAAAATAAAAATGTTATTGTCTGTTGTAT
>CACGLH010000014.1 GCA_902573735.1 uncultured Alphaproteobacteria bacterium
ATTTGAATTCGTATTATATGCAATTGCTCTAATAGGCAAATCTTTAGTGACTAAAAAAAATTCTTCGTTATTTAAGCTTAAATTAAAAAAAGAAAATAACCATCATGAAGACTACTTTCCATATTCACTTCTTCATTCAGTCATATTAAAAGACTTAAATAATGCATTAGAGGTAAATTTGAACTTATCAGATTTATTATTCACTTCGGTTTTGAAAATTATAAAGATCAATAAAAATATTTTAAAAGTATAATTATTTATAAAAGAAATGGGTTAATTATTGAAAATAGTAGATAGCCATTGTCATCTGGATTTTGATAAATTTGATAAAGATTTCGCAGATGTTATTGGACGTGCAAAAAAATCTGGAGTCTCCAAGATTTTAACTATTTGCACAAAAAAAAACCAATTAATTAAAAATATCGATATATGTAATCGTAATAAATTTATTTTTTTTGCCTATGGTATGCATCCTCTTAATATTGGAAAAGAAGAAATAAAAATTTCAGAAATTGAAAAAATTTCGAATAATAATAAAATGATTGCTATTGGGGAAACTGGTCTAGATTATTTCTATAATAAAGATAATATAAGGTTACAAAAAAAAAGCTTTATTGATCATATAGAACTTTCAAAAAAAACAAACTTACCCCTGATCATTCATTCTAGGGATGCTGATAAAGATATGGAACAAATACTTAAAACTGAATATTTAAAACAACCTTTTAGTGCTGTAATGCATTGCTATTCATCTGGACAGTCATTAGCAAATACTGCAATTGAATTAGGTTTCTATTTATCTATGTCGGGAATTATTACTTTTCCTAAAAGTCATGATTTACGAAATATTTTTTCTAAGGTTCCTATAGATAAAATCTTAGTAGAAACAGATTCTCCTTATCTTTCTCCAGTACCATTTAGAGGAAAAAGAAATGAACCTTCATTTATTTTAAATACTGCAAAAGTAGGAGCTAGTATTTTCTCGATGAGTACAAATAAATTTAGTGAAATAACATCAAAAAACTTTGATCGTTTATTTAAGAAGGCAAGTAATTGAATAATCAAAATATAGTGAAAAATTTATCATTTACTATTTTAGGATGTGGATCTTCTGGAGGTGTACCTCGATTAAGTGATGGTTGGGGTTTATGTGATCCAAATAATAAAAAAAACTTTAGATTAAGATGTTCACTATTAATAACTCATGAAACAAATTCAGGTAAGTCATGGTATTTAATTGATACGAGCCCTGACCTTAGACAACAACTTTTAAATTCAAAAATCAACTATTTAGATGGTGTAATATTTACTCATTCCCATGCTGACCATATGCATGGCATAGATGATTTGAGAATGATATTTTTCAAAAGAAGAAGTCGTATACCTATATGGGCTGATAAAATGACATTACAAAGAATTAATCAATCTTTTCAATATCTTATAAAACAAGAGCCAGGTACTAATTACCCACCTATACTTACTTCAGAAACAATAACTGATAGCTTTAAATTGATTGGAAATAGCGGTGAAATCTTAGTAGAACCTATTAAAGTGAAGCATGGAGATATTGACGCTTTAGGATTTAAAATAGACAAAATGGCTTATATACCAGATATCTCAGATTTTTATCACGATTCATTATCTAAATTGTATAATTTGGATATTTTAATTATTGATGCATTAAGAAGGAATCCTCATCCTGCCCATTCTCACTTAGAGAATACATTAAATTGGATAGCAGAATTAAAGCCAAAAAAAGCAATTCTAACAAATATGCATAACGATCTAGATTATGAAACTGTTAAAAATGAAACTCCTGCAAATGTAAGTCCTGCATATGACGGAATGGTTATCAATTTTCAAAATTGATAGATGATACAAGCAATTTCAACTGTTATAATCCCAGTATTCATTATAATTGCCTTTGGATATTTTTCTACTGCACTACATTTTTTTAAAATTAATGAAATACAATTTTTAACCAGGTTTGCTCAAAATATTGCTTTACCATGCTTATTATTTATAAATATTTACGATCTAGATTTATATACGGTATTTAATATTAATCTCCTTCTAACCTTTTATATTTCAGCAACTATTTGTTTTTGTTTGGGAGTTCTAGGAGGCTATTATTTTTTTTTAAAAAATATAACAAGTTCAATACCAATTGGATTTTGTTGTTTATTTTCTAATTCCCTTTTACTGGGATTACCTATCACTGAGTTAGCATTAGGAAGTGAATCATTAAAATCCAACTATATCATTGTCGCTTTTCATGCACCCTTTTGTTATTTGCTTGGAATTTCTGTAATGGAGATATTAATTAATGATAATACAAAATTAATCCCAGCTATTACAAAAATTATTAAATCTATAATATCTAACCCTTTAACAATAGGTATTATTTTAGGCTTTTCTTTTAATATCTTAAAAATAAATATTCCTGAATATTTAGATGACGCTTTAACCCTTCTTGCAAAAGCAGGCATTCCTATAGCGCTTTTTTCATTAGGTGGGATATTAACACAATACAAAGAAAAGGTAATAAAATTTATACCACATTCACTTATGATTGCTTTAGTCTCATTAATTTTTCAACCATTAATAACAATCTATTTTGGAAGAAATATTTTTATTATTTCTGAACAGGAACTGAAAAGTGCTGTAATTACAGCGGCGATGGCACCAGGGGTCAATGCATTTATATTTTCAAATATGTATAAAAAATCTACTGAAATAGCCGCAAGTTCTGTAATTTTATGTACTATTTTATCAATTATTTCTAGTGCTCTTTGGATATCTTATATAAAATAGCTCCAAAAGAAATTTAATTCTTTTGAAGCTATTTTTGAGATAATTAAGCTCTTTGTAAGGGCTGAATTATACTTAAATTTGAACACCCTGTAATAAGGGACGAACCAATACCTTACAGATCGCATAATTAACGTTAGACATTGGACCACCTCCTTTCATTGTTAAAATCAATAACAATTATAACAAAAAATTTTAAACTTTAAACAATTTTTATTTTAAAATTAAAAATTTTCCTGCCAAGGTCTTAATTCAATTTCCGATGACCAACAATTTTTTTCTTGTAAAAAAACATTCAAGTAATTTTTGGCAATTTCATCAGGATCTAATTGATTATCATCAGTATTTTGTGATAACGATTTATCCTTTATAATTCCATCAATAATAAAATGACTAATATGAATATTCCTGGGATGTAATTCTCTTGCTAAAGATTGTGCTAATCCTCGTAATCCAAATTTTCCCATTGCAAATGCAGAAGAATTAGCAAAACCTTTTTTAGATGCTGAAGCACCAGTAAAAAAAATACTACCTTTTCCAAGTTTTAGCATTCTTTTTGTTGCTTCTTGTGCAACCAAAAAACCAGCATAACATGTTATTTCTATGGCCTCTTTAACATTAATAACATTTAAATCTTCAATCTTACCAGGAAAACGTCTTGATGGATTAAAAATTACTAGATCCAAATTTCCTAAACTTTTATCAACTTCTTCAAATAGTCTAGTGACATTCTCTGATTTAGATACATCAAACTGAAATAAAGAAGCATTAATTTCACTAGACAAATGTTTAATTTTATTGATGTTTCTTGCAACTAGACCAATTTTGTATCCATTTGAATAAAAAATTCTTGCAAGTGAAGAGCTTAAACCTTTTCCTGCACCAACTATTAATATTGAATTTTTCATTTATAAACCTCATTGATAAAGTGTTTCATATGAAATCTAGATTGCTCAATTTTTCTATATGATTTACCTATAGGGCATTCTCTTCTAACTAAACATCCATCAATACATATACTGTTTTTCGATTTTGTTATAAATTGCATACAAGACTTAACATCATATTTATGGTTATTTAAAGCATTAACCGGACAAGCTCTTACACAAGGAGCACTACAGGTCGTACAAGGGCTATTGTTTTTCTCTTGTATATTTAAGTTATTTCTATTTTCAAATGCAATTGCACCTCTAAAAGAAACCATCAATCCTCGATGCTCATGAACTAATAATTTAACAGGGCTTTGCCAAAATTTACCAGTACCCAATGCCCAATCATAAAAGGGTATAATTGGATTATTTTGAAAAGGATAAAATGCAGTACCAGAAAACTTTTTTGCAATACTATCAATTATTCTTTTTGACCATTTATTTAATGGATTTTTTACTCCAGAGGTGAATTCTTTTGACTTTTTAAATATATCCCAAAAAAAAGGTTCATCTGGTCCAATAAGCATAGCAATTTCATATTTTTTAAGAAATCTGTTATTAAAAATAACGATTCCGAGATTAGTTAAACCATATTCTTTTAATACTATTTCAATTTTTAATATGTTATTTTTAGTCATATTAAACTCAATTTTTTTTCAGTTGATAAAATTTTGTTGAGAATATAGTAATTAAAAACAAAACTAATCAAATAAATTAAATTTATTTTAATTAAAGCTCTATAATATCTTCCTTCTTAAAATGAGTAAATTAAATATTATTCTTTTATCTGCTAGTCTTATGGCATTAGGTGCTTTTAGTATTGATACAATATTACCAAGTATATCTTATTTGAAAAATGAATTCGATGTATTACCAAAAAACTCTCATTGGATAATTACTTCAGTTTTTATTGGAATTGCGATTGGACAATTAATATTTGGACCAATATCAGATAGTATAGGAAGAAAAAAAACTGCAATTTTAGGTTTAATCATTTTTAGCTTAGGCTGTATATTATCAATAATATCAATAAATTATGTAATGTTTTTGTTAACTAGATTTTTGCAAGGATTGGGCTCAGGTGCTGCTGTGGTGATATCAAGAGCGATTGCAAGAGATTTTTTTGAGGGAAGAAAACTGGCTCAAATTATGTCTATAGTTACTACCATATTTATACTTGTACCTGTATTTGCTCCAAGTATTGGACAAATTATAATTTCATTTTCTCATTGGAAGATGATTTTTATATTTATGCTTCTATTATCTATTATGTTAAAATTTTTCATATTATATAAATACTTAGAACAAACGAATTTAGAAATAAATCTTAATTTCAATGCTACTATTGAAGGCTTTAAAGAGGTATATAAATCTATAATTAGTAGAACTTACACTATTACTGCAGGGTTAGTTTTTGGAATTTTAGTAAGCTTTTTAAATATTGCTCAACCACTTTTTCAAGATCACTTAATGGTAGGTAACAGTTTCGCTCTATTTTTTAGCTTAGGAGCTTTATCTGTAGGCATTGGCGCTATTATAAATTCAAGACTTGTGTTAATTTTTTATCCTCAAAAAATAGTTATGCTTTCACTTTATTTAACTGCACTGTGTGCCGTATTTTTCTACTTCTTAATTCTATTTAATTTGAAAATAACATCATTTACAGTAATGGCTTTTTTAATACCTATTTTTTTTCTTTTTGGATTTTTATTTGGAAATATGAACGCTCTTGCATTAACTCCAATGGGACACATCGCAGGTACAGCATCTGCAGTAATTGGAACAACTAGTATAATAATTGCTATACCAATAGGATCAATTATTGCATATTATTACAAAGGACCTTTAGATAATTTTGTCCAACTTATTATAGTTGTTTCATTAATCAATATTTTCTTATTAAATAAGTTGAAACATTAAACAATATATATTAAGAATAAAAATAAGTGAGAAAATTAATTCTCATAAATAATTTTAATGGCAAAAGCTAAAAAATATTCGATTAGTAGAGTACATTCTCTTAAAAAAATCCAAAAAAGATGCATTAATTTATCTTGGTAGTAAACTGTTTCCCATTAAGAATTCATCTACAGCTCTAGCACATTGTCTACCTTCTCGAATAGCCCAAACTACTAATGATTGACCTCTACGCATATCTCCAGCAGTCCAAACTTTATCTAGGTTTGTCTTATAATCAGTTGTATTTGCTAAAACATTTTTCCTATTATCAAGATTTACCTTGGAATCTTTCAATAAACCATCGAATTTTGGAGAAACAAATCCCATAGCGAGAAGGACTAAATCAGCTTTAATATGAAATTCGGATCTTTCAATAGGTTTAAAGTCTTTATCAACCTTTATGCAATGAAGTTTTTTTACATTCCCATTAGCATCCCCTTCAAAGCTTTGTGTCATAACAGAAAATTCTCTATTAGCGCCCTCTTCTTGACTAGAAGATGTTCTCAGTTTTAGAGGCCAATTTGGCCATGTTGATAATTTATCCTCTTTTTCAGGAGGTTCAGGCATTATCTCTAATTGAGTCACTGATATCGCACCTTGTCTAATTGAAGTTCCTATACAATCAGATCCAGTATCGCCGCCACCTATTACTACAACATTTTTTGAGGTTGCTAATATTTCTTCAGGATTTACATAGCTTTCATTACTTACTCTTCTGTTTTGCTGAGGAAGAAAATCCATAGCGTAATGAATACCTTTAAAATTTCTTCCTTGAATGGGAAGGTCTCTAGGCATTTCAGCTCCTCCAGCCAATATAATTGCATCATGTGAATTAATTATTTCATCAGTTGAAATATCGATTCCAACATTTACGTCAGTATGGAAAATAATACCTTCCTCTGATAATTGATTAATCCTTCTATCTATATGCGATTTATCAAGTTTAAAGTCAGGTATTCCATACCGAAGCAACCCTCCTAATTTACTATTTTTTTCGTATAAGTGAACCTCATGACCAGCTCTAGCTAATTGCTGAGATGCAGCCAATCCAGCAGGACCAGAACCAATTACTGCAACCTTTTTTCCAGTTTTTTGTTCAGCGATTTGGGGTTTAATCCAACCATTTTTCCAAGCTTTATCAACAATTGCACATTCGATTGATTTGATCGTTACTGGATTATCAATTATGTTAAGAGTGCATGACGCTTCGCAAGGTGCTGGACAAATTCTGCCAGTAAATTCTGGGAAATTATTGGTTGAATGTAAATCCGCAATTGCGTTTTCCCATTCACCTTTATAAACTAAATCATTCCAGTCTGGAATTTGATTATTAACAGGACAGCCTTTTAAACCCTTTACATCATGACAGAATGGAATACCACAATCCATACACCTACTGGCTTGCGCCTGTAGTGTTTGTTCTGGTAATTCGATAAAAAACTCTTTGAAATTTCTTACCCGATCAGCAGCTGGCCTGTATTTCCTATCTTGTCTATCTAACTCTAAAAAACCTGTAACTTTTCCCATTCGATTTTCCTAATACTATTTTTTTTGTTAATTACTCTGCTGCAAAAACATTTGCATTTTGTTCAGCTTTTATCTCTTCAAGAGCTCTTCTATATTCTGTAGGCATTACTTTTATAAATTTAGGACGATGATTATCCCAATCATCAAGTATTAATTTTGCTTTCTCAGAATTTGTAAATTCGTAATGCTTTTCAACTAGAAATCTTAATCTTTCATCATCATATTTAGTCATATCACTAGATAAATGAACTCTTCCATGATGCTCTATATCTCCAGATTGATGACCTTCAGATTCCATAAGATCATCCTCCTCTGGAATAGGTTCTAACTCAACCATAGATAAATTACATCTTTCAGAAAAAGTACCATCTTCATCTAAGACATAAGCAATTCCTCCTGACATTCCTGCTGCAAAATTTCTACCAGTTGGTCCTAAAACTACAACTATTCCTCCAGTCATATATTCACAACCATGATCTCCTAAACCTTCAACTACTGCAACTGCCCCAGAATTTCTGACTGCAAATCTTTCACCGGCAAAACCCCTAAAAAAACATTTTCCTGCAATTGCACCATATAAAACCGTATTTCCAACTATAATTGAGTCATTTTTGTCAAGTAAATCAGCGTTTCTAGGAGGATAAACTACTATATTTCCACCAGATAATCCCTTACCAACATAATCATTGGCTTCTCCTTCAACTTCAAATAGTACACCATTGCAGAGCCATGCACCAAAAGCCTGACCGGTAGTGCCTTTAAATTTTATATGCAGGGAATTTTCTTTGAGACCATCAAATCCATATTTTTTTGATATAAAACCAGAAAGCATAGCTCCAGTTGATCTGTTAAAATTTGAAATAGGCATATTAATTTTTATTTTATCATGGTGATCAATTGAATTTTTAGTCAAATTTATTAGTTCCCTATCAAGAACTTTTTCAAGATAGTGGTTTTGATCCTCACAACAAAACTTAGGATGAAGATTGTTAGGATCTGGGTCATAAAATAATTTACTAAAATCTAAACCTTTTGCTTTCCAATGGTTTATAACTTCTTTTTGATCTAAATATTTAATTTGACCAATCATATCATTAAATTTTGAAAACCCTAGTTTGGCCATTAACTCCCTCACTTCTTCTGCAACGAAAAAGAAGAAATTAATAACATGTTCTGGTTGTCCATTGAACCTTTTTCTTAAAACAGGATCTTGAGTTGCAACACCTACTGGGCAGGTATTTAGGTGGCATTTTCTCATCATAATACATCCTGAAGCAACGAGTGGTGCTGTGGAAAAGCCAAACTCATCTGCTCCTAATAATGCTCCAATAACAACATCTCTACCGGTCCTTAAACCACCATCTACTTGAACTTTAATCCTTGATCTTAATTTATTATTTACTAAGGTTTGGTGTGTTTCAGCTAATCCCATTTCCCATGGAGACCCAGCATGCTTAACCGAAGTAAGGGGACTTGCTCCAGTTCCTCCCTCCATACCTGATATTGTAACGTGATCAGCATGTGCTTTGGCAACACCAGCTGCAACGGTTCCCACTCCAACTTCAGACACTAATTTAACCGAAATATCAGCATCAGGATTTACATTTTTTAGGTCATAAATTAACTGAGCTAAATCTTCGATTGAATAAATATCGTGATGAGGAGGAGGAGAAATAAGACCAACTCCTTTTGTTGAATGCCTTACCTTTGCTATCACTGCATCAACCTTGTGGCCAGGTAATTGACCTCCTTCACCTGGTTTTGCTCCTTGTGCCATCTTAATCTGTATCATATCTGAATTAACAAGATACTCCGTTGTTACACCAAATCTACCTGATGCAACTTGTTTGATTGCTGATCTCTTACTATCTCCATTAGGCAAAGGAACAAAACGCTCTACTTCTTCACCACCTTCACCAGTATTTGATTTTCCACCTATTCGGTTCATTGCGATCGCAAGGTTTTCATGAGCTTCAGCAGAAATAGAGCCATAAGACATTGCCCCAGTCGCAAATCGTTTAACTATTTCAGCAGCTGGTTCGACTTCATGAATTGAAATACTTTTAGAGTTACATTCATTAGCTTCTCTTAGTCTGAATAGCCCCCTTATGGTCAATAAACGTTTATCGTGATCATTTATTAATTGTGCATATTCTTTATAATCACTACTGTTACCTAACCTAACTGCATGCTGCAAATAAGTAACCTCATCAGAAGTCCATGCATGAGCTTCTCCCCTGTGTCTTACAGAGTACTCACCCCCAACATCCAAGGAATGTCTTAATATCGGGATATCATTGTAGGACATTTCGTGTCTAATAAATGTTTCTTTAGAAATCTGATCAATGCCAACACCTTCTATTTTGCTGGCTGTACCAGAAAAATACTGATCAATAAATTCGGAAGATAGACCGACTGCATCAAAAATTTGAGCTCCGCAATAAGATTGATAAGTTGATATTCCCATTTTTGACATTACTTTTAGCAGACCTTTATCAATGGATTTTATATATCTTTTTATAACCTCTTTTTCGTCTACTTCTTTTGGAAAAAGGCCATCTTGATGCATTTGGAGTAAAGTTTCAAAGGCAAGATAAGGATTAATTGCCTCAGCTCCATATCCTGCAAGTACTGCAAAATGGTGAACTTCCCTAGGTTCTGCTGACTCTACAACAAGGCCCACTGATGTTCTAAGACCTTTTCTGATAAGATGATGGTGAACGGCTGAAGTAGCTAGTAACATAGGTATTGGTATACGGTTAGGACCAAATTGACGATCAGAAAGGATAATGATGTTCTCTCCAGTAACAACAGCTTTTTCTGCACGACTACATAAATCGTCAATACATCCTTTCATCCCTTCAGGTCCAATTTTTTTATCAAAAGTAACATCTATAACTCTAGATAAAAATTGGTTATCACCTATTTCGCTTATATCTCTAATTTTTTGCAAATCGGAATTTTTTAAGATTGGCTGTCTTACTTCTAGTCTTTTAGTAGTGGAAAGATTTTTGATATCAAAGAGGTTGGGTCTTGGTCCAATAAGTGAAACTAAGCTCATAACTGACTCTTCGCGAATTGGGTCAATAGGTGGATTAGTAACTTGAGCAAAGTTTTGCTTAAAATAGGTATATAAAAGCTTAGGTTTGTTAGAAATTGCAGAAATGGGCGTGTCAGTCCCCATAGATCCGATTGCTTCTTGACCTGTAACAGCCATTGGCGTCATTAATACCTTTAGATCTTCTTGAGTATAGCCAAATATCTTCTGACCTTTATTTAAAAGTTCATTATCAAGCTTTCTGTGTTCAACTGATTTTTTATCTATTTCTTCTAAAATTATTTGAGTATTTTCTAACCACTCCTTATATGGATTAGCATTACACAAATGTTCCTTAATTTCTTTATCTGAAATTATTTTTCCATCAATTAAATCAATTAACAACATTTTCCCAGGTTGGAGTCTCCATTTCGAAATGACTTTACTTTCATCAACAGGTAAGGTTCCCGCTTCGGATGCTAAAACAACCGTATCGTCTTCCATAACAAAATATCTCGCAGGTCTTAATCCATTTCTGTCTAATGTTGCACCAATCTGTCTACCATCAGTAAATGCGATAGCTGCAGGCCCATCCCATGGTTCCATCATAGCAGCATGATATTCATAGAAAGATCTTCTTTTTTCATCCATAAGTGGATTACCAGACCAAGCTTCAGGAATAAGCATCATCATAGCATGAGAGATGGAATAACCTCCCTGTACTAAAAGTTCTAAAGCATTGTCAAAACAAGCAGTATCAGATTGACCTTCATAGGATATAGGCCAAATCTTCTTAATATCGTCTCCAAAAAGAGGCGAGGACAAAGAAGCTTGTCTTGCAGCCATCCAATTATAATTTCCTCTTAGTGTATTTATTTCACCATTATGAGAAACCATTCTGTAAGGATGTGCCAACTTCCATGAAGGGAATGTATTTGTAGAAAAGCGTTGGTGAACTAAAGCAAGTGCTGATTTAACTCTGTTATTGGATAAATCAGGATAATATTTCGCTAGCTGATCAGCAAGAAACATGCCTTTATATACAATAGTTCTGGAAGATAAAGATACAGGATAAAAATCTTCTATATCACCGATTTGATTAATTACATTATTAGAAATACACTTTCTTAAAACAAATAATTTTCTTTCAAACTCATCCTGTGAAAGGTCATCACTCTTTTTTATAAATAATTGGAAATGAACAGGTTCAGCTTTTTTGATATCCCTATCTAATGATAAACATGAGTTATCTGTAGGAACATCTCGCCAACCCAACATTTCTATTTTTTCAGAAGAACAAGTTTCTTCTATAATTTGAGTTAATTTATCAACAATATGGTTATCTTGAGGCATAAAAAATACACCAACACCATAATTACCTTCATTTGGGAGTTGAAATCTAAGACTCTTACACTCATTTTCAAAAAATTCGTGAGGTATTTGAAGCAACATTCCTGCTCCATCACCAACAAGTGGATCAGCACCAGTTGCACCACGATGCTCAAGATTTTCAAGTATTTTGATACCATCCTGAATAATCTTATGACTTTTAAAGCCTTTTATATTAGCTACGAAACCTAATCCACAAGCATCGTGCTCAAAAGATGGATCATACAAACCATCTAAATCCTTATTTTTGATATAATTTTTAACCATGCTGCATAATTTAATTTGTTGACAATAAAGATGTTTCTAATAAATAATATTTAAAGTCGATTTTTAAAGTTTTCGTTTTACAATATCAAAGTTAATCCAATATTTAAAAGTCTCAAAATGAATTAAAATTTCAAAAATTTTTAGAACATAAAAAATTGGATTTTTGTATTACATTAGTTTAACTCATATATCAACTTTTTTCTGGTCTATAAAATTAATTTATATTTATGAAAAAAATAAGGTTTCTGATAAGTAATGAGTAGGTTTAATAACAAAAATGTAATAATTACAGGTGGAAGTTCAGGTATTGGACATGCGATTTATAAACGATTATTAAGTGAGGGAGCAAATGTAGTTGTTTGGGACATTTTGTCACTAAAAGATCATTATAATTCAGAGAATAGTCTTTTTATAAATGTTGATGTAACAAGATGGGATGATATTGAAAAAGCACTTGAAAAAAGCATTAAATTTTTAAAAAAATTAGATATATTAATCTGTTCTGCAGGAATAACTGGACCAAATAAAAAAACCTGGGAATACACTGAAAAAGAATGGCAATACGTTTTCGACGTTAATACTAATGGAACTTTTTTTGCTAATAAAGCCTGTATTCCATTAATGATTAAAAATGGATATGGAAGGATTGTAAACATATCCTCAATTGCTGGAAAAGAAGGCAATCCTAATGCTGCAGCATATAGTTCCTCAAAAGCAGCAGTAATTGGTTTAACAAAATCCTTGGGAAAAGAACTATCAACTTACCCCATTACTGTAAATTGTGTTACACCCGCCGCAGTAAAGACAGAAATATTTGATCAAATGACCAATGATCATATTAAGTACATGCTTTCAAAAATACCTATGGGTCGCTTTGGGACAATTGATGAAGTATCATCATTAGTCTGCTGGTTAGTTTCATCTGAATGCTCTTTTTCTACTGGAGGTGTTTTTGATATATCAGGTGGTAGAGCAACTTACTAATTAAAAATAATTCTAATCAGGTATCACTTAATAAAGAAATAAAAAGCGATAATGAAAGAAAAATTAGCATTATTCCAAAAATTACAGAGATTTTAGTCCCATAATTATCAAAAAAACTTACTGTTCTTTTTCTAGAAGCTAATAAAACTATAATACAGTATACTAAAGTATCAATTCCTCCTGCTATTATTGCCATGAATAAATGAGTTATATAAGTTTGTTCACTTGAAAGAAATTGACTAAATAATGAAAGAAAAAAGATTGCAATTTTTGGGTTAAAAACAGCAACAATAAATCCTTCTACAAATCTATTTTTTTTTATATCTATTTCTAAATAATTTTGATTATGTCCTTGTTTTTGTTTTGAAAAAGAATTGCGAATAATCATAAATGCCAAATATAATAGAAAAAATGCTCCCAAATACTTTAAGGTTGTAAAAAAAACAACGTAAGTTTCTATTAAATATCCTAAACCAATAGCACAAATAAATGCATAGCAAAAAACACCAAAACCATGACCAATAGATGCCGAAATACCAGCTTTTTTGCCTTCTGAAAAAACAAATCCTAATACAACAACTACACTTGGGCCTGGTGAACATGCTCCAAGAAAACAAATTAAAGATAAATAAAGCCAATTCTGTAAGAGCATTAAATCAAAAATAAATTTTTAAATCGTTTATTTAATATATTTATATGAAAATTTTGTATATGTTAATTTTGTACTTGAGTGAATTCTATTTATTTTTTTCAAAACAAATATAATTTTTATAAATTGATTTTAGACCTATAAGAGATATTGAATTTGAGTCTATAGTTTTAGTTTCTATTTTTTGTTTTTTTAAAATGGCTTGATAAATGTCAACCATTGGACTTTTTCCTACTAGAATAACATCATTTCCCATCCAAAATTTACGACTACCCGCAATTTCTAAACCAATAGTTAATCCAGATAATGCAGAAGAGATTTTTGATGAATTCAAATTTTGAATTAGATTTTTAGCTCTTAATTCAAATAATTTTTTTGAAAACTTTTGAGGTTCTAAAAATGAAATCATTGCATATTCTATTGCAAGGCTTTTGTTAAAATTAGCAGAAGATATAGAATTTTTTAAAATTGAATATTGAGAAATAATCTGGAAAAGTTCACCAGTCATAAAAGTCTCAAATGAAATTATTTCATTACCGACAATTTGAACCCATTTTGAATGAGTGCCTGTAAAACAAACAACACCGTCAAAATTATTATATTTTGTAATAATTCCAAAGGCTTGAGTTTCTTCGCCCCTCATTATATCCGGTGGAACATTTTGTTTAAGTCCTGGTACAATAAAGATATTTAATTTCTTATTTATAGTTTCGATGGAAACTAGTTGGTTATGAAATGAAGGAATAAAAGGTACCTTTAAGTAGCCAGCATCCTGCCAACCTTGTTTTGAACCAATCATACCACAGCATAAAACATCCACAGCATGATTATTAGTGAGAAAATCTTTAAATTCATTTTCTAATATTTTTTCATAATTTTTATGATTTATAAATTTTATTCCTAAAGGTAGGGAATTTTCTTTTTTAATTATAAAATTTTCTTTATTAATGATCCAATATCGCAAATGACTTGTACCCCAATCAATTGCAATCCAGATTTTTGAATTGTTTTCACAACTTGACTTAATTTCAATATCTCCTTAAAAAAAATTGAAAGGTTAATTTGATGTCTAATTCCAAATATAGTATTGATCAATTAATTTCTGCAAAAAGTATTGCAGCAAGAGTTGAAACACTAGCCAAAGATATAACCAATCACTTTATAAATACCGAAAAACTTATTGTTGTAGGTTTACTTCGAGGCTCTTTTGTTTTTATTGCAGACCTTGCTAGAGAAATTGATCTTCCGATTGAAATAGATTTTCTTGAGGCCTCCTCTTACGGAAACTCAACAGAAAGTTCTAGAGAGGTTAAAATATTAAAAGATTTAGCAGGTGAAATATCTGGTAAGGACGTATTAGTGGTTGAAGATATAGTTGATACAGGACATACACTAAAACATGTTCTACAACTATTGAATTCTAGAAACCCAAAAAGAATAGAGGCATGCGCATTACTAGATAAACCTTCTAGAAGAGAAGTAGAGATTAAATCTAGATGGACTGGATTTGAAATACCAGACGAATTTGTTGTTGGGTATGGCATTGATTATGCGCAAATGAATAGAAATCTTTCATATATCGGAAAAGTAAGCTTTAACCAATAATAAGAGATAGTTCTTATTTATTTGGAAAAGCCATTTTTGGCCTATAATTTTTAAAACTATTTAAATGCTGTTTGTTACATTGTTTTTGCCATTCAGAGTTTGGCACTACTGCTGAAAAACAATTATAATTTTTACGAAGGTTTTTGGTTTTATTATTTTCTTCAATAGCAAGAGATATAACCCCATTCACTAAACCACCCTGTCTTTCAACTAATTGAATTGCGGCATTCATTGTTCCACCTGTTTCTACCCACTGATCAACAATAAAAACTTTTGTTCCTTTTTCAAATGCGGGAAATCTTATTTCCATTTCTTGATTTCTTTTTGAATAATTAATAAATTCAACCTTGTCTGTATCAACACACAATTTTCCTGCTTTTCTTATAGGTAAAAATCCTTTGCCAAGCTTTGCTGCTAAAGCTGAACCTAATACAAATCCCATAGCATCTATGCCAGCTACAACATCACAATCATATCCTTCAAGATCAAATAATAAATCATCTAAAAGGTCATGAAATGCTTTAGTATTGATGTAAATAGAGGTAGGGTCAAGCCAGGCAAATTTACCTCCTTTTGTATTAGGCGACATAATATTTAAGTACCATCTATCAACTCTTTCATTAGTGAAATTATTTTTTTTCATAGCTATTCACCTTTTCCAATTTGCCGACATACATTTAGTAGTTTAGATAATTTTATAGGATCAATTTCATAAAAATTGTCATCATAATTGATACCAGTTGCAACCATAAAACAATCTACTTCAGAATAATTTTTAGCATTATCTACTGTTATACCTGAAGCTAATGCTAGTGGTTTATCGCCTATAGAAGAACGAAATAATTGAATTTTTGATATCTTTGCCTCTTTACCCGTTGCAACTCCAGATGTTGTAACTACATCCATAAATTTTGAAGCATATTTTGCGGCATTTACATATTGATCTTCTAAAACAACTCTTTGTTTTTTAAAAGCAGTTCCACCAAAATATAAACCTTGCCATTTACAATCTTTTTTAATTTGATTTATCTTTTTTGCTTCAAGATTTTTACCTTTTTCATCAATACATGCATCGTCAGCCCAATAACCGTCAATTTCACAACCTTGAGAGGACAACTCAGATAATATTGGAAAAGCTACCTTACCAGTATTAGCCAAAAAATTAATTGATAACCATAATGATGGATATTTATGCCGAACTTTTGTTATAATGGGCAAAAATTCATCAATGCCAAAATCATGGTTTATTAAAAAACAGCCAGGCGCACCTTCTGAGATTATTTTATGAATATTTTCAGTAACTTGAAAATAGTTTTTAACGTGAATTACAGGAAGAACTACAGGTCCAATCTGTTTAAAAAACTTGTGAAAATCGCTTCTTTTCATAATATTTAGCTAATTTTATTAAATTTAAGTTCAAAACAGATTGTCAAATTATAAAACAAAACCTAATATATTTTCATTATAGATTTAAGCAAGCCTTTTCAAATACTACACATAAAAGTGATAAAAATTTTTTATAATTTGCTTTTCCATAATAAAAAAACGGGAGATAAAAATGACCTCAAAAATTAATAATAGAAGAAATTTCTTAAAATTGTCTGGAGCAACAGCATTAAGTATGCCATTTGTAAGTCGAGCCTGGGCTTCTACTTTGGAATTAAATATGCTTGCTTGGTACGGACACGGCGAACCTGATATTGTAGGAGAATTTGAAGCAGCGAATAATGTTAAATTTATCCCTAAATATTATGCAGGTGGTGATAATATGCTAGCATTAATCGCTCAGTCTCCACCAGGTACATACGATATCATACTATCTGATGCAGAATTTGTTCAACAATTAAATATGGCTGGTTATATTGAAGATTTAAATCCATCAGATTATCCATTTGATGATATGCTTCATGAAGACTTTACAAAATTCCCTGGACATTGGGCTAATGGTAAACTTCACTCTGTGATGGTTAGGGGTGGTCATTTAGGAGTTTCATACAATAAAACTGCAATATCAGAAGAAGAGGCACAAAGTTATTCATGCTTCTGGAAAAATAACGTTAAAGGAAAAGTGGGGCACTTTGATTGGCATTTACCAAGCTTAGGTATGATGAGTTTGTATAATGGTAATGGATCTGGTTTATGGGATTTGGATACAAAAAAATGGAATGCCGTACAAGATGTTACCATGTCATTAAGGCCACAGGTAGGCGGATATTTTGATTATGGTGGAACATTTAACTCATTAAAAAATGGTGAGATGTTAGCCATGTGTGGTATTGGAGATTGGATTACTGGTGTTTTAGAAAAAGATGGCGCACCTGTTGGATCAGTCATTCCTAAAGAAGGTGGAATACAATGGACTGAAAGTTATTGTATTGGTAAAGGTACAGACAAAACTGATATCATTAAAAAGTTTATTAATTATATGCTATCCCCAGAAGGACAAGTCAAATCTGCACAAATGGCCGCATATCCAGGTTTTTGTATCACAAAAGCAGGAAGAGCAGCGCTAATTGAAGCCGATCCAAAGGAAGCTAAAAGAAGTCATCAAATGGAAGGTATGGCTAATGATCCTATTGCTTTGATAAATGATGGTAGAATTCATTACAGAGATATTCCAAAACAGCAGTCATTAGAAGACTGGAATGATTTTTGGTCTGAATATAAAAACGCATAAATAAGTTTTATTAATTGGGCGGTTTTAATACCGCCCTTTTTTTTGATATGAAATCAAATAGAGAAATTATAAACTTATATTCCCTTACTTTGAGAGTACCAATTATTTTTTGGCAACTCCTGTTTTTTGTAGGACCTGTTTTATTCATGGTCGCTATGTCATTCTTTTTAGTAAAAAATTATAGAATGATGGAAGCATTTGAATTCATTAATTGGACAAAAATGTTTTCGAAAAACTATTTTTGGGACAGTTATTGGTTTACTTTATTCATAGCTTTTATAAGTACTTTGTTGACAATGGTTATTGCCTTCCCCGCTTCATTTACATTAGCATTTAGAGTTTCAGAAAACTTTAGAAGGTGGGCAATATTTTTACTTATTATCCCCTTTTTCACTAGTTACCTTGTCCGTACATTTTCATGGTATGTTATATTAGCTGAAAAAGGCGTAGTAAATGCTCTTTTAAGTTATATAAACTTAGGCCCTTTTATAATGCTTAACACTCATATAGGCACTTTGGTTGGGTATATGACACTTACACTTCCATTAGTTATAATATTACAAACAGTTACAATGGCAAATATTGACAAAAATTTGATTGAAGCGGCATATAATTTAGGATGTAAACCATATTTTATAATTCAAAGAGTTATTATTCCTCTCTCTAAAACAGGGTTTATAATAGCTGCTATTTTTTGCTTTATTCTTTCTTTTGGAGATTTTGTTGCTCCTTTTTATCTTGGGGGATCTCAAGAACCAACTCTACCCATTTTAATATTAGATACGACAAAATCGGGTCAACAATGGCCAAGAGCTGCAGTTGTAGCTATTGTAATGATGGTGACTTTATTTGCTATTGCTTTTATAGGAATAATGACAGCATATTCAAAAAGTTTTAAAAATGACAAAAGATAAATTTTATAACTTAATTTTGAAATTTTATTTGTTTTTTATTTTTGTTTTTATTTTTACTCCAATAGCATTTAGTATCATCTTTTCTTTCAATTCACAAAGATTTCCAACCATACCTTTAGGAAATTTCTCATTAGAATGGTATATCAAAATTTTTAATGATGCTGAAATATGGCAAGCTGCCATTAACAGTGTGATTGTTTCATCAATAACTTGTTTAATCGCTACTTTTTTGGGCTTTTGCACCGCCTATTCTGACTACAGATACCGTTTTAAGTTTAAGGGTATATACCTAGCACTTGTATTATTACCACCAACTATTCCATTAATTATACTTGCTCTTGCAATGTTGGCTTGGCTCTCAAAAATAGGTATGTCTGGACAATTATGGTCTATAATTTGCGCCCATAGTGTTCTTACCGCTCCATTTGCTATGGCAATTATAAGGCTTAGATTAAATCAAATGGATCCAGACTTAGAAGCAGCATCATGGAATTTAGGTGGCTCTGAGTGGGCTACAATGAGAAATGTTATATTACCCTATTGTAAACCAGCTATTATTTCCTCTCTTTGCTTAACAGCTGCAGTATCTTTTGATGAATTTGCAATTTCTTGGTTTGTATCAGGATTAAATAAGACTGTACCTGTCATTATACTAGAAATTGTCCAAGGAAATATTGATCCTCAAGTCAATGCGATTGGTACTTTTGTATTTTTCACATCCATAACACTTGTAATTACAGCTCAAATTTTCTTCTTAACTTGGCAGATGAAAGGAAAAAAGTAATAGATGACTTATCCACTAGTATCTTTCAAAAATGTTGCTAAAAATTTTGGAAAAATGAATGCTGTTACCAATTTAAATTTCGAAATTGAGAAAGGGGAGTTTCTTGCAATTATGGGCCCCTCTGGATGTGGTAAAACAACAACTCTAAGAATGCTTGCAGGACTAGAAAATCCTTCATCAGGAGAAATAAGGTTTAATAACCGTCTTATGAATAATGTTAAACCTCATGAAAGAGATACTCCTTTAGTATGGCAATCGTTGGCTTTATTTCCATTTTTAAACGTACAAGAAAACGTTGAATTTGGGCTTAAAATGAGAGGTATATCTTCAAAAACAAGACAAAAAAAATCATTAGAATGGCTTGAAAAATTAGAAGTTAGAGAACTTGCAAAAAGAGATATTTCAACTTTATCAGGGGGGCAAAAACAACGCGTGGCTTTAGCAAGATCATTAGTAATGGAACCTGAAATACTACTTCTTGATGAGCCTTTGTCAGCGTTAGATGCGCATTTAGTAATTAGAATGCAAGCAGTACTTACACAGTTACAAAAAGAGTTAGGCATTACTTTTGTTTATGTAACTCATTCACAATCAGAAGCATTTGCAATGGCGAATAGAGTAATAATAATGAATGTTGGAGAAATTTCACAAATAGGCACACCAAAAGACATCTATAGATCTCCAACTAATCAATTTGTAGCTGAATTTGTAGGAAGAAACAATATACTTAGTGGAAAGGTTTATGATATAAAATCAAAAATAGCTTTTATAAAAACTAACTCAGGTAATTACAATTTTGAAATAATAGATCAAAATATAGAGCTTGGTAATACTTTAAATTACATAATTTCTGCAGATTTAATGAATTTCTCATTAGTTAAACCAAAAAATTCTAATATAGTAAATTGCAAGCTTATTTCAGAAGAATATATTGGCTCAATGGTTACTTTATTTTTAGAAAGTGTTGATGGAACTGAATTTAAAATTCAAATGCAAGAAAGGGAACATTCAAAATTAAACATTCAAAATGGTGGAAAATATTGGCTAAGTTGGTCAAAGAAGAATGTCCATACTTTAAAACAGGATTAAATAATGATAAGAAACCCAATTCCTTGGCCAAATAATGCAAAGTGTGCTGTATCAATCTCTTTTGATATGGATGCGGACAGCTTAATACATATTTCTAAACCAAACGATAGTTTTAGAAGGTTATATCCAATATCAATGGGGAAATATGGTCCTAATGTTGCTATTCCTAGAATATTAGATACTTACCAAAAGTTTGGTTTAAAACAGTCATTTTTTATACCTGGATGGTGTATAAAAGAGTATCAATCACAAATTGAACTAATCCTTAAAGATGGACACGAAATTGGTCATCACGGATACTTACATGAGGATCCTATCAAAACATATGGAAATCAAAAAGAATGGTTTGAAAAAACTCTTGAAATTCATAAAGAAATTTGTGGTAAATATCCAATAGGATATAGAGCACCAGTATATAATATTACTGATGAGGTTATTGATTTAATGATAGAGAATGAATTCAAGTATGATAGTTCTATGATGGCTGATGATATACCTTATGAACTCCAAACACCAAAGGGTAGTTTATATGAAATACCAGTTCATTGGGGAACCGATGATTGGCCCCCTTTTGCACATTATGAAGAAATTGGTTATATGATGCCAGTTCAAGCACCTTCCAAAGGACTTTTTGGTTTTTGGGAAGAATTTGAAGCACAATATGAAGCAGGTGGATTTTTTATGTTAATTATTCACCCTTTTTTAACTGGTCGTTTAGCACGTTGGAAACAGGTTGAAAAGTGGATAGAAAAGACACTCTCAACAAAAAATGTATGGTTTGCTAAACTAGAAGATATTGTTCAACATTTAGAAGATTTAAAAAATAAAAAAATTTGGTCTCCAAGTGTTGAAAAATTACCCTATTATACAAAGAAAATTTTATAGGAGTTCAACTTATAATGCTAAGTGAAATAGATCAAAAATTACTTAAAATAGCTTATGAAGAGGCAAAAGAAGGGTTCGAAGAAGGAGGATGCCCAATTGGGTCAGTTTTAGCAAGAGATGGAAAAATAATAGCACAGGGAAGAAATCAAAGAGTACAAAAAGGAGATCCAATAGCACATGGTGAAATGGATGCTTTACGAAAAGCGGGCAGACAAAAAACTTATAGAGATACTGTGTTATATACTAGCTTAAGTCCATGTATGATGTGTAGTGGAACAATTGTACAATTTGGCATCCCAAAAGTAGTAATTGGAGAAAATAAAAGTTTTGGAGGAAATGAAGAATTCCTTATTTCAAGGGGTGTTGAGGTACTTATTGCTAATGATAAAAATTGTATACAGCTTATGTCACAATTCATTAAAGAAAAACCTGAGCTTTGGTTAGAGGATATAGCAGAAGATGAATGATAATCTTTTAATTAAAATCCCTCCTAGAAAATCCAAAAGTATTTTTTTAGAAAAAAATCAAAAAATAAAAATAATTAATACACATGGAACACAAGTTGTTGATACATGGTGTTTTAATCAGGCTGATATCAAGGAATTTATGTCAATGGAACATAATAGAGCTGTTACAAGCTCAATTTTTCCAAAAGAAGGTGAATTTTTATATACAAACAAAAGGCAACCAATTCTGTATATTCTTAAAGATAGCTCACCAGGCAGGCATGATACACTCATTGCAGCTTGTGATACATATAGATATAAAATGCTAGGTTGTGAAGAATATCATGATAATTGTACAGATAATTTAATGAATACATTGGATAATTTAGGCTTTAAATCTATTGAATGCCCCTCTCCTCTTAACCTTTGGATGAATATACCTGTAAATATAGATGGAGAAGTGACTTTTTCTCCACCTTTGTCTACGAAAAATGACTATATTATTTTTGAAGCAAAGATGGATTGTATTTTAATAATGTCTGTTTGTCCTATGGATATTGTGCCAATCAATGGAGAGGAATGCATCATTAAAGAAATTCACTACCAATTATTAAGCGATTAATTAAAGTATACTATTTTTTAACCTTCTTCATTAAATAACAAAATTACAAGGGAGATCATAATTATTAATGCTCCAATAAAAGTAATTTTATTAGGAAATTGGTTTAAAAAGAAAATCTGCAATAAAACCACCCAAATTGGAACAGCATAAGTATATGCCATAACTTTAATTGGACTTAACCTAATAGCAGAATATTGGATTAAAAAAAAGCTAGCTGCGGTAGCAAATATTGCTAAGTAAAAAATTGTAAATAAAACAATAATTGGAAAATCAAACCAACTTGAATAGATAATTTTTTCATTAGAAAATAATCCTAAAATTATTACCCCAGATATTAATGTACCAAAAGTTTGAATAATTGCAGGCTCACCTCTATTAAACTTTGGTATTAATGAAGCATATAAAGCATGACAAATGCACCCAATGAAAAAAAGTTTTTCTCCAAAACCAACTTTAAACTGAATTAAGTTTTCAAATTTGCCATCAAAAATAATCCATAATGCTCCTATAGCTGCAATAATTACTGTTATCCAAACTTTTATTGACATAACACGATTTGAAAAAAACAGATCAAATAAACCTGCTAGTAATGGGGTAAGTGTAAAAACAACTGCCATAGAGGTCGAATTAGCAGTTTTTAATCCCTCAAACATTGTTATAAAATAAATTGATATTAACACACCTAATATTAAGCTCTTCCATGGAGATAAACCTTTCACTAGATAAAGCTTATCCTGAAATATAATAAGTATTGCTATAAGTGAAAAAGCTATAACAAACCTAAGAAAGGTTACCAAATCAGGATCAATGAGGTTTGCTATAATCGAACCGAGTACAAAAGAACCTGAAACAAGTAAGGAAAATATTAGCATGGCAATGTGACCACTAGCCACTGATTTGGATGGGAAATTCATTTTAATTTTGATTCATATTTCGGTTTAAAAATAATATTTAAAAGGAAGAACCTGATTGTGTTAAAAATTGAATTTCTTCTTTAGTAGAATTTCTTCCTAAAATTTTATTTCTATGAGGAAAACGACCAAAATCTTTTACTATTTCAAAATGCCTTTTTGCAAAGTCATATGTTTTTTCGTTTGTATATTTCTTGAAAAGTGGTAATGACATTTCTTGAACTGCAAGTGTTTCACTATGCATCATAGGCATTAGTAAAAAATGTCTCCATGATAAATTGTCATGATTCAAAAATCCCTGACTCACTCCAATTAAAGAAAGATTTAAAGCCTTTTTGTCTCCCACAAAAGCTTTTGGAGAATTTCTATAAATATTCCTTGTAAATTGATCTAAAAGTAAAATTAATGCCAAGTAACCTTTTATATCAGATTTCCAATGATCAAGTTTATTATCCAAAGCTAATTTAACATGTGTACTAAACTTATTTTTTAATAATTCGTCAAAATTATCATCTTTTTCAAACCATTTTTTTTGATCTATATCGTCAAACCAAAACTTAATTATATTTTCATAATCCATCTTAAAACCATTTTATATAATATTAAAAACTTGAAAGAATTTTATTCCCTTTTTTTGTTTTAAATTCAGCAACTATTCCCTTTTCATTATTTTGAATAAAAGAAATCCTCTTATCATTTAAATTTTTTAAATTAAATCTTAGATCCTCTACTAATGGATGATAAATTGACAAATGAAATAGTTCACAATCTACTTTAGGTAAACTTTTTGATGGATGAATTGTTTTATCACCCCACTCAATAATAGCAGGAAAAGTATTATTAAAGGGTAATAAACCGTCATTTTTTACTGTCATTTTCCAATTTAATTTATCTCTTTTTATTTTTAAAATGTCACCAACATCAACATCAAAATCCAGTATGCATTGATTAATATTTTCACAATTACAAATCCAATTTGTTAATTTTGGATCACCATAGAAATTATCAAGATTAAACCACCTAGAAAAATTAAAATTTTTTACTGCAGGATCAACTGCAATAGCCTCAATGTACAAACCATCTTTTAAACCAAGTAAATTATTATGAGTTCCAAACAATTTATGCTTACCCCCTTTTTCCATTTTATAGCCAAGTGTAGATTCCACATATTCAGTAGCTTCCTCTAATTTCATACCAGATACAGCAAAATGATCTATTTTCATAAAATTTCCCTTAAACTATTTTAAGGCCACTCCAAGCTATAAATTCTGAATTTTTATAATTTGGTTTACCATATGAAATTGGAGTCTTTGAGTCTCCTATGGTAATTCTTCCGCCAGCACCAGAAAGTATTGCATCACCAGCAGCTATGTCCCACTCCATTGTAGGCGAAAACCTAGGATAAACATCAGCATTACCTTTTGCTATAGCACAAAATTTTAACGAAGAACTAGCCGAAATAATATTATTGATATTTCTTTCTGCTAACCATTGTTCTGTTTTCAAAGATTGATGCTTTTTGCTTGCAATTGCTATGATGTCTTTGCTCTTATTTTTATTGACATTTATAGATAAGATTTCACCATCTTTATTTTCAAAAAAAGACCCTTTCCTATTTAAACCATAATACATTTGTCTTAAATTAGGAGCATAGATAATACCCATAATTGCCTTATTATTTGAAATTAAACCAATATTTACTGTAAATTCACCAGATCCATTAAAATCTAAAAATTCTTTTGTTCCATCCAAAGGATCAACCAAAAAATATTTTTCAGCTGAAGTATTAATATGACTGCTAGTGTTTTCTTCACTTACAACTGGAATAGTCGGGGCAATTGATTTTAAATTTTTTAATATAATTTCTTCAGATAATTTATCAGCTATTGTTACTGGTGAGCCATCTTCTTTATATTCTGCTTTTGCACCATTTCTATAAATTTTCATAATTTCATTACCAGCCTCTATAACTACTGGCTTTAAACAAGAGATTAAATTTTCTAAGTTCAATGTTTTTTCTCCAAGATAATTAAATTTAATAATTTTTTATTATCCAGAAATTAATCTCATATTCTTAAGTTTTAGCATAATTAATGAAGCACACTCTTCGACTTTTTTATTTTCCGAATTCAAAATTAATTCTGGATTATCTGGAATTTCATAAGGATCTGAAATTCCAGTGAATTCTTTAATTTTTCCTTCTCTTGCTAATTTATAAAGACCTTTTCTGTCTCTTTTTTCACAAGTTTCTAGAGGAGTAGATAAATATACTTCAATAAATGAACCAAAAGCCTCAATCTCTTCTCTAACATCATCTCTAGTTTTTTGGTAAGGAGCGATAGGAGCACAAATGGCAATACCACCATTTTTTACAATTTCCATTGCCACAAATCCAATTCTTCTGATATTAATATCTCGATGATTTTTGGAAAAACCAAGTTCAGAGCTTAATCGCTTTCTGACAATATCTCCGTCTAACAAAGTAACTGATCGATCTCCAATCTCTAAAAGCATATTGATTAAGGCATTTGCTATAGTTGATTTACCTGAACCAGATAAACCTGTAAAAAAAACTGCAAAACCTTGTTTGTGTAATGGTGGTTTTGTTTTTTTTAATTCTGCTATAACCTCTGGGAAAGAAAACCACTCAGGTATTTTAAGATCCTTATTAAGTCTTCTTCTTAACTCTGTTCCTGATATTTGTACTACACTTGAATTTTTAGGTACTTCATTAATTGGTACATACTCAGCACTGTCTTCCAGAAATACAAAGTTCTGAAATTTTAATAATTGAATATTAATTTTGTCTTGATATTTAGTGAATAACTCTTGTGCTTCATATTCCTGATAAAATGGGACCTTATTAGCTTTCAACCCAGGTCCAGCATGATCTCTTCCTACAATAAAATGAGTACAACCATAATTAGCTCTAACTAATCCATGAAGGATAGCTTCTTTAGGGCCAGCCATCCTCATTGCAAGGTTAAGGAGTGATAAGCAAGTATTTGATTTTGAATAATATTTTAGAATAGCCTCATAGCAACGTACTCTTGTAAAATGATCAATGTCACCTGGTTTTGTCATCCCCACAACCGGATGAATTAATAAATTTGCTTCACTCTCTGATGAGGCTCTTAAAGTTAGTTCGAAATGAGCACGATGAAGTGGATTTCTTGTTTGAAAAGCAACCACTGAAGACCAACCTAATTTATTAAATATTTTTCTTAATTCATTAGGAGAGTTTCTAAGATGTTTAAAATCATAAAAAGTAGGCTTATTAATCCCAATTAATTTTCCTCCAAGGTAAATTTTGTTAGATTTATTTAAAAGATAATTTACTCCTGGATGTTCATTGTTGGTAGAACCAAAAACTTTATCAGCTTCAAATAATTTTTCAGGACACCAAATGTCTTCAACAACTAATATTGCTAGGTTTACACCCTCTTGATCTTTCAGAGAAATTTCTTCACCTAATGTTAATGTTTCAGCAAATTCTTTCGATACATCAAGGTTGATTGGAATTGGCCATAATTCGCCACTTGGCAAATGTATGTTTTCACAAACCGACAAGTATTCTTTTTGTGTTAAAAACCCTTTCAAAGGATAAAAAGAACCATCCAAAATTAAATCAAGATCACAAGTTTGGCGTAAGTTTAAATTATAAGATTTAAGGGCAGGTGCTTTATTTCTATAATAATCTAAACTTTCACCAGTTACATATAATTCTGGGATATATTCTTTCATAAAATCAACTGATCATTGTGAATAGATATTTAGTCTCTAAAGTTAATAAATTGCACTGGAATATCTAAGGAAAGGTTTTTGATTAAATTTATGATATTTTGTAAATCATCTCGTTTTTGACCCGAAACTCTCAACTCGTCACCTTGAATTTGACTTTTTACTTTTAGTTTACTTTTTTTAATTTCTAAATTTATTTTTTTTGCATCTTCTTTATCAATACCATCAATTATTGAAAATAAAATTCTTATTGAATTTCCTGAGGCAGATTCTTTCTTATACTCTTTAATTGATTTAGGATCAATTTTTCTTTTGACCAAATTGCTAATTAAAATATCATTAACTTGCTTTGCTTTTAAGTCATCTTCAGTATGTACTATTAAGAAGTAATTCTCTAAGTCAATATTAGAAATAGAGCCTTTGAAATCATATCTTTGACTAATTTCCTTCATTGAATTAGATACAGCATTCTTCAATTCACTCATATCGATTTTACTTACAATATCAAAACTAGGCATATTTCATTCTCACTTTAAGTTTTTTTAGGTTGCTGGCTTAATACCCTGGTAACTGACGGTCTTGATCTTAACTTATCAAGGAAATTAGTAAGATTAGGCCTTCCATTTCGTAATTTTGTTTTATCAAAATCCCACCTTGTTAATGTATACAAATAAAAATCAACAGCAGTTATAGTTTTGCCACAAATGTAGGGTGTTAAGTTTTTTTCAATATAGTCAAAAATTATTGATTGTTCTTTTTGAGCCTTTAATTTTAAACTTTTGAAACCAGGTTCATCAACATAAAAATCCCTATGGTGCTGTCGATGATAGCCAGAATATAAAGTAGTTGCCATAAGACTTAGCATTTTCCAATATTGAAAATATTCATTACTATTACTTGAAGGACAAAGCCCCTTATAACCCATAGTTATATAATTAACTATAGCTAATGTTTCAAAAATTTCTGTGCCATTGGGTAAAATTAAAACAGGGATTTTCCCTAAAGGGTTGTAACCTTTTTTACCTACTTTAATTATATCTTTCTTGTTTGTGAATTTGATTTCATAATCTATACCCAATTCCGTAAATAAAAATTCGGGTATTAATGAACCGGCACCAGATTTACCTAAGATTAAGTATTTTGACATAAAAAATGGATACTTAAATATGAAAAATTTTTATATTGATACCTTATATGATAATTGTTTAAAGATAAATATTGTACTTAAATAAATTTTGATATAGCGGTTTTTCAAATGTCAAAACTTTATTTATAAAAAATATGTATCTCCATAAAAAAAATATTGGAATTTATTATGTGATTATGGCTGGAATTCTTTGGTCCATGATAGGTATTGGAATAAGAATGATTGAGAGTGCTAATGTCTGGCAAATATTACTTTATAGGTCGTTAAGTTTAATAATTTTTTTATTTATAGTTTTAATCATTACAACAAAAAAAAATCCATTCATTTTAATATACCAATCTAAGACCCCTGTTTTTATAGCTGCTATAGGATTATTCATAGCTTATTCTGGTGGGATTTATGCAGTACAAAACACAAGTGTAGCAAATGCAATGTTACTATTTGCTTCAGCTCCATTAATTACCTCTATTTTAGGTTATTATTTTTTGAAAGAAAAAGTATCTCTTCATACCTTGTTATCAATATTGATAGCCTTCTCAGGAATAATACTTATGTTTTTGGATAGTTTTGGTAATAATTCCATCAATGGTAGTATTAGCGGAATTATCTCTGCATTTGGTTTTTCAATTTTTACAGTTTCTTTGAGATGGGGAAAACAAAATAATATGCTACCCTCAGTTTTTCTTTCAGGATTGTTAGCAATTTTTCTAACTATCATAATTTGTAAATTTCAAAATGTTAATTTAATTTTAACAAAAAATGATGCAATTTTTGCTTTGTTTTTAGGTGTATTTCAAGTTGGTCTTGGTTTAATTCTTTATACAATAGGATCTAAAACAGTACCAGCAGCGGAATTAACACTATTATCACTTTGTGAAGTGTTGCTAGCACCACTATGGGTTTGGTTATTTTTAGGAGAAAGTGCTTCTAAACTCACCTTTATTGGAGGTTTTATATTGCTAATTGCAATTACCTTTAATTCTCTTATCTCAATAATGAAAAGAAAAAGGATTTGAATTTAATTAATTATCAATTTTAAACATTCCAATAATTTTAAAAAATCTTGTTCATTATTCCATAAGTGAGGAGTAATCCTTAAATACCCAGACCTTTCAGAAATAAAAATATTATTCATTTTGAGTTTTTTAATTACTAAATTTCCATCTAGACAAGGAAGTTTAGCACTAATAAAGTGAGGAGCTCTTTTATTTTCTTCAAGAATATCAAAACCTAATTCATTCAGACCCTTACAAATTATTTTATTGTTTTCGTAAAGTGTATTTTCAATATTTTTTATACCCCAATCATGAAGTTGCTCAAGTGCGGCCATTACACCTGGCATTAATATAAAATTAGCTCTTTGCCCCATATCAAATCTTAAAGAGTCAAAATTATATTCACTTTGATAAACAGTTAATTTTGAAAAATCTTCACTATTTTTTCTTCCTATCCATGTTTCTTCTAAAGGTATTCCTTCTATAAAATTGTCAGAAACATACATAAAACCAGTTGAGTATGGACCTAACATCCATTTGTAGTTAGCAATAATTGCGAAATCAGGCTTTATTTTACCCAAATCAATTTCCATCGCACCAGCAGATTGTGTTAGATCCAGAATTAATTTAACGTCGTAATTTTTACAAGCAATACTTATCCTTTCCAAATCAAGAACATATCCATCAGTCCAACGAATATTAGGTATAGCAACTGCTATTACCTGTTCATTTATTCTATAGATTAATTTCTCAGTAATTGATTTTTCATTGCATGAATCAATCTTTTCTATACTACCCTTATTATTTCTCACAAGTTCCATCCAAGGATAAACATTAGAAGGGAATTGGTCTTTTAAAATTAATATTTTATTTTTTGTTTTTGTTAATTTAATATTTTTAGCAGCTGTCGAAATACCATAAGATGCAGATGGTATTAAAGAAACGTTTTTATGAGAAATCTTAAATAGTTCAGCAAAAGAAATCTTAATTTGATTTAAAAAGCTAAAAAAATGTAATTTAGGGTCAATTCTCCAAGGTTGTGTTTCAATAATCGACCCATTAAGTATAGCCTTTTGAACCTTATTAGACAAAGGAGACATGTATGCTGTATTGAGATAGACTATGTGTTCAGGAATATTAAATAGATCCCTTTGACATTTGATTTTATTTACCGTTATGCTATTCAAAAAACCAAAACCCCTTTAATTTCAAATGAAAATTATTAATTAATTACTATGAAAAAAATTCTCTATATCTCTACAATTTTATATATCCTCTTAACTTCAATTACTTATTCTGAAGTGATAGAAGTAAGTAATTCTCAATTAAAATCATTATTAGAAAATAATGTTCCCATTATTGATATTAGAAGAGAAGAAGAATGGAAAGCAACGGGAATTATAGAAAATAGTATTTTAATGACCTTCTTTGACAAAAATGGAAAACCTAACACAAGTGATTGGTTAAATAAATTAAATCAAATTGCCTCTAAAAAAGACCCAATTGTTTTAATTTGCAGAACTGGTAGGAGAACAGGAATCGTAGCAAAGTTTCTTTCTGAAAAATTGGGTTATAAATCGATATATGATGTTACCGATGGAATAACAGAGTGGCTCAAAGAGGGTAATAGTGTTGTAAAGCCAATAATAAACTAAATTTTGTCCATCTTTTTTTTATTTATTGACGCCATACGATAAAAAAGTTTTGAGCCTAAGACCCCTTCATGAAATGCTACTGCACATATATGTAAGAGTATTAAATATAATAAAACTTTAGAAAAATATATATGAAAAAACCGAGAAATTTCTGAATTATAATAATACATTAATAATCCAAAAAATGGCATTGATAATAAAATTAAATAAATGGAAATATGAGATATTCTAGCAAAAATAATAATTATTTTTGGAACTGATTTAGAAAGTGGTGGAGCGCCAAATGAAAACCTAAGGAAAACTCTTAAAATCATCAGTAAAAAAATCAAAACACCTATGAGATAATGGGTGTTTAGATATTGGCAACTTTTCAAGGTATTTATAGCACTATTTTTACACACTTCTAATTCTAAGAACTCAATTTTATTTCCAAAAATTAATTGATAAATTACTAAAAGTGCTATTGTCCAGTGAAACAAAATTTGACTGAAATGATAAGAATTACCAATAGATATACTGTCTAAGTTTTTTTTCAAAATAAACTTTTTTTAATTTAATTTTTTACAATTTTGATAATTGCTTACCATACAATTTTTAGCCATTTGCTTAATTTGAGAAATTTCTTTTTTTGTAAGATTATCATTTAAAGTGATCATATTTTCTTTAGCTTCACTCATTCCTTTAGATGAAGAAATCATATACCACATTTGAGCTAATAGAAGGTCTTTCTTTACTCCCTCCCCTTTATAATACATAACTCCTACATTATTTTGTGCTCTTGGATGCCCTTGTTTTGCTGCCGTTTCTAACCACTTAAATGCTAGTTCCTTGTTTTTTTCTAACCCTTTACCGTGATCATACATCCATCCAAGGTAGAATTGTGCATGAGGATGACCTTCTTCAGCTGCTTTTATATACCAACCTGCAGCAGTTTCTAAGTTTTTAGGTACTGATAATCCATTAAAATACATCATTCCAACATAAGTTTGTGCCCTAATATCTCCTGTCTCAGCTAGTGATAGGAATTGTTCGAAAGCTGTATCATAATCTTGAGATTTAAAAGCTTTTAAACCCAAAATAAAATCTTCTGAAAAAACTGGCTTTATATTTATAAAACAAAAAAGAAAAATAAAAAATAATTTCAACATTTTATTTACCTTTTGATTTACAAACTAGAACTTGTCATTTTGGTATAATTTCTAATAAAGTACATTATGAAATTGTTAAATAAATAAATATATAAAATATTATATTAAAAAAAGAATTAAAAAAAATAAAAATTTTACAAATTTAAGATGAAATATAGAAAACTTGGAACTACAGATATAAAAGTAAGTGTAATTTGTTTAGGAACAATGACTTGGGGAGAACAAAATTCTCAAGAAGAAGCTTTTCAACAAATGGATTATGCTGTTGAAAGAGGAATAAATTTTTTTGATACTGCAGAATTATATTCTGTCATGCCTAGAAAAGAAACGTATGGAAAAACGGAAGAAATAATTGGAAATTGGTTTCAGCATAAAAAAAATAGAAAAGATATTATACTCGCCTCAAAAATTGCATCGAAATCTGAAGGTTTAGAATGGATTAGAAAAGGTTCTAAATACCTTGGATTTGACAAGACAAACTTTAATGATGCAATTGATCAAAGTTTAAAAAGACTTAAAACGGACTACATTGATTTATATCAATTACACTGGCCAGAAAGAAAAGTTCCTAAGTTTGGTGTTTTAGACTTTGAATATGACCCTAGTGACGAAGATTGGACACCTATAGAACAAGTTTTAGATAACTTACAAGATTTAATAAATTCAGGTAAAATAAGATATGTTGGTCTTTCAAATGAAACACCTTGGGGTGTGATGAAATTTTTAGAAATATCCAAAGAAAGGAATTTACCAAGAATGATGTCAATCCAAAATGTTTATAGTTTAGTAAATCGAGTATTTGATATTGCAAATTCTGAAGTTTCTATAAGAGAAAATTGTGGATTATTGGCATATTCACCATTAGCAGGTGGAAGATTAAGCGGTAAATATTTAGAAAATCAAAATCCAAAAAATTCAAGATATACGTTATGGCCTCGACGTTTTTCACGTCATCATACCGAAAGAGGAGAAAAAGCCATTAAGTCTTACGTGAATTTAGCAAAAAATTTAAATATTAAACCATCAACATTTGCAAATGCTTTTGTAAACAACAGACCATTTGTCACCAGTAACATTATTGGCGCAACATCAATGGATCAATTGAAAGAAAATATTGATAGTATAGATATAGAATTAAGTCCTGAAATCTTAAAAAAAATAAATGATATTCATTTATCTGATCCTAACCCTTGCGTCTAAAAGAGTTATGTACTCTTATTTATAACATACCTAATAAAGGTAAAACTTTTTGAACCAAAGCTAGTGGATTAAAACCAAATCTCGGTAAAATTAGTATAATGCCAATTAACACCAATACAAAAAAAATAACCTTCAGTATAGCATTTAATTTAAGTGATAGTGGAGATTTAGTTTTTGAAGAAAAATTATTAAA
>CACGLH010000015.1 GCA_902573735.1 uncultured Alphaproteobacteria bacterium
TTTTTGAAAAATAGTTTGAATTCAATTTTTAAATGTTCTACTTTTGTTCTCAAATGAAAAATAAAGAAAAAAATTATTGTTCATACTGCAAGCTACCCTATAAAAATCTTTATTTATGCCAATACGATCATAAAAAATATTGGGAAATTTTTTGTTATAACTGTATTAGAAAAGTTAGCTATTTATATTTTGATACATATAAATTTGGAGGATTAATAAATAAAAAAGAAAAAGAATAATCTTAGAATTTACAATAGTATCTCATACTCTAGAAAGTCTGTCTTAATAGCAAATTTATTATATAAGGACTGTGCCTGGTAATTATCAGACTTTGTTTTCCAATATATTTTCTCTATATTGCTTATTTTACAAATTTTAACTAAATTTTTTAAAAGTAAAGAAGCACACCCCTTTAATCGATAGTCTTCTTGAATAAATAAATCTTCTAGATAACAAACATGTTTTTTACTCCATGTGGATTTATGAAAAATAAAATTCATGATACCGATTAATTCTTTATTTTTTTCTGATGATTTATAACAACCGAAACAATAGATCTGTTCATCCTTATTTATTATTTTATCCCATGAAGATTTAATAATGCTATCAGTCAATTCTGAATTATAAAATGTGAGATATTCTTTAAAAATAATCTTCCATGATTGATAATCGTTTTTTGTGAGTTCATTAATAAAAAACATAATAATTTGCAGGATCTATAAAAGTGAATTGTTCATAAATAAAACTTATTTTAATTAAAGACTATTTTTTAAGTAGATATGGTTTAGTATAATTTTCGTTATTTTATAAAATTTCAAAAGTTACTCAAATGAAAAAAATCATTAAATATTTTCTTATTGTCATAAGTAGTCTTGTTGTGATTGTTATAACAGCGTTAATGTTACTCAAATGAAAAAAATCATTAAATATTTTCTTATTGTCATAAGTAGTCTTGTTGTGATTGTTATAACAGCGTTAATATTACTCAAATGAAAAAAATCATTAAATATTTTCTTATTGTCATAAGTAGTCTTGTTGTGATTGTTATAACAGCGTTAATGTTACTCAAATGAAAAAAATCATTAAATATTTTCTTATTGTCATAAGTAGTCTTGTTGTGATTGTTATAACAGCGTTAATATTAATTTGGACTATTTCTAATGATGAGAGAAAAATTGCTAGGACTTTACATTATTGAGTAGCTCTGGCAAATATAATGAAGCTTCAGAGTTAATGCATAATGCCTTGAAAAAAGAATTTACACTAGAATCTTTTGAAAAAGCTTTTAAAAATGCAAAGCCTTATATAGAAACATCTTTTCAATCAGTTAATATTGAAAATAGCGTTACAACACTTGAAGGAACTGCTAAAACTGCCGATAATTGCACAAGTAAATTATATTTTGAAATTTTAGATGAAAAAATCATAAGTTTTAATATTAGTACGTTATGTTAAAAAATTAGACCAAATTGACATAAATATAAGATAAAAATTCTTTTTTACTCATAGATATATTTAAAAGTATTAGTTTAAAAAATGATTATTAAAAATGTTAGACTTAAAGTTGAAAAGTTTACGATTTCTGATGCTTTTTTCTGGAGTAAAATTGATAGTAATCCCAAAGTTCGACATTTTGTTGATGGGAAAAAACAAACATATTCGCAGTCAGTTGCTTATATAAAAAAAAATATTTCTTCATATGAAAAAAGTGGTTTTGGTAGATATATAGTTCGTTTAAGAAAAAATAACGAAGTAATAGGTATGTGTGGATATTTAGAAGAAAATTACGGAATTGATTTTGGTTATAGATACAATCCTTCTGTTTGGGGAAAAGGAATAGGGTTTGAGGTTGCTAAATTAGTACTAAAATTTGGTATAAAAGATTTAAAATTTCAAAAAATTTATGCGCTTTCACATATAGAAAACTATGGTTCCATTCGTATTTTAGAAAAATTAAATTTTGAAAAACAAGATATGGTTGTTATTAATAGCCAACATGCAATATTATTTGTTTTAAAAGTTGAAAGAAATTAAAAAGCATTTCAGAAAAATTTAAATTATTTTACTCCTATTTTTTTTTACTTTTAGACTTCCACCACATATAGCCAACAAAAGAGAGAATAAGCCCTGCTTCAATCATCATAAATAAATCACCTTTTGACATGAATAATATATCTTTACATAATTAACCTCTATAAAAATTTACTTAATGAGACTTCTCATTTCAATAACTAAAACAAATTTTAAAAATGAATATATATGAAAACTCTTCCTTTAAATAAAAACCTTGAAAAATCCTTTTCACCACCAGTTGAACAAGCCTTTAGATGGTTAGAAGATATTAAAACTCCAAAAGATAAAAAGCTTCTTAATTTAAGTCAAGCTGCACCCATGTATCCCCCTCCAAAAAAAATATGTAAAGCTATAGCCAAAGCAGCTTTAAATAAAAACAAAGCACACCTTTACGGACCTATTTTAGGCAATACTAATTTACGTATAGAATTAAGTAAAAAGTGGAAAAAAAAATATGATGCAAATATTAATAAAGAGAATATTGGAATAACATCAGGATCTAATCAGGCTTTTTGTGCAACTCTTTCTTCTATTGCATCCACTGATGATAATATAATTATACCAACTCCATGGTATTTTAATCATAAAATGTGGCTAGATATGTCTGGTATCAAATCTAAAATTCTCCAACTAAATGATAAAAATTTGCCAGATTTAAAACATGCCGAAAATTTAATTGATAAAAAAACAAAAGCAATTTTACTTGTATCTCCAAATAATCCAACGGGAATTGAATACCCAAATGATATGCTTATTAATTTTTATAAATTAGCAAAGAAAAATAATATTTTATTAATCCTAGATGAAACCTATAGAGATTTTCATTCTAAAAATGATCCCATTCATACTTTATTTAAGTTGAAAAAATGGAAAAATACTTTTGTAAGTCTTTACTCATTTTCAAAATCTTACAGACTTACAGGACACAGGATTGGAGCAATAATATCCAGCAAAGAAAGATTATTCCAAATCGAAAAATTCTTAGATACAGTTACAATCTGTCCAAATCAACTAGGCCAAATTGGAGCATTATACGGTTTAAAAAAGTCTACTAAATGGTTAAAAAAAGAAAGGCTAGAAATTCTTAATAAAAAAAAGGAGATTATCAGAGGCTTTAAAAAACTTCATAATTGGAAACTTAAAAGTTGTGGAGCTTATTTTGCCTATGTAGAACATCCATTTAGTGAATGTGCTAGTGTAATTTGTAAAAAATTATTATCAAATCAAGCAATTCTTTCCTTACCTGAAACAATGTTCACACCCAAAAGTACTCAAAGCATTAAGAAACATATTAGAATTGCTTTTGCTAATATAAATAAGTCAGAGATTAATGAACTGTTTAAAAGATTAAAAGATTTTAAATATTGATTTTACTATTTTTAAAATAAATTAGGATATCTTAAAGTCTAAAAATAATTTCAACTGATGCAAGAATTGTTTATGTTTATTTTATGTGTTAAGGATAATAGTCGGTGTCATTTCGCGACCGACTATGGGGAGTAAAACTTATTGGGGGAAATTTTTTAAGTTTTCTCCCCTATTAATTATAAAAATACTTTTTAATTCATGGACAAACTTTTAAAAATTTCTGAATTAATATTATCTGAACATAATACCAGCATTCCTTTTAAAAATTTAGAAAAACCACTTATTTTAAATAATGAAGATGAAGCATATAATGCCCAATTCATTTTTCAAAAAAATGCAAAAAGAGGAAAAATTGGTGGCTATAAAATTGCATTAGCCTCAAAAGTTCAACAACAATTATGTTCAATTAATAATCCGATAGCTGGAGGTGTCTTTAAAAAGGAAATCTATCAATCCTCAAAATCTTTAAATTTACATAATTTCAATAGCTTAGGTATTGAATTTGAAGTTGCATTTGAAATAAACCAAGATATATTACCAGTTACATTAAATAACAAAAATATTGATATAAAAAATTATATAAATAGAGCTTATGCATGCCTTGAGTTAATTGACGATAGAAATGCATCATACATAAACCTTGATGCATTAACACTTATAGCTGACAATGCTTGGTCTGCAGGGGTCATTTTAGGAAATCCAATTAAAAACTGGAGAAATTTAGACTTAAATCAACTAAATTCAAAATTATATTGGAATAATGAGTTAATAGGGGAATCTAAACTTTTAAATACTGACCCTTTGAATTCTTTAGGTTGGGTGATTAGGCATCTGTGTAAATATAATAAAAAAATAGATAAAGGCAGTATAATTATAACTGGAAGTTTGTTAAAAACAAAAAAACCAAAATCTGGTGATGTTATTAAATTTCAAATAGAGAATTTATCAAGTGTAATTACAGAAATTAATTAATTAATTAATTAATTAATTAATTAATTAATTTATTAATTTATTTAATTCTAGAAACAGCTTCGCACATGACTTTTAATTTTGCTTCTGCAAGTTTTGAGTTTAAAAGGCCTAATCCACAATCAGGGGCAATTACTAATCGCTTTTTGTCAATATGATTTAAGGCTTTTTTAATGCGATCTTCAACTTCATCGACTTTTTCTATTTGACTCTTCGCAATAGCAATTAATCCTAAAATTAAAGTAGAATTTTCAAAATGATCCAATAACTTTAAGTCATTACAACAATGTGCATCTTCAATGGAAACCTGATCTATTGATAGTTTGTCAATATGGTCTGCTAAAATGAAATAATTCTCAGGGTTAGCTTTTTTATAATTTATATCATCAACATAATCAGGATAACCACAGCACATGTGTACAATTTTTGTAATATTCTTAGGAACTTTATGGAAACAACGATCTAAACCTTCCATCCCAAATGATAAGGCATCATTAACTTGTCGAGCAAAAAGAGGCTCATCTACTTGGATATAAGTACAACCAGCTTCGACTAATGCTAATATTTCTTTATTTATAGTGTCAGCAATATCCTTATTTAGTTTTGGTCTATCAAAATAACAGCAATCAACTGCAGTATCCATTATAGTCAATGGACCAGGTAGTGTGAATTTTAAAGGAACCGGAGATACTTTTTGACTACATTTGAAATCATGAACAGAATAAATGTTGCCACTATGAGAGACTTTATTTCTAATTGCAGGTAATAAAGATTTATAGGCACCATCTCTCCAGACTCGAAATTCCAAATTATCAAAATCAAACCCATTTAGAAAACGACAATGGTAGTGAATATAATTTTCACGTCGGACTTCGCCATCTGTTGGTATTATAATCCCTGCTTTTATTTGCAGATCAATAATTTCTGCTGCTGCTTTAACAAACAATTTTTCGTGGCTGAGATTTTTTTTTATAATTAGTATAAAGCCTTGTAACTTCTGATGTATTCATCCCCTTTTTTTTTCTAGAAGCATCAAACCAATCCTCAATTGGTACATAACTAGGCTTGGGAAAAGACCCTACTACTGTTGTAATTAAAGACATTTTTTCAATAAATAACTCCCTAAAAAAATCATATTCAGAATGTTTTGATTTTAGATATAGTATAGATAAAATAAAGTTTACAACATTTAATAATTATAATCCCAAGCAATAGGCATTTTACTTTACCTTCTATAGTGCTTTTTTCAGGAATTCCAAAAAAATATTACTATCATTACTTATATCTATTTTTTTCAAATGAGCATTCACTTCATTTAGCTCTATTCTTATTTCATCTAAAATTGGATAATGTTTTTTATCCATTTGGAATATATCTACAACCTGTGTAGTTAATAATGCAAATAATAATAAGATTATTGTATTTTGTTTCATAATTTATTCCCTTAATAATCAAAATGAAAATAATATTTTGATATATTATTTAATAAAAGAAGAATAAATTAAAAAATAATTTTAAAAAAATTCAAATACAAAAAATAAATTTCATAAAATAATTAGTCTAAAAGTTTTATATTTCCAGCTGATAATTTACCTTTACTTTGATTGACTTCGTAGGATATTTTTTGGTTTTCATTTAAAAATTTTATACCTGCTTTTTCAAGAGCACTAATATGAATAAAAACATCTTTGTCTCCATCTTCAGGTTCAATAAATCCGTACCCCTTCTTAGGGTTAAACCATTTAATCTTTCCATTTGCCATTTTATAACCTCTATCAATCAATATTAGAAAACAAAAAATTATTTTCTCTATATTTATTAATATAAAAAAAACTTATCAACATTAATACTGTAATTTAATAAATTGTCTATGTCTAAAATATAAAATTTAGATTAGAAAGTTTTTTTGCTATTGATTATTAACTTACAAATAAAAAATATTAATATAACTCAATATCTTATATTGATTAACTTAGTATTTAATTGTTTTCTTTTAACTTAACGCCAAAATTTAAAATGTAATTAATATCATTTGAGGTATTAGCTGAATGTTTTACAATAGAGCTCAATCTATAACTATTATCATGTGAATGCTTTACACTTACAAGCTGTAGAATTACTAAAACAAGTAGCAATGCAATAATTATATTCTGCCTCATTAATATTCTCCTGATAAATTTAAAGTGACATGGATTTTAATTTATAACATTTGAATTATAAAAATATATCTACCAAAAAAAAAGAAAACTTAAAATTCCATAGGTTTTTTCTGAAATAATGTATTGTGAATACTAGGTCTTTAATCTGAAAAATCTTAAAAAAACAACTTAAATTTTAAATACGATCTTCCCTATTTTTTTTTTAAGTATAAGATTAATTTATTGAAATATTAAATGTCAGATTTGAATGTGATCATTCCATACTTAGTAAGTATTTAAATAGGAAATTTATAATTCTTTAAAGTTTCCATTACTTAACACAATTTAAATCATAAGAGAAATATTGAATTCAATAAAAGGAATAATTGATGCAAATTTTAATTACTAATGATGACGGAATAAATGCACCGGGGCTTGAAGTAGCTTATAATATAGCAAAATCACTAATACAGAAAAAAAAAGGATCTATTACTATAATAGCCCCAACAACTGAAAAATCTGGAGTATCTCATAGCATATCTTTTGTGAGACCATCACTAATTCAAAAAATCAGTAACAACAAATATGCTTTAGAAGGAACACCAGCAGACTGCATACTAGCAGGAATAAATTATGTTATGAAAAATAAAAAGCCTGACTTAATTATATCTGGGGTAAACATGGGAAGGAATATAGCTGATGACATTTTATATTCAGGAACAGTTGGTGCAGCCATGGAGGGCGCATTGAATGGAATAAAATCTATTGCGCTTAGTCAGCAATATTCAAAAGAAACTTATTCATCAAATAATCCATTTAAATGTGCTACAAAATATGGCCTTGATATATGTAAAAAGATTTTAAAAGATAATCCTTTTTCTAATTCAAAGTTCATGGGATTTTATAATATAAACTTTCCTTCATGCTCTACTAAAGAGGTAAAAGGTATTAAAATATGTAATTCTGGAAAAAGAAAAAAAGCTACTTTTGAGATGGTTCCACAATCAAAATCAACTGAGAGAAATTTTTTGTGGATAAAACATAACCAACAAAATTCACAAAGTTTAAAAAAAATAGACGAGCACTATCTTGATAAAAACTTTATTACAATCTCAGCTTTAAAAACTGATCTTAGCTGGAAAGAAAAAAATAAAAAGTTAATAAAAATTTTCAGCTAATTAGTGATCAGATAGATAAGTAACTTTAATTTTTAAAATAAAAAAGATATTTTATAAGAAATGTCATCACAAAAAAAAACTTCAAAATTGGAAAGCTTTTTTTTATTGTCATTTTAACTATGTCTGCCTTTGCTGCAAACTCGTTATTAGCGCGCATTGCTATTGCTAATCAAGAAATAGGTCCCTCATTTTTTTCTTTTATAAGATTAGTAAGTGGATCAATCATTTTAATAATTTTAGTTTTTTTTCGTTTTGGTCTTCAGCCTATCATATATATTAAACCTAATTTACTAGGGGTCATGGGATTATCTTTATATATGGTTGGCTTTCACTATGCTTATTTTTTTTTAGAAGCAGGAATAGGTTCAATTATTTTATTTGGAGGAGTTCAAGTGGTAATGTTTACTTCATCTATTCTGTCCAAAAAGCAACCTACTTTATTTAATTGGATTGGTATGATTACAGCAATGATAGGGATTATACTTTTATTTTTTCCATTTGATCTAAATTCATCTCAACCAATAAATGGATTAATTCTGATGTTAATAGCAGCTTTAGGTTGGGGAATATACTCTATAAATGGAACAAAAAGTAAAAATCCGTTGACATCTACAATGTCAAATTTCATTTTTACTATTCCTATTGTCATAATAAATTTCATTATTTTTCCTGACAACATAAGTTTAACCTACTTTGGAATATTTTTAGCTATATGTTCAGGTGCTATAATGTCTGCCCTTGGTTATTCATTATGGTACACTATATTGCCTTATCTTGAAAAAATAGTTGCAGCCCTTGTTCAGTTACTCGTTCCTGTAATAGCTCTCGCTTTGAGTATGTTATTTTTAGATGAAAAATTAACATACCTATCATTTTTATCATCCATTTTGATTATATCAGGAATATTTGTTGGAATATACGCTGATAAGTTTAAAAATAAATAAATTTTTATGTTTTTCCTTTGATAATACGATTAATAAAACTGCGACAAAAGTAATCATTCTCATTATAAAAAAAAATCACATATATATATCACCTAGAAGATAAAGGAATTTGATATGTCTAGTTTAAATATAATTATAAACAATACCCTAAAAAATATACCTGAATTTTGCTTGTCTCATTGGTTACTAAGAATTCCACTAGCTGTAATTTTTATTCAACAAGGTTTAATGAAATTACCACTTGATCCGTCCGAAGCAGAATCTTACGGTTTATCTTACTTAACTTGGTGGGTCGTTGCACACGGAGAATTAGGTGCTGGTTTAGGTTTGATTTTTGGTGGGATTTTAAATATCAAGTCCTTTCAGAGTTTACAATTATTTGGTGATTTAATAACAAGATTTAGTGGCTTTACTATAGGTTGTATTACAACTGGTGTAATATGGATTAGTGAGCCAGAAAGTTTGTTAGATATCTTACTTTATGATAATTTACATGTATTATTATGGGTTGGTGGATTATTTTTCGCACTTCGGGGGAGTAAGGCCTAATATATATAATTTTTTACAATTAATTTTACCTTTTTATTAGTTATAAGTTATGAACTATTAAAATATACCTATAATGTGCACTACAGGTTTATATGTTAATATAGCAATAAATATGAATATTAACCATTTTGAATAACCATCCTGCATCTTCCAACCTTTTATAGGTCCATTTCTTAAAATATCTCTAAACAATCTGAAAATGAACATTTAATAAACACCACCACTACTATCATTACAAGCAGAAAGAAATATAATAATTATTATCAAATAATATTTTATTTTTGAACTAAGATCTGTCATATTATTTCCTTTTTTTGTATTTGATAATCTTCAACAAATTACAATTTAAATATATATGTTTAATTCTTATACTGTTATACATTAATTAAGAATTAAATATTTAACATAATGAGAAACCTATGTCGCCTAAATTAACATTAACTATAGCAACTGTAATAGCACTCATTTTTTCTTTAGGTATGTTTTTTGCGCCTGAATTTGTTACACGTGAACAATTTCCTAATTCTGATGGGCAAGGCTTTAATGATTTAGTAACCCTTAGATACACCTTGGCAAGTGTAATTTTTGCAATAGCTACAATTTCATTTCATATAAGAAATATTGAAGGAGTTGAGATTCAAAAAATAGTAATGAGAGGCTATACAATAGCCTTTAGTGCCGTATTTTTTACTAACTTAGTCTTACATATTGCAGGAAAAATTTCTGCTATACCGCCTATTATTGGAACTGGTTTTATAGCTATTTTATCTCTAATAACATTAATTAAACTAAAAAAAAATTAGATTAAAAAAGATTTACAACCAAAATAATAATAGTTTCTATATATCATTTTAATTTTTTTTAAAAATTAGATAATTATTTAAAATGAATGAAAGTCAAATAATTTAAAAGAGTATTATTTGTGTCTTCACGAAAAACTATAAATTAAAAAAATGACAAGTAATAAAATCAGATCTATAACTACATTTTTTTTAATGTTTTTTATAATAGCTTCTTCAAAGATTATTTTCCTAGTACCCTCAAAAGCGGGAATACTCAATAAAATAGCAAATACTGGATTTAAATGTGATTTTACAGATGAACATGCAAAGTTTGAGAATGCTTTTTTTATTTGGATTGATAAAGACAACTATAAGCTAATTGGTTTGGATGATAATGATATAATTGTACTTAATAATAATTCATACAAACTAGAAGACAAATATTTATTAAACCTAAAGCTTTTTTGGGGAAATAGAACCTTAATAATAAATACAAATAGTTTAAAATTTGGAAATTATAAAAAAGGTAAATGCACGATGTATACTTCATATGATGAGTTAACTAATTCTTTATTAAACTGTAAAAATAATTCCTGTGATCATAATTAAGTAAAATGCTATTTTACAAACAATATATAGAAAAATTATGGATTTATATCTTTAACAAAAAGAATAATTATTTAATATTTTCTATTATAATTTTTATTTTCCTTTCATTTAATAAAGCATACTCGATTAATCTTTGCGATAAATTAGCAGCTCTTGAAGCTGACCCTAGAAAAACATCAAAACCTGTTTTATTTGAAGATCTTGATGCAAAAAAGATTATTACAAATTGTACAAATGATTTAGAACGGGCAAAAAATTCTGAAAATATTTCTAGATTTTATCTTCAAAGAGCTCGTGGATTTTTAAAGATTGGAAGTATTAATGATGCAATATCTGATTTAAATAAATCATACGAATTTGGATATCCAGCTGCAGCATTTGCATTAGCTACTTTATTTTATCTTGGTGAAGATGTTGCTCAAGATTTTGAATTAGCAAAAAAACTATATTTTGAATCTTATAATTTGGGAGTTATTTGGGCAGCAAAAGGATTATTTTTTTTATATTCAGATCCCAATTATGATGGAAATAATGAAAAAATAGCTCATATGTGGGAAAAAGTATTTTCTCAATCAATTATTGAATAAAATTAGACTAGTACACTTTTTTAATCTTTAAATAATTTTTTTATTTAATTAATTAAAAAATTTATAGCATTATGGTTAAGCATAATTAAAATTTTAATATTCAAAAATTAACTCAAAGTCTTTATATTTTGGAGAATAAAAATTGTTTGAAGTCAACCTTATTAATTATACTACTAGAGATTTTATATCGAAAGCTGAATTAGAATTATTTATTTCAAAACAAGATACTTTTTATACAAAAGAAGTAATAGCAGAATTTAAAAAGGCAGGGTTAGCTAGAAGGTTAGTCACAAAAATTTGGAATAAAGAGGGAGCTTTTCGTGTTGGAATACTTTTCGAGTATAAAGGAGAAAAAGCTTATAAAGATTGTCAAAAACTTTTAGAGAAACATATTTTGCCTTATTTTAAAGATTTTAATACAAAAGTAGTTGGTTCTAGAGGCATAATTGTGCACGAATTCTAAAAAAGAAACGATATAAATACGGAAGTATAAGGTTTTAGGTAAATTATTGTTTATATCACTATAATCATGCTATTAACTAAATTCTTTTTTTAACGATATCTATTTAAAAAAATTCAAAAATGAGGAAGATAATATGGTAGGTATGATAAATTGTATGAAATTTCGGCCTAAAGAAGGTCAAAAAGAGGCTTTATTTAAAGCTTTTGCTGAATATGTAAGAGATTATCCATTTGATGATATAATGCATCAGATTATTGATTTAGGCACCGGAGAATATGCTTTAATTGGGTTACACCATAGCATTGACAGTTTTATTGACATCATGAATAGAGATAATCGAGTAAGTGAAATGATGAGGATTTACGTAGAGCCTTATGAAGATGGAGAAAGTTTCCACTCATTTTCAGGACCTGTTGTTAATTATAATGATTATCTATAAAAATATTTTATATTTCAGTTTTTGGGTGAATATAATTTATAACAAACTTCTTCCATCCCTCTCAATTCTTGCATGTGGAGATACTCCATACCATTGTGAGATTTGAAGACTAAAATCTTTTTTTTCTCTGCCTTAGGTGGATAGTCTCTTGGTCGTCCCTGATAAAATTCACTAAGACACTCTTCAAGCTTTTGGTGTTGACTTATATTTTCTGAATAAATTGGATGTAATGTGATGGAGAAACTAATTATTAACAATATTCTGATTACTAAAATGATTGTGCTTCCTTTAATAATAAAAATTTAAATATTTATTATAACAAAAAAAACTTAATTTTTTTAACACTTATCTCAAATTATAAACTTTAAAATTCAAATAATAAGATTTTTTAGATTATAAATAATAAGTTATCAAAGAACCAATAATTAAACCCTTAATAAAAGCTAGCCAAGCAATACTATAATCGCTAATCCCAAGTTTACTTTTGATCCAAAAGATTTGTTTTTTATGAATATTAATAAGTAACAATTTAAACCCCTAATATATACATAATAGTATAATTTAACACAATTTTAAAAAAGTATGCATAATTTCTTATTAAATATTTTATGTAATTTACAAACTCAATACTTTTATGAAGTTACTCTTGGATTGTTACCATTTCTTGAGTTTCAGAAATAACCCCAGCGTTTTCCCTCAATTTAATCATTTCAGGTTCTTTCATAAGATTTTGCATTACTTTTAATGAAGAAACATCTACAACAGTATAAATGTGATCACTTTCCATTTTATTTTGACCAAATGCAAGAACCTTAATTCCATGTTTTTCTCTCATACTATGATTATCAAGAAATGCTTTTTTCCATGTTTCATAGCCCTTCGATACTTTAAAATTTCCAATAATTACCATTTTATTCTCCAATACAACAAGAAAGAAATGTAACCTACTGTAATAGAATAAAAAAGAATAACCTAAGGTAAACTTTAATAATTATATTTATAGCATTTATTTAGTAATTAGGTCTCCGAATTTACTATATGGAATTATAATAAATTTTATAAGTAGACAATATTTTTTAGAAATTTTGTTTTTGTCTTTGAAAATTTTATAATACTAAAATCATTAACTCTCATTTTTAGTCTTTAATGCTAAAATAATTTCTTTTAAAAGTTTATTAGTTTCTTCCAGTAAATCATTATTTTGTTTAATTTTTTGATCTATTTGTCTCAGATAAACTTCTTCTAAATCCATAATTTATATCCTTTGTTTTGTAATAATTGATTAATTTAAGTAATAAAAAAAAAAATTTAATAATATTAATTAATAGACGCAAAATTTTAATAACATTCAGCTTATCATTTATTCAATTATTTGGCTTATTAATGTGCAATTCTCTAAAAGCTACGACTAATGCACCAATAATAATGATAGTTGCACCTAAATAACTTATTTTATCAGGTGAAGAATTAAAGAATATTAGATCCAATATAATTACAAAAATGAGAGTTGTAAAAAAAAATGGCATCAAAAAACTTGTTTCAGCTAGTTTGACTGATTTGATAAAACAAAATTGGCCGATTAACATACAAAGAGCAATAATTATTAATACAATAAATTCTTTAAATGAAACTAGATTAAAATAAAATGGGACTATAAAAGACCCTATACCCATTGCATAAAAATTATTAAATAACAATATGTTAATTACTTTCTCTCTACCTGATAATATCTTTATACATATAATTTCCAAACCCATTATTATAGCACCAATCAAACAAAGAAGAGCTACTGGATCAAAGTTGAAATTTAAGGTAGGTCGTATTAAAATTATTCCGCCCATAAATGAAAGTAATGCAGCACCCCAACGAACTAGATCTATGTTTTCCTTAAAAAGGATAACCACAAAAAACATTGCAAAAATTGGATTCAGAAATGTAATTGCAGTTGCATCACTAATTGGTATGTATAAAACAGCAGTGAATAAAATTGAAACACCTAAACAGCCAAAAAATGACCGAAGAAAATGTAAACGTTTATTTAAAGATTCAATTTTTGGTCTTATAAAACAACATACTATTGTCAAAAATATAAATGAAAAAAAAAATCTTGCATAAGCAATTAGAATAGGATGAACACCTTCACCAAAATTAGAACGGCCGATTCCTTTTACCAAAACGGTTGAACATGCAAAGAAAAGAGATGCAGCCAACATAAAACTAATAGCAATTAAATTTTTCATCTTTTAATAATAAATTTTTATTTTTATTTTTATTAATTTTTAATTTTAAAAACTAGAAATTAAAAATTTAGTTTATCTAAAGAATAATTTTTTTTTAAAAAATTTGATATGATAATCATTTAGAATTTTGTGTTGTAAGTTTGGTGCAAGACACTCTTTGAAAGATTTACGTAAAGTTAATGTTGATTTTAATAATCATCGGTAATTAGAATTTAATATTATATAAATTAGTTTAGGAAAAAAAAATGCCATGTATTAATATTTGTTACAAAGTACCAGAAGACAAAGCTCAAGATGTTGAAAAAACATTAATGGATCATGCAAACTTTATGAAATCAACTTATGTCGATGGAAGTGAAGCAATACATCCCAGTCATACTTATTTCACAAAAGCTGCAGAATTATCTAATCCAATGCATCCTGAAGAAGGAACAACAGGTAATATTATTTTTACAATAAATGAAATCTGGAATAAGCCAGATGACATCCAAGCACATATTGAGAGAGCAAGTAAAGCCCCACATTTTGAAAGATTTTTAGCTGCAAATTTAGAATTTGCAACAATGTCAATAATGGGAGAAACATTGTTTGAATTAAATTAATAAATAAAAAAAGAAAGAGGAAAAATGAAAACTCAAGTTATGACTTTTAAAATAAACAAATCATATGAGCATTGGGAAAAGAATTTTGATAGCCACAGGGAAATTCAAGCAGCTGCAGGAATGACCCCTTTATATAGAGGCCGTTCAGAAGATGATCCTCAAAAGGTATGTATAGTAGTTCGTATGGCTGATGAGGAGAAGGCAGCTAACTTTATGGAAGAGAACAAAGATGCAATTTTAGAGTCGGGTCATATCTTAGAAACTACGGAGCGTACCATATATATAGGTTGAATAACTGAAATAATTTTGGTTTGCTATTTTATGATAAAAAAATTAATGTGTTTAAATTTATAAGATCATATTGATTATGTTTTGAAATGAAAAACTTAGTAAAAATGAATTAAGTATCAAAATTTTATTTTAGTTTAAGTCCTAATTTTTCTAGTTCTGAAAAAAAGCTATCTCTAAATGCAGGATTTTCATCTAAAATATCAGGATATTTATTTGACCAGATAACATTAATTGGATTAGTCATTTTTGTTTGTTCGTTAAAATAGTATTTTGCTTTATCAGTGTCTCCTTCTACGCTAGCAATATAAGCAAGCATTATTAGCCACATCTCATTAATTCCATCTTCTTTAAATTGCTTATCTAATTGGTTATTTATAAAAAACTTAGCTTCATCAAAATTGTCAATTTTTTCCATGTATTGAGATATTAAAAATGTCCAAGCATAGTCTTTTTTAAACCATAAACGAAAGTGGGGAGCTTTATCTTCAATATTTTTAAATATTACGAGAGATTGTTCAAAATTTCCACAATCCCTGGCAAGGCTTCCAGCAGAAGATAGAATTGAAGGATCATTGGTTATATTTACCATTTTATCTAACCTAGAGCATGCTTTTTCTTTCATACCTAAAAATTTACGTTCAAGTAATTGGGCTAAAGACAGTGCATATGGATAATCGGGATCAAGTGATAAAACTTTAAGTGTTAATTCATATGCTTTTTTAACATTTTTTTCATACTCCTGTGATACACCAAACCAAATTTCACCCATTAACATCCAAGCTTCATCCATATCTAAATATGGATTACTAGGTTCTAATCTCCGATTAACTTTTAATAACTCAGCAAATTCTTGTATTCCTTCAGGAGTATGTTTCTCAAATGAAACCCTCGCTTTTAATCTATTCAAATAAACTTTTGGTGAGAACTCGTTTTTAGTAGATTCATTACCTACCGAAAGCGACATAACATTAGGTATAATTTCTGATAACACAGCATCACTTATTTCATCCTGTACTTCAAAAATTTCATCATTTCTAAAATCAAACGATTTATTCCAAATAACTACATTTTTTTTGAGATCTTCAAGTTTTAATGTAACTCTTGACTTATCCGCAATAGACTGGAGATTACCCGCTAATAAATAATTTACACCTTGTTTTTGATATAAATCATTATTCGAAATTTTATTTTCAATGAAATATTCAACTGATGTAGTGTCAAATAAATATAATTCGTCATAGACCCCTAGGGTTATGGATAATTGATCATTTAAACCACTAGCCAAAACTTCAAGATCTTTATTTTCAGTTTTTATTTCAACAGGTAAGATTAACAATGAAATTCTATTTTCAAGAGATGGTATTACATTTGATTTATTTTGAAACGAAAAATAACCAAAAAAACCAATCAATAATAAAAGGAAAAATGATACAGTTGAAACAAACTTTAAATTTAAATAGGGTTTACGAATTTTTCTTTTTTGAGATACATTCAAAATAAGATCAAATGCATGAAATTCATTTTTTTTAATTTTTTGTATTCCTATATCATTAAATTCGTAACCTGTTTTTCCTTTTACATAATCATAAATCACTTTTGAAACTGTTATACCATTTGGTTGAGATAATGCTTCTAATCTTGAAGCTATATTCACACCATCACCTAATAAATTATCTTTTTCTTTAACAACATCACCTGAATTAATACCAACTCTGAATTGAAGTTTGACACTAGTTGTTTCAGAGGAATTTCTTTTTTCTATTGAAGATTGAAATTCTACTGCACATTCAACTGCAGATACTGCACTTTGAAATTCTGCAAGAAATGAATCTCCCCCTGTATTGAACATTCGGCCATCATACTTAGAGAAAAGTTTTGTTAGTATGGACTCACACTCTCGTAGATTATGAATAGTTTCACTCTCGTCTGATTCCATATGTTTGCTATAACCGACTACGTCAGTTGCAAAAATAACTGCAATTTTCCTATCAATATTTTGTTTAGCCATTATAATCTCCAATTAGTAAAGATCTTAAGAAAAGCACCTAGGATCTTCAAATGTGACCTAACGTAAGAAAATTTTTATATGTATTATTAATTTGCCAAAAAAAAGTATCTGGATCAAATCTAGATAAAATATTTATATATAATTTAACTAATCCACAAGAGCCTGTATAATTGCGATATGACAGAAACATGAGGTTTGCAATTTCTTGTGGAACTGCTCTTTCTGCCCCTTACTAACCCATGCAATATTTAATCCAATTATTGTTTAAAATGATAATATTTTTCATAAAAGTAGCTTTTGTGATTATCCCATCTTTCAATATAACCTTCACATCTATCTGATGATATAGATGACTTCATAATACTATCAGAATAATAGCTTTGGTCAGGTATAGATTTATCTATATTTCTTAAAATATGATCTTTAAAAGCTAAAATGTTAAATTGATTAGATTGTATCTGAGAATTTTCTACTATTCCTCCTATAACCCATTTAATAGCTGTTTGCATATTATTAACTAAAAGATCTATTTGCTCTTTCCAGATAATAAATGAGTCATTATTGCATAAAATAGGCAAGTTACGTTCAGTAAAATCACCTACTATGTATTCAATTATTTCATTATCCAATTTCTGTAAATCAAGTCCTTTACCTGAACAGAACAAATCATCTATTTGATAATGACGGTCTCTTATAGAATCTAATAACTCTTGTAAAAAAATATCAGAAAATAATCCTTTGTAAGAATGTAACTCATAATCCCATTGATTTCTAAATTTATGAAAACATTCTTGTTCGCTGTTTGTGTTAAGTGCAGTTAGAAATAAAAGTTTTACCACAGCCCTACTATCTTCTCTATCCTTTATTCCAGAAATAGAAACATCATATGAATCATTAAAATAGCTATATTTGGTCGTATTTGTTCTTTCCCAAAAGTCTATTCCTTTTTTTGCATAGGCAAGTACTGGATGTAATGATTTGTAGTCAATTTCTATAGTTTCTCTATCATCCATTAAGATCTTTTCTCTTTGTTTTTCACTAATTCGCTGCCACCACCCACCATAAAACTTACCACCCTCATCAAAAGATCCATTACTGAATATTTTTTTAACTAATTTTGAGTGCTGATTAACGTTATATTTTCTTCCTTTGTATTCAAGATAACTCTTCTCTAAGAATGGAATATCTATGAATGTTTTTCTTAGAATTTCATTATATTGTTCTAATACCTTTCTTATGTCTTTAGTCTTAGAATTGTCATCATAATCAATATCTTTTTTTGCGATGTCTTTCAGGATTATTAATTCTTGGTATTGGCTTATATCAAAAACACTCACTTTAATTTTTTTAAAATAGTTTTCTAAAGTTAAAGATGCACATATATAAGTTATTTTTGTATTATTTTCTAAACCTTCATGTCCAATAATAAGATTATGGTTTATTAATAAAGATACTATATCAATCATTTTTTTTGTAATATTTAACTGGTTATATCTTTTTACTAACGTGTAAGAGTTAGGAGACATATGAATAACAATCTCCAACTTTGGATCAGTATTCCAAGCAATATAAAGATCAAGAACAAGTACTTCTAAATGTTTCTTAAGAATTACATTTTCTTCTGCGTTGAAGTATTTATTAAAAATAATATTTACTAGTTCTTTTATCTCAGAATTATGAGTATCAAGAAATATATTTAAAGGTCTGCTATAACTGTGTTTTCTTGTTGGATTAATTATATACATATTCCTATATTAACCGTAAAAACATATATTACCAATCCAATTTCAATTTAAGAATAGTTAAATAACTAATAAGAAAAATCAAAAAAACAAAATTACTTAAATCAGTAAATACTCAACTTCTTTTAAATCATTAATATCTTTAATTTTGAATTTAAGTTAATGTACGTTCAAAAAACCAAAATGCACCAATAGCAGCAATAATTGCAGATCCTGGCATTGAAATAAATTTAGTATAATAGTTTTTTGTCTTTATCCAATAAATACAAATTACATAAAACACAAATATTATAGTTATTTGTCCAATTTCAACACCAATATTAAATCCAACTAGAGCCCATACAAAATTAGTATTTGGTAGACCAAAGCTACTTAATACACTTGCAAAACCAAGCCCATGTAATAAACCAAAAACGAATATCGTTATTGATCTATATTTTGTTAGTGATGAATTAAAAAAATTTTCAACTGCAATGTAGATAATGGATACTGCAATTAAAGGTTCAACAATTTTTGATGAAATAGTAATAATTTTTAGAGCGCTTATGGCTAATGTTATTGTATGAGCCAATGTAAAAATTGATATTTGTAATACTAATGGATAGATTTTTGGTGTTAAAAATAGGAGACCAAGTACAAATAGAATGTGATCAAGCCCTTTTGGTAAAATATGGGTAAATCCGACTGGTATATAATCCAAAAAAGTATCATACCAGATCTTAGGTTTTCCAGTTTTGGAAGAAATAACTTCACTTTTTTCACCTGGAAACAAAAATTGGGTTACTCCGTTTTCCACTCCTATTTGGCGAAAAATTAATTCTCCTAGTGTTTTAGATGCTTGGAATGTAAATGGTTGTATTCCTGAATTTTCGATAAAAAAGTGTACAGTACTTAAACGAGAAACATCTAAATTATCGATATTCTCTATATCAACTATTGAAAAATTGAAATTATTTAGTTTTGTTCCATCTTCAAGAGATAAGTAAAATAGAGAAATGAAAGAATCCCAATTTTTTAAAAAAATCTCTGTTAATTCTGATTTATTTAATTTTCTAAGTTTCTTATAATATTCACCATCATCGTGTTCATTCGTATTATCAATTATTGAAAAATCTATACCAGCCAAATAAGCCTCTAGATTTGTTGTGAATTTTATATCAATACGATTTTTTTCTATTTGAAGATTTACAATATTTGGTGATAATTCATGTGATGATAGATGAAACGGAAAAAATATTAAGATAGCCTTTAATGGGATAATGATTATTAAAAATATAGAAAATTTATTCATTGCTAAACTATTTTCCCTAATTTCGTTAGTTTTTTTTGCCACTTTTTCTTATTCTCACGAAATGTGGTTAGAAGCAAATTCATTTCAGATAGATACAAACGATGCTTTAGAAGTCAACATAAAAATTGGAGAAAAACTTCAAGGAAGTAATCTTCCTTATATTCCTAAAAGTATTGAGGAATTTTATTGGAGCCAGAATGGAGAAAAAAATTATGTGAAGTCTAGGTTAGGAGATATTCCTGCCTTTTCCAAAACTTTTAGTGAAAATGGATTGACGTCTATCGTATATATTTCAAAACCATCTATTATTACATATGAAACATTCCAGAAATTTGAAAAGTTTGCCACTCATAAAGATTTAGGACCTGTGAAAAAACTACATTTAAATTATGGCTTTCCAGAAAAATATTTTAAAGAAACTTATAGTCGTTTTGCAAAAGTAATTGTGGGTATTGGGTCTAGTACTGGAAAAGATTCAAACTTTGGATTATTAACAGAATTTATTTTATTAAATAATCCATATAAAGATAAAAGCCAAAATTTTGTAAAGTTAAAATTAAATTATCAAGGAAAACCCAGAATTAATGCACAAGTGGAGGTTTTTGAGCGATCATTAGATAATACAGTTTCTATCTTCACAACTAAAACTTCTAAAGATGGTATTGTAATCATCCCAGTAAAAAAGGGGTATGACTACCTCTTTGATGCAGTAAAATTAAGAAAAGCTAACCCGTCATCAAAACAAAAAGCTGTTTGGGAAACTTTATGGGCTGCATTAATGGTAAGCATACCTTTAGAATAAAAAAATTTTTAAATTTATTTATTCTTTATTTAACCATGATACAACTTTATAAGCAGCTTTTTCGGCGTCTTGGCAATTACTGTATACAAAATAACTTTCTGCTCCATAAGGATACCAACCTGAATTATCTTCTGGATCACGCCTAAAGCATTTATAAGAAAAATGACCTTCTCCATTTGATATTATATCAACGCATAGAGTACCTGTAATGTCATTTATAGATTTAACTACTTTCATTTATATTCCATTAGCTGATTATAATAGTAAATCCCAAAGATCTTAATTAATTAGTTCTAAAAACTTAAAATTGTTAAATATAACAAAATTAATATGTATAATTAATAAACCATTTAGATATAATTTAAATTAGCTTTTATCTTTAGTTACTTATCCTTTAAGGTTATACAGATTGTATTTACGTCAGGTTTTTGTTTCTTATTGTTACAAATTAGGTTAATTATAAAGATAATTTAAAAAAATTAGGAATTTGCTTATTTAAATAATTGAATAATTCTTATTCGAAATTTTAATATAATTACTTAATTGGAATATAATTTGTTAAAAAGCTTAATATTAATTATTTTTTTTATTTCATCACATGCTCTTGGTGATGAAAAAGTTACCGGTAGTTATGTTGGTGAGATAGAGGATAAATATAAAAATACTTATCCTGTAACCTCAAATCTAGAAATTGGTGATGGAGGTGTTATAAAAGGAACATATAAATATAAATATGGTGGAAAAGATTGGAATGGTTTTTTTTATGATGGAAAGTTATCAGATAAAGATTTGTTGATATACTGGAAAGAAGAAACCAGACAAGGTTGGCTTGCTATTAGTTTTGATGAAAACTACAAGATTTTTACTGGAAAATGGGGTTCAACAAATAATAATGGTAACTGGTCTGGCAAAAAATAATCAAAAAATATCAAATACTAACAGATTTGTTAATCATTTTTACGTTATTTAATTATGATTAGCTCAATATTCTTTGCATTATATAAAAAAGAATAACCGTTACACCACAACTAATAACCATTGAAACATAAAAACCTAGCCCTTTACTAAGGAGAATAGGTAATAATAAAAACATTGGCAAACCAGGTATAACAAACCAAAAAATTTGAGTACTTAAATCAGAAATTTTCTCTATATCTTTAGTTTCGAGCCATATCCATGTAAGTGAGATTATAGATACTAACGGTAAAGCTATAATTATGGCAGCAATTAGAGTAGATTTATTGGATATTTCAATAGCTAAAAGTATTATAAAAGCGGATATTAAAGTTTTTATTATTTGTAATGTGGAAAACATTGAAATTAAATCTCAGAATTAAAACTTCAGAAAATTTTTTTCTAATATGAATAGCCTGAACTTGAATTAGAAATACTTGATGAAGAACTACTAGAACTGTTATCTTTTCCAAAATCATATGCTGAAATAAATTTTTCGTTATCGGTTTGGCAAGAAATAAGCAAAAAACTCAGTGCTACAAAAAAAATATTCTTCATTTTTAAACCCTAATAAAATTTTGATCTCTGGATTGAGTAAAATTTATTTAGTAATTAAAAATATAATTTCTAGTTACTACAAAGTATTTATTTTACCATTTTCTTTAATAGTGAAATTAAATTCTAACATTATTTTGAAACTTATTTGCTTTAAGTATGTTAACCTTACCCACACAAGAACCATACCACACAGACGAACATACATTATAAATTATTTTATAAATAAAAGATGTAGTATGATTATAACCGCTTCAAGTGAGGTTTTGAGTTGTGTATTTAATATAAAATTTATAGATGGCTAATTTAATATGCCCTATATAAAACAGGATTATTTCTAAAGATTCCTATTTAATATTTCAAAAAAATGTGAGCTTTTTGGTATGAAATATGATGTTTGTATACTTTAGAATGGGGTTTATATTAATGAATAATAGTAAGAAATTTAGTTTTTTTGTAAGTGAAAAAATTTAATATCATCTTAAATATGTCTATCTAAAATAAAACATCGAAATTTTATCACAATATATAGTTATCTACTGGTTTTTAACACAGTTAAAATTCATGAACAACAATACCTCTAGAACCAACTACTTTAGTATTAAAGTCTTTTAAATGATGTAAATAATGTTTTTCTAAAAGTTTTTGACAATCTTTATAGGCTTTTTCACCAGTATATTCAAAAAGTATTCCTACACGAAATGCACCCTCTCTATTCCATATTCTTGTCACTACTCTTCTAACCATTCCTGCTTTTTTAAATTCCGTAATTACATTTTCTGTAAAGATGTTATCTTGTTTTGAGATATATAATTCTAATTCAGTTTTTGATATAAAATCTCTAGTTGTGTAGTTAATAAGGGTAATGTCTGACAATTTGATTTCTCCACATTAATAAAATGTAAATTATTATAATTAAATAATGAAAATTCCAAGAACTTTCAAAATTAAAAAAATTTAATATATGAATAAACATTAATTAAGGTATCCTATTTTTAATTGTCCTAGTTATTGTAAAATGTTGAAAACTTTTGATCTAAGAAAGAAGATAGGATTAAGATGTTTAGTGATGATCAGTATGAAACATTTTGGTATGACTTAAAATTACCTGACTTGGTTGAAGATAATGATTCATCTAAAAACAAAATAGTTGAATTATATAACGTTAATCAGATTACTAAAGATGGTTGGAAATTGATTTCCATAATTCCTTTTTCAATCAAAAAAAATAATAAAGAAATTCAGATACATAGATTATATTTCCAAAGAGGTGGTGAAGCTTTTGCTAAAGAAGTTAGTGAAAAATATAATCATTATTTACAGAAAGAAAATAAAGAAAATAAAAAAGAAGAAACTAATAACACAAATATTATTAATAAAAAAACTTTAAAAAAAAGTGAATTTTTCAGATCTTCTATTACTCCTCTTCAAAACTTGAACTTACCTACTCCTACTTTTTGTTCAATAGTAAGGTATGTTGTTAAACCTGGATTCCTTGACAGTATGGTTGAGGAGATAATAAAATCGCCCTCAAATGAGGCAGTATCACAGCATACAATCCTTACAGGCGAGAATGAAATAATGAATATATCATTAGTACCTGATTTAGATGGAATGGTGTCAAAAGAGGAAACTGGTGTTCAATGGTTAGATACAGTTGAACATATGCTAGTTAAGTTTGAAAATGGTAGTCGTACTGAAGCAATATCAGGACCAATTGTATATTATTCATTCAACAAAAAAAATGCAGAATATTTTGAAAATAAATCTTTAAAAACTACAATAATAAATTTGAATGTTAAAAAAGGGAAGGATTTAGAATTAGTTGAACAAGTATCAAAACCAAAACTTCCTGAAAATATAATATTATATTGTGTAGTTCAGACTGACCAAGAAAAATTTACCATAATATGCAAACACGCTTTAGATTGTACTAATAATGATAACCTAGTTTCATTAGTATTTTTTGGAGGAATTGATCAATTGTTAAATTCATTTGATAAAAGTATTTCAAATTCTCGTTCTGGTCATTCCTATGACAACTTTAATTTATTATTCCTAACATAATAATTTGGATATTAGGATTAAATAAGTAATAATAATAGGTTAGATGTCTGTTTTTCCCTGTAAATAGGGGTTATTTCATTAAAAATAAATTAATTAGCATGTTTCCATGGACCGAAGTCTTTACCACCTTCTACAATTTCATACATGACACACTGCTCATCTCCAATTACCCAACCATCATGTCCTGGCGCAAAATAATAAGCATCACCTGGTCCAACTTCAATTTTTGAACCATCATCATGAGTACATACTAATCGTCCTGAAATAACTACTCCCACATGACCTGCTTGGCAACTATCGCCACCAACTGTTGGTTTAATACACTCAGACCATTTCCAACCAGGCTCCAGAACCAGTTTCGAGGCATTAACGTTTCCGAGCTTAACTACCTGAACTTTTGCCTTTGGAGGATTCTTTACTTCATCTGCGTCGTTAAAATTTTTTGAATATAAATTGGCCATTTCATTCTTCCTATATATAAAATCCCATTACTATCATTATATTCTAATTAAAAGTAATATCAAAGCTAAAAAGATGGACTTACTCAATCTAAAATATTTCATTTTCAATTAAATCTTTGAGCAAGTGATATAAAATGAGAAATAATTTAAGAGCCATTGAGTATCTTAATGATAAATATGTAAGATAAGTAAATGGTTAAATGCAGTTTTGGGCAAACTTATGGAAATGGATACTATTAGTATGTTTTGAACAAGTGGGTAATTAAGATTTTATTACGAATATTAACTAAATCCCCATATCTGATTACCACGATAACCAGATGCTTTACCTATAAAATCTCCACCAATTTTTGCCCACTGTCCATGAAACTTTTGACAATCTTCGTAAGCTTTTTTATTTTTATAAACCCATATTAACGAAACTCTTATCATATCGTTATTATCATCAACTAAGGTAGCTGATTGCATAATTTGACCATTAGATTTCAAAAACTCAACTGCTTTTGGAGAATAGAATGTATTGTATTTTTCATACCATAGATCATACTGTAGTTGAGATGGAAAACTTAATAAAACCACGCTAACAAAATTTTTATCATTATTATCATCCATTATTAACTCCAAATAGTTCAGTATTTATGGTTTAAAAGATATTCTTAAAGGACATTGTTCTCTATCAATCAAAATTGATTGCACATCAATAATTTTAACTCAATTACTTATATGAAATAATATATTCTATTGAAATTTTTTTGCTCCTGGAAAAATATTTGCAAACCCCTCGTTATTTGAATCGGTATAATTTGGTAGTTGGGCTTCTAAATTATATTGAGTTAATGGTTTACTCATAGTTTCTTTAAAAAATTTAGTGGCTTCTAATCTAGCATTATTAATTGATCCATCTTTATCGTAATCCTCTTTAAATCCAAATTGATTTGCAAGTTCAGCAGTAAGTAATGTTTTTCCATTTGCTTTAGTTAAAAAACTATCATCTGCATTTTCACAAATAGCTAGAATTGATCTTCCGACATATTTTGGGCTTTCACCATCAGGAAATGATGCAACTTCAGTTTGGGCTCCACCTGGGTGTAAAGTAATTGCTTTAATATTATGATTTTTCAGTTCTGTTGCCATATCAAGTGTAAGTCTATCCATTGCTGCATGAGAAACTCCATAACCAACATCACAAAAATATAAAAAACCACCTGCACTTGAAATTTGAATAATTAATCCATCCTTTTTTTCAATCATTTTGGGGATAATTAATTTACTCATAACATATGAGCTTCTAACACCAACATCCATATGCCCATCATAGACAGATATAGGTCTTTCCCAAAATGGCTTACCAAAATGAGGTGTCATGGCAATTAAACCAGCATAAGCACTATTAACAAGCAAATCTATTTTGTCTTCTTTGGAACAAATTTTGTTACTAAATTCAATTACTTCATCGTCATTATTTTGATCTAAAATATAGGGTATAATCTCACCTTCGCACCCCGAGGAGACTACTTCTTCTTTTAATTTATTAAGAGCATCAGCATTTCTTGCAGTTGCATAAACACTGTAATTTCCTTCAGTAGCCAATATCAGGGCAGTTCCACGCCCTAACCCTCTTGATGCTCCTGTCACAATTGCTATTTTTTTCATAATTTTCACCTTAATTGCTTGTTAGTTAATCTAGAGGAATTTTTATTCCAGAAAAGGCTTCAGTTCTACTATCATCAGGATATCTTTCTAACAAATGATCAACACTATCAAGCCACTCCAATCCGGCAACTTGTCCGTCAATCAACGCATCAATGCTGGGCATCCTTGCTATTTGAACATATTCACCAGTTGCATCAATTTTTATAAAATCATTGAGATAATCATACTTTTTATTATCTCTCATCAATTGATATAGTCGTTTTAGAGACTCAATAAACTGTTCTTCACAACCCTCTTTAGGTTTATATTTAATTATAGTCCATGTTTCATCCGACAATTTCTAGCTCCTCTTTATGTTTAAAATAGCATAATTCTTTTTTGAGATGAGTAATGTTATGAAACAAAACTAAATCAAAGGTTTTAAATTACAAAGAAAAAAATGTCTTGACTTAAAATAGAGATGAATAGGCTAAAAACAAAACTCATAAATATTCCATACTCATTTTTTGCTTCTTCCATTCCCATCTCCAATCCGAATGTATTTTGTATATGATAATTACCTAACCTATGTGATTAGAAAACTGTCAATAAAACCATTTATTATTATAGAATAATTGAATGAAAAAGTTTTAAAGTTTCTAATATTTATATTTAAATGGGATATTAATATTAGCTTAGAAGTCTTTGCAATTACTATGTTATGGTACTTTTTTTCAGAACTATTAATGTATTGAATTGTTATTAGGTTTTATTGAGTCGGAAGGTTAATGAGTAAGAAAGATAATAAAGATAAATGGCAATGGTACTATCACTTCCATATATGGCAAATAGTTCCTGACGTTTTTAAGTTTGGATTGAAAGGAGCATGGCAAAAACAAGATAAAGCTAGTAAGATTTTCATTATCATTTTCCTAGTATTTATACTTTTTCAAATACTAGGTGTATTGGAGCTGTTAATATCTATAATGACTTAATTATTACGGTCAGATAATAGGTGAGTATTAAATTATTAGGGTTTAATCATAAAAAATTGAAGACTCAGAATTTGTCTCTTTTTTTAATTAAGCTAGAAATTGTTGGTTATAATATCGGTCAGCAAAATATTTACTATTTTATAATTTTTATAGAAAAGGCACAATAATATCTATTGTGTAAACAAGTTGTGATGACAAGAAAACTTTTTACAGGTTAGAATGGATGTTTTATAATCCTTTCAAATTATAATTTATAGGACTTAAAATAGTATGATAAAATAGTATAATAAGATGATAAAAGGTATACTTGTATTAATTGCTGCAATTATCCTTGTAACTTTTGGGTACTTTGCATCTAATAGAAAAGATAAAGATGATTAAAGTTACATTGATAATAATTGCCATAATTGGCTTATTATCATTTGTGTATTTTTCTAGGATAGATGGTTATCTTAATAGAATAGAGCAGTTTAGTAAAAATGCAGCATCAGATAAACCGAATTCATTAAATCTTTTAATATTTCATACTAACGATACCAAACCTTATTTTAATTAAAGAATAAAACATATAAAACGGTCAGAGGAATAATGAAAAACCAAATTAAGGCTATTATTCTAAGAAGATTGCTTAAAGTTTTTATTCTTCGTAGTGCTCGGCCCAAAACTAGTAGTGAGAAATAAATAATACCTACTGGTATTGTAGCCATTATACCTAATACTGCCACATAACCAAACGCTCCATATGATGGAGTTCCTGCATATTTGGCTGAAAAAATCATGGTCACCAAAAGGATGATTACTCCATAAAAGATACAAACACAAACTGATCTAACAAAATCCCCAAGATATGATTTCCCAATAACTAGTTTTGCAAAGCGTGTGTCTAGTATTGGATGACTAGATGTTTCTGTATTGTTTTTCATAATTTATTCCTAATGTATAGCTTCTATCTCCAATAAGAGAGTATTTAATGAATTATTTTAACCTAACTTCTGTC
>CACGLH010000016.1 GCA_902573735.1 uncultured Alphaproteobacteria bacterium
TCATTTTACGGATTATTTTAGAGTTATCACTTATGATAAAAGAGGACATGGACTCTCAAATAAGCCAATTTCAAAAATTTCTATTGAGGACTTGGCTTTAGATATTTCTGATCTTTTAGAGCATTTAAAAATTAAAAAGGTTAATTTTGTTGGGATATCAATCGGCGGTATGATTGCTCAGAAACTTGCTTCAATAAAACCAAACTTAATTAATAAATTAGTTTTATGTGATACAGCAGTAAAAATTGGTAATTACGATACTTGGAATGAAAGAATTGAGCTGTTGAAAAAAAAAGGTATAATCGGAATTTCAGACTTCATTATTCAAAGGTGGTTTTCAAAAAGTTTTATTCTTTCAAACTTGAACGAAATTCAAGTATATAAAAACATGCTAAATACAACTTCAATTCAAGGTTACATTGGATGTTGTGAAGCAATTAAAGAAGCTGACTTATCTATAAGTACTCAATTAATTAAAAATCCTACATTAGTATTAGTTGGGTCCAATGATCTATCAACACTTCCAAAGCAAGTTCAATCCACAGCCAATCTTATAAAAAATAGTAAATTTCATGTAATAAAAAATTCTGGTCATTTGCCATGTGTTGATAACCCAGATGAATTTGCTAAAATTATTAAAGATTTTCTTTTATAAAATTATGGAGAATTTATGAATACAAAATTTAAAAAGGGAATGAAAACAAGAAAGGCAGTTTTAGGAGCCAATTATCTAAATGCTGTAAAAAAAAATATTACAAAATTTGATAAAAAATTTCAACAATTCATAACAGAATATGTATGGGAAAATGTTTGGTCTAATGACAATCTTACAAAAAGAGAGAGATCAATCATCACATTAGCTATTCTGGCATCTCAAGGAAATCTAGATGAGTTTAAATTACATTTAAAAGCATGTAAAAATACTAACACATTACCTTCAGATATAATGGAGGTTATGATGCATGTTGCTGTATATGCAGGAATACCAAGGGCAAATTCGGCAATTAAGTTGATTAAAGACGAATTAAAAGAATGGAAATAAATAATGGACTTCTTTGATAAGAATATAAATAGTTCTTTTAATCCTATTGATAAAAATATTCATCCAAAATCTTTTTTTCCTGATTATAAGTCTTCAATTTTGAGATCCCCCAAAAAAAATTTGGTGTCAATAGACACGATAATAAGTGATATTTATGGTAATGTATTGGATAAAAATGACTTAGGTTTGTTGGATAATGACTTAACAAGAAATTTTAATAAGCATAATGAACCAATGGGAGAAAGAATTATTGTTTACGGTAAGCTACTTGATGAAAATTCAAAGCCAATTCCTAATTCCCTTATTGAAATATGGCAAGCTAATTCAAGTGGCAAATATCGACATAGTGGAGATACATATAAAGCACCATTGGATACAAATTTTGGAGGTTGGGGACGTTGTTTAACGGATGAGAATGGTAATTATTATTTTAAAACTATAAAACCTGGAGCTTATCCGTGGCCGAATGGTGGAAATAATTGGAGACCAGCTCACATACATTTTTCAATTTTTGGATTAAGTTTTTTGCAAAGGCTCGTTACTCAGATGTATTTTGAAGGTGATCCTCTTATTGCAAAATGTCCAATTGCCCAGTCTATAAATAATAAAAAGGCTCTTGATTCATTAATTTCAAAACTTGATATGAATAAATCTATTCATATGGATTATATAGCTTATAAATTTAATATCATTTTAAGGGGAGAGAAATCTATTCCATTTGAGAAAAGTAAATAATTTATAATGAGTACCAAAAAAAAAATTAAACAAACACCAAGTCAAACTGCAGGCCCATATTTGCACATTGGTTTTCTACCTAAAAAAGTTGGAATAAATTCTTCTTTCTCACGGGAATTAAATAATCTTATTTTATCAGAAAAAACCGAGGGTACACGTATAGAAATATCTGGTAAAATATATGATGGTAATAATGAAGTACTAAAAGATGCACTTATTGAAATATGGCAGGTGGATTCAAATGGAAATTATCAATCAATATTAACACAAAATAATAATTATGATAAAAATTTTAGTAATTGGGGTAGAACAAGTTGTGATTTTAATACTGGGCTTTGGAAATTTTATACAATTAAACCAGGAAAAGTCAAATTAAATAAAAGTGAAATTTTAGCTCCACACATTTGGTTATGGATAGTGGCAAGGGGCATAAATCTTGGTCTTTATACATGTATGTATTTTAGTGACGAAAATACTCTAAATAAGTTAGATAGAAATTTAAAAAAATTAATTAATAATAATAACTTACAATCTTTGTTTGCAGTCAATATTGAAAAGAATAAGTATGAATTCAATATTTATCTTCAGGGAGATAAAGAAACTATTTTTTTTAATGTTTAAAAAATGAGTAAAACGATAAATAAAAATCCTTGCATAATTTGTGTGGCTATTACTGGATCTGTTCCTACCAAGAAAAACAATCCGAATATTCCTATTTCTGTAAATGAGCAAATAGAAAGTACTCAACAGGCTTTTGAGGCTGGTGCAAGTATTGTTCATTGTCATGTTAGGAATGATGATGGTAGTGTTTCTTCTGATCCAATAAAGTTTAAAAAGCTGAAAGATGGAATTACTAAATTTTGCCCAGGGATGATAATTCAGTTTTCTACTGGGGGAAGGTCTGGTTCTGGCAAAGAAAGAGGCTATATGCTTGCACATTGTCCAGACATGGCATCATTAACAGTGGGTTCTAATAATTTTCCTAATAGAGTATACGAAAATTCTCCTGAATTAATTGATTGGTTATCATCAGAGATGATAAGATATAAAATAGTTCCTGAAATTGAAGCATTTGATTTATCTCATATTTTTCAAGCTTCTCAATTATTTAACGATAATAAATTGAAAGGTAAACCTTACATACAGTTTGTCATGGGAGTTAAAAATGCTATGCCTGTTGATCGAAAGGTTTTTGAGTTTTATATTGAAACTGTGAAAAGATTGTTGCCATCAGCTAATTGGTGTGCTGCAGGGATAGGAAAAAATCAAAAAATTATAAACGAATGGTCAATTGAGCTTGGAGGTCATACTAGAACTGGAATGGAAGACAATATAAGAATAAGTAAAGATCAATTAGCTTCTTCAAACGCCGAACTAGTGTTTTTAACAAAAGAAATTTGTTCGAAATATGAAAGACCAGTTGCTAATTGGGAAGAAGCTAGAAAAATATTGGATATTCCTTTAAAAGCTTAAATTTATTTATATTTATGATTACTTATAGATCTCTAGTTAATTGAACTAATAACGGAGTATTTCTAAAAAGAAATAGTAAGTAGAATTGAAGAAAGTATGGTTTAATAATTATTTATAAAATAAATTTAAGATTTTTTTAAAATCCATATATATAGATGTAGATTAATTTAAAAACTTCTTTTTAAAAAATTATAGTTGTTAGTAGGGCAATCCCACATATTGATTAGCAATAACTTTTTGAGCATTTTTTGATTTTTTGATTTTTTGTAATTCTTTTTTGTTTAATTTATTCATTAATTTATTATTATCACCCAAAGTGTGTAATATGCTAGTCATCCATTTGCTAAATTCAACAGTCTTCCAGACTCTTTTTAAAGCTTTATCACTATAATTATTTAGTTTATTTAATGAACCTTTAGTATAGTAGTTAATAAAACCCTCTGAAAGATAAAAAATATCTGAAAAGGCTAAATTAAGACCCTTTGCACCTGTTGGTGGCATAATATGAGCTGCGTCACCAGCAAGAAATAAATTCTGCCATTGCATAGGTTCTAGGATCAAACTTCTAAGTTTAGTTATTGATTTTTCAATAGATTTACCTACTTCAATATTTGCGCTGTACTCTTTAGGTAATCTTTTAATTAGCTCTTTCCAAAATAATTCGTCTGGCCATTGTTCAATTTTATCCGTATTAGAAGTTTGTATATAATAACGAGATAATTTTTCATTCCTCATTGATGCCAAAGCAAAGCCTCTATCGTGACTAGCATAAATAAGTTCGTGATTAAGAGGTTTTGTATTTGATAATATACCAAGCCAGGAAAATGGATAATTAACAATATAATTTTTTTTTATTTTATCTGGAATATAATTTTTGCTTATTCCCATAGAACCATCACAGCCTGCAACAAAATCACAAGTAATTTCGTATGTTTGATCTAAGTAATTAAAACGAATTTTTGATAAATCTGAGTCTAGTTGTGAAATTTTAACATTTTCCACATTGTGGAAGATTTGAGCATTTAATTCATCCTGTGCCTTATAAAGATCAATGGTTACTTCAGTTTGTCCATAAACATATACTGATTTTCCAGTTATTGTAGATAAGTCAATTCTAAAACTATCTTCCCCTGATGAAATTATAAATCCATCATGTTTTTTTCCATCACAAAATATTCTTTCTCCAACACCTGCATTTTTAAGGAGCTCTACTGAACCATGCTCAAGTACACCTGCTCTAATTCTTTTTAAGACATATTCTCGTGACTGTGCTTCAAGAATTATAGTATCAATATTTTGTTTCATTAGAATTTGGGATAAGAGTAAACCAGATGGTCCTCCTCCAATTATGGCAACTTGAGTTTTTAGATTTTTTGTTTTCATTTTCTTTTAAAAATAATAGACTAATTACTGTTATAATATTAATCTATTTAATAATTACAATTAATGCATAACACAATTTTAAATTCTGAAGTTTTTCTTGATCATATAGCTATAGAAAGTACAAATCCAAAAAAAATAGCTAAATTTTATTCAAAAAATTTAATGATGAAAAAGAATTGTGTTTCTGACAATGAATGGCATTGTTTTGGTCCAAATCGACTTTTAATTTTTAAAAAAGGAATAAATAAAAAATTATCTTTTGCTGCATTTGCATGTAAGTCAGAAAGAAAATTAAACAAAATAAGAAAAAGGATATTATCCGAAAGAATCAGAATAAAGGAATTTAGTTCTGTATATTTAAAAAAAAGTTCCTTTTCTATTTGTGACCCTGACAACAATCAAATTGTTTTTGGAGTACCTTTAAAACGAAGGTCAAAAAAAAATAGATATCATGCACCACTTCAACATCTAACTTTGCAATCTCTAGATTTAAATAAAATAATTGATTTTTATCATAAAAAATTGGGATTTGCTATTTCAGATCGAGTAATTAATAATAATGGTGTGATTACAACATGTTTTTTCAGATCAAATAAAGAACATCATAGCCTAGCCTGCTTTAAGGCAAAAAATGTTGGTATTGACCATCATAGTTATGAAGTAGGAAAGTGGAGATTAATTAGAGATTGGTGTGATTATATATCAAAAAGGGGATTAACACTATTCTGGGGCCCAGGTCGACATGGTCCAGGAAATAATCTTTTTGTGTTTTTTGAAGATTGTGATGGAAATAAAATTGAATTATCAGCTGAGTTAGAGTTAATTAAAAATAGAAAATTTTTAGATTGGCCACATAAGGAAAGAACGCTTAATTTATGGGGGAAAAGTTATTTAAGGGTATAGTTCAAAATTTGATGAGGATAAAATGAAACTTTTAAGTTACTCTAGAAATGGTGAAGTAAGCTTTGGAATAGGTAAATCAAATGGCTTAATTGATCTGGGTGAAAGATTAAAAAATAAACTGCCAACTAAATCAATAATTAATTTTTTAACTTTTTTTGGCCATGACTTTTTAGAAAAATTCGTTAATTATCCAGTTGATTTCTCTTATTCTGATATTTCCTTTCTGCCAGTAATTCCTAATCCTAATAAAATACTTTGTATTGGTTTGAATTATGAAAAACATAGAATTGAAACAAAAAGAGAAGTTTCGGGCTATCCAACTATTTTTACAAGATTTCCTGATACGCAAGTTGCACATAATCAATTTTTAGTAAAACCTAATACTTCAGACAGATTTGATTTTGAAGGCGAATTAGCAGTAATTATTGGAAAAGGAGGAAGACATATAACGGAAGATTCTGCAATGGATCATATAGCAGGGTATTCTTGTTATAATGATGGAAGTATAAGAGATTGGCAAAGACATACAAGTCAATTTACTCCTGGCAAAAATTTTCCCAACACAGGAGCATTTGGACCATTTTTGGTTATGAGAGAAACAATTGAAAATTATAAGAATTTAAAAATTAAAACCAGATTAAATGATACTGTGGTACAAGATGCAGTTTTAGATCAACTGATTTTTGATATCCCAAGAATTATTTCTTATTGTTCTTCGTTTAATTGTTTATCTATCGGTGATGTTATTGTTACTGGAACTCCAGGAGGAGTAGGTGATAGAAGAGATCCACCATTGTATTTAAAGGGTGGTGATAAAATTGAAGTTGAAATTTCAGAAGTTGGAACCCTAAAGAATTTTGTTATGAATGAAAGTGATATTTTAAATTAATTTATAATGAAAAACTGTTCTACTGACGTATTAATTGTGGGAGCAGGGCCTACAGGTTTATTTTTATCAAATTTATTAGCATCTCACGATATAAAAAATATATTAATTGAAAAAAATTCATCAACAGTCAAAGAACCTCGCGCTGTTTCTATAGATGATGAGTCATTAAGGGTTATTCAATCATTAGGATTAATAAATGAATTTATAAATAAAATATCACTTAATTGTGGTTCATATTATTTTTCTCCAAATGGAAGAATTTTTGCAACAATTAATCCATCTTCAAAACTATACGGTTTTCCTAAAAGGAATAGTTTTGATCAGCCAGATTTAGAAGATCTACTATTAAAAAATTTACTAGTTAAATATAAGTTAAATGTTTTTTTTGATACTAAATTTTTAAATTTTTATCAGAATAAAGACATTATTTGTTCAAAAGTAATAAGCAAAAAAAATAAATTTCAAATAATCTCTAAATTTATTGTTGGTTGCGATGGCGCCAATTCTATACTTAGAAAGCTATTAAATATTAAATTATTAGGTTCAAGTTACAAAGAGAAGTGGTTAATCTTAGATTTATTTAATTCTTCAAACAAATTTAGACACACTCAAGTATTTTGTGATGTTCGAAGGCCGTGTATTACTTTGCCAGGGCCACGTGGAATAAGACGTTATGAATTTAAGTTACATAAATCTGAGAGTGAAAAAGAATGTCTGAATTTAGTTTTTATCAAACATTTATTAACTCAAAAAGGTGAATGTGATAATTTCTCAATAAGAAGAAAATGTGTTTATACATTTAATGCTTTAATAGCCAATTGCTGGTTTAAAAAAAAGATTTTGTTAGCTGGAGATGCTGCTCACCAAACACCGCCTTTTGCAGGACAAGGCATGAATAGTGGAGTACGGGATGCATTAAATTTGTCATGGAAATTAGCTTTTGCAATTAATAGCAATAACCCCACAATTTTAAATTCTTATGAGAAAGAAAGAAAATATCATATTGCACAGATGATAAAAATCTCTCTATTAATGGGAAGAGTATTAAATCCTAAAAATAAGTTTTTGGGTATTTTAATAAGATTATTTTTTTATCTTATTTCCTACTATAAACCAGCTAAGGATTATATTTTCCAAATGAGATTCAAGCCTAAACCATCTTTTAATGAGGGTTTTTTATGGAAAACAAATAATAAGTATGAAAATGAATTAATAGGACAATTATTTCCACAACCTATTGTCGATGATTTTAAAGGCAATCAATTTTTATTGGATGAAATTTTAGGAAACAAATTTTTTATAATTATTTATTCTAATTTTCCAGAAAAATTTATTTCGAATAAATTAATAAAAAAATTTAAAACCAAAAATATTAATATTCTTGGTATTACACCAGAATGTATTAATCCGGTACAAACCACTTTTAAGATTGTAAGAGATGTATCAAAAACCTTAAGTAATTATCAGTATAATCGACAATTAAATAAGGCATTTTTTATTCGACCGGATAAATATATAGCTACTATTACTAGAGCTGATAATTATAATAGCATTTATGATATAATAGATGAATTTAAAATAAAGCTTGATTAATTTATCCTGAAAAAGTTTAAATATTAATATTTTAAATTATGGGAGGTAAAATTGTTAAAAAATATAAAAACTTATTTTCTTATTTGTTTTTTTTCTATTATTTTGTCAAATTCATTGTTTGCCGAAACAGTAGTATTAAAATTTCATTCATTTCCACCAATGCCCGCAAATTCAAATGCTAAATTTGTAAAGCCTTGGGGAGATAAAATAGAAAAAGATACTGGAGGAAAAATTAAAGTAGAAATTTATCCAGCAATGCAATTGGGTGGTGCTCCTCCTCAGCTTGTAGATCAAGTGAGAGATGGCGTTGTGGATTTGATTTGGACTGTCGCTGGCTATACACCAGGAAGATTTCCAAGATTGGAGGTTTTTGATTTACCATTTATGGCAGCATCCTCTTTAGCTACTTCACAAGCTGCACAAGAATTTGTAGAAACCGTTGGTGCTGAAGATCTTAAAGACTATAAAATCTTAGCTGTACATGTACACGCACCTGGAAAAATTCACACTAAGGACAAATTGATTAAATCTGTTGATGATTTAAATGGACTTAAGATGCGTGGTCCTACTCGTGTTATTAGCAAAATGTTAGAGGGGTTAGGTGCTACACCTGTAGGAATGCCCGTACCAAAAGTTGCTCCTTCTTTGTCAAAAGGTGTTATTGATGGAATGGTTGTACCATGGGAAATTATGCCTTCCTTTAAACTTCATGAACTAACAAAGGCTCATACGGAGGTTAGTGGTGATAGGGGATTATATACAACTCCATTTTTGTTCCTGATGAATAAAGCAAAATACGAGTCTCTAAGTGATGATTTAAAGAAAGTAATTGATGAAAATTCAGGCATGGCCCTAGCTAAATTAGCTGGAGAACTATGGGATGGCTTTGAAGGTCCTGCAAGAAAATTGGCAGTTGATGCAGGAGGTGAATTTCATGAATTATCTGGAGATGCATTAAAAGAAATGAAAGATGCAGGAGATAAATTGATTTCACAATGGATTAAAGATGCCAATAGTAATGGATTAGATGGTGATACATTAGTAAGTACTGCCCGCAAATTAATTTCAAAGTATGAAAACTAATCCTTTTAATGAAAGTCAAATACGCCCAAATGATAAGTTTGGGCGTATTTTATTATATTTATCAACACTTCTTGCAATTCTAGGCGGCTGTGTTTTAATTTTAATTGTAATAATAAACGTACTCTCAATTATAGGAAGAGTCCTATTTTCTTCTCCTTTGCTTGGTGACTTTGAACTAGTGGAAATGGGGTGTGCAATCGCAATTTTTTCTTTTTTACCTATTTGTCATTTAAAGAATGGAAATGTGATTGTTGACTTTTTTAGTTCTAGTTTTCCCATATATATCAAACAATTATTAGACATATTTAGCAATTTAATTTTTTTAATGGTCTCTGGTTTTTTTACATTCAGAATGATTTACGGAATATTTGATATGATAAAATATAATGAACAAACCATGCTACTAAAACTTCCTGTTTGGATAGCTTTTATTCCGGGTATTTTTTCTTTTTTTCTACTAACAATCGTTTGTTTTTATATTCTATTGAAAACTATCACACAGTTTCAATTTAAGAAAATGTAATGCAGTCTTTTTTTATAGAAAGTTATGACATAGAAAGAATAAGTCTAGGTATTTATTTATTTCCGATGTTATTTCTTTTACTTATATTAAGAATTCCAATTGGATTATGTATGTTCATTGTGGGTGCATTTGGTACATCTTTAATTGCTGGTTGGTTACCTATAATTTCACAACTCAAAACAAGTGCATGGCATTTATTTTCGAATTATTCACTAAGTGTGATACCATTATTTTTACTAATGGGGAATTTTGCAGCAAAAGCCGGTATGAGTACGGCATTATTTAATTTCGCAGGGGCATGTTTGGGCCATAGAAAAGGTGGAGTAGCTATGGCTGCAGTAGGTGCTTGTGCTGGATTTGGTGCAATTTGTGGTTCCTCTTTAGCTACAGCAGCTACTATGGGGAAAGTTGCTTTGCCTGAATTAAGAAAAATGGGATATTCAAATGCTTTAAGTACTGGAGCTTTAGCTGCAGGAGGTACATTAGGTATTTTAATACCGCCTTCAGTAATTTTAATTATTTATTCAATACTTACAGAGCAAAATATTGCTAAAATGTTTCTTGCAGCTTTTATTCCTGGAATTTTTGCTGCATTTGGTTATATAACTGCGATTGCAATTTATGTTAGGTTTTTTCCAAATAGTGGTCCTAACAAAAAGAAAATAGATCTAAAAAATAGATTATCTTTATTTAAAGATATTTGGCATGTACTTCTTATTTTTCTTGTTGTTATAGGGGGTATTTATTTAGGTTGGTTTACTCCTACTGAGGGTGCCGCAGTGGGTGCAGCCGGGACTGGTTTAATAGCAGTTTTCAATAAAAATTTTTCATTAGGTAATTTTTTTGAAGTAATTAACGATACTGCAGTAACAACGGCTATGATTTTTTTGGTCTTGTTAGGCGCGGAGTTTTTTAATTCATTTATTGCCCTAAGTAGGGTTACTAATATTTTATCTGAAACTATTTTAAGCTATGATTACTCTCCATTTGCAATCGTTGCGATAATTTTAGTAATTTATATTTTTCTTGGTTGTTTAATGGATAGCTTAGCAATGATTTTACTCACTATACCTGTTTTTTTTCCAGTAATAATCCAACTTGATTTTGGAATGTCTGTTGAAGAAACAGCAATTTGGTTTGGAATTTTAACACTTATTGTTGTAGAAGTTGGTTTAATTACGCCCCCTGTGGGATTAAATGCATTTATTATCAACAAAATAGCGGGCGATATTCCTATAAAAGAAACATTTAAGGGTGTTTTGCCATTTTTAATTAGTGATTTTTTAAGAGTAACCTTACTTTTTTTATTTCCTGGTATTACTTTATTTTTAGTTAGATTGCTTTATTAATAATTTTAAAAGAAAAGGTTTATTATAGTGAAAAATAATATTGAAAAGTCGAATTTTTTGAAATGTCAGCATGTTTCTTTAGAGGTGAGTAATGTCGATAAATCTTTGGAATTTTATAGAAATTTTTTATATATGAAACTTACTGAAAGGCATAAAGCTGGAGAGCATAAAGATATCCCTTTTGAAATGGCATTTTTGAGGCTAAATGAACAGCATCATGATCTTGTGCTTACGCATAACCCAAATAGAAATTATACAAAAAAAAATGATCAAAATTCTCCTGCAGGAATACATCATTTTGCATTTGAATGTTCAACTCGGGACATTTTTTTATTTTATTTATCAAGAGCTAGAGAATTGAATTTAAAAATTGTCAGAGGGCCAGTAATACATAGTTCATTTAATAAAAATGGTGATGGTACATGGGGAGAAAATGAAAGTTTTTATGTATTAGATCCAGATAATCATAGAATTGAAATATTTTGTGATATGGCAGTAATTAATAAAAAGGGGGAATATATCAATACAGATAGTCTAGTTGTCCCAGATACGATTGCTGAAGAGATTTAGAAAAATAAATTTTATTGTGAATATTTATGGACGAAAATCGAACATTTGATGTAATAATCGTTGGGTTAGGTCCTGTTGGTGCAGTAGTAGCTAATCTCTTGGCTCCATTTAATGTATCAATTTTAATAATTGAAAAAAATAAAATTATTCATCCAACACCTCGAGCAATTCATTTTGATGGTGAAGTAATGCGTATTTTTCAAAATATTGGACTTGCAAATTTAATAAAAAAAATTGCTAGACCGTCATTTCAGGGTATGCATTTTGTTGATAAAAATGATAAAACCTTGCTTGTTAGGAATGCAAACAAAGTTATTAGTGATCAAGGTTGGTATAATAATTGGTATTTTTTTCAACCCGAATTGGAAAATATATTAAGAAATGGTTTAAATCGATTTAATAATGTTTCTTTACGATTAGGTGAAAATTTAATCAAAATTAAAAATTTAAAAAATAAAAGTATTCTTACAACTCATACAACTGATTCAACTATAAAAAAATCCTATTTAGGAAAATGGATAATAGGATGTGACGGTGCAAAATCTTTAATTAGTAAAAAAATCTCAAAAAAAGTTACAGACTTTGGATTTGATGAAAAGTGGCTTGTTATTGATTTAAACATTAAAAAAAATTCAGTTAGAGCTAATAAACTTCCTAATTATACAGTACAGCATTGTGATGAAATTAGACCAATGACAAGGTGTTGTATCAATTCATCAAAAAGAAGATGGGAAATAAAAATTCTTCCTAGTGATGATTTGAAAGAAGTTCTTCACAAAAAATATTTATGGTCAATTTTATCACCTTGGTTAACTTCTGATGATGCTGAAATAGAAAGAGCACAAATATATACTTTTCATTCCATTATTAAAAAAAAATGGAGAAAAAATAATTTAGTTATAGCTGGTGATAGTGCACATCAATCCCCCCCCTTTTTAGGTCAGGGACTTTGTGCAGGCATAAGAGATGCAAGTTCATTAGCTTGGCGTTTGGCGGCAATAATTAAAGGTAAAACTGATGCTTCTTTGCTTGATTCATATGTGAATGAAAGAAAAAAACATGTATTAGAATTTATTAAATTAGCTACAAGGTGTGGTGAATTAATCAATACTGGTAAAAAAAGTTTAATAAAAAAGTACTTCAATAGCAGTGTGAAAGAGAATAAAGCAAGTTTTAATTACCCTAAACCACAACTAGGTAAAGGCATATGGAAATACGGAAAAATACCATTAGGTCAGATAACTCCTCAATTTTTCTTTAAAAATAAATTATTAGATGAAAAAGCAATTTATAAATTTATTTTATTAGAAAATTGTAAACTGAAAAAAATTTTGCAATATCAGGATAAAAAATTACTTGAGGAGTTTGGTATTGTTATAATTTCTGCTAACAAAGAAATAAATTTATGGCTAAAAACTATTAATGCTTGTGTAGCATTAATAAGACCTGATCGGTATTTATATGGTATTGCTAATGATTATTCTAGCACAAAAAAATTATTACATAGTTTAAGATTAAAGTTAAAATATAAATAATTTTTTGAATTAATCCAAATTCTGAGATAAGAAGAATTCATTAAATTTTACCAGATTAATAAAAATATTCTAATTTTTCCTTTTTTTTTCATTTGCTTTTTCTTTATTACATTCGGATATAATTGTAAGGTAAATATTCATTTTTGCATTTTGTAAGAAAATACTCTGATTTTAAAAACAAATAAATTTTAACATTTTTTTATTTTTATGGTATAAATTATATTTAGCCTTTGACAAAAATAAAAAATATTTAAAGTAAGTTTTAAATTTTACAAATGAGGTAGATATAAATTTATTTATTAGAGGGATTATTAATTAGTCAATAATTTGTAATCTTATGCTTATATATAAAAGTGAGTAGATAATGAACAAGGATATAATACTCTTAGATGGATCCATTGGACAAGAAATTTTAAAAAGATCAGGTGATAAAGCTACACCACTTTGGTCAACAAAAGTTATGATAGACAAACCAAACATTGTTGATGATGTTCATAAAATTTATTTTGAGTGTGGAGCGACAGTAGCTACAACGAATACATATCCTGTACTTTATGATAGATTAAAAAGAGTAGGTTTAGAAAACGATAGATTTGAACTTTGGGATATCGCAGTAAATTCAGCAATAAGTGCTAGAAATAAACATGGTTATGGGAAAGTTGCAGCATCTATAGGTCCACTCATTGCATCATATAGACCAGATATTTGCCCTCCAGCAGCTGAAGCTGAAAAAATTTATGATGAAATGATAACTCATTTATCTTCTAAAACTGACTTAATTTTAATTGAGACAATGTGTTCAATTGATCAGGCAGAAGGTGCTTTAAGAGCTTCAGAAAAAATACAAAAACCTGTATGGATTGGTTTTTCTGTAGATGATTTTGATGGTTCAAAATTAAGATCTGGAGAAAATCTAGAGGATATAGTTTCAATTTTAGAAAAATTTACAGTTGAGGCTGTACTTATTAATTGCTCAAGACCTGAAGTAGTGAGTACTGCTTTAAAAATAATTTCTTCATTTAATATAAAATTTGGAGCTTATGCTAACGCTTTTACAAAAATAACATCTGGTTTTTTGAAGGATGCACCAACAGTCGATGCTTTAGAAGAAAGAAAAGACTTAAATCCAGAAAATTATTCACAATTTGTAATGGAATGGGTAAATTTAGGAGCTTCAATTGTTGGAGGTTGTTGTGAAGTTGGTCCAGAACATATAAAACTCATTGCGCATAAATTAAAAAATTCTGGTTATAAAATAGTTTGATGTTAAATTCGAAATTTTATAATTTCTTTTAATTTTATCATGTATGACCATTGGATTTTTTGGATTATTGCTGTTTTTGCTGCCATAACCGTTGGATTAGGTAAAGGCGGACTTCCAGTTATAGCCTCCCTTGCAGTACCAAGTCTTTCTTTATTTATGTCTCCAATTGCTGCTGCTGGGTTGTTGCTGCCTGTTTATATTGTGTCTGATATTTTTGCATTATTTTTTTATAGGAAAGATTTTAATGTTAAAGTTTTAAAAATAAGTATTTTAGGTATGACAATTGGTGTATTAATTGGTTGGGCTACCGCCAATATTGTGATTGAATGGGTAGTAACCCTTATTATTGGTTTTATGGGTGTCATATTTGCAGTAAATCAATTATTCAAAAATAGTAAGAAAAAAACAAATTTAATAAAAGTCAACCAAAAGAAAGGTATTTTTTGGTGCTCAGTTGCAGGGTTTACTAGTTTTATAAGTCATAATGGAGGACCTCCATGGCAAATTTTTGTATTACCTCTAGGTCTAAGTAAAGTAGTTTATGTTGGTACTTCTGTAATAGCTTTTAGTTACGTGAATGCAATAAAAGTGATACCTTACTTTTTTTTAGGTCAACTTAACTTTCAATCTATCAAAATTGCTTTATTTTTACTAATTCCTGCCTCTTTAGCAGTTTACATTGGCTATATAGCTGTGAAAATCATTCCTGAAAGAGTTTTTTATTTACTAGTTTCTTGGGCATTATTTATTATTTCTTTCAAATTAATTTGGGATGGGCTAATTTTATCAGAATTATTTAGCCTTTGAATTATGAGCAAACTTTTTAATTTATTGACATATAAATTAAACACGATTTGTTTATTTTATAAGTTGATGTAATATACTTAAATGTCCATTGTTTTCATAGATAAAGGCATTCAAGAATTTGATACTTTATATAATGAGTTATCAAAAAAACATGTTGTTTATTTATTAAACGAAAATGATTCTGCTTTTTCTCAAATATTAGAATTAATAGGTAATAATACTAATTTAGGATCTATTCACATATTTAGCCATGGTAGACCTGGAGTTATTGATTTTTTAGCAGGTTCTATTTCTACTGATAACTTATTGAATTATAGTTATGAAATTAATTCAATTACCAATTCCCTAGGTCCTAATGGTCATATTCATCTATATGGGTGCAATATTGCTAAAGGAGATAAAGGCCTAGATTTTTTAAACCTTTTTTCTTCAATTTCAAGTTTGGGTATCGCTGCTTCAGATGATTTTTCAGGATCAAATAATTTAATTGCTGACTGGGATCTAGAGATAAAAGTTGGAAACATCAATCAACCTTCTCTAATTCCTAATTCTTTTTCTGGGTTGTTAGGAACTCCTACTATAACAAACTTAGATACCAATATAAGTCTAACTGAAAATGATGCATTATTTGCATTAGATACTGATATAATCATTAACAGCGGTACTAGTTCTGGTGATAAATATGAGGGTGGATGGCTTGAATTTAGCTTAGATGACGGTACTTCAACTGATTTTTTACGTTTTACTAACGATGGCTCTGCATCTACTGAAAATGGCAAGGTTTCGATAGTAAATTCAATTATCTATGTAGGAAACGGTACTGGAGCTGCAATTTTAGGAAATGTGGATAGTACAAAAAACGGATTAAATGGTAATCCATTAAGAATTAATATTTCAAATAAATTTCAAAATGGTGATTTTGAAAGTAATGAAAGTCCTGATAATGAAGATTTACATTCTTTTGGTAATTGGCAAGTAATTCGAGATCAAATTATTTTTGGTACTACAACTATTGGTGGCCTCAATACTCCCAATGATACAACTTTTCCAACACCAACAGGGTATAGGGCCAATAATGATCCTTTAGTTGGTGAACTAAGTGACCAAATACCACCAGAATCAGGTGCTAATTATAAAGTTACAGTTAGTAGTGACGATGGAGGGGGGGGGTCTTCTTCTGTTGAATTAGAAAGCACTGGAGTTGTTATTGATAAGACTGGATTACGATCTGATGGGTCTACTCGTAAGTCTGGCTATGATATTATAAGAGGTCCAGCCTTATACAGTGATAATACAGTTTATCTTAGATCTGGGGATCAAGTTAGCTTTGATTGGAAAGCAGAAGGAGGAGATGATGCTTATGATGTGTATGGTTATATAGTTAATGTAGACAATAACAACTTTGTAACTATTCTTGACGAAACGGGGACATTTTCATGGTCTTCACCTTCAACAAATAATACATCATGGGCAACTGAAACAGTTACAATCACTGATGAAGGTTCTTATAAATTTGTATTTGTTGCTGGAACTTATGACTACTCAGGGGGATTTGTAGCAGGTGCACGATTATTTGTGGACAATGTAACTGTTACGGAAAATGTTGTCCCACCTATTGTTTCTGATGAAATGATTCAGACAATTGCAAGAAAGGTGAAATATGAAAGTAAATCTGAAGATCCGCCAGCTACAAAAACTCTTACAGTCAGTGCAACTTCTATAAAAGCAACTGATAATTCGGAACTAACCGGTCAAGCAATAGCCACTTTAAATTTCACAAAAACTAATGATGCTCCTACTATCACTTCAGCTGATAGTGCTTCAATTAACGAAAATATGGATAGTTCTACAGTTGTATATGACGGTGAAGCAACTGACGTAGATTCAGCTGATACCTTGACATTTTCCTTATCCGGCGCTGACGCTTTGTTGTTTGATATTGATGCTGATGATGGGGAGGTAAGACTTAAAGCAAGTGCAGATTATGAGACTAAACCAACCTATAACTTTGATATTGTGGCAACAGATGATGGAGTAGGGACACTCTCTGGTAGTAAATCAATTACATTAAATATCTATGATGTTAATGATCCTCCATCTGTAATAAGTGGAGCAACTGGGACTATTGCTGAAAATGCCGATCCTTCAACAGTTGCCTATGATGCTCAAGCCACTGATCCAGATGCTGATATAATTACCTTTTCAATAACTGGTACCGATGAATCGTTGTTTGAAATTGATTCAAATAATGGTGAAATTCGTCTTAAAAATTCTGCTAACTTTGAAGTTAAAAATTCTTATTCAATTAATGTTATTGCTACAGATAACGGTTCTACTCCGGCCAATTCATTAAAAGCAATTATTATTAATGTAACTGATGAAAATGATGATCCAGTTGCAGTTGATGATATGTCAATTACTACTCTCAATACTGCAAAAAATAATATTGACGTAATTACAAATGATACCGATGAAGATTTAGATTCCTTAAGTATACAATCTATTAGTTATTCTGGGACTGGTAATGCAACAACAGATGGTACCACTATAGATTATACACCACCTACTGGCATACCTTCCTTAACTGAAACAATAAGTTATGTAGTTTCAGATGGTAATGGGGGTACAAGTAGCGGAACATTAACGATGAGAGTTGTTACGCCATTAATTCAAGGGCCTAGTAATCCAGCGGGATCTTCGACTTCCTCTATTTCAATCGATGAAAATAATACAACGATTACTACTTTAACTGCGAATGTTGATGTTAATTGGTCAATTAATTCTGGTTTAGATGGAGATAAATTTAGTTTAGATAGCGATGGTAAACTAACTTTTAATAGTATTCCTAATTATGAAATTCCCATTGATACAGATACAAATAATACTTATGAAGTAGAGGTCAAAGCAGTTGAAACTGGAAATGGATATTCTTCAACTCAGATAATTACTGTAACCATTTTAAATGTGAACGAAGCAGATCCTGTAATCGATACGACAGATCTAACAGGAACAGTAATTGAGAATGCTGATGTTTCTACAGTAATTTACAAAGTCAATGCAACTGATGCAGATGTGACGGATATTCTTAGTTATACATTATCAGGCACTGATGCAGCATTACTTACAATTGATAATGATGATGGAGAAGTAAGACTAAAATCATCAGCTGATTTTGAAACAAAAAATTTATATAGTTTCGACGTAATAGCTACAGATCCAGATGGAGCTGATGATACTGAGCCTGTGACGGTTAATGTAACTAATGCAAATGAAGCACCTGTCATTACCTCACTTTCAACAGCCACTTTAGCTGAAAACTCTTTGAGTTCTACAGTTTTTTATACAGTAACAGCAACTGACGTAGATGCAGGAGATAATTTTTCTTATTCTGTTACAGGAGGCGACTCTAGCTTAATAGATATTGATGCTGATGATGGAGAAGTCAGACTTAAATCTCCTGCTGATTACGAAACAAAAAGTAACTATTCATTTAATGTTATTGTGACAGATGATGGAGTTGGCAATTTATCTGATAGTGAATTAATAACTTTGACAATTACTAATGCTAATGACGCACCTTTAGTAAATTCTATAAGTCAATGGAATATATCTGAAGATCATTTAAATATTAAAGATGTTACATCTTTATTTGTAGATCCAGATGATGATGCACTTTCTTTTTCTGCACGCTCTGTAGGTGGTGGAGTTCTCCCAGGTTGGATAACTTTTGACAATACCTCAAATCAATTAAATGCTACACCTACAAGAACAGAACTAGGTAGAACTGATATTGAAATCACTGCAGATGATGGAAATGGTCAACAAGTTACGGGAACATTACCGATTTATGTAAAACCAATCAATAATTCAGCTACTGGTGATGTTACTATTGTTGGAGCTCCTAGCCTAGGAAATTCTTTAAGTGTAGATACATCTTTAATTAGTGATCAAGATGGTTTAGGGCCTTTAAGTTATAAATGGTTCAGAGAAGGCTCGTTAATTAGTGATGTAGATTCTAACATTTACACAATAATTAATGAAGATTTAGGTAAAGAAATAAGAGTCGATGTTAAGTTTACTGATTTGATGGGCAACAATGAAAGTATATCTTCGGCACCTGTGAATGTTGTTTCATCAATAAACGTATCTAAGAATAACTCTATAGGAGATAGAAATGTATTTAAGGATTCTTTTAGTCAAATTACTTTAAAAGGTGGATCTGGAGATGACTTGTTAGTAGCTATTGGGAAGAATAGTGCTGCAGAAGGGGGAGATGGTTCAGATATTGTAATTGGAGGTACAGGAAATAATCCTCTCAAAGGTAATAAAGATTCTGATTATTTAATCGGAGATTTATTAATTTCTGATTTCTTTTTTGGGAATGATACATTAACTGGTGGTCCAGGTAACGATCTAATTGAAGGTGGATTTGGAGCAGATATATTTGTTTTTTCCCCTTCTGACGGAAGTGATATTATAGCTAAATTTAACGTTAATACGTCTAGTGGAAGTAATTTTATACCGACTGCAAGTGATTTTGAACCAGGTGAAGATAAAGTAGATTTTAGTGATTTTCAATTTATAAATTTTGAAGATGTAATTTCTAAATTTTCCACTACTAATGAAGGTCATGCTCAATTTTCACATCAAGACAGTACAATTTTATTTTATGGAATTTCAATAAATCAATTATCTGAATCTGACTTTATATTAAGTTAGTAAAGGAGTTATCAATGTTAAGTAAACTTAGAAAACAAAATATTTTTTTATTGATAACAACTCTAATTTCCATTGGTTGTGCGGGTAGCTCTTCAAATAGTTATAAAGAAAATTCTTTATATGATGTAAATTCGACTAAAAATTCTGATTTAGAAATTATTATGGTTGATGGAAGTACGTATAAATTAGAAAAACTAAGTGGTGAATTCGTGAGAAATAATGGTTCTTCGTCTGTTTTTTTAAATAATAGCTTTGATGAAGAGGGCATTAATTTTAACAAACAAGCTATTAAACAAACTCAAAATAGTTTTGTTGTAATCATTCCTGAAGATAATATTTTTAGTAATTCTTTTGGTATTTTAGGTATTGATCCTCAACATACCAAACTTGCAAATGGTCAATATGAATATAAAGGTAATGCTGAAGTATTTATTAATGATGGAAATGCACTTTATGGTTTATCTGGCAATGGAAAGATTTTACTTAACTTAAATGATAGTGGTGATTTAGTTTCTGGTGAAATTTCGTCACTTTCTGGTTATAAATCTTTTTTGGATTTAAGTTGCAGAGGCTGTGAAGTGAATGATGTATTAAAAATTACTTTTCCTAATGGGAGTTTTTGCAATAGTAACAACATTTGTTTTGATGAGATAGAATTACAAGATAGTAAGTTATCACTTCCATTAAGTTCATTATATACACTAAATGCAGAAGGCACATTTTTTGGTTCAGATTTTTCAGAATTTGGGTTTCTATTTTCTTTAGATGATACCAAATCTGGTTCTATAGAAATGAAAGGAGCTATTACGGCTCAACAACAATAAATTACTTCTTAAAAAAATTAATAGAATTAGTCCTATTTTAGGTATTTTATAAATTAATTAATATTATTATATCAAGTCATTGTATTTAAAAAAATTGTACTTGTACAAATTGATATTTTAAGATCAAAAGTTAATTCAATTTATTTTGATTTAAAAATTTTATTGGCTATAATAATCAGATGTTATTTGTAAAACCTAATTCGGAACAAGAAGCAGTTTTTTTACTTAAGAAATCTACTGGAATTACAAGAATTTTAGGAGGTGGTACCGATTTACTAGTTCAAATGAAATCTGGAATTTTAGAACCCGAATTAATTGTAGATATAAAAAACATACCAGAAATCAAAGAAATTAAGGAACAAAATGAATGTTTTGAAATTGGAGCTGCAGTTTCAGGTTCTGATTTTAATAATTTCCCTAAATTGAAAGAATTTGCGCCTGGTATTGCAGAAGCTTTTGATCTTATAGGTTCAGCTCAAATTCAAGGAAGATGTACGATTGCAGGCAATATATGCAACGCATCTCCTGCAGCAGATACCATCCCAGCATTAAGTGTATCAAATTGTAAAGTCAAAATAATTGGCCCAAATGGTTCAAGAGAAGAATTAGTTAGTAATATTCCAATTTCTCCAGGAAAAAACTCTTTAAAGAATGGTGAGTTTATAAAGTCTATTATCATTCCAAAAAGACCTATTTATTCTTCTGATTCATATATTCGCTTCACTCCAAGAAGTGAAATGGATATTGCTGTCGTTTCAGCTGCTTGCTTTATTGTTTTAGATAGCAATAAAATGATAAAAAATTTAAATATTTGTTTAGGAGCAGTTGCGCCAACAATTTTAAATGTCAAAGGGTTAAATGAGTTAGTTAAAAATTCTAAAATTAATGATGAACTATTGGCTGAAATCTCGAGTATTTGTTCTGCTGCTTGTGACCCAATTGATGATAAAAGGGGGACTATAGAATTTAGATCCCATGTAGCAGGTGTATTAGCAAAAAGAGCAATTTTACTTGCTCATAAAAGAGCAGGAGAAAAAATTGAAAAAATTGCACGTTAATGTTTCTGTCAACAAAAATAATTATGAGTTTTTATGTAATCCAGATGAAACACTGTTAGATGTTCTTAGGAATGATTTAAGTCTGACTGGTACAAAAGAAGGTTGCAGTACTGGTGATTGTGGGGCCTGTAGTGTCATTTTAGATGAAAAATTAGTTTGTTCTTGTTTGGTCTTAGCTGCAGAAGTTGATGGTTCTTCAATCGAGACCATAGAGGGAATGGCAGAAGAGAATAAATTACATATTTTACAGGAAAAATTTTTGGAACATGCCGCTTTGCAATGTGGGATTTGTACTCCTGGAATTTTAGTAGCAGCAAAAGCTCTTTTAGAAAAAAATAAAAACCCTACAGAAAAAGAGGTAAGATATTGGTTAGCAGGTAATCTTTGTAGATGTACTGGGTATGACAAAATAATAAGAGCGGTATTAGATGCAGCTCTCGAGATGAGGAAAAAAAATGGATCAAATTACGCCTAAAACTACTAAAAACTTTAAGATCGTTGGTACTAGACCATTAAGGCCTGACGGTGTTGATAAAGTGACAGGAAAAGCACTATATGGAGCTGATTTATATGCACCAAATATGCTTTATGGATCTTTGCTTAGAATTAATGAAGCACATGCGTTGATTGAATCGATTGATATTTCCGTTGCAGAGGAATTATCTGGGGTAAAGTCAATAATCACCTTTAAAGACTTTCTACGAATAAATCCAAATAATAAAAATAATGAAATTTTGGAAAATTGTATTGCCAATAAAAAAGTTTTATATGACGGACATGCAGTTGCTGCAGTTGCTGCAGTTGATTTAAAGACGGCAAAAAAAGCATTAAAACTTATTAAAATAAAATATAAAAAGTTACCATTTGTAATAAATATTGAAGATGCAATGGAGATTGAAGCACCAGTCGTTTCTTATGGTAAAAAAAATGAAAATATACCTAATGGTTTCTCTGATAATGTAGTACAACATTGTTCATTCGGACATGGAAATCTTGAAGGAGGTTTTAAATCAGCGGATAAAGTAATTAAAAGAACTTTTAAAACACCTTCTGTCCATCAAGGTTATATTGAGCCACATGCCTGTTTAGCTACAATGAGTAATGATGGAAAAGCAGACTTATGGTGTTGTACACAGGGACATTTTAATGTGAGGTCTATATGCTCTAGTATATTTAAATTGGATAACAGTCAGTTAAAAGTCACAGCATCAGAAATTGGAGGTGGTTTTGGAGGAAAGACTACTGTTTTTATTGAGCCAATTGCATTAGCGCTATCTCAGAAATCTGGACATCCAGTAAAAATAGTTATGTCTAGAGAAGAAGTATTTAAAGCTACTGGTCCAACTGTTTCTTCCCTAGTTGATGTTGAAATTGGTATGAAAAAAAATGGTAGAATTACCGCTGCTAAAGCTATTATAAGATATGAAGGAGGTGCTTTTCCTAATGAAACATATGCATTAGGTGCACAAAGTGCCTTTGCTGCTTATGATCTAAACGCAGTAAAAACAGAAGCGTTTAATGTCCTAACCAATAGGCCTACTCAAGCAGCTTACAGAGCGCCAGGCGCCCCACAGTCCATTTATGCAGTAGAAAGTGTAATTGATGAATTGTGTCAATATTTTAACCATGATCCATTATATATAAGAATATTAAATGCTGCAAATAAGGGAACAAAATCCTCATATGGACCCACATTTGACGATATTGGCCTGAAAACTACTTTAGAAGCTGCAAAAAATCATCCTCATTATCATGCACCCTTAAAAGAAAATCAAGGTAGAGGAATATCATGCGGTTTCTGGTTTAATTTTGGTGGGAATACGTGTGTAAGCTTAAACATAAATTTTGATGGTACGGTTGGAGTTGTTGAAGGAAACCCAGATATTGGAGGTTCTAGATCTTCAATCAGCCAAATGGCAGCAGAAGAATTAGGAATTAGTCTTGATAAAGTCAAAACAGTAATTGCTGATACTAATTCACTTGGCCATAATGATGTTACTGATGGAAGTAGAGTTACTTTTTCAGTTGGATTAGCAACTATTAAAGCTGCAAAAGCTGCAAAAAAAGAATTATGTAAAAGAGCAGCAAAATTATGGGGAATTGATGAAGATGCTGTTATTTGGAAAGAAGGATATGCTTATCCAGCAGGTGCAAATGCTGGAAATCAGGAGCCTTTATCATTAGAAGATATTGCAAAAGTTTCTTCTCAAACTGGTGGTCCTATTGCAGGTCACTATGAAGTAAATGCAGAAGGAGCTGGAGTAAGTTTTGGCGTTCATCTTGTAGATATTGAAACAGATATGGAAACAGGACATTCTAGGATTCTTCGTTACACTGTTTTTCAAGATGCTGGAAAAGCTATTCATCCAAGTTATGTAGAGGGACAAATGCAGGGAGGGTCTGTTCAAGGTATAGGTTGGGCATTAAATGAGGAATATATCTATAATAAAGATGGTAGACTACAAAATCCTGGCTTTTTAGACTATAGGATTCCTGTAGCATCTGATTTACCAATGATTGACCCTGTTATTTTAGAAATTCCAAACCCAGGTCATCCATATGGTGTAAGAGGGGTAGGAGAAACTTCCATTGTTCCACCACTAGCAGCTATTAATAACGCAGTTTCAAGAGCAACAGGTATAAGATTTACAGAGCTTCCACTATCACCCCCAAGAGTGTTAAGTGCTATATTAAGTAAACAATAATCTTATGGTTAAAGTAAAAATCTGGGGATCATTACAAAGTCTAGCCGATGGAAGTGATTATGTAATAGTTTCTGGATCAAATTTTAAAGAAGTTATTGATAATATTTCATTGAAATATCCTGGTCTCAAACCTCAAATTAGAAGAGGTATTTCTCTAGCTATAGATGGAAAAATATATAAAGAGTCTTGGTTTACACCGATAAATGAAAATAGTGAAGTTGTATTAATGCCTTATATGCAGGGTGGATAATTTTTGTAATTTTGTTATAAACTAAAAATCTTAATTAAATTATTTTAAATTTTTGGATTTATGTGAAAAATGTTTTTATACCCTCAAAGAAAAATTGGAAAATCAAATGTTAAAATTGATGTTTTAGGACTGGGGTGTGCACCTCTTGGAGGAAATTTTGTTGATTTAACTTATAATCAGGCTGCTGAAATAATAGGGTTCGCTTTAGATTCAGGTATTAAGTATTTTGATACAGCTCCTTGGTACGGCTTTGGCAGGTCAGAACGTGTTGTTGGCGATCAATTAAGAAATAATAATTTTGTTATTTCAAGTAAAGTTGGACGTATTTTAAAACCTGGTGCTGTAGATGATCCATCCAATTATGGAATGGTCAATCCATTACCATTTCATCCAATTTATGATTATTCATATGATGGAATTATGAGATCTTTTGAGGACGGTTTACAAAGACTGGGGTTAGATAAAATTGACATTCTTTTAGTACATGATATTGGAGAATTCCAACATGGGGAGGAAAACAAAAAACATTTTAAAGATTTATCTGATACTGGTTATAAAGCTATGGATGAACTCAGGAATAATGATGTGGTTAAAGCAATAGGGTTGGGTGTAAATGAAAACCAAGTTTGCTTAGATGCCTTAGACATAGGTAATTGGGATGTTTTCTTATTAGCAGGTCGTTACACATTATTAGAACAAACGCCCCTAGATTCATTATTTCCAAAGTGTAAAGTTGCTGGCACCTCTATAATTTGTGGAGGACCTTTTAATTCAGGTGTATTAGTTGGTAGAGAAATGTGGAACTATGCTGATGCACCAAAAGATGTAATTAATAAAGTAAAGTCTCTAAAAAAGATTGCAGAAAATTTTAATATACCATTACCGGCTGCTGCACTGCAATTCCCCTTATTTAACGAAATCGTTACCTCTGTAATTCCTGGGGCAAGATCTAAAAATGAGTTTGAACAGATCTTACAATGGTTTAAGCTCAAAATTCCTAGTGATTTTTGGAATGAACTAAGAGCTAAAGAACTTATTCATCATGAAGCTCCCGTTGATAAAATTTGAAAATTTATTCTCATCTTCTTCTTTGTAAAATTTATGAAAATTATGGAGATATAAATTTAAGAGCTTTAAATTTTAGTTGTTCTGAAGATAAATTTTAGACTTTTTATAATTTACAAATTTTTAATTTAAATTAAAAAAATATTGTTTTAAATGTAAGTTTATGTTTGAAAATTAAGAATTGTCTTCTTAAAAAATAATGGTATAAAATTTATTAAATTATTTTATAAATTAATTTACTTATGCCTTTGTCACAGTTAAATAAGGCTAATATTCAACTCGGAGGAGTGACAGAGCGGTTGAATGTACCGGTCTTGAAAACCGGCGAAGGGGCAACTCTTCCGTGGGTTCGAATCCCACCTCCTCCGCCATGTATTAGTAATTAAAGCAATTAAAACAATAGTTTAGGTAAATTAATATATTTTAGACCCACATCTAGACCCACAACAAAACATTGCTTGAGATATATTTTTAGGGTGCTTTTTTTATTTAACAAAGAAAGTTTGATTATGATGGATAAAGGGTAGGGTACCCCAAAAAATATAGCCTGTTATTAGCAAGTAATACTGCTCACAGATTTTGGTTTGGTAGGTAAAAGTGATTTAACTTTTCAAATAAGAAATTTATTGTAGTGTTATCTCGATGAATATTGATATTCCTAAAATAAAATATGCTGATATTGACGATCTTACGATTGCTTACCAAGTTTGGGGAACATCTAAAGATGTTTTAATTTATGTTCCTGGAATTGTCTCACATTTAGAAGCAACTTTAGAATTTGATGGTTATAGGCAATGGCTTAAAAACCTAAGTAATAATTTTAAAGTAATCATATTTGATAAAAGAGGACAAGGTATGTCTGACAGGGATATGGATATTACCGGAATTGAGCCTAGAATAGACGATATTACTGCAGTTGCTGAAGCAGAAGGAATAAATGAGTTTTCATTATTTGGTTTATCAGAAGGTGCAGCAATAGCTCTTTTTTATGCTGCAACATACCCTAGCAAAATTAAGTCCATAGCCGTATTAGGTGGTTTTTCTCATGTACACACTGCAGATGACAGTTGGATTGAAAAATGGGGTGAAGGTATTTCAGGATATGCATTATGTCCTCATATGATGCCAATAATGAAAGATAAAATTGGAAAGTTTGAAAGAATGACTTGTAATCCAAAAACTTTAAGAAGAATGATGGAAACAAATCGAAAGATTGATATTCGTTCAATCTTATCAGAAATAAATACTCCTACTCTAATTTGTCATAGTAGAGATGATATGACTACGATAAAAGAAGATGGTCGTTTTATTGCTGAGCAAATTAAAGGTGCAAAATATATAGAATATCCAAATGGTGGACATCTTCCCTATTTTGGGTTGGAAAATGATCTTAGTGATGATTTGACTAATTTCTTTAAAAAATTCAGTAAAGTAAGTAGTTCTTGCGTAAATGAAAATGATAAATTAGCAACAATTCTTTTTACAGATATTGTTGAATCCACATCTAAACTCTCATCTTTTGGTGACAAAAAGTGGAGTAAACTTATGGATTCTCACGATGATATAATTTTTAATAAAATAAAAAAATACCATGGGCAGTTCATAAAAAATACTGGCGACGGTTCTTTACTCATTTTTGATGGTCCTATACGTGCCATTAAATATGCATTAGAATTTCAATCTGATATTAAAAGTTTAGGTATCGAATGTAGATGTGGATTACATATTGGGCAAATTGAGTGGCGTGGTTCAGATGTTTCTGGAATAGCTATTAATATTGCTTCTAGAGTTATGAATTTAAGTAAACCTAACAAGGTATTAATTACTAAAACTTTAGGTGATTTAATTGCTGGTTCAAAAATTAAATATGCAAATTTTGGTGATTATAATTTAAAAGGAATTGCTGGTAATTGGAATCTTTTAGAAATTATAGATTGATATAATATCTATTTCTTTTTCTTAAACTATATGTCTTTTTTGAGGATGCTATGAATAATACAAAGTGTGTTAGAAGGTAGGATACCCCAAAAACCATAGCCTATT
>CACGLH010000017.1 GCA_902573735.1 uncultured Alphaproteobacteria bacterium
TGCCTCGCCTACCATAATATTAATGACTTACGCAAAAAAAGGGTAAAATTGTATACAGTAAAGGTAGTAGTAGTAGGAAAATCGTTTTAACTTCTGAATTACTTGGCATATCCATAAAGTCTTTCCATGAATCCATATAGCTTGTTTTATTTATTAATGTGAAATATTGTTATTTCATAAATTAGATTTGCAGGTTCTTATAATGTTTCTGCTTAATAATATTACGAGTGCTTGTCGGCTTACATAAATGAAGCAAAAAAATTTACTTCTTGATGGACAAACAGCAGTTGTTACTGGGGGAGCAAGTGGTATTGGTCTCGCAACTGTTAAAATGCTAAGTAGTGTTGGTGCTCACGTAATAGTAGTAGATATTAATAAAGAATTAGGTCATAAAGTTTCTGAAAAATTTCAATTAGAAAGCAAAAAAGTTGAATATATTTATTGTGACGTTGGTTCAGAATCATCTACATCAGAATTAGGTGGAAAATTATTAGGCAAAAAAAAATCAATTGAAATTTTAATGCATTTTGCAGGTATTGGTTTAGAAAAAAAATTTGTTAATACTTCACTTGACGACTGGAATAAGATTATTTCAGTTAATCTAACTGGATCTTTTTTAATAACTAAAGAAATTACAAAATTAATGATCCCCAATAATTATGGTAGGATAATTACTATGTCTTCAGTTGCAGGTTTAAGAGGTGGGACAGGAAGAGCGGCTTATGGTGCTTCAAAAGGTGGAGTAATTGCATTAAGTAAGGTCCTATCCATTGAATTGTCACCATTTAACATAACAGTAAATACATTATGCCCAGGAGCAATCGAAACAGAATTAGTAAAAAATATGCATGATAAAGAAACTAGAAGAGCTTTTTTACAGAATATTCCTCAAAAAAGATATGGTTTTCCTGAAGAAGTGGCTTCAGCTGCGTTATTTTTTACTTTGCCTGGATCTTCATATATTAACGGAACAGTTTTTCCTATAGATGGGGGATTCAATTCCAGTGGTATAATCAAAAATGAAGCTTCTTAACTGATTTATTTCTTTCGAAAGTTATAAATTTAAGATGATTATATAATTTTTTTATAAAGATTTAGTATGAATAAAATATATTCCAGTCGTTATGTTTATCTTTTCTTTTTTTTATATTCCTTTACTTTTGGGATGATTTTTCCCCGGATTGGAGATTTGCAAATTCAAATGGGAATAGGCGAGAGCTATTTAGGACTGGCGCTTTCTGGCTTGCCTATCGGTGTACAAATTGCACTTCTATTTGCCGATAAAATTTTATCACTATTTAATTTTAAGATTGCAGTCTCTATGAGCATCACAATACTGGGTTTTTTTTTATTTTTAGCCTCATTTAGTTATGAGCCTTGGAGTTTTTTCATATTTCTTGTATTTGCAGGAATTGCAGTTGGAGTAGTAGAGGTTGCAGTAAATATTGAAGCGGACAGAGTAGAATATAAAATAAAAAAGAAAATAATGAATAGGAGCCATTCCTTTTGGAGTTTAGGTTTTTTTTCATCTGGATTAATAGGTGCGGTTTTTTCCCAACTTAAAATTAGTCCTACGTTCCATTTTTTATTTTGTTTTGTTTTAGCACTTCTTTTGGTTTTTTATTTCACCAAAAAATATGTAGTGGCTCCTATACGTCCAACATTAAATGAAAAACCTTCTTTATTTGTAATACCTTCAAAGAAGATTTTGGCTTTGGTATTTTTTACCTTGTCGGCAATGTTAATTGAAGGCGCAGGAATAGATTGGTCAGTAATTTTTATGAGGGATATATTTAGTACTCCTCCTTTTATAAATGGAATGGCTCTTTTTTTAGGTGCAGCTGCACAATTTATAGTTAGATTTAATGCTGATAATGTTATTGAGAGATTTGGAAGTAAAAATGTAGCAAAATTGTCAATAATTATAATGTTTATAGGGTTAATTTTTGTCTCTTTTTCAAATTTTCCTTATTTAGTTTTATTTGGATTTTTTTTAATGGGTGGAGGTACAGCGGTTTTATTTCCTCTTGCCGTTTCATCAGCTGCACAATTTTCTGATAAAACAGCTGCTGCAAATGTTGCTTCGCTTGCTCAGATTTCTTTTATAGTTTTTTTAATAGGTCCACCTTTTTTAGGATATATAGCTGAAACCTACGGAATTCGAATTTCTTTCATGATTTGCTTCCCACTTCTTTTTTTAAGCTGGGTTTTTATTTCTTCTATTGATAAAAAAAACGATTATGGATAGAAAATTAAATTTAATTTAATTATGTGATTTAAATATGCTTAAATCTGAACGTGCAAATTATATCCTTTACAGATTAGATGAGTTATACCCAAATCCCCCGATCCCATTAAATAGTAAAAACCATTTCCAATTATTAGTCGCAGTTTTATTAAGTGCGCAATGTACTGATGAAAGAGTTAATAAAGTAACTCCAGAATTATTCAAATTAGCTGGCGACCCTTTTAAAATGCAAAATGTTCCTGTACAAGAAATTTATAGTATTATCCGTCCTTGTGGTTTAGCTCCAAAAAAATCAAAAGCAATTTCTGAATTATCCGCTATTTTAGTAGAAAAATATAATGGTGAGATTCCAAAAGAAATTGATTTACTCGAAGAACTCCCAGGTGTTGGTCATAAAACAGCAAGTGTTCTTTTATCTCAAGGTTTTGGAATACCAGCTTTTCCTGTTGATACTCATATTCATCGTTTGGCTCAAAGATGGGGTTTAACTTGTGGAAAAAGTGTATTCAAAACTGAGGAAGATCTAAAGAAAATTTTTCCAAAAGATTCTTGGAATAAGTTACATTTGCAAATAATTTTCTATGGTAGAGAATTTTGCACTGCTAGAGGTTGTAAAGGCACAACATGTGAAATTTGTAGAACTTGTTTTCCTAAAAGAAAAAAGCCTATAATTACCAAAAAATAAAATAAATTTTCTTATTCCAAATTTGATAAGAGTGAGAGTTGAGAAAATTCTTCATTACTTTCATTGTCACTTAATTTAGTTGGATAATCACCAGTAAAACAGTGGTCTGTAAATAAAGGATTTTTTGAATCTCTTCCTTGAGAGTGTCCCATAGCTTTATATAAACCATTAATGCTTAAAAAAGATATACTATCTGCTTTAAGAAAATCACATATTTCATCCGGTGTATTATTAGCAGATAGTAATTGCTCCTGAATCGGGGTGTCAATTCCGTAAAAATCAGGAAATTTTATGGGAGGGGAGGTTATTCTCATATGAACTTCTTTTGCTCCTGCATCTCTGAGCATTTCAATTATTTTTGTAGAGGTAGTACCTCTTACAATTGAGTCATCTATTAGAATTATTTTTTTTCCATCTATTAAAGCTCTATTAACATTATGTTTCAGTTTTACTGATAAAGCTCTAATAGATTGTTGTGGTTCAATAAAGGTCCTTCCAACATAATGGTTTCTTATAATTCCTAACTCAAAGGGTATTTTGGCGTGTTCTGCATAACCAATAGCAGAAGGAACACCACTATCAGGTACTGGTATTACATAATCAGCATCTGTTGGGGATTCTATAGCCAATTGTTTTCCAAATGCCTTCCTACATTCATATATACTTAATCCACCTAGATAACTGTCTGGCCTCGAAAAATATATATATTCAAAAATGCAAGGCCTTGGATTTATCTTTTGAAATGGTTTAATACTCTCAATACCGCTTTCATTAATTACGACTATTTCTCCATTCTCTATTTCTCTTAAAAACTTTGCTCCAATAATATCCAAAGCACAGGTCTCCGAACACAAAATGTACTTACCATCCAATTCTCCAAGTACCAATGGACGAATTCCAAATGGATCCCTTACGCCAATCAATTCTTTGTTTGTAAGTGCAACTAATGCAAATGCCCCTTCAATTTGGGAAAGAGCATCAATCATCCTATCAATTGTAAAACTTTTTTTTGATTTTGCTACTAATTGTAAAATAGTTTCAGTATCAGACGTTGATTGAAAAATAGCTCCTTCTTTAACCAATTCTAAACGTACAGATAGGGCATTAGTTAAATTACCATTATGAGCAATCGCAAATCCTCCCAATGCTAAATCAGCAAATAATGGTTGTACATTTCTTAAAAGTGTTCCTCCTGTGGTAGAGTATCTAACATGACCAATAGCAGATTGTCCTTTAAGCCTTCCTAAAACACTTGTTTTAGTAAATGTATCACTAACAAGACCCATTCTTCGTTCTGCATGAAAATGTTTATTGTCAAAAGTAACAATACCTGCTGCTTCTTGGCCTCTATGTTGCAATGCATGAAGCCCTAATGCAGTTAATGCTGCTGCATCAGGATGCCCATAAATTCCGAAAACACCACACTCATGATGAGGTCTGTCATTTAATAAATTTGGCAATTTAAGCTTCCAATTTTTAAATCTTATGTGATTAAATCAACTTATTTAGAATCTTCAACCATTACAAATAATAGGCTCTTTTAGCATTTGGTAAATGTATTATTAATAAAATTTTTAAATCATTTAAATTCTATAATTTAACTGTTAATCAATAATCAAGATATATTACAATAAAGTTGTTCATATGAAATCATATTCTAAAAATATTGTAGGCGCCTTTTTTATGAGTGTTTCTATGGCAGGTTTTGTAGCCAATGATGCAATTATGAAAATTATTGCTTCTGAATTAAATTTAGAACAATCTATTTTTATAAGAGGTATTTTTTGTACCATATTTATTCTTGTATTTTTTTCTTTTTCAAAAAATAAAAACTTAAATGAATGTTTTAAAATTCTACCTTTAATTTCGATCAGATCATTTTTAGAATTATTAGCTACTATTTTTTTTCTTACAGCACTAATTAATATGCCATTTGCTAATGTTAATGCAATATTACAATCGTTACCCCTTACGATAACAATTGCCGCTAGTATCTTTCTCAAAGAAAGTTTTGGTCTTAAAAGAGGTGTAGCTATTATTTTAGGGTTAGTTGGGGTTTTTTTTATTATAAAACCAGGATCTGATGGATTTAACCATTACTCAATTTTAGCAATTTTTGCTGTTTTATCAGTTACTTTTAGGGATATTCTTACTCGACAAGTATCTAAAATCATACCTGCTTTCTTCATTTCACTAGTTTCCTCAATGATAATCACATCTTCAATGGGATTTTATATAGCCATATTTCAAATATGGGACCCTATAAATTTTTTTATTTTATTTAATCTTGGATTATCAGCCGTTTTTTTAATGATAGGTTATTTCTTTAGTATTGAAGCTATGAGATATGGTGAAGTTTCTTTTGTTAGCCCATTTCGTTATACTTTAATAGTGTGGGCTTTATTAATTGGGATATTTTTCTTTAATGAGACTTTAGATTACCTCAGTTTTATAGGTATTTTACTAATAATGTTTTCTGGTATTTTCGTTTTATATAGAGAATCCAAAATTAAGAATTTTTCATGAGCTTATCATCATAATTTAACTAAATACTAGGCCAAGCAAATTACTTTACTAATGCTTTTATTTCTTCTTAATTCAGCCCCTTTTTTCAGATAATTTTTTCTATTGATTTCTAAATTAATTAAATTGAATTCGGTACTTGAATTAATATTTAAAAAATCACTATGGTTGTTTGAAGCAGATAATAACCAATTAATTTGATCAATGCCCACTACACCTAAAAGACCTCTTCTTGTAAATTCGGCCACTACAACACCATTAATGTTGCCACTACTATCAAAAGCAGGGCCTCCACTTATACCCCCAAAAGATAATAAATTTCTAGGGTTTTTTTCTAAAACTGCATAGATAGAATGTTTTTCTAAGATATTGTATGATCGAGCCTCCATTGCCATAAACCCTGCAAACTCAAGTGCAACATCACCAGGATTTCCTGCTGGATAGCCTGAAGAAAATGCAATTTTGGAGATTTCTTTTCCAATTTCAAATTTTTCGGGAATCAAATTATTATTTGAAAATAGTGCCAGGTCAGAATTAGGATGAATCAATATTTTTTCTATAAAAAAATTCTCATTATCATTTTTAAGATACACTTCTTTGCATTCATTAATTACATGTCGAGCTGTCATCCATAAATTATTGCCAAGATAAAAAGCAGTTCCTGAACTCGATTGATTTCTACTTGATTTTGTATTTAAGCGATATCTATTGAGGTTTCTTAAATTTATTTCATTTTTTTGTTTTGTTATGAAGTTTTCGTCTTCTTTTGCAAATAAATATTTGGTGTTAGTTGTAGCTCCTTCATTAGAAGGAATATTGTTTATAATAGCCCAAGAAACAGTGAAAAAAGCAATAAACAGGTAAAAATTATTTTTTACAAAAGAATACATTTATCCAATGATTGCTGCCGATATTATTAAAGAGACTGAAATTTTTATCGAAAAAAGCAAAATTGATGGTGCTAATTGATTATCTTCAATTCTTCCACTTAAATCTTTAAGAAATCTATCTGTTACTTTAAAACAAAGCAATTGAAGGAATATTGCAGTTAGTCCCCAAATTATTATTTCTAAGATAGAATTACTAACGGAAAGTGAGCTTGCCAGTGGTATTCCTATACCTAATAAGGCTCCAGAAAAAGAAATTGAAGCAGCTACATTACCATCTTTTATTAATTGTAATTCTCTGATGGGTGTCAAAAAAATATAGCTTGTTATTCCTATAAATAATAAGCAAAGAGTTACAAAAAGATGTGAAATTAAAAATGGTAGACCGGTAATTAAAGCATTTATAAATTCCATGATTTTACCCCATAATATTTTTTAAGTCTTAATTTAGAAATAATTTAAACTAAGATTTAAGAGTATTAAAGGCTTCTAAGGCTTTTAATCTAGACACTTTTAAATCTACTATTGGGTAGGGATATGTTTCTCCTAATTTTATTCCTGCATCTAATAAAACTGAATTAGGAGCTTCCCACGGGCAGTGTATAAATTTTTGGTCTAAATGAATTAATTCTGGTATGTATTTTTTTATATAAATGCCTTTTTTGTCAAATTTTTCGCTTTGGGTCACTGGATTAAATACTCTAAAATAGGGTGCAGCATCTGCACCACATCCTGCGATCCATTGCCAACCAGCAGTATTATTAGCAATATCTGCATCAAATAAACAATTCCAAAACCATTTTGCACCATGTCGCCAGTCAATAAGTAGATTTTTTACCAAAAAAGATCCAACTACCATTCTTAATCGATTATGCATAGATCCAGTTTGCCAAAGCTCACGCATCCCAGCATCTACTAATGGAAATCCCGTTAAGCCTTTTTGCCATTTCTTTAAAGCAATTCCATCATTTTTCCATGGGAAACCATCAAATTTCTTTTGCAGGTTTTCATAAATAAATTGAGGAAAGTGGTAAAGAAGATGATTTGAAAACTCTCTCCATCCTAGTTCACTTAAAAAGTGATCTGTATTTTCATTTTGCTTATTATTAACAACCGTATACCAGACTTTATTTGGTGATATTTCACCAAAATGAAAATTGGGAGCTAATCTTGAAACACTATCTTGCGATGGAAAATTTCTTCCATCTTTATAATTTTTTAAACCATAGTTAATAAAAAATTCAAGTCTTTCAAATGCTTTTTTCTCTCCAATTAGTGCATGACTTAAAATACTTTTCTGCCAATTATTAGCATTAGTTTTATTAATATCAAATTCATTATTTTTCACTATATTTTGTTTAAGATTTATTTTAGGAGGTTTTGGTAAAGGTGCTCGTGGAGGAGAACTACCTAAGCAGCCTTTTCTATAAAAGGGTGTGAAAACTTTATAGGGAGTTCCGTCCTTTTTTAAAATTTCCCAAGGTTCCCAAAGAAGATTTCCATTAAATGTTTCACAATCAATGCCAGTTTTTTTTATTTCTTGTTTAATTATGGTGTCTCTTTTTATTTCCCATGGGGCATAATTTCTGTTCCAGTAAACACCTGATACATTATTGTTTTTTATTAATTCTTTTAAAATTTTTAAAGGGTCCCCTTTAAAAATGACCAGACCGTTTTCTAGAGATTTATTTAATAGTTTCAATGACTCATAAAGCCATGTTAAACTAGCGTCACCATGATTAAAATCAACGGTAGCGGTTTCGTCGAAAATATAAATGGGTATTAATTCTGAATTTTCTGCTGCTTTAGTAAGAGATGGATTATCATCAAGCCTCAGATCATTCCTAAACCAATGGATATTTACTTTTTTTGTCACTTTTAAAACATCGACCTTGTTTTTAGTTAAGATGATAGATAAATAATCTGTTGCTCCTAATTTACAACCGTATTAATTTTATGATTAATATTTTTTAATTTAATATTTAAACAATTAATTTTTATATCAGGTATAATAATGGACATAGGCCTAACAAAAAAAGTTGAAAATTTAAAAAATGAAGTAAGAGATTTTATCGATAATGAAATCAGGCCTAAAGAAGATGAATATTTTCAGGATGTAGGTGCAGCTGGCTCACGATTTAAATTCACTAGCAAAATGCTCTCTATAATTAATATTTTAAAACAAAAAGCAAAAAGTAAAAATCTTTGGAATTTTTGGCTTACGGATAGTAAAGATGGCCATGGATTAACTACAGTAGAATATGCTTATTTAGCTGAAGAAATGGGCAAATGTAGGCTTGGTGCTGAAATTTTTAATTGTTCTGCTCCAGATACTGGTAATATGGAAGTAATTAAGAGGTATGGTTCTCAAAAACATAAAGAGACTTGGCTAAAGCCATTGCTTAACGGAGAAATAAGATCTGCTTATTGTATGACTGAACCTGAAGTTGCCTCTTCTGATGCTACTAACATTTCATTAAAAGCAGAAAAAAAAGATGATCACTATGTGTTAAATGGAGAAAAATGGTGGATATCTGGTGCTGGTGATCCGAGATGTAAAGTATACATAGTTTTAGCTAAAACAAATAATTCAACTGAAAATAAACATAATAATCATTCTATGTTTGTGGTTCCAAGTAATACCGATGGAATCAAAATATTAAGACCCATGCAAGTCTATGGTCATGATGATGCACCACATGGTCACATGCACATAAATTTTAAAAATGTAAAAGTCCACAAGGAAGACCTTTTACTAAACAAGGAAGGTAAAGGGTTTGAAATAGCACAGGGTAGATTAGGGCCAGGCAGAATACATCATTGCATGAGAGCAATTGGACAAGCTGAATTTGCTCTTGAAATGATGTGTGAAAGAGCATTAACAAGGTCAGCCTTTGGTAAGAAAATTTCTGAGTTAGGTGCAAATTATGACATCATAGCTAATTGTAGAATAGAAATTGAAATGGCTAGGTTACTTTGTCTTAAAGCTGCATGGATGATGGATAATTATGAGCCTAAAACAGCAGCGCCTTGGATAAGTAAAATTAAAGTCATTGCACCAAAAGTTGCCCTTAAAGTAGTAGACGAAGCGGTTCAACTTTTTGGAGGAATGGGAGTAAGTCAAGATACCCCACTTGCTGCTGCTTGGACACATTTGAGGACACTTAGATTAGCAGACGGACCAGATGCAGTTCACAGGCGTCAGGTAGCAAGAGCTGAGTTGAAAAAATTCAAAAAAAATGAATTTTAATGAATGATAATTTACCTCATCTACTCAATATAAGTAAATTAACTGATACATTAGCTTTAAAATTACCAAGTTTTCAAGGTCCTTGGAAATATACAAAAACTTCATTTGGTCAATCTAATCCAACATTTATTTTAACTGGAAAAAAAAATAAATTAGTTCTAAGAAAAAAGCCCTCTGGAACATTGTTAAAATCAGCACATATGATCGAAAGAGAATTTAAAGTAATGTCTGCTTTAAAATTATCAAATGTTCCTGTTCCAAAAATGCATTATCTCTGTGAGGATAATGATGATATTGGCACACCTTATTTCATTATGGAATATATTGATGGACAATCTTTTTTAGATCCCAGGGCTTTAACATTAAAAAATTCTGAACGTAAAAAAATTTACCAAGAAACTACAAAAATTTTAGCTAATTTGCATCAAATTTGTCTAGAGAAAGTTGGTCTCTTAGACTTTGGTAAATCAGGAAATTATTTTGCTAGGCAATTTTCGCGTTGGTCTGTTCAATATGAAAATAGTAAAACTGAGTTAATTGAACCAATGGAAAATCTTATAAGTTGGTTAGGGGATAATATTCCATCAGAAAAAGAAAATAATTCTTGTTTAGTCCATGGTGATTGGAGGATAGATAACCTACTGTTTGATAAAAAAAATTTTAATTTAATTGCTGTTCTTGATTGGGAACTATCTACAATAGGAGATTCAAGAGCTGATTTAGCCTCGCAAATCATGCAATGGTCTATGCCAATAGGAGAAGAGGGTAGAGGGCTACATGGAATTAAAAGAAAAGAACTTGCTATACCCGAAGATAAAGAATTTTTGGAATTATACAGTAAACTTAGGAATCTTAATGATATCCCAGACTTAGAATTTGCCTTACCGTTTTGTTATTTCCGCATGGCAGCCATTTTACAGGGTGTTAAGAAAAGAGCTTTAAATGGAAATGCTTCAAATCCTGAAAAAGCAATAAAAATGGGTGAATATGTAAAGCATTATGCTAAAAAGGGACTAGAAAGTATAATTAAGTTTAAATAGGAAGTCTTATTCTTACTCCAAGTCCTCCAAGAGCTTTAGATTTATATAGAGATAATTGACCACCGTGCATTCTTATTACATCATTTGCAATACTTAACCCAAGACCAACTCCACTATGATTATTTTGGTTTCTAGATTTGTCTAATCTTGTAAAGGGATGAAAAGCTATCTCATAATCTTTTTCCTCTATCCCAATTCCATCATCTTCTATTTCAAATATTAAATTATTTTTTTCTTTATTTATTTTGAAACTTATATTTTTTCCATAAGTAATTGAATTATCAATAATATTTTGAATTGCTCTTTTAAGTCCATTTGTTCTTACACTCATTGAAAAACTTTTCTCCAATGATTTAGAAATTTCCAGAACAAGATTTTTAAAATGTTTTTTATTCTTTTTTACTATAGACTGGACAAATTCATAAATATTTGTTTTTTGAGTTTTTTCATTCACATTAGATTTTGAAAATTCCAAAAATTCATCTAACATTGCTTCCATCGAATTAACATCTTCAAGCATTTCTTTTATTTCGTCACTTTTGCTTTCCAATGTTAAAGCCAATTTTAATCGAGTTAACGGTGTTCTAAGATCGTGACTTACACCAGACAGCATTTGTGTTCTTTGCTTAATTTGTCTTTCTATTCTTGCTCTCATGGCCATAAATGCAATACCTGCTCTTCGAACTTCGTCTGATCCTCCAGGTCTAAATTCTATAAACTGGCCTTTTCCAAATGCTTCTGCAGCTTTCGCAAGTTTACCAATAGGTCTTATTTGGTTTTTTAGAATTATTAATGAAAGTATGACTAGTAAAATAGTGACAAATAGCATTAATACTAAAAGCTGATGAGGATTAGAAGCACTTATTCTCTTTCTACTTATTTTGAACTCTAAAACACCTTGATCAAATCGAACTTGAATAAGAACATTTCGTGGGTCTGATAAGTCAAAAGAGGAAGGTCTCTTAAGTTTTTCTTTTAAGTTTTTAACAAATGTTTTTCCAGACAAATCAATAAGTCCAATTTTTGGTTGTCTTGTAAAATTTTTTTCTTTCAAAAAACTAACTTCAAAGCCAAACTCTTCACCTAGATTTGATAGTTTATTTAATAAAAGGTCATCAGATAATTTTTCTGTTAATCCTCTTTCAGTTTCCTTTTGAATATAAATAATTTCAAAAGCAATACCTTCAGACATCTGGTTTGTGACTTGTTCAAAATGTCTTTGTATAAAAGCAATCCCTACAACTATTTCGATAAAAATGATAGGAAATAATAGTATTAAAACTGCTCTTCCTAATAAGCTTTTTGGTAAATATCTCTTAATTGGGTGTTGAGCCATTTTTTTAATGAACTTTATTTAAATTTAATCATAATTAATACATAATCTTTTATTAAAATAAATTGTTATTTCTTTGAAAAAAATTTTTGAAAACATAAGATTAATAACTGCCCCTAATCCAAGTCCTATGACTCAAAAGGGTACAAATACCTATATTTTGGGTAATCAAGAAGGTTTATGTATTATTGATCCAGGACCTGATAATGAGCAACATTATGAACAAATAAAAAATATAATAAATAAAGAAAAAGCGAGTCATATTTTAGTAACTCACTCTCACCTAGATCATTCACCTCTCGCAATTAGGATGTCTAGAGATTTTTCAATACCTATTTTTGCCCATGGTAAATTAGAAATGTCTAGATCTTCAATTATGAAAAAATTATTAAATTCTAACTTAGAAATAGGTGGTTTCGAAGGGTTAGATACTAATTTTAGACCTGATTATTATTTGAATGATCACCAAGTTATAAATGGGTTTAATTGGTCAATAGAAGTAGTCCATACCCCTGGTCATTTGGCTGATCATTTGTGTTTTTCTGTAATAGAAAAAAATATTCTATTTTCTGGAGATATTGTTATGGGGTGGACATCTACTCTTATCTCTCCACCAGATGGTGATGTAGGGCAGTATTTCAATTCTTTAGATAAATTATTAAATAGAAGTGATAATGTATATTTACCAGGACATGGACATAAGGTTGAAGACGCAAAAACATATGTTGCTAAGTTAAAGAAACATAGAATGGAAAGAGAAAATCAAATACTGTCTATTTTAAAAATTAGGCCACTTAATTCATATCAGATTGCTAATAAAATTTATAAGAATCAACCTCAACCTATAATTTATGCTGGGAGTAGGAATGTATTTGCTCACCTTATAAATTTATTAGAAAGAAATTTGATTTGTTGTGATGGAACAATTTCTCCAGATAATTGTTTTGAGTTTATAAATAAATAAAAATTGAGCTTGATGGATTATTAATCCATTGATATAGGTTAAATATTGTTCCGGCGTAGCTCAGCGGTAGAGCAGTTGACTGTTAATCAATTGGTCGTAGGTTCGATCCCTACCGCCGGAGCCATATAAATCAATAACTTACAATAATCTGTATTTTATTTTTCTTTCTTGGGAAACACAGGAAATACAAAATACGTTTGTTATGGTTATATTTACATTATGTATTGGGGAAAATAGTACACCAAAACTGTAGCCTATTAACTATAGTAAGTTGGTCGAGGGTTCGAATATTTCTAGAGGCAACATTTTTTAATAACTAATATATTTTTTGACACCAAAAACCTATTGAATAAGGTTTAAACCTACTATTATCATATATTAACAAAGATAAAATAAGAATTACGAAATTTTTCTATAAATCTGAACAAGAAAGTTTAAAAAAGACCAAATATTTGATCTTCTAAATTAGTAAAATCATGGAAAGTACTATCAAAACTTTTATGGTTTTTCTATAGAGTGATTAAACCCGAATAGGTAAGTTTGAAAAGTAGCTCCAAAAGGTGCGAGTGCTTCAACCAAATCTGGTTTAGAATTACCAAAAACTAACCACCCCTTAAAATCTACTAACTCCATTACTTCTGCAGCAATTGGACTTTCAATATGGTTTTTGATACGTTGCATATATCCATCGCTATCTGCTAAGATTTCGATTAAAGTTGCCTCTTTTTCACTATCAGAAATATGCCATTCGTAACTTATCAACTTTTCTTCTTTTAAGTCCAAAATATACTTTGAGGACCTATTTTTTACCCAATTTTTAAACTCTTCAGGGCTACCTTTTATGCTACACTGAATTACGCTACAAATTTGATCTGATTTTTCCCTAAGTCCTGACATTTTAGCCTCTTATTTGTTATTAACTTTATCTTTAATTTACATAAAAATTTATCTTATCTATTTAAATTCATTTGAACAAGATGATACAAGGTCTCAGTTAATTTATAAGCTGATTAGATTTTTTGTTTGTTTACTTGGGGAGCTCAGTTCCGCTCGGACCATTCCGGTTAGAATAGAGGGATTTTAGGAACTAGATTATTGTCCTTTATTTATTTTAAAAATATTTTATTAAATTATATTTTATTTCCTTTCAATTCATCATTATATTCTTTCTGTAATTCTTTCATTCTGGAGAGCAATTTATTTTTAAGAACAGAAGCAGAACTTAATACTTCACATTTGAACTTTTCTGTTGCTGACCTAAGTTCCAAATTTTTTCTATTAAGTACGAAATTTCCATAAGTTTCTTTAGGACAGCCAGTAGTACAAATCCATCTTATTTCATGAGCATCTGCTTCCAATTTGGGTGTAATCTCAGGAGTATTCATTGATTTAAAGGTATCAAGTTCTCGAAATATTCTATTAAGCTCAACCTCTTTGGTTTGATTAAAAAAAACAACAATATCAGAGTAGTTTGATATACGAGGTTTACCGGAAAGTTTGCAAATTAACCCTTTTCCTATTATTTCACTTTGTGCAAAAGTCCCAACAAAAAGTGGTAAAAGTATTAATATCAAAAGTTTTTTTAACATTGGTCACTTTTATAGTTGTATTATAATTTAAGTATCCATTAAATTCTAAGTTATTATAAATATATAGTAACTGAATTTAATTTCTTTCAATTTTGTATATCTCATTAATTATTCTATTTTTATATCTTCTTTGCCTTCTTCTGGCTTTACTAGGTGATGCTCTCCAGCCTAAACGTTTATCACTTACCAGAGTTTCTAAATCTTCTGCTGTTTCTACTTGAAATGCATTTTTTTCATATGTTCTTTTATTTTTTTGGTTTGTATGCATTTATAAATATTCCTTACTAAATATTCTAGAATGTATTGTTGTAGCTTCTGTATGATATAATGACAAATAGTCCCATTACAAAATTTAAATTATATTGTAATGTAATAATTGGTGATATTATGGATGATTATTGGTACTGGGAAATAAAATTTTATATAAACTTTCCAAGTGGAAAAAGGGAAGGCACTTATTCTGTTGACAGACAAAACGCATCTACTCCAGAATTAGCTCAAAAGGAATTATTAATTGCTTACAAAGAAGATCCTTACCGACTTGTGAATGGAGAGGTTGAGGGGAACAATCATGAATTAGTCATTAATTCCTGTTCAAAAGTTGCACCTGATTTTGATCTATTAAAACCATTTTTAAAGGATTTTGAATTTTAAATTAGATTTTTGATAATTTCTTTGTTTTTGATTTTTAACAATGTCTAAAAAAATGAAAATTTTATATTTAATTGCTATTTTGGTGGTTGTCTTAATTATTCCTATTTCAATAGCGGGATTCATTTTTAATTAGGTGAAAAAATAGCGGTCTAAATGTCTCAATGAATTTAAAATAGAAATGATTACCTCATTCCTATGAAAACGGAAATCCAAATTTTATGGTTTAAAAAGGATCTTAGAGTTATAGATCATTTGCCTTTAGTAAGAGCGTGTGAAAATAAAATACCAGTCATACCTATTTATTTAATTGAGCCATCCTTTTGGAGACAGCCATTTTCTTCTAAAAGGCATTGGTCTTTCATAAGAGATTGTTTAATAGACTTACAAATAGACCTTATTAACTTGAGAAGTAATTTGCATGTTGAAATAGATGAGGCACTTAATTTTTTTGATGAAATAAATAAAAAATTTAAAATATGCTCTATTTTATCTCATGAAGAAACAGGAAATAACTGGGTCTTATCCAGAAATAAACAGGTACAAAATTGGTGTAAAACAAAAAACATAAATTTTATTGAGTATCCAAATAATGGAGTAGTTAGAAACTTAGAAAATAGGGATAAATGGTCCCAAATAAAAAAAAACAGACTAAATTTACCTATTCTTGATAAACCAAATGAAATAAATACACTTGACTATAATTTTAAATTTGATCTGCCATCAACAAATGATTTTTTATTTGGTACTGATGAAATTTTCAAAGTTCAAAAAGGGGGAAGAAAAGAAGCTTTGAAGATATTTGATTTATTTTTAAAAACAAATTCGGCAAATTATTTAAAATATATATCGGGGCCACATAATTCAGACAAACATTGTTCAAGACTTTCAACTCATTTGACTTATGGTACAATTTCTGTAAGGGAAGTATTCAAAAAAGTTAATTTTTTTTTAAACCAAAATTCATCCAATTTAGATAAAAATAAAATAAAAAATATTAGAGCATTTACTTCTAGGATTTCATGGAGATGTCATTTTATTCAAAAATTAGAAGACCAACCTTCAATTGAATATAAATCTATGCATCCAAATTTTGATGCTTTGACACGTCATCAAAATATTAATGATCATTTTAGATCTTTGGAAAAGGGGGTGACTGGTTATCCTTTTATAGATGCTTGCATGCGAAGTTTAACAAAGATTGGTTGGCTAAATTTTAGAATGAGGGCTATGTTAGTAAGCTTTGCCAGCTATGATTTATGGTTGGATTGGAAAAATACTGGTAATTTACTTGCTAAACTTTTTACTGATTATGAACCTGGTATTCATTACAGTCAGTTACAAATGCAATCTGGAGTAACTGGTATTAATACTTTCAGAATCTATAATCCGGTTAAGCAATCTATAGAGCATGATAATAATGGTACTTTCATCAAAAAATGGGTTCCTGAACTTAAAAACTTGGACTCATCCTTCATTCATGAACCTTGGAAAATGGATCCTACCACTCAAAAAAATAATAATTGTATTCTAGGAAAAGATTATCCAAATAGAATTGTTATACATGAGGAAGCTATAAAATTTGCCAGAAATGAAATAAAAAAAATACTGAAAACTGATAACTATTATGAAACATCAAAAAAAGTTTTTTTAAAACACGGAAGTAGAAAGAGAAACACAACTAGAGTCAATAAAAAATCCAAACAGTTATCTTTATTTTAAATTATATGAACCATAAATAACTCTTACTTAATTAATTCTAACACCTTGTTTTTTAATTTCTTTTTGTACGTTCGAAATGTTTACATTTCTTACGTCTCTATTCGATTTTACAGCAGTAGCTGCTGCTATACCTGCACCTTGACCATTTACACTACAACATGACATGTTTCTAGTTGCGGCATGAGAGATTTTATCTCCTCCCGTGGCTCTACCTGTAACTAAAAGACCATTTATATTTTTTGGCAGCATTGCACTATAAGGTAATTCCATATATCGTCCAGTAGTGGGTAAAATTAATAGACCATACCCGTCTATAAATTCTGGGTAAATTCCGATAGTATCTTCAAATTTACCTTGTTTTCTAACATCTAGCTCTGTCATATTATAAACAGCATCTAATTTTCTAGTATCCCTAATTCCGATACTCATTCCAAAATTTCTCAGTCTCGCTTTTTCACATCCTGGATAATATTTTTTTAAAGCTTCTATTGCCAACATAGCCTGTTTTCTTCCCTCAATTTCACCTCTTGTTAGGTCGTCTGGGTTAGTTCCATCTATATTTGATAATTGAATTATATTCATATAAGTTAGCTCACCTGTGTCATGTACAGCACCCCAGGTACCACCAATTGTTTTTAAATCTGATGGTAAGAGACCGTCATTGATCGCCTGTTGGAATGGTTTTTTTATAAAAGGAGAAAACAAATCATCTTCTTTACCGTCTGTTTCAACTTCCCATTCACTATCAGACCAGTCTTTATAAGATTGTGGATTATTTTGGATCTCAGAAAGAAAAGCTTTTTTGTCAACGCCAGCTAAATGAAACATCACTGAAGTTGCCATTAGTTCTTCAACTGGCATTGTATTTAATTGAGCTCCTGCTCTAAAAGCTACATCAGCATCGCCAGTTGCATCAATAACTACCTTTGATAAAATGGCCTCTCTTCCAGCCTTGGATTCAACTATAACCCCTATAATAGTATTACCTTCCATAATTGGCATAGAAAATGATCGATGTAACATAGGATGTATGCCAGAATCCATAACGAGCTTATCTGCCACTAATTTGAAGCCTTCACTATCTAATTCATAACTTAAAGACTGGCTTTCTGGTACTGCTGCGCCCATTTCTTTTGCTAGTTCCTCAAATTCTCTACCAATTCCACCAGCCTCAACAGTTTTCTCATGCCTATACCAAGCAAAACCTTCTACGCCTACTACTGTTATATTTCCGCCAAAACAACCAAAGCGTTCTAATAAAGTAGTTTTAACTCCACACCTTGCAGATGCAATAGCGGCTGAAAGACCTCCTGGTCCAGATCCTACAACTAAGACGTCAGTTTCATGGATTACATCTATGGATCTTTTTGGTTCAATTATCTGTCTATTTTGCATTTTTAAAATTAATTACTACAAATTTTTGTAACTCATTATTATGATAGACAACAAAACAATATTTAAAAACATAAAAAAAATAAATCATAGAAAAAAATTTAAACGCAAGGTGCTTTGATGAAAAATAATACTTATACTTTCTATTTTGCATATGGCTCAAATATGAACCAAGAACAAATGGAATATAGATGTCTAAATTCTAGGCCACTAGGTAAAGTATCTTTAATAAGTTATCGTTTTATTATCAATTCAAGAGGAGTAGCAACTATTATCCCTCATAATTATTCAACAGTTAATGGTGTTCTTTGGTTGATAAATCTGAAACATGAATTAGCTCTTGATTATTTTGAGGGTGTAAAAAAGAAAATTTATTTTAAAAAATATTGTTATATTACATATTTTAACCAAAGAGTATTGTCACTCGTATATATTGCATTTAACAAAGTAATTGGAAATCCAAGAAAAGGTTATTTAGAAAAAGTAATTGATGGTGCGAAATCATTCAATGCAAAAAAAAAATGGATTAATGAATTAAAAAACTGGCAAAAATAGACTATTACTACCATCTCAGGCTCAAACAACTTAATCCAGCATCAACTTTTTCCATTTCGGTAACATCTAACACTCTTACTTTATAATCTTTTGATAGCAAATCAAAAAGTCTATCGTACCCTTTAGGAATAAGTAAATGATCATTTATTCTAAGGCAATTGGCTCCAGTTTCTTCTCCTTTAGGTACTTTAATTATTCGGTATTTTTTATTAAAAAAATCACTTTTTATAAGGTTATCTGTTGCTAAAATTGTTTCTTCATCCAAAAGGCTACATTCTGATTTAAAATGCAATGTATTTTCTGGAGTTATTGCGATTTCTGATGTTCCACCATTTTTTTCAATTATATTACTTAAATTTTTAGCTCCAGTTTCATTTGTTCTACCAGATATTCCAATTATAAAATGGTTATTTATTCTCAAAATATCACCACCTTCAACATAGCCCTGTTCTAAGGTATATGTTTTATCGAAAAATTTAGAAATATCGACTTTTAAATTAGATGTTTCTCCTGATCGCTCAACTACACCAGGTCTTAATATGATACATATTTTATTGAAAACGAGTGCTGGATCCTCAACAAACAAACTGTCAGGAAAATTTTTTAATGGATTTAATATCTTAACTTTCAAGCCTATCTCTTTAAGAGTGTCAGAATAAGCTAGATGTTGTATTTTCACTTTTAAAAAGTCTGGAGAAAGTCCTTTTGAGCTTAGCGCGTTTATTATGGTTTCACTAGGTAGACGCACAATAGCATTATTAAAATTTATGCTCATATACTTTTTTTCAAAATTAGGGTTTAACTAGATTATATAAGGTAATCTCATTATTTTTGAATATAAAAATTAATTATTGCTATTTCAGTATTTAAATGATTAGGCATTATCATGAAATTATCTAGTCCAATTTTTCATAAACTTTTTTTATTAGCGCTACCATTGATTGGTAGTAATGTAGCACAATTTTCTCTAAATATTGTAGATACTGCTATGCTTGGTCATTATAGTTCTGAAGCTCTGGCATCTGCTGTAATAGGAGGATCTTTCTTTTTTTCCATATTTATAATTGGTTCTGGATTTTCATTTGCAATTGTACCTTTAGTTGCGGCCTATGATGCTCAAAATGATCACATAAAAGTTCGTAGAGTAGCAAGAATGGGATTATGGGTTTCTTTTATTTACAGTTTTTTTACATTAAACCTTTTCTTATTTTCTGAAACTATTTTACTAGCTATTGGTCAAAATTCTGAAATTTCAAAAATAGCTGAAGATTATCTTATCATAATGGGATTTTCTATGTTTCCAGCTTTAGCTGTTGTTACTTTGCGCAGTTTTCTAACTGGTTTAAAATTTACACAAATTATTTTCTGGATTACATTTGCAGCCTTTCCAATAAAAATTTTTCTAAATTGGGTTCTAATTTTTGGTAATTTAGGAATTCCTGAATTAGGTATAAAAGGAGCTAGTTTAGCAACCCTTTTAGTACAATTTTTTATGCTTTTTTGTTTTATTTTTTTTTCATATTATAAACTTTACCGATATAAAATTTTTTATAGGTTTTGGCGATTAGATTTTGATTTTCTAAAAAAAGTCTTTTTATTAGGTTACCCTATTGGCTTTACTTATTTTGCGGAAACTAGTCTTTTTACAAGTAGTGCCATTATGATGGGATGGTTGGGCAAAGTAGAGCTAGCAGCACACGGAATTACGATGCAACTAGCAGGGTTAACTTTTATGTTTCATGTTGGGTTATCCCAAGCATCTACTGCCCTAGTAGGGAATTCATTTGGTAAAAAAGAGGATAAAATTAAATTAATAGAAATTGCTAAAGCAACTCTATTATTGACTACATTATATGCATTTATTGTAATTTCTTTATTCATAACTTTTCCTGAATTTCTTTTATCTCTTTTTTTAGACAAAAATTTAAACTCTAGTAATGATATTTTAAACTTAGCTGTATTATTACTTATGTTTGCTGCAATTTTTCATTTAGTAGATGGTTTGCAGGCTTCAGGATTAGGTTTATTGCGAGGTATACAGGATGTTCAAATACCATTCATTTTAGCATTATTAAGTTATTGGATATTTGGCATTTGTTCAGGGTATATATTAGGTTTTATTTTTAAAATAGGTAGTATTGGAATATGGTTGGGAATGGTTATTGGTCTTACTGTTGCTTCAATTAGTCTAATTCTCAGATTTTATTTAAAAGTTAATTCATTATATCTTGAAAAAAATATCTAATTTAAAGTTTATCTCTGATTCTTAAATATATGTTAACCAAATGATTTTGAGTTATTAAGCAGTATTTATTTCTTTTGGATAATCTTCTTCTTACTTCTTTTTCTATAAATTTAGCTTCATTATTTGAAATCTCATAGCCACATTCTTTTAGGTTATAAAGTACGGTAAATTCATTACATTTTTTTCCAATTGAGAATTTTACATTTTTTCCAATTAAGTGAGGAGGTATGGGCATTCCTTCATCTATTTTATTTTCAAGATTTAAATTATACATAAATTCTTGAGTTTCTTCAGTTTCTGGAATTGCTAGTGCGGATTTTCCAGTTATGGGTTTAAAAGGAGGAGTTTTTATCCCTGTAATCTTAGAAACTAAATTGCTTGCCTTATGTAACTTAGGGTAATTTAAACCTAAGGAAATTTTTGAATGCATATCAATTGCTGCGGCTAACTCTTCAGTCGCAGCTAAACCTGAAAATTCTCCTAATCCGTTTATAGTTGTATGTACAACTGATAAACCACTTAAAACTCCTGTTAGAGAATTAGCAACGGCAAGAGATGTGGTATTGTGTGGGTGTAAATGAATAGGTTTATTTGTCCATTTTTTTATTAACTTAACTAAGTATTCTGTACCATGTGGTGTAATTCTTCCTAAACTATCCCCTATAACATACTCATCAAATAAAGGTTCTAATTTGGTAATTATTTTTTTTAGGAATTTAGGGGAAGTTCTTGTTGAATCCATACCCATAAAAGAAACATGCAATCCAAGGTTTTTAGCAAATTCAATAAGACTTTCACTTTTTTCTAAAATATCTTTAGGAGAAGTATTTTTTGTAAAAGCTTTTTTATTTATACCTACTAAAATTACTACTTCTTTTAACCCTATCTTATAACACTTGAAAATTTCTTCTTTTGTTTTTACAAAACCATTTGTTCTAGCTTTAAGATTAAGGTCTAATATTTTTCGGCACTTTTAATATCACCCCTTGTAGGTTTTGGTGAATTTCCAATAATAGCGATACGATGTACGCCAACCTCATCTAGTATTTTTGCAATTTCTATCCTTTCTGCCTCTTTAAATTTAAGGCCAGCCATTTCTTCTCCATCCGCTTCCAGAGTTAAATCACAAATTTGTACATTTTTTACAATATTAATATTTTTGTATAATTTTGCTTTTTTATTGTATATACTGTCTAAGTAATTGAAATTATTCATAATATACCTAATTTTTTTCTATTTATTATCACCACGCTTGCACACAACTCATTCAAGTATCAACTATTATATTCTCACCATTAATAGAATGAGAAAAATCACTAGCAAGGAAAATAGCCGTATTAGCAACATCTTTTTGATTTACTAATTTTTTCATTGGTGATTTGTCTTGCCAATTTTTTACCCCACTTGGCCAATCTTTTTGAATATTATTTCTTAATAGAAGACCAGGGCTTATAGAATTTATGCGTATTCCTTGGTGTCCATATTCTTGAGCAGCTAATTTTGTAAGCATATTAAGAGTAGATTTAGATATTGAATAATATTCGTGGTTTTTTGAAGGTATAAGACTTTCTATAGAAGAAATATTTACTACAGTTTCAGCTTGTTTTTGTTTTGAAAATTCTTGAATTAAAATTAAAGGAGCTAATATTGATTTTTTGAGTTTTTTTCCAAAGTTCTTTAGAGATTTTTGAAAATTCACTTACTTTTTTTGACCCAAAGGCAGCACAATTTATAAGGATATTAATTGGACCAAAAAAATTTATTGATTTTTTTATTAGTTTCTTTATCTCTTTATTCTTATTCAGATTAGCCTTTATTATCTCAATATTTCCTTTTATTTCCTTTTTCAAATTCTTTGCCTTTTTATCACTACTATTGTAGTGCAATATTACTTTTGCACCTGATAGTGTTAATTCTTTGCAAATTATAGAACCTAAACCCTGACTGCCACCAGTAACTAATACAACTTTTCCGGAAAAATTAAGCATAGACTTTTTCATTTAACGAGCTTTCTAAAATTTTAAGATATATTGATTTATTTAATTAAATAAATATGTGGAAATCAATGAGCAATGATCCAGAATTAAAAAGAAATTATGTTAGTGTACCAAGTGGTAGATTATCAAGATTAATAAATCTTACAGGGATGTCAGCAGGAATAACAGGTAATATTCTTTTTTCTGCTGCAAATAATTTCTTCTCAGGAAAGCAGTCAAACTTTCAAGATTTAATTACTTCTGAAAAAAACATTGATAGATTTGTTAGGCATCTTTCAAAAATGAGGGGTGCTTCTATGAAACTAGGGCAATTGCTTTCATTAGAAGCAGGAGACTTATTATCAACTGATGCATTAAAAATTTTGTCAAGATTAAGAGATCAAGCTTATGCTATGCCAACTTCCCAACTTAGAGACGTATTAAAAAAAAGTTGGGGGGTTAATTTTATGCAATTATTTAAAGAGTTTGACCCTTATCCCATAGCGGCAGCATCAATTGGCCAAGTACATAAGTGTGTACTTAAAAACAATGATATAGTTGCAATTAAAGTACAATATCCGGGTGTTAAGGATAGCATTGAAAGTGATATAAAAAATCTTGGATTTTTAATAAAATCAACTGGCATATTACCACCACAAATAGATCTTAATGCTTTACTAGAAATTGCTAAAAATCAATTACATGAGGAAGCAAATTATGAATTAGAAGCAAAAAATTTACTAAAATTTAATAATTTAATTAATGATAAGAATTTTGAAATTCCTGTTTTGTATAAGGATCTATGCACAAAAAATATTTTAACTATGCAATATAAGCCTGGAATTCCTATTGATAAAATAAT
>CACGLH010000018.1 GCA_902573735.1 uncultured Alphaproteobacteria bacterium
GGATAGATTAAGAAGGACAAACGTGGCAATACTATATATCTCACATAGAATGTCTGATATTAGACAAATTGCCGATAAGATAATTTGTATGAGAGACGGTTCTATATCTGGAACATTTGCTAAAAAACCATTGGACTATGAGGGTGCAGTTACTGCAATGATAGGTCATAAAATGACAGAAGTTAATGTTAAAATACCAGAAAAAGGTAAAGAAATTTTATGTTTATCAGATTTAAGATTAGATAAAGAAAGTTTAGAAATTAATCTTAAAATTTACCAAAATGAAGTAGTTGCAGTAACGGGCCTTTTGGGAAGTGGTAAAACTCAACTAGCCTCAATCCTGTTTGGTGTAATGAAACAATTTAGTGGTAAAGTTTATTTAAACGGAAACATTTATTCCCCTTCAAGTCCATTAGAAGCAATTAAATTAGGTGTTCACATGAGCCCTAAGGATAGATCATCAAATGCTGTAATTAAAGATTTTGATATTGAAAGAAATTTGACAATTCCCTTTTTGAATGATTACTCTTGGTTATCCTTGCTTAAATTTAATTCATTAAAAAATGTTGCAAAAGAAACAATAAGTGACTTAGGAATTGTGTGTCAGTCAGAAAACGATGATATTGAAACCCTTTCAGGAGGAAATCAACAAAAAGTTGTTGTTGGTCGTTGGTTATTACAGAATTGTAGTCTTCTTGTACTAGACGAGCCATTTCAAGGAGTTGATATTAAAGCCAGAAGGGACATTGGCAATCATATAAGAGAAACCTCAAATAATAGAGCTACCATTGTTTTTGTTGCAGAATTAGATGAAGCTCTTGAAATTGCAGATAGGGTTTTAGTTATGAATGAGAAAAACCTAGTTGGCGAACATATCAACCGAAATGTAGATATTAACAAAATTTTAGTAGAAATAGCTGGTCAAAGTACATTAGGTGAGCTTGGTAGGTGATAAATGAACAATGAATTTGGAATAAGAGAATTTTCTATAAAATATGGATTTCTTGTATTATTAGCTGGTTTAATCTTATTCTTTTCTTTTTTTGCAAGCGGATTTGCTGGTCCACGTTCTGCTGTCTTTATTTTTCAGTCAGTTGCCATTACAGGAATATTAGCATTAGGTGTAACGTGTACTTTAGTTGTTGATGGTTTTGATCTCTCAATTGGATCAGTTGCTACTTCTTCATTAATGATGTCTGCCTATATGCTTGTCATATTAGAACAAAGTGCTTTTGTTGCTGTTGTTGCATGTTTGTTAATGGGTGCTTTTGTGGGTCTTATCAATGGATTATTAATAGTAAAAATGAAAGTACCCGATTTGTTAGCAACGCTAGGAATGATGTTTTTATTAATTGGTTTGCAAAGAGTTCCTACGGAGGGCAGATCAATAGCTACAGGAATGAGATTACCCTCTGGAGAAGTTGCAGATGGAGTTTTTCCAGCTAGCTTTTTATGGATTGGAAGACATCGATTTGATGTTTTTCTTGAGAAATTAATACCAGTTCCAGTTGTAATTTTTTTAGTAGTCGCCTTAATCATCTGGATATTTTTAGAACTTACTCGTCATGGAAGATTAATGTATGCAATAGGATCCAATGAAAGGGCGGCCTCATTGGCAGGAACAAATGTAAATTATTATAAAATTTTAGCTTATGTCATTTCTGGTATTACTGCCTCCATTGGAGGATTGCTATTATCTGCAAGGCTTGGAAGAGGGGATATTGCTTCAGGAAATAATCTTTTATTGGATAGTGTTGCAGCGGCACTTATAGGTTTTGCGGTACTTGGAGCAGCTAAACCAAACGCGTTAGGAACAGCTATTGGCGCACTTTTTGTTGGAGTGTTACTTCATGGTTTGACTATGATGAATGCACCATACTATACTCAAGATTTTGTAAAAGGAGGGGTTCTAGTTATTGCATTAGTTTTTACCTTTGCTCTTACATCAAGATCTCGTAAGGGAGGTCATTAATCAAAATTTGTTTTTAAATTGAAGGGAGTGTTATTTATGAACAAAATTTTAAAGAAAATAGTATCATCTATTGGAGGCTTAATACTTTTATTTACTGGTTTTTCAACAGCTTTTGCGGGAATGCCAGCTCCTTTAGATGATCCTGGTAAAGTAAAAATTGCATTAGTGCGTTTTTTAAGCACTGGTGATTTTTTTCAAGCTTATCTGGGTGGTGTTGAATCTCAAGCTCAAGCAATTGGTGTTGATCTTAGAGTTTTTGACAGTAGGCAGGATGCAGCATTGCAAGCAGATATGGTTGATCAAGCAATTGCTCTAGGTGTTGATGGAATTATTATTCAACATGGACTTACTGAATCAATGAAAGATGCAGCCCAAAGAGCTGTGGACGCTGGAATTAAAGTTGTGGCATTTGATGTTAATGTAGAAAATCCTGCAATTCCACAAGTTGAACAATCTGATTATATGCTAGGTAAACTAGCGCTAGAGCAGGCTATTAAAGATAATGGAACTTCATTTAAAGCAGGTTATGTTTATGTGCCTGGCATTGCCCCATTAGATAGAAGGGATAAAGCTTGGCAAGAAGTTAAAGCGGCTAATCCAGGAATAGAAGAAGTTGCTGTTTTTGGAACATTAGATAATCCCATAGCCAATTCTAATGCAAATCAAGCAAGGTCAGTTTTACAAGCTAATTCAGATATTACAGTAATGTTTGCACCTTACGATGAATTTGCTAAAGGTGTAAAACTTGCAGTAGATGAAGCAGGACTGACTGATCAAATTGATATTTATTCAGCGGATGTTTCAACAGCTGATATTTCTCTCATGAGAGAGAGCGGATCAGCTTGGGCTGCAACAGTTGCAACAAATCCTGCAGTTGTTGGAGAGGTTTGTGTAAGATCTTTGGCAATTATGTTAACAGGTGGTGATCCTGGAAGTAGTGTAATTGTACCTCCTACATTAATAACTCAATCTTTCTTAAATGAGCAGGACATAAAGAATATGGAAGATCTGGGTAATAAGATGCCACAATTTCAGCATGCAGATGTTGCGATGACAGATTGGATGCCATTACCTAAGCGATAAAATATCATGGGTGGAGATAATTTCTCCACCCAAATATTTCTTGTTTAATTTGTTCATTTTTATGGTGTCAAAAAAGTTAAAATGATAAAAAGGCATCATCCTCTTTATTTAGAAACAATAAACTTACTTGTTAATGGTGCTTCAAGTAGGACTAGTGAATTTCATCAATTTGTGTTTTCTAGTTTAAATGTTGATCAAGTTCAGAGTAGATACGTAGTTCTAAGGAATTTTATTGAGGAAGATCATAATTTAATTTTTTTCACAGATAAGAGAAGTCCAAAGGTTAATGCTATTTTGAAAAATAGTAGAACAGAATGTTTATTTTATGATAATGTAAAAAAAATTCAGCTAAGGATAAAAACACAGTCTTACATATTGCATGATAAAAAAAAGATAAGTGAGTATTGGGGAAAAGTTCCTTTAGTTTCAAGACAATCTTATTCAACCCAATTGCCCCCATCAACAGTTATAAAAGGTGAGAAAATAGATCCAAGTAATGGATTAAGTTTAGAAGAAGACCGTAATGAAAAAAGCTTTTGTAATTTTTGTGTTATAGAAAATTACATTAAAGAAATTGACTTTTTATCATTAAACTCATCACCACATAAGCGAATTAGTATTACTATAGATAATACAAAAATTATAATTCAGGATCTAATACCTTGAGTAACCTTAAATAGAATCTATACATTTAGGGTCATTATTTTTGGGAGAATTTACGTAATTACCTACTCTATGACATTGAAGTTTTTGAGGTTCATAAGTATGATTGATTTCGAATTCTCTGATCCAGCATAACCTTTCTTTTTTACCCAAAATAAGTGGTTGTCTATGATGTATATTAGCTAGACTTGGACTAGCTTCTTTGGTTATTATTGAACAACCTATCTCGTTATATACCCCAGCAAAATATATAATCTTATTATTATCATGGATAAAAAAAGGAATTTTTTCTGAATTATTTAATTTTTTCCATTCATACCAACCGTTAGAAACAACAATACATGGTTTTGTTTTCTTAAAAGCTGGCTTTTCTTTTAATGTCTCAATTCTTGCATTTATAAGGTTCATAGGCTTATTTGCCCATGTTGGAGAAAGCCCCCAATAAAAAAGTATTGGTTTAGGTGTTAAAATCAGGATATCATGTGAAGGTACGATATTATAGCTTGGTTTTAAATCAAAACCTATTTTATCAGCTACTTTTTTTTTATTATAAAGTGTAAACCTACCACACATATCTAATACCTATTGAGCTCTCTTTTTTTCGTCAATGAAACCTAAAAACATTGCAACAGTAAGTGCACCTAAATATGAAGTCACATTAGTACCGACATCTAATTTAGGGTTAACTTCAACAAAATCAAATCCTACTATATTCATTTTATTTGCTAAGCTTTTAAGGGATTTTTGCAGTTCTTCAAAATTAAAACCATTTGGTTCTGCGGATACACAGCCTGGTACTAATGACATATCATAAGAGTCAATATCAATAGTAACGTAACAATCTTCATTATTAGGTAGGTGTTCCCAAATATTTTCTGGGCCCTTATGCCTTATTTCACTCATTTTAATGATATGGCTTCCGTTATTTAAAGCATCATTAACATCTGATTTTTGGTCACGCATACTTCTAATACCTACTTGACTCAACGATTTCACATGATCTAATTTATGTAATAACCTAAAAGAAGTAGAGTTAGTATACTTCATGCCTTCCTGTATTTTGGAGTAATCAATATGTGCATCTAATTGTACTACATGTAGTGGTTTATTAAAGCCTCTGACAATAGGATAAGTTATAGTATGATCTCCACCTAGTACTATTGGAAGGATTTTTTGTTTAATAATTTTTTTTATAACAGAAGTTAATTTTTCCATAGTAACATCGCCCCTACTTGGGGTAATGTCTATATCACCAAGATCAACTATTAAATTGTTAGATATTGCATCCCGAAGATATTCTTTGTCGTTTTCAATATCATAAATTGCACCACCACCAAATCGAAGAGAATGTTCCCTGATAGATCTTGCACAAAACCTTGATCCCCCAACAAAAGGAGATCCTTCATCATATGGTACTCCTAAAACGGCATAGGTTGCATCTATATTATCTAAGTTTTTACATATATTTGATCTTAAGAATGTTGGTATTCCAGAGTACCCTCTGTTCGCATCAATATCAGCAATTAATCGGCTATTTTTCATGAATATGATCTCCTATTTTTCTCTATAACTTCTTTAAATACTCCAAGCCAAAATTCTTTGGTTTGTGCACCTGGAATGACGTATTCATTGTTGAGGATAAAAGTTGGGATCCCAGTGACTCCAATTCTTCTATATTTATTTTCTGTTTCTTGAATAGTATCGATGTCTTTTTCATTTTCAAAAAGTCTAGTTGATATTTTTTTTGTCAAACCTGACTCTTTGGCTATTTTTATTAAATTATTTTTGTTACCAAGGTCTATACCTCTATAGAAATAAGCAATAAACAAATTCTCAATTATTTGGTTAGCTTTATTTTCTAATTGTCCCCAATGAATTAACAAGTTTGTATCCATTGTATTAGGAGTTTTAAGAATTTTTGACAAATCATGGTCAATATTATTTTCCTTAAATTTATTTATTATTGGAGTATAGGTCTCTATAGTTTTTTTTTGGTCTCCAAATTTTCTTAATAAATATTTTCTCCTATCCATACCTTCTTTTGGCATATCTGGATTTAGTTGGAAAGGAATCCATGTGATTTGAAACAAGCTAGAATCAAATTGAATTTTTGCATTATCAAAGCTTTTTTTGCCAATATAGCACCAGGGACAAATTGTATCAGATAAAATTTTTATTTTTATTAACATAATCCATTTTATTACAATATCATCTATAAATCACCAAGTCTTAAAAAATATCAAATTAATTTTATCCCTTTATACCCTATTAATAAACTCAGGATTGACAAATCTGATTAATTTGGTAAGGATTGTTTTATTCCTGACAATTTAAGTCAGGTATTAGATTAAGGATATTTAAAATGGCAGAAAGGAAGGTTGAAAGTTTGCTTAATGCAATTGAAAACTTTGATGAAAAATCAAGTCCTAATCAAACTAATAGTACACCTAGTGTAATAAAAATAAATGCATTGGATTTGATCGGATCATCTAATACAGCAATCATCAGTTTAGGATCTCAAGATTATATATTGAGATTAACTAGACATAATAAACTTATTCTTACCAAGTAAGAATTAATATAGAAGCCAGCGTAAACTCTGCTAGCTATAATAATAAAAGAATGGAGAAAATAATGAATAGCAAGGCAAAGATAACAGTAGCCTCAATAATTTCCATCTTAAGCCTAGCCAGTTTGGGTTTTCTGATGGTCATTTAGGTGATACTTATGGACCATATCCTGTGACACTAAAAGGTTACTCAGGTAATAAGACCAATTCTGTTTCTTATACTGGTCAAATTGGAAGACAAGTGCTGCATACGAGCATCAAGAAATTATCTTCACAAGGTAATGGTGGTGCTAACGCTGGCAAAATTAAAGCAGAAATGATGTCTTATTTTGGAGGAACTGACAAAAATAAGAAAATATTATCTCCTGTGGATAAAGGTGATTTTAATATCAAACAGGAAACAATGAAGGAAATTTCTAATACAAACTTGGCTGGTAAAGCTTCAAAAGGTGTTGTTAATGGATGGCCAGGTCAAATGACTGGAAAAGAAACACTTGCGTTTATGATCGATAAAGCTGCCAGCACGAATAAAGGGTTTGATCCAAGTACAGGATATGACTATATCCAGTTAATTTCAAAGTTTACAATGGGTGCTGTTTTTTATCATCAAGCTTGTGATAATTATCTAGATGAAAAAATGGGTGCTGATAATAAACCGAATAATAAGCCTTATAAAGAGGGTAAGCATTATACAGGTAAAGAGCATTCATGGGATGAAGCTTTTGGATATTTTGGAGCAGCAGCTCATACTTTAAAACTTACCCCAGAACAAAGCTACAATGTTGCTAAAATGAAAGATCTTGAAGCAGCAGATGCCAATGGAGATGGTATGATTGATCTTTTAAGTGAGATGACTTTTGCACATTCCTACTATGCTTCAGCTTTTGATAAAGGTGGTAAAACCAATTATCTAGCTACTATCACAAAAGCATTTGTAGATGGACGTCAACTTATTGCAGATGCCAATGGCGAAGCATTATCAGATGCAGAAAGAGGTAAACTAGTAAATTTAGCAGGGGTTATTTGTTCTAATTGGGAAAAAGTCATTGCAGAGGCTGTATTCAAATATGCTGGCTCTGTTTATAATGACATAACAAAACTCGAAGAATTAGTTGCTTCAAATTCTGATTCTGATACTAAAAAAGCCTTTAGAACTTATGCAAAACATTGGGGAGAACTAAAAGGTTTCGCAATGTCACTACAAACTGGGAAATATAATCTTGGTGAGACAGCAACTAAGTTAAATCGAATGATTGGAATGGGCCCATTACTTATGAATGCTTCGCAAGTAACTGGAATGAACTCAAGTGGTGAATATTTGAAAGACGAAGGCTCAGGTTGGGGAGAATATAAACTTCACATGCTTAAAGTTCAAAAACTAATGGTTGATGCATTTCAAGTAGAGGCAAGAAATAAAGATAAATTGTCTGATATGAGCAACCTTGCTGAAAAATTAGGTGGGAGTAATAGTTCAGAAAATGATTAATTATGAATTAACTTAACACTAAGAAAATGATTGATTTCTTTTCAAACATTTTTGAGCACTTCATAGACCCGCGAAAGCGGGTCTTTGTTGGTTATTTAGTAATTTCCATACTTATTGCACTTATTTGGCTAGTATTTTTTAGGAGAGTAAATCTAAAAAACTCATTAAAATTTATTTTTGATAAGAAAATATGGTTTTCTAGTTCGTCAAAAGCAGATTTTTTTGTTTTCCTAATAAACCGAATTATATCAATAAGTATTTCTCCAGTATTAATTACACAACTAGTAATCGCAACAGCAATTTTTTATTGGCTGCATGAAATAAGTTGGTTGAGTTCTAGTTCTTTTCAAAATACACCTGTTCAGGTTGTTGTTTTTCTTTTCACGCTTTTTATATTTTTGCTAGACGATTTTTCAAAATATTGGGTTCATCGTTGGATGCATAAGTGGCCCATTCTCTGGGCTTTGCATAAAGTTCATCATTCAGCTGAAGTTTTAACTCCAATGACAGTTTATAGAACCCATCCATTAGAAGGTATTGTTTTCACATTAAGAGGTACATTTACTCAAGGAGTTTCCATATCAACATTTATTTTCTTTTTTGGAAATAATGTTGATCTTTTTACCGTGTTAGGAGCTAATGTTCTGTTGTTTTTATTTAACACAGCTGGCTCTAACTTAAGACACTCTCATATAGGCATTAGATATTGGAGTTGGCTAGAATATATTTTAATTTCTCCTGCTCAACATCAGTTGCACCACTCAGTTGCCCATAGGCACCATGATAAAAATTTTGGTGCAGCTTTAGCTATTTGGGATTATATTTTTGGTTCCTTGCACCACTCTGTAGAAATCGAAGAGTTAAAACTAGGTATTGAGACAAAAGAACAAGATTTTAACAAATTATCAACATTATATTTTTTCCCACTTATTGAAATAAAAAATATTTTAAAAAAGAAAATTCAAAATTTTTTTTATTATTTGAAACTAGTAAAAAGATAAATCTATTAATAAAAACTTAGAGGTAAGCAATGAATTTTAGAAAAATATTTATATTAATTTTTTTAACTTATATTTGTAACATACCAATTTTATTTGCTAAGGAAATCAATATATATTCACATAGGCAACCATTTTTAATTAATCCTTTTTTAGAGGCTTTTACTAAAGAGACTGGAATAAAAACAAATGTAGTTTATGCCACTAAGGGACTAGCGCAAAGATTGAAAGCAGAAGGAAAAAATAGTCCTGCAGACGTCATTTTGACTGTGGATATTGGTAGATTATATATTTATGAAGATATGGATTTATTAGCTGAAATTAATTCTCCTATTTTAGATCAAAATATACCAGTTCACCTTAAAAGTAAGAGAAATACTTGGTTTGGACTTTCAAAAAGATCAAGAATTATTGCGACTTCTAAAGAGAGAGTTAAAGAAAATGATATACTTAGAGTAGAAGATTTAGCAAAGCCTAAATGGAAAGGAAAGATCTGTAGTAGGCCTGGCAGTCATGTCTACAATAGAGCATTAATGGCCTCTGTGATAGCAGAATACGGTGTAGAAAAAGCCGAAGAGTGGGCTACTGGTTTGGTATCAAATCTTGCTAGAAGACCTCAAGGAAATGATAGAGCACAAGTAAAAGGGATTTATGAAGGACTTTGTGATATTGCAATCATTAATAATTATTATTTTGGAAAGCTAAAATATTCAGAAGATCCAGTTCAAAGGGAATGGGCTAAATCTATGCGATTAACTTTTCCTAACCAAGAAGAAGGAGATAGGGGAGCTCACATTAATATATCTGGTGGAGGAGTGGCAAAACACTCAAAGAATAAAGAATCAGCCATAAAACTTCTAGAATTTCTTTCCAATAGTAAATCTCAAAAAATGTATAGTGAGATAAATTTTGAATATCCGGTGAATGTTAAAGTTGAACCATCGGAAGAGTTAGTTAGCTGGGGAAATTTCAGAGAACACAAAATCTCAATTGAAAAAATTGCTCAGTTATCTATTGATGCGCAAAAGATAATTGATAGAGTTGGATGGTAAATATTTGACATGAAATTGCCATCCTTCAATGGCGAGAGTATATTTTTCTCAAGCACATTAATTTTCTCTATTTTATTTTTATGTCCTATCATTGCTTTATTTATCATAAGCGCAAATAATAGTGATGGTATATGGGAGCATCTTTTAGAAACAGTTTTATTTAAATATATTTATAACACCCTATTTCTGATGGTTGGGGTAATGATTTTATCTCTTTTTATTTCAATCATACCTGCATGGTTAGTATCAAATTATGATTTCAAATTTGCAAAATTTTTTGATTGGATTTTAGTTTTACCAATTGCATGTCCTGCATATTTGGTTGCTTATGCCTATACAGATTTTTTAGAATATGCAGGTCCTGTTCAAAAATTTGTTAGGTTCCTTTTTAATTATAATTCTGCAGATGAATATTTTTTTCCTGAAATAAGATCCCTGTGGGGTGCAATTTTTGTAATGTCATTTGTGTTATATCCTTATATTTATGTTCTTGCACGAACAGCTTTTAGGAAAGCGCCATTAAGTCTTTATGAGACTTCTAGATTGTATAACAAATCAACTTTTTTTTCTGTTGGTTTACCATTAGCAAGACCTGCAATTTTTGCTGGCTTAGCATTAGTTTGTATGGAGGTAGTATCAGATTTTGGCACAGTAGAGTATTTTTCTTTAGAAACTCTAACTTTAGGAATATTTAATGTGTGGATTGGAATGAATAGTATTACTTCTGCGGCTCAATTATCAATTATTACGTTCATTTTTGTTATTTCTTTACTATTAATAGAAATTAAATCGAGAGCTGCTAGTAAATTTCATGATACAAGTAAAAGAAAAACTTATATTTCTTTAAAGAAACTAAATAGTCAAAAATCAATTTTATGTATTTTGATTTGTCTTTTCCCTCCATTTGTTGGGTTCATTATTCCTGTATTAATTCTAATCTCTAACAGTTTATATGCATTTGATTATGAACCGATTAATGTGTTTATAAAGCCTTTTCTAAATTCTATTTTGGTTTCTTTTTTATCTGCTGCTTTTGTAGTTCTATTTTCTTTTTTAATTGTTTCATATAGCAACGAAACTAAATCTAAATTTGTTAAAACGCTGGCAGGTATTTCATCTACGGGTTATGCCTTTCCTGGTACTATGTTAGCTATCGGAGTTGTGATTTTTATTGGTTTCTTAGACAATCTAATTAATTCAATTGATAAATACATTTTTATTATTCCAAATAATTTATACTTTGGGGGTACTTTTTTTGTTCTTTTGTTTGCTTACATTGTAAGATTTCAAGCTATAGGGTTTGGTTCATTATCCTCAGGTTTTCAGAAAATTCCTCAAAATTTATTATCTGTAAGCAGATGTCTAGGGAAAACTTTCTTGGGGACTACGATAAAAGTTACTTTTCCTTTGTTATTCCCATTTTTAATAGCTGGCGGTTTATTGGTATTTGTAGATGTTATGAAAGAATTACCTATGACTCTACTTCTCAGACCGTTTAATTTTGAAACTCTAGCAACACAAACCTATCAATACGCCCATAGCGAATTAATGGCTGAGGCCTCAATACCTGCATTGATGATTGTTTCTTCTGGATTAATTCCAGTTTTTTTTATGAATAAATTACTTAGAGATCTTTAATCTTTATTTACTCAAATTATTTATACAGGCTCTCTTCTCAAACTCTGGCACATACAATGTACTCCTCCCCCACCTTGAGTAATCATGGAGAGGTTTGGATCAAAGATTTCGAAACCTTCCGCTTTTAAATTAGCCTTCAGCGTTTTAGAAGCTTCAGGCAGAAGCACTCTATCTTTTCCCAGTGCAACCACATTACAACCAAGTTCTATAGTTTCTTGGAAAGGAACTGGAATAATTTTTATTTTTTTATTTTTTAGCCAAGTCACTATGTTTGGGTCTGTACAATCTAAACAAACTGCAGCTAGTTTTTCAGCTAACATAACAACCATCAAATCAATATGAACATAATAAGGATCAATATCAGTTATGAATACTTCCCATTCTTCTTTTTCAAACCATTGTTTTAGTTGCTGAGCTGCTCTTAAATGAGATCTACCTTCTTCTCCTTCCCAACCAATTAAAACGCAACCAGGTTCAATTACGTTGAAATCACCACCTTCAAAATGACCAGCTGTTATAAAATCATAAATCGGTATACCTAACTTATTATATGTTTCAATTGCTCTATAGTTTTCACCTCTTCTCCACCATTGTGCCATATTAGTTATTATTGCCCCAAAAGGTGTCATGATTGAACTATCTCTAGCAAAAATTTGATATGGCAATTCAGGGTCAGGTTCATGTTTGTGTACTTTTACACCTGCTGAAGAGTATGCAGATATCATTTCTTGATATTGTTTTTTTGCAGTATCAAGATTGTATTCTACATTTCTACGAATAGTTTTTTTTGATACTGAGCTAGTTTTTAACCACTTATAATTTTCAACTGGCCCTAATAAAACGTCTTTAAGAACACCGTACTCAGAATTTGCACCCCAATAGTTTAAAATAGGGGTATTCCCGTTATCATTTCTATTTTTTAAAGTAAAATCATTAATTATATCTTTCACAGATTTACTCCATTATTTTTAATTAAAAATTACAAAATTATTTTTGTGTTTCTTTAAAAATCTTATCTAGTGCTCCAGGTTTCATAAATGGGTTTTGATAAAGAGTATCATGGCTTTCTACCCCAACATCAATTATACAATTTGTCTGAGGCCTAGCTACACATAAAAGTATATAGCCATCTTGCGACTGTCTTTTGTTTAAAGCAGTTGCATTTGGTTGTTTTACTTTGCCATCAATGAGTTTGGCAGCACATGTAATACACCCACCATACCTACATGCTATAGGTAAAAGGTGGCCCATATTTTCTACTGCATCTATAATGGCTTCATCATCACCCACCGTTACTTTGAGGTTATTCCTGTTTCTTAAAGTAACGGTATATTTTTTCATAGATGAAGCCAATTGATATTAATTAAACGAATTAGGTCCAAATGTCAGAAGAACAATCTCCGCCTGGATATCTGGTTTCGTGTGCTCTTGAAGGACCATCGGGTTCTTTCCCAAAATCAACAATAAATTTATCATTAATTTTCATTCCTCCGTTTTCAGTATCGCAATCAACGACCACCATTGCACCTCCCTCATCCTTCATTCCTGGATAAAACTGATTATCCCAAGTAGAAAAAAGCGAAGTGGTAACGTATAGGCGTTTACCATCTAAAGATAATTGTATCATTTGAGGCCCACCTTCAATTTTTTTACCGTTAATTTCTGGGGCTTTTCCTAACAAACCACCAATCCATGCTTGTCCAGTTAATTTTGGATTGCTTGGTTCTGAAATATCATATTGTCTGACATCTCCATGAAGCCAATTAGCAAAGTAAAGGTATTTATCATCCATTGACACCAATATATCAGTAATCAATCCAGGAAGTGGGACTGGAAAGAAATCCACTTCTATGGAAGCAACATCAATTACTTTTTTTACTTCTGGATCTGCTCTTTCAGTATTATAATGAAATATGTTTGATGAAAGAGTTGCTCCAACATACCCATGACTAGAATCAGGATTATGAAGCATTCTTGTTTCCAACGGAATTAGACCTTCCTCACCAAGATCAAATGTTTTCTTAACCTCTTTTTTATCCAAGTCCCAAAAGTGGATTCTTCTTCCATACTTATCTTTTCCTACATCATCTAATTCAAAACCTGGTTGAAAGGTTTTTGGAGCTGCCCATTCTGTTGACACCATCATATTTTTTCTAGGCTGATACCAAAAATCATAACTATATTGGATATCCATATCTTTTAATGATTTCGTCCAAGGACCAACTATTTCAAAATCTTGGTTCAAATGTAGGTATCCTCCTGGAGATCCACCCTCTGCATCTCCGAGCATGGAAACTATAATGTCTTTACCCATACAATGAACGGTATGTGGTGCAGAAAGATTTGTTTTTTTCTTAACCTCTTCACCATCCACAACTTTAAATATAGAAGGAGCTCTTGGATCAGTTTTTGTATCAATTATATAAAAGTTAGAAGTTCTTACACCAGGTAAAATTAAATATTTTCTTTCTTTACTTGAGTCGCAATGACATGATGAGCAAGCATTCCATCCAGAATGATGAAGTTCATCACCTATATTTGGCATTGGTAATCTATGTATGACCTGGCTGTATGTAGGACTATTTTCGTCAGCATCAATAGTAGCTAAATAGTCAGGTTTTTCTATACCTGTGCCCGTATAAATACATACCGTATAAACTATTTTCTCTTTAGGTGCCTTTACTGCCTCTGCAGGAGTTGCATATCCTGGTCCTGTTGTTTGATCTAACATTACTTTCCCCTTTTGATTTAAAAAAATATATCAATTTATAATTGATTAGAGGTTAATAAGAAAACTATTTCCATACAAGTAAATAATTTTTGATTGATTCAACACATTTTTAATAAAACATAATTAAACTATAGTGACTTGACTTGTATCTTTATTATACTCATGATCAGTTAATTATTATTATTGGGGAGAAGAAAATGAAAACGAAAGCTGCTTTGGCTATTGAAGCTGGAAAGCCACTCGAAATTGTAAATGTAAATTTAGATGGTCCCAAAGATAATGAAGTACTTGTCGAAATTATGGCAACAGGTGTTTGTCATACTGATGAATTTACTTTGTCAGGAGCAGACCCAGAAGGAATTTTTCCAGCTATACTTGGGCACGAGGGAGCAGGTATAGTCAGAGAAGTTGGTCCAAATGTAAAATCCTTAAAAGTCGGTGATCATGTTATTCCATTATATACTCCTGAATGTAGAGAATGTGATTACTGTTTGCATCCTAAGACAAATTTATGTCAAGCCATTCGAGAAACACAGGGGCAGGGTTTGATGCCAGATGGCACTAGTAGATTTACAACTGAAGATGGGGACAAAATCTTTCATTATATGGGGACTTCAACTTTTTCCAACTTTACAATTATGCCAGAGATAGCAGCAGCTAAAATTAGAGAAGACGCCCCTTTTGATAAGGTATGTTATATCGGTTGTGGGGTAACAACTGGTTTAGGCGCTGTTATGAATACTGCTAAAGTTGAAGAGGGTAGTCGTACTATTGTTTTTGGTTTAGGAGGTATTGGACTAAATGTAATTCAGGGACTTAGAATGGCTGGTTGTGACCAAATAGTGGGAGTTGATATAAATCCATCAAAAGTTGAGATGGCCAAAAGATTTGGAATGACAGATTTTGTGAATCCATTGGAAGTTAATGAAGAAATTGTACCTTATTTGGTTAATCTTACTAAGGGTGGGGCTGATTATACTTTTGATGCAACAGGAAACGTAGACGTAATGAGAACTGCACTAGAAAGTGCTCATAAGGGTTGGGGAGAAAGTATTATAATTGGTGTAGCTCCAGCTGGAGCTGAAATTTCAACAAGACCCTTTCAACTTGTCACAGGACGTAGTTGGAGAGGAACTGCATTTGGTGGTGCTAGAGGAAGAACTGATGTCCCAAAGATTGTGGACTGGTACATGGACGGAAAAATAGAAATTGATCCTATGATAACGCACAAAATGCCATTAGAAGATATTAATAAGGCTTTTGATTTAATGCATAAGGGTGAAAGTATAAGATCCGTGATAGAGTACTAATTTGCTAAATAACATAATTAATAAAAAGATGATGAGATGATAGAATTAAAACAAATTTCAAAAAGCAAATGTTATGAAGGAGATCAATTTGTATTTTCTCATCATTCAGAAGTTTGTGATTGTGATATGACATTTGGTATTTATATCCCAGTACACGAAACAAATGAAAAGCTACGTTTAATATGGTTTTTATCCGGACTTACATGTACGCATGAAAATGCTATGGTAAAGTCTGGTATTCAACGCTGGGCTTCTGAGGAAAAAATTGCTGTTATCTTTCCAGATACATCACCTAGGGGTGAAGCAGTACCAGATGATGACAGTTTTGATTTAGGTCAAGGTGCTGGTTTTTATGTGGATAGTACTGAAAATCCATGGAAAAAAAATTTCCAAATGTGGTCATACATAGTGAATGAGTTACCTAATTTAGTTCTAACAAAATTTCCCTTAGATCAAGAAAAACAATCAATAATGGGACACTCTATGGGAGGGTTAGGGGCTCTTAATATTGCAATTAGAAATCCTGAAATTTACAAGACGGTTTCTGCTTTTGCTCCTATTGCTAATCCTACAAAAGGAATATGGGGTCAAAAGCAATTTGAAGCTTATTTAGGGAAAGAAACAGAAAACTGGAAAAAATATGATCCTTCAATCTTACTAAATGAACAAGGTTACAAAGGAAAAATATTAATTGATCAGGGGACAAAAGACGATTTTCTTAAAAATTTAATGCCTGAAGTGCTCGAAAAAATTTTTAATAACAGAAATAACGGAGATCAACTAAGGTATCAAAAAGATTATGATCATAGCTATTTTTTTGTATCTTCCTTATTAAAAGATCATGTTCTTTGGCATAGAGATAATGTAAAATAAAATATTGTATTAAGCCTATTTAATATAAAATAAACAGGCTTAATTATTTTTGGTTTTAGGACAATAAATCAAAGCGATCAGAATTCATAACTTTAACCCAAGCTTTAATAAAATCTTTCACAAATTTTTTGTTATTATCATCCTGAGAGTAAAGCTCAGATAATGATCTTAATTCAGAATTTGAACCAAAAATTAAATCACAGCGTGATGCTTTGCGTAAAATTTTACCTGTTTTCCTGTCACTACCTTCATAGTTATTAAAAGATTTCTCTGACCAAACTACGTCCATTCCAAGAAGTACTTTGAACCACTCATTAGATAATTCGTCATTTTTGGTCCATAACCCTTTATCATCTGTAGAAATACCAATTGAACGCAATCCTCCATATAAAACAACCATTTCGGGTGCAGTTAGTCCAAGTAGGTGTGCTTTATCTAGCATCATTTCCTCAGGGGATACTGTATATTCTCCTTTTTGAAAATTTCTGAAACCATCTGCATTAGGTTCTAATACTTCAAAACTTTCAATATCAGTCTCTTCTTGTGAAGCATCTCCTCTTCCTGGTAAAAATGGAACATCTAAATTAGTAATTTTCTCAAGACCAACATTCCCAGCTAAAACTATAGTATCAGCTAATGAAATATCATTTTTCGAGGAAATAGGTTCAAGAATATCTAAAACTCTTGCTAATTGCACTGGTTTATTAGCTTCCCAGTTTTTTTGCGGTTCTAATCTTATTCTTGCTCCATTAGCTCCACCTCTCATATCTGAAATTCGAAATGTTGAGGCTGAAGCCCATGCTGTTTCAATCATGTCTTGTGCTGAAAGATTTGTTTGTTTAATTTCATTCTTTATTAAATCTACGTCGTAGTTGCTATTACCTTGAGGAATAGGATCTTGCCAAATTAGATTTTCTTCAGGAACTTCAGGCCCTAAATACCTTACTTTAGGCCCCATATCTCTATGTAGTAATTTAAACCAAGCCCTCGCAAAAGCATCTGAAAATTTTTCAGGGTTTTTGTGAAAATCTTCAGAGATTTTTTTATAATTACTGTCTGTGATTAGAGCAATATCTGCAGTCGTCATCATAGTAGGGACTTTAATACTACTATCTTCGACATCGGGTGCTAAATCTTCTTGCTTTTGGTCGACTGCATGCCATATGTGCGCTCCAGCAGGACTTTTAGTTAACTCCCACTTATAACCTAGAAGCAAATCAAAATATCCATTATCCCATTTAATAGGATTAGTAGTCCAAGGTCCTTCAATTCCGCTTGTAATAGTATCACGGCCAAAACCTTTTCCAAAGTTATTACTCCAGCCAAAACCCATATTTTCAATAGGTGCACCTTCTGGTTCTGCAGAAACGTTTTCTTCAACACTTGCGCCATGTGCTTTACCAAAAGTATGACCTCCAGCAACAAGGGCTACTGTTTCTTCATCATTCATCGCCATCCTTGCAAATGTTTCTCTTATGTCTCTCGCGCTGGCTAGTGGATCAGGATTGCCATCAGGACCTTGGGGATTTACATAAATTAACCCCATTTGAACGGCAGCAAGAGGATTTTCAAGATATCTGTCGCCTGTATATCTTTTATTTTCTTTTCCAACAATAAGCCATTCATTTTCTGCACCCCAATATATATCTTCCTCGGGATGCCATATATCAGCTCTTCCACCACCAAAACCAAAAGTTTTTCCTCCCATTGATTCTATGGCGACATTTCCTGTTAAAATCAGAAGATCTGCCCAAGAAATTTTATTACCATACTTTTGTTTTATAGGCCATAAAAGACGACGAGCCTTATCAAGGTTGCCGTTATCAGGCCATGAATTTAGTGGTGCAAATCTTTGAGCTCCTGTTCCACCTCCGCCTCTACCATCACCAGTTCTATAGGTTCCAGCAGCATGCCAGGTCATTCTTACAAAAAATGGACCATAGTGTCCGTAGTCAGCAGGCCACCATTTTTGACTATCAGTCATTAAATTTGTTAAATCTTTTTTTAAGGCAAAATAATCCAGTTTTGTAAATTCTTCCTTATAACTAAAATTTTCATCCATTGGATTTGATTTTTTATCGTTTTGTCTTAAAATGCTTAAATTCAGTTGGTTTGGCCACCAGTCCTTATTTTGTGCTCCAGAATTGTGTGATGAATGAGCTCCATGCATAACTGGACAAACGTCTAAAGTATCTTTCATAAACTTATTTCCTTCCTCAGTACCATTAGTGGGTAATACTTATTAAAATATTATCATAAAAATTTTATAATGAAACTTGAATTTATTGACGCAGCAATTCTATCATTAAATCAACTTAAACTACATCTGAAATTATGTTTTTTCACTGATCAAATTATTTACTTTGTATATATAAAACTTAATTTTCTTCAATCTATTAATAGATTAATATTTTCATCTTTTAATAGATTAATATTTTCATCTTTGTTTCTTGTTTATTTTAATTTCTGCTGATATTACATCTTCCAAATAATAAGAATAATTAACTGGTTATGTCTGATAAAAATCAACCTAATAGTAAAGATTTATTTCAAAAAAATACAGATAGAGATAAAGGGAAAAGTATAATCTCAGTAACTTTGCTTTATTCTTTTTTTAAGCCTTATTTGATAAATCTTTTATTGGCCTCAGTTGTTTTGGTAACGACTGCCGGCATTTCTCTTACTTTTCCAATTGCCATAAGAAGAGTGGTAGATGGATTTTACAGCGATAGTACTCAATTAATGGATTATTATTTTGCAGCAGCTTTCCTTTTAGCAAGTTTATTAGCAATTGGTACTTCATTAAGATTTTACTTAGTAACAAGATTAGGTGAGAGGGTTGTAGCGGATATTAGAAAAGCTTTATTTAATAAAGTTATATCAATGAGCCCTGGTTTTTATGAAAAGTTATTAACTGGAGAAATATTATCTAGGATAACGACTGACACTACCCTCATACTTTCGGTTGTTTCTTCTTCTGTATCATTAGCTTTAAGAAATATTTTATTATTAATAGGTGGCCTTTTCTTTATGTTCCTTACGTCCATAAAGCTTTCTTTGATGGTATTATTGTTAGTCCCAATAATGATTATTCCAATACTAGCAATGGGTAGAAAATTAAGAAAATTGAGTAGAGAAAGCCAAAATAAAATTGCTGATAGTTCAGGTATGGCATCTGAAATGATGTTAGCTTCAAGTACAATTCAGGCATTTAATTTTATAAAAAACGCAAGAGATAATTTTTCAGACATAATTGAAAATTCATTTTTCATAGCAAAAAAAAGGATCTTAGTAAGATCTATAATGACAGCTCTTATAATTTTTGTTGTATTTGTTGGAATAGTAACAGTGTTATGGGTTGGTGCTAGGGATGTTAGGTTAGGTGTAATCTCACCAGGTTACTTAGTACAATTTGTAATTTATTCTGGATTTGTTGCAGGAGCTATTGCTGCATTATCTGAAATTTTTGGTGAACTACAAAGAGCCGCTGGTGCAACTGAAAGAATTGTAGAAATTCTTAAGTCAGAAGATCCAGTTAAACAACCAAAAATAATAAACCAACCTAATTTTGAAAATGAAATTGCAATAAAATTTAGCAATATTACTTTTTCATACCCACTTAGACCAACGGATAAAATTTTAGATGGATTATCTTTTATTTTAAAAAAAGGGGAAACTCTTGCTTTAGTTGGATCGTCTGGGGCGGGTAAGTCTTCGGTTTTTCAACTTTTGTTAAGATTCTATGAATTTCAAAATGGGATTATTAAAATTGGGAATCTTTCAATCAAGGAGGTTAGCACATTTGTATTACGTAATCAGTTTGCTTTTGTATCTCAAGAGCCAATAATTTTCGCTAATACAGTATTTGAAAATATAAGGTTTGGTAGACCTAATGCGTCAATTGATGAAGTTAAAACAGCAGCAAAAAATGCAGCATCCCATGAATTCATCATGAATTTACCGAATGGCTATGATACTTTTGTTGGAGAGAGAGGTGTATTACTTTCCGTTGGACAAAAACAAAGAATTGCAATTGCTCGGGCGTTTTTGAGAAATGCCCCAATACTCCTCCTAGATGAGCCTACAGCTTCACTCGATGCCGAAAGTGAAAGTCTTATACAAGGAGCTTTAGAAAGACTAGCAACAAGTAGAACTGTTATTGTGATCGCACACAGACTTTCAACAGTAAAACGAGCAAATAAAATTTTGGTTCTAGATAAAGGAAAAATAGTTTCTGAGGGAACCCATGAACAACTAATTAATAAAAAAGGTCTTTATGCAAAGCTTGCAAAGCTTCAGTTTTTAACAAATTAAAAAAAATTAAATTTTCCTGCCTTTATTTCCATAAATTTTTTAGTTATCATTAACAATTATTGATTTGTTTGGAGGATAAATATGTTTAAGTTTGAAAATGTAGACGATTTAAAAAAGCTAGAAAAAGAAGCTGCATTTCCTGATCGATTACATGAAAAAACAATTTATAAGTCTTTAAATAGAGTAGCAAAAAATTTTCCTTCTCGACCCGCAATTTCTTTTCAAATTACATCTAAACCAGGTTCAAAGTCTGAAACTTATACTTGGTCTGAATTACATGAGATTGTAGTAAAAGCTGCAAATGCATTCAGAAAAGTTGGTATTAAAAAAGATGATGTTATTGCCTTCGTTTTACCGAATTGTTCTGAAACGGCAATCACCTTTTTAGCTGGTGCTATTACTGGAGTTGTTAACCCGATTAATGCTTTGTTAGAGCCTAAACAAATCTCTCATATTCTCAGAGAGACAAATGCAAAAGCTATTGTAACTCTTTCTCCAATGCTAAAAACAGAAGTAGCACAAAATGTTCATAAGGCGCTTGAAACAGCTCCTAATGTTAAAACTGTCTTTGAAGTAGATTTAGTAAGATATTTAACACCCCCCAAATCATGGATTGCGTCATTGTTGAGGCCCAAAGTAACTATTAATCATAATGCAAAAGTTGTAAATTTTATGGATGCCATTTCTTCTGAAAATACTACTTTAGATTTTGAAGATCACAATGACGATGCAGTTTGTGCCTATTTTCATACAGGTGGTACGACAGGCATGCCTAAAGTTGCTCAACATAAAGCCTCTGGCATGCTTTTTAATGGTTGGTCTAGTGCTACACTTCTTTTTTCTGAAAAGGATTGTTTAATATGTCCTTTACCACTTTTTCACGTTTATGCTGCTTATCCTATATTTATGACATGTTTATTATCAGGTGCCCACATGGTTTTACCTACTCCACAAGGCTATAGAGGCGACGGTGTTTTTCCTAATTTTTGGAAACTTGTAGAGTACTGGGGTGTCACTTTTATGGTTACAGTTCCCACTGCTATCACACAATTATTACAAGTAAAAGTAGATGCAAATATTGATACACTTCGATTTGCTCTATGTGGTTCATCACCTCTTTCAACTTCACAATTTAAGCAATTTCAAGATCAAACAGGTCTTAAGATTTTAGAAGGTTATGGAATGACAGAGGCAACTTGCATGATTTCTGTTAATCCACCTGATGGTGACCGTAGAGTTGGCTCAGTTGGTATTCCATATCCTTATACAGAAGTAAAAATTCTAGATTGCGATAAAAATGGGAAAATTTTAAAAAATTGTAAAGTAGGTGAGGTAGGCGAAATTTGTGTATCTAATCCAGGAGTTATATCTGGTAACACATATACAGATCCAGATAGAAATAAGGGTTTATTTGTAAATAAGAAATTTATGAGAACTGGAGATTTGGGCCGATTTGATAAAGATGGATATTTGTGGATAACGGGTAGATCTAAAGATCTAATAATAAGAGGAGGCCACAATATCGATCCAAGCATAATTGAAGAGACTATATCAAGTCATCCTAGTGTTGCCATGGTTGGAGCTATTGGCCAGCCAGATGCTGAAAAAGGTGAATTACCTTGTGCTTATGTTCAATTAAATGATGGAGAAAATAGTACTCCTAGTGAATTAATTTCATTTTGTGAAAATAAAATTACTGAGATGGCTGCCTTACCAAAATATATTGAGATTATAGAGGAAATGCCGCTAACTGCGGTTGGTAAAATTTTTAAGCCTGATTTGAGAAAGAAAGCTATAACCAGGGTATTTGATGAGGCATTGTCAAAAGCAAGTATAAAAGCTCAAGTTAATTCAGTTGTGGAGCACCCAAAAGAGGGTTTGAAAGCTCATATTGTGACTGAAGATAGTCAAGAAAATATTTCTAAAATTCTTAGTCCTTACACAGTTGGGTGGGAATTGATGAAATAGTGATCTATAGATTAAAGGTCCTCTTCGTCTTTTTTTCGTATTTTTTCAAGAGCCATTATAAACGCTATAATTCCAACACATATAAGAAATACAAAAATGTATATTGCAGTAAGTGATCCCATAACACACCTTTAATTTGAAATATATAACAACTTTTAATACTCATTAAATCAAAAGAAAAGAATAAACTGTTTAAAAGCCTATTTTTTTTGGCATAAAGTTTGCTTTGATATTTCCATAAAGGTTTGAAATGAAAAAACAACAAAAACAAATTAAAGCCAATTTGTCTTTAGATGAGCAGTCAGAGTTAATAGTGAAAGTTTTTCAGGTTTCACTTGATACTTTAGTAACTTCTGGTTTAGAGGAAAAAGACGCTTTAAATGGTTTACTCAGCCAAATTGCAGTATTAGTTGATAGTGCTGCGTTGGAACATGCATTAACCATAAATCATCAATTTAGGTCCTCGTACTTAAGCGAGTAATTAAATAAATCATTAAATTTATTTACTGATCATAAGTTTTAATTTTAAAAAAATACGTATTTTCAAATTGGTGCTGCCGGAGAGATTTGAACTCTCGGCCTCTCCCTTACCAAGGGAGTGCTCTACCCCTGAGCTACGGCAGCTTA
>CACGLH010000019.1 GCA_902573735.1 uncultured Alphaproteobacteria bacterium
TGCATAGAAATTAATTCTGCTTTTTTTGACTCTAATAATTTTTTTGCATCGTCGGTATGTACATCAATCTTAACTCCTTCAGGAAATCTCACCCCATTAACTTCACTTGCTTCTAATATTTTAAGAGTCATCCATCCTTCTTTTAAGTCTTCGGTTTCATCTGAAATATCACTTTCGCTTATTGAATCATTTTCCTCGCCTAATTTATTATCTTTTACATATTTTTTATCAGCAATTTCAGAAAACCTCATCCTCAAGATTTCAACTCTTGCAGAAAAAATACCTAATTTAGTCCCTGTATCTGTATCATCAGTTATAAGAGCTTGTAGCTTACTACTTAAAACGTCTAGAGGTGTATCAGAGTATTTTTCAATGATTGCGTCTCTTATCCTCATTGTTTCAGGAGCTAGTTTGAGATTATTTTTCTTACTAATTTCCAGTGATCTATCATTTTCCATCATTTTTCTCTTCATATTTGATTTTGGCATTCTACTTGCAAATTTCGATCCAGAAAACAAATTTTAAAATTTTTTATGTTAAAGGAATTTAAGTTAGGATGCCAAGTTTTACTGAACATTTAGGATTTCATGCTAGCGCTTTGCAATTAAGATCTCGTAGAAATGAAATGTTAGCTTCTAATATTGCTAACGCAGCTACACCTAATTTTAAGGCAAGGGATTTAGACTTTGATACTGAATTAAAACGTATAAATAAAATTGGCAATATTCAAACTACAAATAATTCACATTTTGCAAGTATTCAGAAGAGAATTGGAAAAGATAGTGTGTTTAGACTTCCAATTCATCCAAGCTTGGACGGAAATACCGTAGAAATGGCAGTAGAGCAAATGCAGTTTTCAGAAAATGTGATGCGATATCAAACTACTCTTTCTTTTTTAAACAATAAAATATCTGGACTTCGTTCAGCAATAAAAGGTGAATAATGAGTGATATAAAAAACATCTTTGATATATCGGGAAGAGCAATGTCTGCTCAACTTACTCGTTTGAATACCGTTGCATCCAATCTAGCTAATGCAAATAATGTTTCTGGATCAATAGATAAAGCCTATAAAGCTATTAAACCTGTATTTGAAACAAAATTTGCAGATAGCTTAAGACAATCAGGACTTGCTAGTGTTGATGCCGTTCAAATAAAAGAAGTAAACAGACTTCCTGAAAAAATATATATGCCAGAACATCCGCAAGCAAATGAAGAGGGTTTTATATTTAATGCTGCAGTAAATGTAGAAGAAGAATTAGTCGAAATGTTAGAAGCATCAAGACAATATCAAAATAACATAGAAGTTGTTTCAACATTAAGAAATTTAATGATGCGAACAATCAATATGGGAAAATAATTGAAACCTGGAGAATAAAATGTCAACTATAGATCCTAACTCAACAGCTACACTAAATAAAATTTTGGAGAAGATTGGCGTAAAATCAAATGATGAGACCTCTGCTTTAAAGAAAAAGGATACTCTGGGCCAATCAGATTTTTTGAAATTGATGACTACTCAATTACAAAATCAGGACCCTTTTTCTCCAATGGAAAATGGTGACTTTATTGCACAAATGGCACAATTTTCCACTGTAACTGGTATAGCTGAAATGGGCGAAAGTTTAAAAAGTTTGTCTAATCAGTTAGGCGAATTTAGAATAGCAACAGCTACAAATTTATTAGGACATTCAGTTCTTGTCCCAGGTAACAAAGTAAGGCCAAATTCTGAAGGTGAAATTCATGGTGTCTTAGATCTTCCAAGGGCCTCAAGTGCTACAAATGTTGTTTTTTCTAATTCCGCTGGTGAAACTGTTCACTCTATTGATTTAGGATCACAAGCATCTGGTTTAGTGGGATTTAGTTGGAACAATATCCCAGGAGATCTTCTCAGTAGTGATAATCCATTAAAAGTAGAAGCATTTATGAATGGAGAAAATGGTAGATCTGGAGTTACACCCTCAGTTTTCGCCGAAGTATTAGCAGCTTCTACTGGAGATGCTAATACGGGAGTGGTTCTTGAAGTTAAAGATTATGGTAATATAAACGCTGCAAATGTAAGAAAATTTAGATCAAATAATCTTTAATATTAAAAATATATATAATTGGAGTAAATAAATGTCGTTTTATACAGCACTTACAGGATTGAATGGTTCATCAGCAGATATTTCTGCTACCTCAAATAATATTGCAAACGTTGGAACTACTGGCTTCAAGAGAAGTCGTGCTGAATTTGGTGACATTTTTGCTACTTCACCATTACAGAATTCATCTTCTTCTATTGGTTCTGGTGCAATTCTTAAAGGTGTTAAGCAACAGTTCACTCAGGGTAATATTGCATCATCTCTTAATGCTTTAGACTTAGCTATTTCAGGACAAGGTTTTTTTACATTAAAACCTTCCCTAACATCCGCACAAACTGTATATACAAGAAATGGATCACTAAATGTTGATAATGACAGATACGTTGTTGATTCCGCTGGACAATATTTAGTTGTTTATCCCGTGAACGAAGACGGTTCTGTTACTGCAAAAGATCTTTTAAGTGCTGTCCCTCTTCAATTACCAATTACATCTGGAGATCCGAAGGCTACAAGTAATATTTCTTTAGGAGTAAATTTACCTGCTACAGCAGAAGTGGTAACATCAAGACCAGAATTTACTAGTGGAGGGTATAATTTTAATCCAAATGATCCAAATACATTCACTAATTCTACATCAATTACAATTTTTGACGATTTGGGTAATCCAACAATTGCAACAATGTATTTCTGTAAAACTCAAGCAGCATCTACAAGTGACCCAACTAACAAATTTGATACAAAACTTGTAATTGGAGATACAATTATAGATCCAGATTTGGTGAGCGCAGTTGATGATACAGGGCAGCAAATATTTATTGATAAATTTGGAGCTCAAACAACCTCTGTTCCAGATGATAACTACTTTATTGAAGGGAAAGGATCCGCCCTTTATAAATTGGATGATCTGCAACAACAAGTTCCATCTCAAAGTGCTAACATTAAAGGTGCCCAAAGTACTTTTGATTTTGGTGAAGAGGGAGATAAATTAGTAGAGGTGGTAACAGACCCCATGCAGTTTAATGCGACAAGAGAAGCAGGTTTAGTGACAGGAAGTAATGTATATTGGGGAAAGAATTTTCTAACATTAAATGTCGATAATGGAGATCAACCTGTGAATATCGATATACGTCCTGGCCAATATAATGCAGCACAACTTGCTGCAGAAGTTGAAAGAGCAATAAATGAGGCTTATGGGGATGATAGAAAGATTCAAATTGTTAAAAATGTAGATGATGATTTAAATATTAATCTTTTTAAACTAACAGCTGACGGAACTTCTGATGCTTTAGATACTCCCATTACAGTTGACCTATTGGGATCAAGTTATGTTACTGATATAGAGGGTATTTCACTAACTGGAGCATCACCTGACTTTACAAAAGAACAGTTTTTGGCTCATGCTCAGTCCCGAATTAATGAAGCCATGAATAATTATGCGGTCAAAAGATCAGATGATACTGTTGATAAAGCTACCATACTTGGAGTAAGCACCCAATTATTTGGTAGATCAGTAGGAGCTGAGGGTAACATTTTAAATCAAACAGAAATAATCCCTATTACGCATAATACATTAGATGCTAATAATGCTTTACAAACTGATAATAAATTTATGCTTCATTCTTATTTTGGAAACAAACCAGAATTAACTGTTTATGATAGCCAAATTGCAGCTGCTGCTGACATTAATGGAAACAGTGCTGTATTTAATGCAGCAGAAAATACTCTAACAATTAATCTTGCTAATACTACTGGTCTTACTGCTAATAGTAAAATTCGAATTGCAGGTAACTTTTCTGCAAACGAACTTGCATTAGGTAATAGTAATCTTAATGGTAGAGAATTTACTATTTCAAATGTTGATACATCATCAATTCAAATAAATACTACAGGATTGGGATTTCCAGACACAGACTTTGAATTAACATCAGGTGTAGATGCAGGTACAGCACTCAATATCCTTCATACAAAATCTTCAAATGTAGAGGCCTTTTTTGAAGGGGCTGAAAAAGTTTATCAAGACGCACCAATTAATTTTAGCAGCAAAAAAATAGTTGTTAGAGAAATAGGCACTTCAAAGCACGATTATACTAACAGTGAAGTTGTAACTGCTGGTGCTAATGGTATTTTTGAATTTGGAAATGGTAGTTTTGGAGGTACTTCTTCTTTGGAAACATTAGGCCTAGAAATTACAGATATTTCAACTTCAACTGACTGGGTGGATGAAAAAAATCCTCCTATTAAAGTAAATTATGATACTGTTAACCAAAGATTAAGTTTTGTGGTTGATAGGACAGTTCTTGGAACTGGTACTAATAGTAATTTTAATTCCTTTACAGTTTTTGGATCTTCCTTAGCAACAAGTACAAATAATTTAGGTGTACCATCACAAAATGACGCATCTGAAGTATTGATAAGAGGTGGAGAAGTTCTATTTACTAATACCTTTGTAGCTGATGGTGAAGAAATACAGTTAAACGATAAGCGATATGGTATTAAAGTTAACTATAACAGTGATACAAAAGACTTCACATTTTCCTCAGGTACAACTGGTGAAGCGATTGCAGCTAATGGCGCTTTAGGGGTTACTGAAACGCAAAAAGCATCAAATATTGAAGTTGGAAGATATTTATTATCAACTTCAGATGGAAGTGTAGTTGATGTTACAGATCATTTTGGCGGGAACAATGATCTAATGGGAGTAGGAATTACCAAATCTGATGCAGTATTCACAGCCGGAAGAGGAATTGCGGCATCTTCTGCTCAAGTTGTGGGAGCCGCAGCAAAAGAAAAATTAACAGAGGTTTTCAGATTATCAAGCATAGGTGGAGAAAACATTTTTAACGTATCAGTTAATGGTATTAACGGAGTTATAGAAGTTCCTCCAGGATTTTATGTAGGATCTACTTTAGCTGAGGCATTACAAGAAAGAATTAATCAGATAGCTGATCCCAATACTGGTGAAACAGTTGGCGGTGTAGTAGTTAAGTATGACCCAAATCAAAATAACTTTACATTTACTACAGGAACAACAGGAGATTCTTCGACTATCAAAGTTAAAGGAACTACTCGTTTAGGTTTAGACGATGTTCCTTTAGGTGTAGGAAATATACCTAAAATATTTAATTTGGTCCAAGCAACGAATTCTGATGGAATTGCCTTATTTGTAGATGCTAATGGAAATGTTGTTGAAACACCCCCAGAAAATCTTGTAGAAGGTTATTTCCCCTTATATATCGATGAAGGAGAATTAACATTTGATAAAAGTGGTAAGTTGGTAAGTCCAAAAGAAAAAGTACATTACGAAAAGCAACAGGAAGGTTTTTCAATTTCTCTAGACATTGACTTTGGTGCCTCCACTCAATTTGCTCAACCATTCTCTGTTTTGTCAGTTGACCAAGATGGTTTTACGTCTGGAAGATTAGATGGTTTAGAAATTGATGCTGCTGGAACAATCAGAGCAAACTATACAAATGGACAAAACAATCCATTAGGTAAAATAGTTCTCGCTAACTTCAATAACCAAAACGGTTTAAAACAGATAGGAAATGCTACTTATGTTGAAACAGCTGTTTCTGGATCACCACAAGTTGGTGAGGCTGGTGCAGAAGGTTTTGGTAATATTCTTTCTGGTTCATTAGAAAGGTCAAATGTTGATATTACTGAAGAGCTTGTTAATTTAATTACAGCACAGCGAAACTTCCAGGCATCAGCAAAAGCTATCGAAACAACCACAACACTTACACAAACAATTATTAATATTAGACAATAATTTTAAATGTTTATAAAGAATTTTGAGGAGTATAACTTATGGATAGAATGATCCACACAGCTTTAAATACCTTAAATAATCTTTATATGAATAGAGCTGTTAAATCTCAAAATTTGTCAAATCTAAATGTGCCAGGATTTAGAAGAGATATGGGGACTACGTTTTCATCAGGTTTCTTAACTGAAGATAAAAGGTTTGATGCTAGAATTTTTGCACTTCATGAAGGTGCAAATGTTTTTTCAGCAAACCCGGGCAATCTTTCAGAAACTGGCTTAGAAACAGACGTTGCAATAAGGGGAAGTGGTTTTTTTATGATTCAGCCTGATACAGGAGGACCAGCTTTATCTAGACGTGGTGATTTTGAAGTATCAAATCTTGGGGAACTTACAGATGGTGCAGGTGCAAAAATATTAGACAATAATTTAAATCCCATCAATATACCCCCAAATAGAAGAATTATAGTATCAGAAAATGGAGATCTATTTATAGAACCTCTAGGTGAACCAGAGGGAACTAGAGTTTTGGCCGCAACAATAGGTTTGACAAGTGGATCACAGGAACCACTTCACAAGGATACTGATGGTGAAATAAGATTAGTTGCAGGTGGTATCCCCGCTGCGGACCAAAATGTTGTTCTTGCACAGGGTTTTATTGAAAATAGTAATGTAAATGCTATTGAAGAACTTGTCGACACCTTAAGTCAACAAAGATTATTTGAAGTAAATGTGAAATTTATTTCGCTCTCCGAACAAATAGATGAAGGTGGAGCCAGCATAATGAGGTTACCTCAATAGTATTGGCATGAGCCTTGCACATCTCTCTTGAATTTAATTTAAGAGAGGTAAAAAATGTCCAGTAGTTCTATGCATGTAGCAAAAACTGGTTTGAATGCACATCAAACTAAAATGCAAGTAATTGCAAATAATTTATCAAATGTTAATACAAGTGGGTTTAAAAGAGATAGAGCTAATTTTGAGTCATTACTTTACCAAATAAAAAGAGCAAGTGGCGAACAAACATCTGTAGATACAAACCTTACTTCAGCGTTTGCTGTAGGTACAGGTGTTAGAGTTAATAATACCCAAAAGGTTTATACTCAAGGAAGTTTAATAAATACTGACAATGCTTTGGATATGGCTATCGATGGAGCTGGTTTTTTTCAAGTTTTGCTCCCTGACGGAAGAATTGGATTTACACGAAATGGTGCTTTTACAAGAAATCAAGATGGTGTTCTTACCACACCAAGTGGTTATGTTTTACAGCCAGAAATAGCGATACCAGAAAGTGTAACACAAATTAATGTATCATCTGATGGAATTGTAAGTGTTCAAGTTGCAGGTCAGGTTGCAGCTGAAGAAGTTGGACAAATTACTCTTGCTGATTTTGCAAATCGTGCTGGACTACAACCAATCGGAGAAAATTTTGTAGTAGAAACTAATGCAAGTGGTGCTGCTGCAGTTGGAAACCCACGTGATGGTGGTTTTGGAAAACTGGTTCAAGGATCACTAGAAGGATCAAATGTTAATGTTGTTCAAGAATTAGTAGATATGATTGAAACACAAAGAGCCTACGAAGTTTCTTCTAAATCAATATCTGCATCTGATGAGATGATGAGATTTATTGCTCAAAACCTATAATCTAGAATAAAAAAATGATAAAAGAAAATAAATATAAAATTTCATTATTGATATTTACATCTATAATTTTAGCAGGTTGTGCAAGTCATATAGAGGATAGAGCTTCTATAGATTTCGAACCAATAATCCCTGAAAATATGAATTTACCCAATCAAAACTCAAATAGTGGAGGTATATATAATGAGTCAGGTGGAGGATTATTTGCTACTGATAGAAGAGCTGGTCAAGTTGGTGATATTTTAACAGTAGCTCTTAGTGAGGATTTTACTGCCTCTAAATCTCAATCAGCTACAAGTGCAAAATCAGATTCATTTAAGGTTGATTTGCCAAACTTATTAGATCCAGGCGGAGACCAAGCTTTGTTGGATAGCGGAGCTGAAACCGCATTTTCTGGATCTGGATCAGCGGCTCAAACTAATTCTTTACGTGGTGAAATTTCCGTTACTGTAATGAGAGTCTTTTCTAACGGAAATATGGAAATAATGGGACAGAAAAAATTACACCTTAATAACGGTAATGAATATGTTAGATTAAGTGGTATGATAAGACCTCAAGATATTTCAGCAAATAATATTGTTCAGTCTAGCAGAATAGCGAATGCAAAAATAGCATATCTTGGGGTTGGTGACATCGCAGATACTGGACAAAAAGGTTGGTTAAGTCGAGCATTATCGAGTATTTCACCACTTTAAATTCAAGGGGTACATAATGATTAAATGGTTATCAATAATTATAATTTCTCTTCAAATTAGCTTTATCCATTCTTTTGGATTTTGTGATAGGTTAAAAGACTTAACTTCCATTGCTGGAATTAGATCAAATCAATTAGTTGGTTATGGTATAGTAGTAGGACTAAACGGAACCGGAGACGGTAATATTGGACTTACTTTGCAATCAATGCAATCAATGGTTTCAAGGTTTGGTTTAGTAACTGATACTGCTGGATTAAATGGAGCTAATACCGCAGCTGTTATGGTAACTGCTGATATGTCTGCTTTTTCTAAACCAGGTCAAACAATTGATATTACAGTGTCAACTCTTGGTAAAGCTAGCTCACTACGGGGAGGTACTCTTTTAATGACCCCTTTATTGGGAGCAGATGGTGAAACTTATGCAATAGCTCAAGGGAATTTAGTAGTTGGTGGACTAGGTGTTACAGGACAGGATGGCTCATCTGTAGTAGTAAATATTCCTACTGTAGGTAGAGTTCCAAGAGGCGCAACTGTCGAAAAATTAGTAGAAACACCTTTCTTAAAATCTGATAATATCATTTTAAACCTACATCAAGGAGATTTCAGTACTTCATTAGAAGTATCCAATGCTATCAATGAAATTTTTGGACCAGATGTATCTGTACCCCTAGATGCTTCATCAATAAAAGTAAGATCTCCAAAAGATCCTGCACAAAAAGTTGCTTTTGTAAGCTTACTCGAAAATATAGAAATAGAGCCCTCTAGACCAAAGGCAAAAGTGATAGTTAATGCAAGGACAGGCACTATAGTTATAGGTGGAGATGTAAGAGTTACACCAGCAGTTGTAACACATGGTTCAATGACAGTTCGAGTTAATGAAGATCAAAATGTTAATCAAAATAATAATATTGCTATGAATTCTGACCAAGTAGTGGTAACTCCAGGTGATGCTACTGTAACACCTGATACTGAAATTGATGTAGATGAGGAAGTTGCAAAAGCATTTATTTTTGATCCTGGCGTTGAATTATCTGAAATCGTTGAATCTATAAATGCTGTAGGTGCAAGTGCATCTGATTTAGTAGCTATACTTGAAGCGTTAAGAGAAGCAGGTTCACTACGTGCTGAATTAATCATCATATAAGGAAGAAAATGCCACATATAACCAAAATAAATGTACAAAATCAAACTGCATTCTCCTTGTATGAAAGGAACCAAAAAGAATTACAACTCTCTCAAGTTGCAGAGGAGTTTGAAGCTCTTTTTGTCTCACAAATGCTGAAACAAGCTCATAAAAGTAAATTAGCTGAGGGTATTTTTGATAGTTCATCTCAAAAAACTTATCAATCACTTTTAGATCAGGAATGGAGTAGAAAATTGTCCAATAATGCTAGTTTTGGAATTGCTGAAGCAATAAAGCTACAATTTAAAAATCAAATCAATGCTTTAGAAACAAAGTCAGATGTCTAGTCTATTTGATATTGGTAAAAGTGGATTACAATCCTACCGCCAATCTCTGGCGGTAACTGGCCAAAACATTGCCAATATTAATACTGATGGATATAAAAGACGTGAAGCAAATTTAGAAGAAATAACTGCTAGCCAGGGGGGAATTACTGGTATAGCAAACCAGTCTGGATTAGGTGTAAGAATTGAAGCAATAAGAAGATCTTTTGATGCCTACCTAGTTGACAGAAATAGAAGTGCAAATTCTTATTTTGAAGCTGAAAGTTCTTTTCTTAATAAATTAAAAGAACTTGAAGATATGATGCTTCCTTCTGACTCTAATTTGGGCATTGTAATGGGAAGATTTTTTAATTCCTTACAAGAAGTCGCTGCATCTCCAGGTGATGTAGCTCCTAGAACTGTAGCAATAGAAATGGGTGACTTGATGGCTAATACCTTCAGGTCAACAGCAGAAGTTGTTGAAGATGTAAAAAAAGGAATTTTTAAACAAGCAGACATCGATATTTCATCTATAAATACTTTAAGTAATGAATTAGCTAATATTAATAAAAAACTTTTAGCAGCGAGTGGATCAAGTAATAATTCACTTCTGGATAATCGAGATGTTGTAATTAACGAAATTAGTAAATTAATAGAAGTAACTACTGACTTAGATACTAGAGGGACCGCAACTATAAGATTAGGTGATTCTCAAAATGGACCTATTCTAGTTTCCAATACGGTCAGTAATCGAATGACTGTTAGCGAAAATATTGGCTCATTATCTTTTTCTATATTTAGTGGTGGAAAAAATACCCCAACTTCCCAAATCGTTAATGGTAGCTTAAGAGGATTAAGTGATGCTTATAAAATGAGCCATACAACACTTACTGATTTAGATGAAATGGCTTTTGTTTTCTCTAACACGTTAAATGCTCAACACAAAGAAGGACTGGATCTGAAGGGGTTAAAAGGATCTAATCTATTTATCTCAAAGGGGTTTGAATTAAGCCAAGGCATGGCAAATTTGGGTACATTTTCAGCAGAATTAGAAATTATAGATATTCAAAAGGTTATTCCAACAAATATTACTGTAAGATATGACGCTCAAAATGAAATTTGGAATGCTTTTAATGAGATAGGCTCAAATTTAGGGTCAGGAACGAATAGTATTAATCTTTCTGGTATGAGAATTAATTTATCTGGTTTACCAAGAAATGGGGACGAGCTTTTTGTGTTACCTTCTGAAGGATATGCAAAAAATCTTGAATTTTCACTTAAAAGCGGTGATCAAATAGCAGCGGCTGCATCTAATCTTGTCTTTGCTGATACTAAAAATAACTCAAATGTTGAGTTAGTTACTGAAAAAACTCTCCCTACCCTAAACACACTAAATATTATTGAAAAAGTTTTATCAAATTCAATGAGCTCTGTTGGCGCTTCAAGTTTTATTAAAAATGGAGCAATTGCATATATTCCAGCTAATACTTCAGCTACAGAAATAGTAAGCCTTACACAGCAAGCACAATTAACTTTTTCAATTCCTGAGCAAGAATTAAAAAATGCCTCTTCACTTAAAGTAAGTATTGATGGAGGTGCAACTCATATTTTTGATATTTCATATGCTACTAATATGCCTGGAGAATCTGGATCATGGAAAGATATTGAAGAAATATCTGAGCGTTTGAATAGTGGAACTATAAAAAATAACGCGAATGAAACTCTACAAAGTTTAGGCATGCAAGCGAGTGGAAAAGGGGGAAATTTAACTTTATCATTAGCCTCAGGTGCTTTTAATAGTGATCAAACTTTACAACTTTTTTCAAGTTCAATTGGAAATACAACAGCATCAATAAGATCACGAACTTCAGCCTCAGATTTACAAATATTCACAAAAGAAGGACGTCATCTTGCTGGTTCTCCTTTGTCCAATGACGAAATTGCTGAATTTTTAACTCTAGGAAATGGTTTTAATAAAGGCGCTACCTATAGAGGTGATTATCTCAATTCTTTAGATGGAATTGGATATCGTGGGATGACTATTGAAAGAAATAGTATTAACCCAGACAATACAATCTCAATTGGGGGTGATGGATCTTCCCCTCAGATTGTAGTTGGGACAACCCTACTACCTTTCAGTCCTACAAATGATTGGAACATGAAACTACCTGGGTCACAAGATTTAAATATACCGGCAGGATCTTCTGCAAAATATGCTTCAGAGTTAATAACAACAAACTTTTCTCAAACTGGTATTAGTGCAACTGCAAGTACTAGAGTAGAATTATTACATGAGGGATCAGGTGGTACAGTTAAATTTAAACTTGGTGCCAAAAGTAATGAATACGCGGAAATAGAGGCTGTAGTTTCATCAACAAGTTTAACCTCTCTGGCGGAAAAAATAAATCAATACATTCCAAAAACCGGCGTTACTGCAACAGTTTCAAGCAGTGGGGGAAGAATTGTTTTAGAAAGTGAATCAGGTGAAGACATTAAACTCTATAATTTTGATTTTGATAATAAGTCTGGTAAAACAATTTCTACCAGATTAATTGATAAATTTTCTAAACCTCTGGGAGATGAAGTTCTTTTGGGATCAACTAATGGAGGAACTTCAGGTGTTTCAAATTTTGAAATGTCTGGAACTTTTACGAATAATCAGACAGCTATTTTTATACTTGAAGGAAGTACATTCACTTATACTGCGAATGGGAATGAAACTGCAGCCCAAGCACGAGATCGTTTGCTAACAAATCCAGGGTCAGGGAAGTTTGAGGGTGCTAATGGTGAAATAATTACAGAAATTTCATCTGGTGTTTTACAAATATCTAATAAAGATGGTAAGCAGTTATTTAAAATTGAAAGTGATGGAACTACATCAGGATTAAAGGTTACAGAAAGCAATCCTGATGGTACTTTTGCAATATCTGGGTTGGGTGGAGATATACCTCCCAATTCCATTACTTCAGTTACTGCTTCTGTAGCAGGAACTGATTTAGATGCAGCTAGATACTGTGGTGAGCTTCTACTAAGATCAAGTTCAACCTTTACTGCAGAGATAGCTGGAGTAAATACTAATAGTTCAGAAGACAAAAGATTTGGCGGCTTGGTAACGATTAAATCAACAATTACTGGTGAAAAGAGTTCTGTAACTTTTAATTCAATTGATGGTGTAGATACCAACAGTTCTGATCCAAATGGACTTGATGCAGTTGCTGCAGCAGGTTCTTTTAGTTTTACGCTTCCGACTACAGGAACAGGTTCTTCAATTGATACAACTATTTATACTAAGGACATTGCAGTCCCAACTCCAGAAAATGTAGCTAAAGCTGTTCTCAGAAGTATAAGAAATGAAGGAACCGTAGCTTCACTATCTGGCACCTCGGAAATAGGTGGAGTCTTAGGTGTTTCAGAATTCTCAATGTCTGGAAATTTTACTAATGATCAAACAGCTACTTTTACAGTTGAAGGAAGTACTTTCACTTATACAGCAGGAGGAAATGAAACTGCAGCTCAAGCAAGAGACCGATTACTTTCCAACCCTGGAATCGGAGAATTTCAAGGATCAAATGGAGAAACTATTGAGGTCATTTCTTCAGGTAAGCTTAAAGTATCTGATAAGACTGGAAAATCTTTATTTACTATCGAAAGTGATGGGACAACTACTGGTTTGAAATTTAAAGAATTTTCAGCTGATGGAAGTTTTGGAATTACTAATTTATCTGGAAATGTACCTCCTGATAATTTAACAGTCATTACATCTCCAGTTGCAATGACTCTTCCAGATGATGGTGATAGTGTTTCTATAACTTACGAGGATAAAATCTATCAAATAAAAGTTTTTTACAAAAATCCTGAAACTAAAGAGAACCCAGAAATAATGGTAACAGGCGGAGAAGAAGGAAGAATCTCTGCTTTTTTTGATCAAAATGGGAGATTGCAGATCGCATCAACACAAGGCACTATATCTGGTGATCAAATTCAAATAAGTAGTAATACAAGAGTAGCTGGGAATGATGATGCAGCTAAACGATTTGGCTTAAGGACCAATACTGAATTTCCTACAAGGACCTTATCAGGTAATTCCATAACACTATCAAATGATATTACAGAATATCCCAAAACCTTAACAACTACTCTTAATGATATATCTATCGATGTAACAATAACTTTTGATGGAACTAATTACTCATTAAATTCTTCAAATGCTTCATTATCTGCTATTTTTTCAGATACTTTATCGGAAACAACAACTAATGCTTCAAACAAAATACTACTTAGAACTTCTTCTAATTCTGGTGACCTAGTTTTACCAACCAGTACTGATGCAGAAAGTTTAGGATTTAAAGTTTTAGATTATAAAATTGAACTATCAGGTAGTAAATTAGAAGTAACATCTAAGAAAGATAAAGTACTTCAAGTAACAGCTTCAGGATCGAGTATCGCCGAGAATAGAATTAAGTTGTCCGATTTACCAAATGAAGATTTAATTGTTCTTCTAACTGGGACTGGATCAAGAAAGTTAGCCGCTAATTATGACTTAGCACCACAAAACTCCTTCATACCAGAAGAAGATTTCAGTGTAAAAATTATGGATGATCAAAGTACGCAAATCGAAATTTTTGATAAAAATACAGGTCATTCAATAGCAACGAGAATTTTAGACGGCACACGTGCCACTGAAGCTATTGGACAAAAGTTACAATTGACAGGAAAAGCTTCAAAAGACGATCAATTTTTTATTTCTCCAAATCTAAATTCTGCGGGTGATGCAAGAAACTTGGACGCAATATTGGCCAAGCAAAATTCTGACGCTTATGCAGCTGGTAGTGGTTCATTTCAAGAAATTTTTGCACAAATAGTTTCAAAAGTAGGTTCTAACGTTAATGCAGCCAATTTATCAAAAGATGCCGCCGAGGCTCAAAAAAATGCTACTGCTGAAGCTGAAGCGCAATTTTCTGGTGTTAGTTTAGATACTGAGGCAGCAAATTTGATTGAACAACAACAAGCTTACCAAGCTTCGGCACGCATTTTGCAAACTGCTAGAGAGTTATTTGATACTTTACTACAATCAGTTTAATAAAAAATGCAAATTAGTCAGAAATTATTTAATCAACAAGCTATAAACAATTTTTCAAAGCTTGATGCAGAAATTCAAAAAATCCAGGAGCAAGTGTCTACTGGGAAAAATATTCTAGCTGCATCCGATGATCCAGTAAATGCTGTAAGCTTATCAGTTGCCAATGAACAAAAAGAGTTATTGCAAAGATATACAAAAAACGCAGATGCAGCAGATGCCAGGTTATCATTAGCTGATGTCAGTATACAAGAAGCAGTTAATACACTCAGAAGAATAACCGAATTATCAATACAGGCTGGTAGTGGAACCGTTAATGAAACTGCAATTCTTAAAGAAGTTGACGCTCTTAAAGAAGTAATTGTTGAAATTGCAAATAATAGAGATGCACAAGGTCAAGCAGTATTCTCAGGTTTTAAAACTAACCTAGTTCCTTTTTTAAAGGAATTAGACGGTAGCGTAAGCTATGTTGGAGACAGAGGCCAACATACTGTACAAATCTCTGAAAGTATGAAAGTCAAAACATCTATTGATGGGGGTACAACTTTTATGGCTGTTCCAACTGAATCTGGAGCAAAGTCAGTTTTTGAAATTATAGACAATGCAAGAAATGCAGTCCAAACTGCAAGTCAATTTAAAAGACAAGGTTCAGCAACTGGACATGCCGAAATAAATCTAGTTTTACCCCCAGACCCACAAGAATGGAGTTTTTCATTAGTAGGTAGTAAAGGTGGCGTATCAATATCTTCATCTATTGCCCAAGGTAAAGTGACGAATTTAGTGAGTGAAATTAATAAAAATACTGAATTTACTGGAATAACAGCCACTGAAAATACAGAAACTGGTGCCATTACATTGAAAGAAAATTTCGCTGGTGAAATTATAATGAAAGACGTCAAAATCAAAGGTACAGATTTTAGTACCGATGATGTTACCTCGTATGTGAAATTTGATAGTTATGATGGGATGGGGAATTTGGTTGGTGCAACAAGACATATAACTGATACTGACCAACTTATTGCTTCTTCTGTCAATTTTTTAGAAAATGCTTCATCACATCTTGGTGATCAATTAGCAGTAGTTGGCGCTAATATGAATAAACTTAGTCAACAAAAAGAAATCTTGGCAGAGCGTCAAATTCTTGTCACAGAAAAAATTGGTGACTTAGGTGATGCTGATTTAGCAGAGCTAATTACAAGGCTACAAGCGTTGATTTTAAGTAAAGATGCCTCTCAGGCAACCTTTTCGAAGATTGGACAACAAACTTTATTTGATTTTATTAGGTAAAAACCATGTTTTTAAGAAAAAATAAAGAAATTGGCATAGAAAATGCAAGCATATACTTAACAGAAACCGGTCATTACGACCATAATATCCTTGCGAATGTAAAGGTGATGATATGACGAATATATTGACGAATAGTGCAGCTTTAAAATCTTTGTACCATTTACAAAGAAATGAAGGCCGAGCGACAGAAGCTACTGAAAGACTTGCGTCTGGTAAGAGGCTTAATAAAGCAGGTGATGATGCTGCTGGAGCTGCAATCGTAAATAGAATGACATCCCAAATAAATGGTATGGAAGTAGCTATTAGAAACGCAGGTGATGCTATATCAATGGCACAGACTGCTGAAGGAGCACTTAATGAAGTCTCTGAAATTCTTCAAAGAATGAGGGAACTAGGTGTTCAAGCTGCTAATGGTACTTACAGTGGAGCGGACAGAGTGGCTCTAAATGAAGAGGTTGGCGCTCTTAAAAAAGAACTTATTCGTATATCTGAAGCTACTCAATTCAATACTTCTAAGTTATTAAATGGTACATTTCAAGATACGGAATTTGAAATTGGATATGATGAAAGTCCACAACACACACACACACTTTCCATTGAAAATATTAAACCTACTGCTCTAGGTATTTGGTCATCTTCATCACAATTAGAAAAGACAGCTACAGGGCTTTCTGTTGCAGATGATGGTACTATTACAACGGATGCAACACATGGTTTTGTTGTGGGTGATATCATTACGTACGAAGTACCTTCTGGTTCTACTGCTGTATCTGGACTAGTTTCAGGTAGACAATATAAAGTTGTTGAACCAATAGAATCAAATCAATTTGGATTGACAGATATTGAAAATACACCAACTGGTGATCCTGATACTAACGTAATTGCATTTGATGGTTCCGCAACTCATACAGGTGTAGGAACTAAGTTTCATTTAGCAAATATTGCTGGTTCACCTACTACAACGCCATCTAATTCTGCAAATAGTGGAACTACAGCTTTGGACTCACTTACAAACAAAGATGAAACCATTCAGGTTTATGGTTATGTAGGTGATGCAACAATTTCGTATGCTACTGGTGCAACATCAAAGGATATTGCTGAAGCCATTACTGCTCAAAGTGGAATAACTGGGGTAACTGCATATGCTGAAACTAATGTAAGATTAACCGTTTCACCTGATAGTAATACTTCAAGTTCAACGATTATTAATTTCAAATTAACTGGAATGAATAGTACTGCAAAAGTGGTTAGTTCAACTGTTAACTTTGGAACCATTGATGGTAAGACTATGGCTGATTTATCTGATCTTAGAGATAAAATCAATGGATTTACTGGAGATACAGGTATTCAGGCAAAATTATCAGCAGATAAACAAACATTAGATTTAAGATCACCAGATGGTTATGATATTATTATCGATGATTTTGATATGCCTATGAATTCGGCCTCTGCGATTGTTCCAGGTGCTACTGATAATGTTGCTATAGACACTGGTGGTGGAACATCTGGAACTTTTACTGCCGCCTCAGCTCATGGTTTATCTGTCGGAGACGCTATAAGATGTATAACTGCAGACGGAACAGTACAATTAGGTGGTGGAGCTTCAACTGCTGATTTAATGCCAGGAGATATATATTATGTAGCTTCTGTAGCCTCTACAACTACATTTACGCTTGAAAATGATCTGGGAACTGCTGTTACAGTTACTAATGCATCAGATGATGACAAGTTATTTTTTGAAAAAGTAGAAAAAACATTAAATATACAGACACTTGATAGAGATTTGGCTGCTAAAGGAGGTCCAGTTGCGCTTCATGATGATACTTTAACCGGAACTGCTGAAAAACCAAATACAGCTAGCTCCGCTAGAGTAAGTGGGCAAATTATATATCAATCTCCTAATGTTTTTACAATAACAACACCATCCACTTTATCAGATTCATCTAAAGCTTTACATAGAGATGCAGCCCCTGCTGCTTCACTTACTAAGATATCGGATGTCAATGTAAAAACGGTAATGGGCGCCCAGAGACTTTTATCTGCAGTAGACGGTGCTTTGAGAAGAGTTGATGCAGAAAGAGGCGATTTAGGTGCAACCATGAATAGAATGGAACATACGATTGATAATCTCTCCAATATTGTTGTGAATACAAAGATATCAAGAAGTAGAATGCAAGATGCTGATATGGCTGCAGAATCTATCGAACTAACAAAAGGAAGAATTCTCCAACAAGCTGCAACCTCTATGCTATCACAAGCTAATCAATCCATGCAGTCAGTTCTAGAATTACTTCAGTAATTGAATAAATCAAAAAACAATAAGAGTTCCATGGTATGGAGCTCTTATTATTTTATTCTCTTAAAAATTTAATTGGACAATTTTATTAATAAAGAAATTGATATTGGATTAATTCCTCTATTTTTTTTGACACCAAAACTGATACATACCTCTAAAAATATGAGGATTATTTAATTCAAACAAATGCCATTTATCTAAGTTATATAAATCACAAGAAGATTTATTTTCTTTTCTAAATAAGTTTAAAATTCTAAAATCTTCAAAACCACAAAAAATTAATCCTAAATCACTTATAGATTCTTTTATTTCTTGAAGTGTAAAATGTTTTTCTTGAGTATGAAACAAAAGATCCCGAAACATACTTGTGCTGTAGAAATCTTGAAGATTTGTCAGCCATTTATTTTTTTCTGTTATAGATCTACTCATTAAAGCTCTATATGATTTGATTTGAGCATTATTATATTTAATACCTTTTTCACTGATTTCTTTTCTCAAACAGGTAATTTCTTTACATGCAAATTTGCTATACAGACCAATATAAAATAATCCCCCATCATGTAGACAACTCGTAAGAACTGACCACCCCTTTAATGGATTATTCATGTGATGTAAGACACCTGCACATATAATTACATCAAACTTTCTATTAAGTTTTTTTAAATCTAAAATATCAAGTTGAATATATTCTATATTTTTTATTCCAAGCTCCTCAGTTTTTCTTTTTGCATATTTTAAACTTGTGATACTTAAATCAATGGCAATAACTTTGGAATTTTTATAGCGAGTAGCTGCATGCAATGCATCCTGCCCTGTCCCACAACCTGCGACTAATATTTTTGGATCACTAACTTTTGTTATTGAAAATTTATTAAGCTTAATTTTAGTTTCAGCTATGATTTCTTTTATTGAGAGAGGAAATAATGTAAAATTTGAATTAATCCATCTTGGGTAAGGATTTTCTTCGTATTGTTGCTTAACTACTCTAGAGACTTTTTCAGTAATCATTTGTGAATTATTTATTGTTAATTCTAATCCTTTTTCTAAGTTAGGTTCCTGAATTTGTCTTTTGAAGACTTCATTTAAACTCGAATTGTTTATTATTAATGAAGACCAATCATATTGATATAAAGGTCTATATGATGCTATACATAACAATAAATTGGACGCTGGATGCTTTCCTATAGAGATTTGTTTTTCAATTTCATTTTCTAGATCATCAAGAGCTTTATCCTCTTTTAAAGTGGGACTATAAATATACTCATTTGTAAAACAATGAAGAGCTAATGCTGTCTGAAAATTTAATAAATTTGGTGTGCTTTTTAGTTTAAAAATAGAAAATAATATAGATGATCTAAGATCTTGTAAAATTTTTTCGATGTCTAAATCACAAATTAAAGATACACTTATTAATTTTAAAAAAAGTGGGTAGTTTCCAAAATTTGATATCAAGTTTTGTAAGGATATTTCGTTTT
>CACGLH010000020.1 GCA_902573735.1 uncultured Alphaproteobacteria bacterium
TCCTCAACCAAGAAACAGTAGTGTTGATAATGTGGATATGATGCAAAACATTTAAATAGTATAGCAAAACTGATCAGCTATTCGCAAGTGACAAGGTGACACAGAAGCTAATCAGTGATTTAAAAACACTTAAAAATATCTTTATAAATATTACCTTGTCTACCAAAATAATCTTTAGTTTCAAATCCAAATTCGGTGACGATCAACATAGACTTTTTCTTACTATAAAAATACATAATTGATGCACCATCAATTGCATTCACTTTATTCCAATAAATATAATCGGTACTTTCTTGAAAAGAACTCTCTTTAAAAGATCTCCAACCACCATCAGCCCACTTCAATTTTTCATTATCTTTATTAATTTGAAGTTGGAACATTTTATATTCAGATTTAGTAAGGTCACCTTCGTCTATACAACTAGTTTTAAAGATTTCTGCATTAGTTTTATTTGAAATCACAATGAAGAAGAATATTATATAAGTAAAAACTTTGATCATAACTAATATTAGTTGTTGGTATAATAGATAATTAAAGAACCAATTATTAAACCTTTTATAAATGCTATCCAAGCAACTGCATAGTCATCTATTCCTAGCTTATTTTTCCACCACTCCATTTGTTTTTTGTGAAGTTATATAACTTTCATAATATACGTCAATAAAATTTGATTAGTTACATTTTCTTATTTTATAAAACAATCATAACATATCCTCTACTCTTAGAAAACTATCAACAAAACCGTTAATGTTTAACATAAAAAATTCATAATTGACTGAAATTAACATTAAATTATATTAAATTTAAGATTATAAAATATGGAAGATTACTATGTCTGCACTTATCAATTATACTACTATTGCTTTTACAACAGAGTTTGAAATGAATGAGATGATAAAGCACATTGATGCTACCAGTAAAGTATGGGCACCTGAAATGAAAAAACGTGGTTTAAAACGTTTTGTTTGTACTCGCATTTGGAACAAAGGTGATACATTTAAATTGGGAATTTTATTTGAATACGATACAAAAGAAGCATTTCAAAATACCATTGAGTATTTAGATAAACATTTTAATACACTTCCTAAAACAAAAGAATTGATGACTATGGCAAAAATGGAAGGAAGCCGAGGCATTTCAGTTTTTGAAGTATAAGTATCTTCTAGTTCGTTAAACTCAATTATGTCCATGATGACGAACGTAACAGTACTAATTATCAAGTTTCATCAAATGAACTAAGTTAAATTTGTTTCTCATTTTCTTTCACACCACTGATCTGCATCACCAAAAGTGCTTACATATCAATGTGTTACAGATAAGTGTGGTGCGGCTGAGAAGACTTGAACTTCCACGGGTTTTACCCCACAGCGACCTCAACGCTGCGCGTCTACCGATTCCGCCACAGCCGCATAGCTTGATTTTATTTCAAAAAATAAAATATTCAATAAATAGATAATTAATATTAAACTGAGATAGATGTTTAATTTAATTCAACTAAAATTCTTGGACGCATTCATATGGAATGGATAAAAAGTAGAAATCCTCTTGATTATAAAATTGCATTAGCACAAATGGAAGAAATAGTTGATAAAATTATCATTGGGGATGCACAAGAAACAATTTGGTTATTAGAGCATAACGAGATATACACAGCAGGTACATCAACTAAAGATATTCACCTTAAAAATGTAAAAGGTGCCCCAATTATTAAGACAAACAGAGGGGGACAACTTACTTTTCATGGTCCTGGACAAAGAATAATATACTTGATGGTTAACCTCGAAAGATTTTCATATGACATAAGAAAATACGTTAATTTTCTAGAGCAATTAATAATGGATACCCTTTATGAATTTAATATTATAACTCACAGGTGGGATAAAGCTATTGGAGTTTGGACATATAAATCAATAACTAGTAAAAAGATAATAAAGAAAGAACGACAAAAAATTGCTTCTATTGGGATTAGAGTAAGAAAAAAAATTTCATTTCACGGAATTTCTGTTAATATTTATCCCAATCTCAATTTTTTTGATAAAATTATTCCATGTGGTCTTGAAAATTCAAAAGCTACTTCAGCAAAAGATTTAGGTGTAAAAATATTTTATAAAGATTTTGATGAAGCTTTAAAAATAAACTTTGAAAAACTTTTAAAAAATTATACAAAAATATAATAAAAAAGACTTGGATTGGGTCACGATGCCACATATATTAGTATGTAAATATATATATTATAAAAGTATTAATTAAATTCTGGGGGCAATGATGGCAGAAGCATCTTCAAACATTACTCATAGCCATGAAAAACCAAACTTCTTTATCAGGTGGTTCATGTCAACAAACCATAAAGACATTGGTATTCTCTACATATTCACAGCTGCACTTTTCGGTTTCATATCAGTTGCATTTACAGTGTATATGAGATTAGAACTCATGGAACCAGGTGTTCAATATATGACACTTGATGGACAACCTAATGGTCACCTATGGAATGTCTTGATAACTGGACATGGCGTATTGATGATGTTTTTTGTTGTTATACCTGCTTTATTTGGTGGATTTGGAAATTATTTCATGCCTTTAATGATAGGCGCACCAGATATGGCTTTCCCAAGAATGAATAACTTGTCCTATTGGCTATACACTGCTGGTGCATCATTAGCAGTACTTTCTTTGGTAACACCTGGTGGAAATGGTCAACTTGGATCAGGTGTTGGATGGGTTCTATATGCACCATTATCAACTTCAGAAATGGGTATGTCTATGGATTTGGCTATATTTGCAATCCACTTGTCAGGAGCCTCTTCCATATTAAGTGCTATAAATATGATAACCACATTTTTAAATATGAGAGCTCCTGGGATGACACTACATAAAGTACCCCTATTCCCGTGGTCGATTTTAGTAACAGCTTTCTTAATTTTATTTTCATTACCAGTATTAGCAGGTGCAATAACAATGTTACTTACTGATAGAAATTTTGGTACTGCCTTTTTTGATCCAGCAGGAGGTGGAGACCCAGTTTTGTATCAGCACTTACTTTGGTTTTTTGGTCACCCTGAGGTATACATGATTGTTGTTCCTGGGTTTGGTATTGTTAGTCACGTGATTGCCACTTTTTCTAGAAAACCTATATTTGGATATTTACCAATGATATACGCTATGATTGCCATAGGCGCCTTAGGGTTTGTTGTGTGGGCACATCATATGTATACCGTAGGTATGTCAGTAACACAGCAAGCTTATTTTATGCTTGCAACAATGGTTATAGCCGTTCCAACAGGAATTAAAATATTTTCATGGATTGCCACAATGTGGGGCGGTTCAATAGAATTTAAAACTCCTATGTTATGGTGTATTGGATTTTTATTTTTATTTACTGTAGGTGGAGTTACAGGGATTGTTCTAAGTCAAGCAGGAGTTGATAGAGCTTACCATGATACATATTATGTTGTAGCTCATTTCCATTATGTAATGTCCTTAGGTGCAGTATTCTGCATATTTGCAGGTATTTATTACTGGATTGGAAAAATGTCAGGAAGACAGTACCCTGAATGGGCAGGAAAACTACATTTTTGGTTAATGTTTATTGGTTCTAACATTACTTTTTTTCCTCAACACTTTCTTGGCAGACAAGGTATGCCTAGAAGATATATTGATTATCCAGAGCAATTCGCACTCTGGAATTATGTATCTTCAATGGGCGCTTTCCTGTCGTTTGGATCTTTTTTATTTTTCATCGGAATAATATTTTATACAATATTATGGGGTAAGAAAATTAAAGAGAATGCTTATTGGGGAGAATATGCTGATACTCTAGAGTGGACCCTGCCAAACCCTCCACCAGAACACACATTCGAAACACTACCTACACGTGAAATGTGGGATAAATCAAAACAGCATTAATTGTAAATAATTTATGATGAAGCCAAATTATAATGAAACTATTGGAGAAGAACCATTACTGTCATTAATTATTTGGCCTCATCGATCTTGTAACAAAAAAACCTTTAGATTAATGCTAGTTATAATTGGGTTTATTTTGATTGCACCTACCTTTTTGTTTCTTAACATTGGTTTCGCACTATCTATCCTACCTTTTTCTTTATTATCATTATTTTTATTGTTTTTTGTTGGCAATAAAAATTTTAATGATGCACTTTTGATTGAAAAGTTAAAGATCTACCCAAAAAAAATAATATTAGAAAGAAAAGAACCCAATAACGACATTAAGAAATGGCATTCAAATCCATATTGGACAAAGGTAAATATATATAATAATGGTCCTGTTGAAAGCTATTTGACACTTAAAGGAAATGGAAAAGAAGTAGAATTAGGCTCTTTTCTTACCCCAGAAGAACGAATTAATTTGAAGAAAATCATTGATGATACCCTATTTAAATTATCATCAGCTAATTTTTCTAGATACTAAAATAATTTTCTGATACGTATTTATATACATAAAAGATCATTTTTATTTATTTTTGGAATTATTACTTTTGATTTATCAAAATAAAAAAGATTGGATAAAAAGTCCTAATAAAAGAGTTTCTCTGCTTGGAATGTCTGGCCTTGGAAAGACAAGGCTTTCAAACATGCTACAATCTACATTTAATTGGTTTCATTATTCAGTAGATTATAGGATAGGTACTAGATATCTTAATGAATTCATAGTTGACAATTTTAAACAAGAAGCAATGAAAAATACATTTTTGAGAGATTTACTGTTATCAGATAGTATTTATATATCATCAAATTTGAACTTCAATAATTTGTCTCCTCTTTCTACATATTTAGGAAAACCTGGCAAAGAGTCGCTAGGAGGGATTAATTTTGAAAAATATAAGCAAAGACAAAACCAACATAGAGAGGCTGAAATTTCTTCAATATTAGATACTAACAAATTTATTGAAAAATCTATTAATATTTACGGTTATCAAAACTTTGTTTGTGATACCTCTGGTTCAATCTGTGAAGTTGTTAATCCAGAAGATCCTAAAGATCCCCTATTAAGTCATTTGTCTAAAGATACTTTAATAATTTTAATCAAGGGTTCAAAAAAGCATAAAGAAGAATTAATAAGAAGATTTAAAAAGGATCCTAAACCAATTTATTATAATGAGCATTTCCTAAACAAAAAATGGTTGAACTTCAAAAATGAATTCAAAGTGTCTAATAGTGATGTCGATCCAGACAAATTTACTTTATATTGCTTTGAAGAGTTGTTAAATTATAGAGCACCAATTTATAATTCAATTGCTAAAAATTGGGGAATAACAATTGATGCTGATGATATTTCAAAAGTCAAAAATGAAAATGATTTTATTAATCTAGTTTCGCAATATTTGTCTAAAATAAAAGAGTAAAAAGTGCCTATAAGGTTACCATCAAATTTACCTGCTTTCAAAACACTTTCTGAAGAGGGTGTAATGATGATGTCGGAAGATAGTGCAGAAAGACAAGATATTAGGCCACTTGAGATCGGGCTTTTAAATTTAATGCCTGAGAAAGAAAAAACTGAAAGACAATTTGCTAGATTAATAGGTTCTACCCCCCTTCAAGTAAAACTTACCTTGGTTAAAATAACAAATCATCAGCCAAAAAATACTTCGCAAGAATATCTTTCTAAATTTTATAAATCATTTAAAGATATTAAAAATCAAAAATTTGATGGATTTATAATTACAGGAGCACCAATAGAAAATTTAGAATTTAAGGAGGTGAATTATTGGGAAGAGCTTTGTCAAATTATGGACTGGTCTTTAAATAATGTACATTCAGTTTTTGCAATTTGCTGGGGTGCAATGGCAATGTTAAATTATAGATTTGGCATAAATAAGATACCGCTCAAAGATAAAGCATTTGGTTGTTACCGCCACTCAAATTTAGCACCTAATTCCCCATATTTACGTGGAGTTTCAGATGATATTATCATCCCAGTAAGTCGTTGGACTAAAATTAATTCTTCTGACTTTTCAAATATACCTGACTTAAGAATTTTATTGGATTCAAAGCATATGGGAGCTTGCTTAATTGAAGAAATGCAAAATAGAACCTTATATATGCTTAATCACATTGAATATGAAACTAATTCTTTAAAAGATGAATATCTAAGAGATTTAAAAAACAACAATAAAATTCAGTTACCTTATAATTACTTTAAAGATGGTAATCCAAATTTAAAACCTTTAAATAAGTGGAGAAGTCATGCACATTTATTATTCGGAAACTGGATAAACCAAATATACCAAGAAGTTCCTTTTGAAATAGAAAAAGTTGGGAATATTTGAAATATATTTGTCTTTAAATTTATTATAATAATCTAAAGTTTTTCAATTTTTTGTCGATTATATATATAAGTTTTGATTTTAAAATTAGGTAGAAAAATATCTTAAAAAATGTTAACAAACAATCTTAGATCTTAACGTAACTTATGAGTTCCTTAAATGCGACATGACCCTTCTAGAACTCCCCAGTTTTATGTGACTGCTCCTCAAAAGTGTCCATATATAAAAGGAAAAGTTGAAAGAAAATTATTTACAGCATTGTATGGTAGAAACTCTGTAAAGTTAAATGATGACCTTTCTTTACAAGGATTCAGAAGGTCTCAAAAAGTATTATACAGACCTCTATGTTCTAATTGTTCAGCGTGCCTGTCAATAAGAGTAAAAGTTAATGAATTCCATAACTCTAAATCCCAAAAAAGAGTAATTAATAAAAATAAAGCAATAGTAAGAATTGAAAAAAAACCCGAAGCTACGGATGAACAATATCAAATTTTTAAAAAATATCTGAATGACAGACATTTAAATGGTGGCATGAGTGATATGGACGCGATAGAGTTTTCCTCAATGATTGAAGAAACAAATGTTGAAAGCCAGATATTTGAATATTGGAAAATTTTAAATTCAGAGAAAAAGGAACTAATCGCTGTCTGCCTCACTGATACAAATAAAGACGGATTATCTATGGTTTATTCTTTTTATGATCCTACGTACAAATCAAGTAGCCTCGGAAAATTTATGATCTTAGATCATATAAACTTAACAAAAAGCAGAAAGTTGAATTATTTATATTTAGGTTACTGGATTAGGAAAAATTCTAAAATGGGTTATAAATCAGATTATTTCCCAGCTGAAGTTTATTATAAAAACGAGTGGAAAGAAATATCAGAAAATAATATCTTTAATTTTGACTTAAATTCTAGTCAAAAAATACCAAAAATATATAAAAATCACTCAAATTCTGGAAGTGTAATTCAACTTCCCCGTTTCTCTCAAGACCCTGACTAATAGCAATTAATTAGTTATCTGGTAAAAGATCAGGTAAAAATGTTACAATTTGAGGGAAAAACCATAAAATGGTAAGTCCTATAATTTGTATTATAACAAAAGGAAATATTCCTCTATATATATCTAAAGTAGAAATGTTTTTTGGTGCAACACCTCTTAAATAAAATAAAGCAAAACCAAAAGGTGGAGTTATAAAAGATGTTTGTAAATTTACTGCGATTAAAATAGTAATCCATTCAGGGGGCATTATGGCTGGATCTGCTGCATAGACTACAGGGCCAACTATTGGAATGACTATAAAAATTATTTCAATAAAGTCTAAAACAAAACCTAGAAAAAATAACACAACCATTACTACTAATAAAAGTACTCTAGGGTCTTCAAAACTTCGTAAAAAATGTTCAATATATTCTTCGCCACCAAAAGAACGTAAAGTAAGTGCTAGTAATTGGGAGCCAATTAAAATAGCAAAAACCATTACAGAAACTTTAGCAGTTTCTTGTAAAATACTAGGTAAAAGACGGTCTTTAGAAAGTAACCATGACTTTACATTGCTATATAAACCATCTGGAGATTTTTCAATAACACCTTCTGATCTAGCAGTTAATAAAATAATTAATGCATAGAATATTCCCAACATTGAAATTGTATAGGTTATTACAGCTATATTTGTAGCAACCGTTCTACCAAACCCTATTAATTCGTCGTCATCTAAAAAATTCCATTTTATGGTTAACATCAAAATTATTGATAATGTTGTTAAAAGCAAAAATTGACGACCAGATTTGTTATTTAATGGTCCTAGTTGAGTTTCAGAACTGAGGAGTTTTATTGCTGCAAGCAGTAATGCTCCTCCAGCACCAAGGGCCGCAGCTGGTGTAGGATTAGTAACTCCTCCAAAAATGGAACCCAATACTGCAATTATTAACACCACAGGTGGCACAACTACCCTAATTACTTCAATTTTTAGAAGAAAATGGATTGATTGTTTTAAACCATAGAATAGAAAAATAAATGGAAAAAAATAATAAAATACTCTGGACCATGGCGGTGTTTCAGCACCAACATAAAAAACAGCCATGAATAGAGTAAATAAAACTCCAAAAATACCAATATAGATTGATAGTTTTGATCTTATGTCAGCTAGAGGAAGAGAGCCAATCAGTGCTAAGGAACAAATTAAACAAAATACCGCTAATGAAGTACTAATAAGGGGTGTTTTATAATTATCAAGACTTGAATTTAGATAAGACCCCAATTCTTTTAAAGCTATCCCGTCTCCTAAGTCTTTATATGCTAACCTTATAAGATTTGCTGCTTCATCTTCAACTGGTAAACTGATATCAAAATTCACTTCCCCGTTAGATACTGCTCGTACAGCCCTTTCGTAACTAAAAGAAGATGCCATTAGGGCATCTTTATCTAAAATTTGCTTTGCTGGTTCTAAAGCTCTTTTTAATTTTGACCCTGTAGGCATTTTTCTTATGTTTTTTACTAAATCTTCTAAATCAATAGAGTTTTTTATATTTAACAAGTTTTCATTAAATGAAGTTATAAAATCATTTGGTAAAAAATTAGCAAAAAATGAAGTTAATTCCTCTGAAACTCTTATTACTTCTTTCTTTCTTATTTCGAATTCTTGAAATTTTTGATCATCATCTAAGGACTTAAAATTTTTCCTTCTTGATTTTGATAAAACTTCATTATAATTTTTTTCTGCAGTTAAGTATGGAGAAAAATCAAAAGTTTCTAAAGCAGTTCTTGCTAACTTTTGTATTTCAGTTCCTGTTGGTGCATCTGATACAGCATCTGCTAATTCTGATACAGAATTTGCATTTTCCGCAACTGAAAGCATTGAAAGAAATTCACTTGCTCTCTCTTCTCCTAACATTGCCTTAATTGCATTAGAAAATCTACTTAAGCCAACCAGCAGATCATTTTTCCTTGTTTCAAATTCATTAATCTTTAATGTTTCAATAATGTCATCTGAATTTATTTCACTTAAAATTGCTTCCCAATCTTCTCTTAACCGAGCAGGTACTTCTTTATTTCTTGATTTTAAAATAACAAATTCTCTTAAGGTTTCAAAATCATCCTGATTAATAGATTGATTTGGTTTTGCATCTTGGATACGTTCAAAAAGTGCTTGAAAGCTTGAAAACTTGAGTGCATCCTCAGGTTTTTCTTGCGTACCAATTATATTCAATGAAGTTGAAAGAAAGAAGATTATAAACAAACTTAAAAAAGATATTGTGACATAATTAAAAAGTTTTTTCAAAAAAGACTTATTTTTTTTATTTTCATTATTGCTGTTGTTTCCTATTGGTGGGGCCAGTTTTGGATTATAAAGTGCAATTCCAAATGCATAAGCAGCATACAATAGAGCTAAAACAATACCAGGAATAAAAGCTGCTTTAAAAAGTGTCCCTGTTGAAATTGCAATATCGCTACCCAACAATTCAGGTAAAGGTATATTTAGTGCTTCAGATCTTGCTTTCTGAGCTTTTGAATAAATATCACCTACCATTGCACCCAATAAAACAAGAACAATAGAAGGTGGAATAACTTGGCCTAGAGTGCCTGAAGTTGCGATAACACCTGTTGCAAGTGGTTTAGAATATCCTGCTTTTAACATAGTAGGCAAAGATATTAATCCCATTGTAACAACAGTGGCACCAACTATACCTGTAGAAGCAGCCAATAATGCACCAACAGCAACCACTGAAACAGCTAAACCACCTGGTGCGCCACCAAAAAGCTTACCCATTGAGGTTAATAATTCTTCAGCAATTTTAGACCTTTCTAAAGCAATACCCATTAGTACAAATAATGGTACTGCTAAAAGTGTATCATTTTGATTTTCCCCAAATGCCCTAATATATGTATTTGAACCCCACTGGGCTAAGGTTCTTGTACCTTCTATCCAGGCATTAACATCGTCAATAGCTAGGCCAATATGATTGTTTAGTACAGGCACAAATTGGCCTTGTTCATTTTCTACTAAAAGTAACCCCAATTCATTGAATAATGCAATTATAGCAAAACTTACAACTGCAGCTCCAGAAAGACCAAATGCTACAGGATAACCTGAGAGAATTGATAAAAATAAAGTCGAAAAAACTATAATTAGACTTAATTCAACACCATCTAAACCAAAAAGCATTATTCACCTAATTGTTGAAAATATTAAATTTACCATAACTATCTGTCCTCACTATCGCTAGAAGTGAACTTATCAGTACTTTCCAATAAAAAGCTTACTCCCTGTAAAAACATAAGGGCAGCTAATACCAAAAGTAAAAAGAAATATAATGGTACGCCTGTAAATGTTTCACCAGTAGAGACCGTCCAGTTCCAACCTTTAAAACTAGAGGCACCAGAAATTCTACCTATTGTATCTCTACCAGTCATCAAAGTGGTAAGATGATTGAAATTTGTTACTGTCATTATTTTATTTATAGCTAAATGCCAGCTTAACCACCATAATGCTGCCATAGATGGTAATAGAAAAACAACAGTACCAATAATATCTAATAGAGCTTTTTTCTTTCTTCCTAATGCACTGTAAACTAAATCAACTCTTACATGACCACCTTCAACAAAAGTAAAAGCACATGCAAACGCTATTATTATGGCATTAAAAAACATTAACTCTGTAGCGAACCAGGGCATAGTTATTACATCAGAGTCTGGCAGAATATTTATTCCAAAAAAAGCCAACGGAAAACCGTTAGCTCTAAAAACTTGCTGTAGAAAAATGATCATTATTTGCATTATGGCCATAATCAATGCAAACCATGAAGCAATTTTACCTAAATTAGTATTAAAATTATTTATAGCTTTATAGCTATATCGCCAAACAGATTTAAAAAAAAATCCACTTATCCAAATAAATAAAACCGCAGCAAGCACCATAAATAAAAATTCTGAAGATTTTCCAAACATTGCAAAATCTATACTAAACTGGTCTAAAGGATAATCAGGTGAAGCAGCTTTAGCTGAAACATAATTTAGAAAGAGATCCTTATTATTTAAGATATTATCATTTTTTGAATTTTCTAAAATAATTGGGGCTTCAAGTTTAATATTAGCTACCCCTTTGAGCTCATTAATAAAATCTTTTAATAGACCGCTATTTTTTAACTCTTCTTCTATTAAAACTAGTGCAGGCCTTGCACTTTCAGCTTTAGAATTTGCAGTAAATAATTCATAAAACCACAATACCAGTCTTGGTATAGCCAATATTATATCAAGAAGTCCATTTAATAATGAAGCTAATATTTGAATAAAACTCATAAGGATCTTTACCTAAGATTATAATTACTTGAGAAAATTCAAAAAATTAAGATAAAGCTCAGTAAAGTTATTGTATTTTACTGAGCTTTGTTAATTCATATATTGCTATTGTGGATTAACCACCCATAACTCTATCACGTTGTGTCATGTAGGCACCAGCAGATTTTGATATCCAACCAGATGAAGCACGCATTGACTTCATAGCGGATTCGTAAGTTCTTTTGAATAGGTCATCACCCATATTTTCTTCAAAAACTTCCATAGCACCTTTTCCAAAAGCATCCCATACGTCATTTGGGAATTCTAATGCTCTTGTACCACCAGCAATTAGCCTTTCTAGAGCTGCACCATTGTTAGCTAGATATTGAGAATGTGACCATCTATTTGCTTCACCAGCAGAGACCCTAATCATTTCTTTATGACCATCAGACAATCCATCCCATCGATCAAGATTAACACATACAGATAATCCAGCACCTGGTTCATGAAAACCAGCTGTATAATAAATGTTAGTTGCTTCATGAAGACCAAGGGATTCATCAGAGGCTGGACCAATCCATTCAGCACCATCAATCGCACCTGATTGTAAAGCTTGATAAATCTCGCCACCAGCCATTGTAATTGATGAAGCGCCCATTTTGGAAATTACTTTACCACCCAAACCTGGCATTCTGTACTTTAAACCTTCGAAGTCAGCTGCTGAATTGATTTCTTTACCAAACCAACCCCCTGCTTGAGTTCCTGTATTTCCAGCTAGAAAACCTTTAAAACCCATTTCTTCTCCAAGTTCATCCCAAAGTTCTCTTCCGCCATTATGAAGGATCCAATCATCAAGTTCCTGACATGTCATTCCAAAAGGAACAGCGGTGTAAAAAGCAGTTGTTGGATTTTGACCTATGTAATAATACATAGCAAAGTGAGCAGCATCAGCTGTACCTGACGTCATAGCATCAAAGGCTGCAGCTGTTCCAGAAACAAGTTCACCATTTGCTTTGAGATCGATTTCTAAAGTACCGCCAGAAATAGCGTTACAATTATCGGCAAACCTTTGAGCTGCATCATGAACACCAAATGATCCACGTCCCCATGTTGTCACCATAGTTAATTTTTCTTTACCTTGAGATAAAGACGGAGTTGCTAAAGCTGCACCTCCAGCTACGCCTACTAAGGCGGAATTAGTAATAAATTTTCTTCTATCCATATTAAAGTTCCCTCTCTTGTTTTTACGGCAATAATTATCAAAGAAACTTCCTATACATTATTTCTTAACCTAATTACAAGAGAAAATTAAATATTGTACTTATAATAGTGGTTAAATGTTAAATTCATAAGCTAAAATATACCTAATTTCGTAATTCTTATTTTTGATGATTCTTTTTGTTTAAAGTTAGAAACTTTTTTTATAATATTTATGAAATTTTAATAAAAACAACTATTTCAATACTTTAATTAATTATTAATAATGCTATTATACATTTAAATTTAATTTTTTTAGGTAATGATATGAATAATTATATGTCTGGAGCTCAAATTGTAGTAGAAGCATTGTTAGAACATAAGGTGGATACAGTTTTTGGGTATCCAGGAGGAGCTGTTCTTCCAATTTATGACGAAATATTTAAACAAAAAAAAATAAAGCATGTCTTAGTTCGTCATGAACAAGGCGCCATCCATGCTGCTGAAGGATACTCACGCTCTACTGGAAAACCTGGAGTAGCTCTTGTTACATCAGGTCCAGGAGCTACTAATTCAGTTACTGGTTTAACAGACGCACTTATGGATAGCATTCCAATAATTGTACTTACTGGTCAAGTCCCTACTTTTATGATAGGTAACGACGCATTTCAAGAGGCTGACACAGTTGGAATTACAAGGCCTTGTACAAAACATAATTGGCTTGTCAAAGATACAAATTTACTTGGAAAAATCATACATGAAGCCTTTTATGTATCCACGAATGGTAGACCTGGTCCAGTTTTAGTTGATATTCCCAAAGATGTACAATTTGCATCAGGTAATTATACAAAGAAGAAGGATTTTTTACCTAAAAGGTATACTCCTAAAATTAAACCAGACAATAATTTAATTTTAAAAGCTGTAAAAGCGTTTGAGAATGCCAAAAAACCAATTATATATTCTGGTGGGGGCGTTATAAATTCTGGAGATAATGCATCTACTCTTTTAAGAGAACTAGTTGATAAAAGCAATTTTCCAATTACATCAACACTAATGGGATTAGGTTGCTATCCTGCTTCTAAAAAAAATTGGATGGGAATGCTGGGTATGCATGGTACATACGAAGCAAATATGGCAATGCATGATTGTGACTTTATGTTTTGTATAGGTGCAAGATTTGATGATAGAATTACTGGTAAAACTGACGAATTTAGTCCAAATTCAACTAAAATCCACATAGATATTGATCCTTCTTCTATTAATAAAAATATCTTGGTAGATATAGGTATTGTTGGAGATATTGATATTTCCCTTCAAGCATTTCTTAAGTTATGGAAAAAAAGAGGAGCAAAGACCTCTTTAAATAAAACTTGGTGGGACCAGATAGATGATTGGAAAGGTATTAATTGTTTGAGCTATAAGAAATCAGCAAAATCTATTAAACCACAATATGCAATTCAAAGACTTGAAGAATTAACTAAAGATTTGGATAGGTATGTATCAACAGAAGTAGGCCAACATCAAATGTGGGCTGCCCAATTTATGGGATTTGAAGAACCAAAAAGATGGATGACTTCGGGTGGTCTTGGAACAATGGGTTATGGTTTTCCTGCCTCAATTGGAATACAATTAGCACATCCTAAATCACTTGTTATCAACGTTGCAGGTGAGGCAAGCTGGCTAATGAATATGCAGGAATTAGGAACTGCTGTTCAGTACAATCTTCCCGTAAAGCAATTTATTTTGAATAACGAAAGACTTGGTATGGTAAGGCAGTGGCAAGAATTATTACATGGCGGAAGATATTCCCATAGTTGGTCAGATGCGTTACCTGATTTTGTTAAGTTAGCGGAAGCATATGGAATTAAAGGCATATGTTGCGATGACCCTAATAAACTTGATGACGCTATACTTGAAATGTTAGACTATGATGGTCCTGTTATTTTTGACTGTTTAGTTGAAAAACACGAAAATTGTTTTCCAATGATACCATCAGGAAAAGCACATAACGAAATGATACTTAGTGCTGAAGAACCAGAACAAGAGATTGGAAAATCCGGAGCTGTGTTAGTATAGCCAAAGAAAGTTTGAATAGTGCAAAAATTATTTTTAAAAAAGGGAATTTCTAGAAAAAGTGCCTACAATTTAAGAAACCCAAAAGATGATGAGTTTGAAAGACACACGCTTGCAATTTTAGTCGATAATGAGTCTGGTGTTCTAGCTAGAGTTATTGGGTTATTTTCCGGAAGAGGATATAACATAGATAGTCTAACAGTTGCAGAAGTTGATCATTCTGGTAACTTATCACGGATTACTATTGTGACTTCAGGTACACCATCTGTAATAGAGCAAATAAAGGCCCAACTAGATCGAATGGTTCCAGTTCATGATGTACATGATCTAACTGCTGAAGGTGCATCCGTTGAAAGAGAACTAGCATTATTTAAAGTTTTTGCTAAAGGTGAAAAAAGAGTTGAATCGCTTCGGTTAGCTGATGTCTTTAGGGCAAAAGTAGTCGATAGTACATTGGTGAGCTTTACTTTTGAATTAACAGGTACACCCGAAAAAATTGATGCATTTGCAGATCTTATGGTTCCTCTTGGACTAAAGGAGATCGCCAGAACAGGTGTTGCAGCACTTTCTAGAGGATAAAAAATAAAAAAAATTTTTAGTTTTTAAAATAATATTTTTTTTTAGCTACAACCTGTAGTACTTCCACAGTTATTACATTTCAAACAAGTACCATTTCTTACCAAAGTGAAACTCCCACACTCATTACAAGGATCTCCTTCAAAGCCTTTTAATTTTGCAATCTGTCGTTGATCCATTTTTATATCTTGCGTTTGTATTTTATCATCTAAACTGTCTTTTGAATTCAAATCTGATACTTGCTCTGAGACTATTCCACTTTGGGAAATGTTATCTTGATGATTTATAGTTTGTGACTCGTCAGTTAATTTTTTTGGAAATCTTTTCCTGAGATATCCTGTTGATGTGAATTTTTTGATAAGTTCAATGTTATCTTCAGATCCAGTTGATTTAGTATTATCTTCTTTGGAACTTAAATTTTCGTTGGTAGTAGATCCACTTAAATCGTCAAAAACTTCCCCAATTGGTTTTACATGTGCTAAATCGGTTCTATCTAGATAAGATATTGCTAATTCACGAAAAATATAATCAATTATTGATGTAGCACTTTTTATACTATCATTACCTTGAACCATGCCAGCAGGTTCAAACCTGGTGAAAGTAAAAGCTTCTACATATTCTTCAAGAGGAACCCCATATTGTAATCCTACAGAAACAGCTATGGCAAAGTTATTCATCATAGCTCTAAAAGCAGCACCTTCTTTATGCATGTCAATAAATATCTCTCCTAATTTTCCATCCGAATACTCGCCTGTTCTTAAATAAACCTTATGGCCGCCAACTATCGCTTTTTGTGTGTATCCCTTCCTTCTTTCTGGAAGTTTATTTCTTTCCTTAATTGTTTCTTTATATACGATCTTCTCAATAATCTTCTCTGCTATTATCTCCGTTTTTGTAAGACTATTATCAACAGTAGTATCATCTTCATCAATGAGACTTGAAGAAAGCGGCTGGGAAAGTTTTGAACCATCTCTATAGAGTGCATTAGCCTTAACCCCTAACGACCAACTTAATTCATAAGCTTGTTTACAATCTTCTATGGTTGCAGAGGCTGGCATATTAATAGTTTTAGAGATTGCACCAGATATGAAACTTTGTGCCGCGGCCATCATATAAATGTGACTCTCAACTGACAAAAATCTTTTACCAGTTTTACCACATGGATTTGCACAATCAAAAACCGAATAGTGCTCTTTGGATAATAACGGAGCACCTTCGATCGTCATGGTGCCACAGGCATATATATTGGCTTTATCTATTTCATTGGGTTTAAATCCAAGATGTTGTAAAAGGCTAAAAGTAGGATCATTGAGTTTTTCTGATGGGATTCCAAGGGTTTCTTTACAAAAAGTTTCTCCAAGTGTCCATTGATTAAAAACATATCTTATATCAAAGCTGCTAGGCAAAGCACTTTCAATTTTACTAATTTCTTTTTTACCAAAACCATGACCAATCAGCGAACTATGATTGATATGAGGAGCATTACCCAAGGTACCATGTCCTACAGCATAACCAATTATTTCCTGTATCTCATTGTCATTATAACAAAGTTTCTTCAATGCTTTGGGAACAGACTGATTAATGATTTTAAAATATCCACCTCCAGCTAATTTCTTAAATTTAACAAGCGCAAAATCTGGCTCAATACCCGTCGTATCACAATCCATAATTAAACCAATAGTGCCAGTTGGTGCTATCACGGTAACCTGTGCGTTTCTGTAACCATATTTCTCTCCCATAGAAAGAGCCTCGTCCCAAACATCATTGGATAAAGAGACTAATTTTTTATCTGGACAATATTTCGTGTCTAATTGAATTGGTTTGACTTGAAGACCTTCATAGCCCGACGTCTGGCCTTTTGCAGCCCTTCTGTGGTTACTTATTACTCGGAGCATCTCCTTTTTGTTGTTTTTGTAGCCAGGAAATGTTCCTAGTTCTTTAGCCATTTCAGCTGATGTTATATATGAAGTACCAGTCATAATAGATGTTATTGCTCCGCATAGAGCTCTAGCTTCCTTACTATCATAACCCAACCCCATGTTCATAAAAAGCCCTCCAATATTGGCATACCCTAACCCTAAAGTTCTATAATCATAAGATCTTTGTGCTATCTCTTTTGAAGGAAATTGTGCCATCATAACTGAAATTTCTAAGGTAATGGTCCATAATCGAGTAGCAAAACAAAATGCAGAGGCATTAAATCCGTCTTTTGCCAGGAATGAAAGTAAGTTCATGGAGGCTAAATTACATGCAGTATCATCCAAAAACATATATTCCGAGCATGGATTTGATGCCCTTATTTCTCCATTATTTGGGCAAGTGTGCCAAGAATTAATAGTATCATGAAATTGAATACCAGGATCAGCACAAGCCCATGCAGCATGTCCAACACTTTCCCATAATTCTCTAGCTTTTAATGATTTGGAAATTTCACCGTTAGTTCTATTAATTAAATTCCAGTCTTCATCATTTGTTACAGCATCTAGAAAGGCGTTTGTAACCCTAACAGAGTTATTTGAATTTTGGCCAGATACTGTTAAGTAAGCTTCCGAGTCCCAGTCAACATCATAAGTAGGAAATTCAATAGACTTATATCCTTGCTTTGAATATTGCAAAATCCTTTGAATATAACTTTCAGGTATCATAGATTTTTTTGCACTAGCAATAGATTCATGGAGGTTTTTATTTTTTTTCGTATCGTAGGCATCAGTTTCAAGACCATCCCAAGTATTAATTGAGGTAAAGATATTATTAAGTTTCTCTTCATGTAATTTCGATCCAGCTACTAAAGCAGCAACTTTTTGCTCCTCTACAACTTTCCAATTAATAAATTCTTCAATATCTGGATGATCCATATCACAAATAACCATTTTGGCTGCTCTTCTGGTTGTGCCTCCTGACTTTATAGCACCAGCTGCTCTGTCTCCTATTTTTAAAAATGACATCATACCTGAAGAGTATCCTCCTCCTGCTAATGGCTCATTATGTCCTCTTAAATTCGAAAAATTTGTTCCAGTGCCAGAACCATATTTAAAAAGTCTAGCCTCTCTGGTCCATAAATCCATAATCCCGTTTTCATTAACTAAATCATCTTTTACTGATTGTATAAAACATGCATGAGGTTGGGGATGTTCATATGCAGAATCTGATTTAACTAGTTTTTTGCTTTGAAAGTCTACGTAATAGTGACCTTGACTAGGCCCATCAATACCATATGCCCAATGTAAACCAGTATTAAACCACTGAGGTGAATTAGGAGCACCTTGCTGGTTTGCTAAGGAGTATCTCATTTCGTCAAAATATGCTTTGGCATCTTTGTCAGAGTCAAAATAGCCTCCTTTCCACCCCCAATATGCCCACGCACCAGCAATCCTATTAAAAACTTCTTTACATGATTGCTCACCAATAAATCTTTCTTCATTATTCAACCTGGAAAGTTCTTTTTCGTCTGGAATAGATCTCCATAAAAATTTAGGAACTCCATCCTCAGCAACTTTTTTTAATTTCTTAGCGATACCAGCTTTCCTAAAATATTTTTGGGCAAGTACATCAGCCGCAACTTGGCTCCAACTTACAGGAACTTCAATATTTTTTTGAAAAAAAACAATTGTTCCATCAGGGTTTCTGATTTCTGAAGTTGTTGATTTAAATTCTATGCCCGAATATGGATCAT
>CACGLH010000021.1 GCA_902573735.1 uncultured Alphaproteobacteria bacterium
CATTTGATAAAAATAATGCATTTCCTAAAACTATAAACAAAATAAAAACTACTACATATCACCAATGGCTTGAAATTACGATATTACCTAGCCTAATAGGATTGCCAGTCATCTCAATTCCACATAATGCTGGTAGCTGTAAAAAAGCATTAGCTACTCAGTTTATAGGTGCCAAAAATAAAGATGATAGACTTCTTCAGTTCGCACTTAATCTTTTTAATGCTACCTAAAGAAAAATATAAAAAATAGATTAGTAATCTACTTTGCCCTTTGTTTCTATATATTCCTTATCTAAATTTGAGAGCTCTTCTCCTTTGAAAGCAGCTTCGAATGCTTGTAATCGTTTAAATACTGAAATCAAATCTATAATAGTTGACCAAGAACGTACTAGATATTGAAATGAGCTGGTTACCTCACTGAAGGCTCTGATAATTTGGTTCATGATACCTAAAGTAATTGTTCCGGCCGCTATCGTCGGTATTAATAATATATAAGCAAATAGGTTATTTAGTTGGAAATAAAAGTTCCTAAATAAGTTGAAGTATGTGTAGTGAATGTAAATACGAAAGTAATTTCTTCTAACGTTTGCAAACAGTTCTTTGAGGGTTTCAGGTTCAGCGCGTTTTTCATCATCTTCACCAAGAACTAATTCTTTTCTAAATGCAGCTTCAACTCTCTGATTTCTAAATTCAAGACCAGGTAATTTTATACCTGCTACTACCATTAAAATAGTTCCGAAAATGGACCAAAAAATAGCTGCATAAAATAATGGATAAGCTATTTCACCAACTACTGGTATTTCTTTTACATTTTTTGATAATTCTAGTAAGACTGGAAGAAATGCAATTAATGTCATCACGGAATCTACTATAGAAACACCTAAAGATTTCATTATGGATGCAAACCTCATAGTATCTTCTTGAATACGCTGTGAAGCACCTTCAATATGCCTTACTTGTTTCCATTTTTCTGTGTAATAATCATTCATAGCAGTTCTCCATCTGAAAACATAATGACTCACAAAAAAACTTGTGAATACTGCAATCAACACATATGTAAGAGCTAAAATGAGAAAACTAAACATATAACCATAAAGATCAGAGGCTGTAGTCGTAGATTCATCTGATAGAGCATTCTGAATTGCATCATAAAAAGGTCTATACCAATTGTTCACTGCAACAGCCACTTGTACTTGGTAGTAAGTAATAAATAAGATAAATGCAGAACCTAATATAGACCATACTTGCCATTTGTGTGGAGAATATATACTCCAGAATAGGTAAAATATTGCTGTTATTACGATAAAATAGATGTAGAACCACAAAAAATCAGGAGTAGTAAAGTGGCCCAAACCAATTACTGGAGGAGCATCAGACGCTGGAAAGTTAAATCCAAAGATTGTACCAAATTCTTTACCACCAAAATACCAAAAAAATACAACTAAAACTACCCATACTAAAAGACTACTAAAAAATTCTTTTGGTTTTGGAAAAAAACATTCAAGCATAATATCCCCCTAAAGTTGGAGATACTTAAAATAAAAAAATATAAATATCAACAAAAAAAAAGGGACATAAAGTCCCTTTCATATATCATTTTTATCGATTTTAATGTGGATGTTTATGAAACGGTTTCTTTTTACACATATAAATTTTACCAACTAAACCAGAAGCAGAAGCAGTTTCTGCCCAACCAACAATAGATATGGCATTTCCGCCCATTACTCTAGCTCTATTTCTTAAACCTATGATAGCCTCAGAATAATTAATGTTAGAAGAATAAGCTAGCTTGAGAATTTGAGCACAAGATGGCTCCATCCTAAGTGTTCTATCAGCATGTAAACTTACTCTACTTACACCTCTCAACGGAACCACTCCTTCTCGAGCCGCACCTTGAGCATTAGATACTACTGGGGAACCTAGGTCCATTGCAATTGGTGCACTTTGGCACGCCCCTAACACTCCTAATAATAATATAAGCAAAACTCTCATTAAAGCACCTCACGTTGTTTACTTCGTCAAAAGTAGGTACGACTTGCATTCTGAATAGTTTAAAAAAATAGAAAAATATCTTTAATTCCCAATCCTTTAACTTTACATGAAACATAAATGTCACACATGAGTTAATAAAAATAAGTTTCTATGATAGTTTTTATAAAATATTATGATCAAAATAAAAAAATGATGGAAAAATTTTTTATAAATATAGTAAAGCCCTGGAAAACAATTGGTATAATAATTTTTATAGGTCTTTTTATTGGTTCGTGTGTAGCGATTGCCACCAAAATATTTGTTAACTCAATACTATATCTTACAGAAATTAGGGAAAATGATACCGTTTTTACAACATCCATAGCAGGTTATCAGATCAATTACGCACCAATTATAACAATTCTTGTGGCTGCATTTATAATCAACAATATTAAAAAATTTACAAAAATAACAAGATTTCACGGGCCATCTGATAGCATTTATGGCGCACATAGAACAGATAATGAAATAGACATCAAAACTGGATATTTCTCTACTTTAGCCGCTTTAATTAGCGCTGGAGGAGGTGCTTCTGTTGGTCAATATGGGCCACTTGTACATTTTGGAGCTACTTTAGGAACAAATATTAGGTTTTTAACAAAAAATATATTAAGTACTGATGTTTTCATAGGTTGTGGAACTGCAGCTGCAATATCTGCAGGGTTTAATGCCCCAATAGCTGGTTTGATTTTTGCTCATGAAGCTTTGCTGAGGCATTTTTCCATAAAAGCAGTAACCCCGATAGCCATTTCTAGTTTTACCGCAGCAGCAGTTGTCGATAAATTTTTTGGAGGTGAACAAGTTTTTATTACAGAAATTATAGAGATGGATCTTATTAATTTCATTCCAATTGCTATTTCAGGTGGTTTATTTTTTGGATTTATAGCTCTTATTTACATGCAAGCATTAAATAAAGGACCCCAATTTTCCGCTAAAACTAAAATTAAACCAAATCTACTAATTTATTTAGGTGCATTATTTTGTGGAATTATTGGCATCGCTTATCCTGAAGTTTTGGGAATAGGTACAAACACAATTAATAACATGCTTAATTTCCAAATTGATACTCAAACTGTTGTAATTTTTCTTTTTCTTAAAATTATGCTCACCGCTATTTGTTTATCTACGGGTTTTTTTGGAGGTGTCTTTTCTCCAGCAATTTTTGTAGGTGCAGCTTCTGGGATAGTATTTGCAAGTTTTATCAGTTTATTTGGAATAATCACAGACTTTAAAGCATTGGCTTTGTGTGGTATGGCATCTGTTGGAGCTTCTGTTATAGGAACGCCAATTGCAGGAGTTATTTTAGTAATAGAATTGTCAAATAGTTATGACTTGGGAGTATTATCCATATTATCGATAGCAAGTGCTACTTTAATTACTTATTTATTTTTTGGACAATCTTTATTCGATAGACAGCTATTGAATCGTGGTATCGATATTGCACTCGGTCGAAGTCATTTAAAATTAATGGATGAGTCAATTGGCCCATTAGCTTCTGAAAATTTTTTGGCTTTCCTTCCAAACACTCCTCCAAAACATGCTGTTAAGCTAATGATAGCGAAAGAATTTACTGAAGCATATTTAGTTGATGAAAAAGGTATTTATAAAGGGAAAATAAGACTTGTAGAACTAATAGCAAATACAGCTCAAAAACAATGTTATGTTTTAAGAGAGAATAATGAAGTATTATTAGCGAGTATAGACTCAGTATTACAAGGAATTGAAGCATGTAAAGATTTTGTCGGAGAATCTATTCCAGTAATCAATAAAGAAACCAATACCTTAGTAGGAATTATTACTGAGTCTGACTTATTTAAAGCTTACCTAGACCTAAATAGACAAATCCGAGATTTAGAAGCAGGTTCGAGAAATTAAATACCCAATGAAGAATAACTCTGAACTACTCTTTTAACTGCAACCATCATCGCTGCAGTTCTAAGGTTGGGTACTCCTTTTGTTTCGTTCCAAACTTTACTAATTGTATTATAAGACCCTCTCATTGTATCTTCCAAACCAGATCGCACTAAATCAACTTCTGACGCTCCTTGAACAAGGTTATTTCTAAAATCATTACTAAATGATTTTCCTGTAAGATTTTCAATTCCATCAACTAATTGTGAAATTTGATTTTCTTGGGCTCTTTTTTGAAGACGACCAAGCCTTATTCTACTTAAATTTTTAATCCACTCAAAATAGCTTACTGTTACTCCTCCAGCATTTGCATATAAGTCTGGTATAATAATTATTCCTTTCTCATCAAGTATAGGATCTGCTTCAGCTGAAACAGGTCCATTAGCTGCTTCTATTATTAAAGGTGCTTTTATGCGTTCAGCATTTTTCTCAGTAATTACTAGTTCCATAGCTGCAGGTATCAAAATATCAGCATCAGCTTCAAGCATCTCATTCCCAGATTCTCGAAAGCCAGGAAACCCTTTTATTGTACCTTTTGCAACTATATGTTGCTTTAGCAGTTCTATATTAATTCCATTTTCGTCTACAATAGAACCATCTCTTTCTAGTACATGCGTAATAAGTGATTTATCTTCTAAGGATAAAAATAATGCTGCATGAAAACCTACATTACCAAGACCTTGAACAATAATTCTTTTTCCTTTTAACCCTGAACTTAAACCTGTTTTTTTTAAATCGATTTTATTATCAAAAAAAGCCCTAAGAGCATATTGAACTCCTCGACCTGTAGCTTCAGTTCTACCTGAAATACCACCTTTGCTTACTGGTTTTCCAGTCACGCAGGCCCATGCATTGAGATCTGTAGGGTTAAGACGTCGATATTCATCAGCCATCCATGCCATTTCTCTTTCTCCAGTACCTACATCAGGTGCAGGAACATTTTGAGAAGGATGTATCAAGTCCCTTTTAGCTAACTCTTGAGCAAATCTTCTAGTTATTCTCTCCATTTCTTCAGGTTTCCAATCTCTAGGATTAATTATTAAACCTCCTTTGGAACCCCCAAAAGGAACTTCAACTAGAGCACACTTATAAGTCATTAATGCTGCCAAAGCTTCTACTTCCTCTTGATTCACAGATAAATCGTATCTGATACCACCTTTCACAGGTTCAAAATGATCAGAATGTACAGATCGGTAACCTACGAAAGTATGCATAGTACCTCTTAATCTAACTCCAAACCTTACTGTATAAGTAGCATTTGCAAACATTATTTGATTTGCTAGATCTGAACTTAAAAATTCTAAGCCATCTGTATCCTGCAAACATTTAACTGCTTTTCTAAAATTTACCTCTATTGAATTTAAAAAGGCACTACTTGCCATTTGACTGTCCTCCCCCAGTTAATAAATCTAAATAACAATATGATTCATTTAGTTTACCAAACGTAACACACAAAAAACAAAGTACAAGAAGTAGTAGAAACTTAAATTATAATTTAATTTTTGAAAGGATCACAGGCGTAACTTCTCTGACAAGCACCTCCTGCACTTGGGTCTACTGACATAGTAACATCTTCTAACCCAGTACCAGCTCTTTCATAAATGCACATTCTTTGCTTTGTTCCCACATTGATATAAGAACGTTTAAGCCTACATGTCGTAGTCCCCTTACTTGGCTTAGTGCCTCTTCTACGGCATTTAGCCTTTTCTCTACCAAGAATTGTTTGGGGCCATTTTAACCTTTTATTAGACCATTCAATACATGGACCTTCTGCAGTTCCCTCATACATTCGCCCTTCAGCAAAAGCAGATTCATTAATAATATTCAGAAAAAATATCACTAAGATGATGACTATTATTTTTTTTAAAAAAAACAACATTATAGGTTTAAGTTTTTTACATTCCTTAATATAAAATTTAATCTAATTAAATAAAAGAAGTAATTTAATGAAATTTCATACTTACTTTTGTTTTTCCATCAGGATATGCTCTTCTACATTCAATAATAGCATCAGCTAAAAGATTTGATGCAATTTTTTCATCGCCATTTGCAAAACCTTTAGTTATTTCACTTGATAAATGAGTAAGAAACAATAAAGCAGAGGCTAGTCTTCTTTCTACATAGACATCCTCCAAATCAGCTGTATACTTTAAAAGTGATAAAGCCACGGCCGATTGAAAATCTTTGAGATCTTTCTTTTCAGAATTTAAATCTAAACTTAGTTCTTTATTAATTTCTGTATCTTTTTTATTTGAAGATGATAGTCTTCCTTTTTTATGATCCATAATAACTTACTCTCAATTATTCCAATTATATTAACGTCTTTTAAAAAAAAATTTTAAAAGATAATTTTACAAATTGTAAATGATGGCGTTATTTATGACTTGAAAATAACTTTTTATAATAAGATTATATTTCGATGAATGCTGAAAATACAGAAAAAGATAACAAAGTAGAGAAAAATACTCCTCCACCAAAAAAGAAAATATCAATTAAATTAGATTATTTTCAAATTGCACTTTATGGTGGCCCAGCTGTTACATTTTTTCTTATTTTTTATTTAATTAAGAACTTCTTATTCGTTCCACCAACTGAACAAGAAATAAGAGAACTTACAAAAATTAGAGAACAAGATCCTTTTGCTCATTTAGCAATAGACCCACCACTAAAAATGGCGCAGGTAATTGCAAAAAAAAAAGCAGAGGATAAAGCACTTGCAGAAGCTGAAACAGAAGTCTTAGCAGATGGGACAATTGCTTTTCTTTCTCCAAGGTACAAATATTATGAATTTAGCGGTCCTCTGGCAACTAATCTAATCAATAGTAGAAAAATTCTTACTATTAATATATCTGTTGCAGTTTTTGAAACACCTATGAAAGCTGAAGATTTTTATGAAACATTTGAACATTTTGTGCCTGTTTTGAGGTCTATAGTCATAAAAGGTATAGGGGATTTTACATTAGAAATGGCAGAAGATGAACCTACAGTTTTTCAGTTTCGTAAATATTTACTTGAAGCATTCAATAAAAAACTTCGAGATTTGGGAGCACAACCGATATTAAAAAAAGTTGTATTTAGTAGTTTTGTAATTACTTAGGCTAAACAAGTTTTGATTATGGTCGTTATGTCCATTATGGAAGAAATAAAAAACATAAATCCTTATAATCAAAATAATCATAGCAATTTTTACAATGCTACTGATGAAAAAGTAGATATTGAGGATCAAAATGATAAGTCCTTTGATCTAGCTCAAATACTTAAAACAGGCTACCAAAAAAGAAAATTCTCTAATACTAGTACAGTGAATTGGTTGCAAACCTGGAGAATTTCAAACTTATAAATTTTAATTATTTGCTTCTATTTTTCTAAATTTCCAGGAAAATAAGCTTTGCCTTGTATTGCTTTTGCTCCCAATTTTTCTTTAAATATTGGATTATCATTCACAATATTAGTAAGTACTTCATTAACCCATTTTTCGGCTTCTTCTTGACTGTCTGCATCTAACTCTGCGATACCATCAACAATCCAATGTACTTTAATTTTCATGAATTGTTCTCCTTATTTAAATTTTAGTTAATTTTATTTACAAAATCTTTAAAAAATTTCTCAGCATTATCTTGTTCTTCAATAATTTCCTCTGGAGATAGTTCTTCTTCAACATTGTCTCTCATTTCGTCGGCATTTTCGAGTCCAAGGGCAGCACCAACAGTAAACCATTTATAAGCAGACGGATATTCTTTTTCTTCAACTACTTCTAAAAAGAATTTACCTAGATGCATAATTGAGGTTTTAGACCCACTTTCAATACTATTAACAAGATAGTTTTTTACTTTTTCACGTACAGTTTCAACTGTTTTCTCTGGTACAAGATCAACTAATTCTGAAACTAAATCGTCAGCTTTTTCAATATTGCCAAGCTTTGATAAAAAAGCCCAATATAAAGATTCTGAATATTTTTTGGTTATACCTTTTCCTTCTTTCAACAAATAAGCTAGATTATACTGTGCGTCATGTTCAGAATTGTTAGCTAGTTTTTCAAAAATAGGGAATGCTTCGTTATATTTTTTAGATTTAAAAAATTCATATGCTTTTTTAAAAAGTACATCACTATCACTTAATTTATGATCATCACTTACAGATTGATTTGAGAAAAAATAAATTATCACAAAAATTTTTATAAAATAATTTATAAAAATTTTCATCTACCTGCCATCATCACTAGCTGTAGGTAAAATACTCTAACCTTAAATTTTGAACCTGGACGCTTCTCATAAACAACAATTCTAGGCCTGTCAGAATTAGGTTTCTGAAATTCAACAACCATAGTATCAGGAAGATGAACTCCATTTTGTTCTAATGTTGCGTGCGGATCAGAAGAAAAATCTTTATGAAAATCTGGATCTATCCAGATTCTTGCAAGTGCCTTTCCAATAATATCAGGTAATAATTTTTTAACCTCCTCACGTGATTGTAAAGAAATATTACCGTTAACTAAGTCTAATGGTGCTAAATCTCTGTTTTTCTCTATAACAGCTGGAGGAGAAAGTTTTTTTATTGGAATCAAAGCTCTTTGAGAATTTGCAGACATAAATACCTCTATTTTTGTAACAATTTACAAATAAAATGTGCAGTTGTCCAACGACTTATTTCAAAAATTTATTAATTTATTAATAGAATTTGTTAATTATTGGCATAATAATTGAATTAATTCAGCTGAAAGGTTTTAAAATGATTTCAGTTATAAGATCAGGTTTAGCAGGAATTACTCAGGAAATTTCAGTTATTTCTAATAATATAGCTAATGCAAGCTCAATAGGTTTTAAAAAAAGCACTGCTTCTTTTGAAGATGTTTTTTCTGAGCAAAATGAGAAAAGGTCAGACTCATTAACAGGTTTTGGTATAACTTTAAAACAACCACAAAGAATTCATTCACAGGGAAGTTTGAAAGAAACGGGTCAAGCCCTTGATATGGGTATTGTAGGAAATGGTATGTTTCTTTTAGACTCTAGGGAAGATACTGGAGTAGTTACCTATTCAAGAGCTGGATCTTTTAGTGTGAATAATCAAGGTTTCATAGTTAATATGGATAATATCCCTGTACTTGATAAAAACCAAAATCCAATAAAATTACCTTTTAATGTTTCAGTAGATGGCAAAACACCTCAAAAATTGACTAATGTAAAAGTCGAACCAGATGGTAAAATTAAAGCTTCTTATGGCACTTCTGAATTTTTAACAATTGGTCAAGTTGGATTAGCTAAGTTCTCGAATGAAGCAGGATTACGATCTATAGGTGAAAGTAATTTTTTGCAAACAACTGAGTCTGGTACACCAACAATAGGTAACCCCAAAGATTTGGGATTTGGTTCAATACAAAACGGAAGCCTAGAAAATTCAAATACTGAAATATCAGATGAGCTAGTTAAATTAATAAGAGCTCAACAAGCATTTAATGGTAATGCCAAAATGCTAGAAACAGAGAGAAAAGCTACAGAGTTATTAATGAGATAAATTCTTTTTTATTTTAAAGGGATTATCCAGGATAAATCTAATATCTTCAACTTTGCAGCAGTTTCTATCAACAAATCTCCAGCTAAATTTATTGATAAAGGTAGATCTAAAAGCATTATAACTGTAACGGGTCTATTTGCATCTTTCATTAATAATTTACATAATTCATCAAATTTAGTATCACTTAAACTGATATCTGCTTTCATCACCGGACGATCGATTGATATATCCAAAATACCACTATAATGTATTTGTTTTGAAATTGTTGGTTTTATCTTTACAATACAATTTCCTCTAGAAATATTCATTAAACTGCACGAAAGTGACAATTCTTGGTCTAGGCTGTAACCCATTAAATTTAATTCAGCAGTTTGAACTGCCATATGTACTGATTTAGTTTGATAAAAGTCCTTTTTAATAACAAACTCCTTCTAAATTGAAGCCTCTTTAATTTTATTTCTCAACTTAGAAATAGCCGATTTTTTAATTTGTGAAACACGCCCCGTAGTAATATCCATAACTTCAGCTATTTCATAGACATTCAACTCTTCAACATAATATAATTGTATTACAAGAGCTTCTTTTTTTGGCAAGCATGATAATGCATCTTTTAAAGTATTTTTTAATTGTGAATTAGATAAAGCTTCTTCAGGACTACTTTCTTTAGATGCAAACCATATTGAATATTCATCATAAACTGAATCTAGAGATTGGTGAACATTAGCATTAAAGGCAATTTCCCATTCTTCATATTCCTCTAAGCTCATCCCTAATTTTTTTGCAATCTCTCTATTTGTTGGATCTCTTTGCAATTCTGAACGCAAAATTTCTTCTGCTTTTTTTGACTTCTGCTGCATTTGAATTGTAGTTCTGCAGAGGTTAGAGCTTTTTCTTAAATAATCAACAATAGCACCTCTAATTCTTATTACTGCATAACTAGAAAACATAGCTCCTTCTTTCTTACTATATTTTTGAGCTGCATTTACTAAACCAAAATATCCAACCTGTAACAAATCATCAATTTCAACAGCGTTTCTTACTCTTCCATGCATATGCCATGCTATTTTTCTGACTAGTTCCATATGTTCTTTTACCAAGCTTTCAACATTTGGATTTGCTTCTGAGTAAGTTTGTTTCATAGAATTCATTTTTAAATTCCCTTTTTATTTAAAAAAAGTTACTCCCTTAGGATCATTTTTTGGAGTACTTTGAATAGATTTAGCTACTGACATAAATGCTCTTGTTTCTATTGTATCCTGTTTTGATAACATAATAGGCTTTCTTTCCACTACTGAGCGTCTTAATCTTTGAGAAAATGGAATGTGCCCACAGTAAGATAACTTAACATTTAAAAATCTATTAACTATATTTTGAAATTTGGTAAAATGCTGTAAAGCTTGAGCGTCATTTTCAACCATATTTACAATTATTGAGAAATTTTCAACACCAGCTTCTAAGTTTGCAGCCTTAATAAATGTGTACGCATCCATAAAACTAGTTGGTTCTCCAACTAATATTAAAACTAATTTATCTACTGCAGATGAAAATGTTATTGAGCTATCGGAAGCTCCAGCAGGTACGTCAACTACTAGAACATCAGTATTTTCCTGAATAACATCTAGAGTTCTAATTAATTCATATCTGGCCTTAACCTCTAAATTCAATAGTTCAGTTAATCCACTACCACCAGATAAAAATTTTAATCCAAGGGGACCTAGAGCTAAAACATCTTTTACCTCTGATTTTGAAACTAAGATGTCTTGTGCAGTTTTTTTTGGGTTAACTCCAAGAAGAATGTGAGAGTTGGCCAGACCAAAATCAGCATCAAACAGAACTACTCTTGAACCTAGTCTTGATAAAGTAAGAGATAAGTTGACTGCAATGCTAGTTTTACCAACACCACCTTTACCACTTGCTATTGCTATTGAGATTGTCATTTTAATTCTCACTCACAAAATTTAATAATATTATCTTTCAAATATTGCGCCAAAATCTCTTTATTAGTAAAATTAATTGATTTTAAAATTGATCTTGTATTTGTTAAATAACCAATAGAACAATTATTTTCTGCTACCACTGATAATTCTTCAGGTGAAATATAATTTTCGTCTAATTTAGTAAAAGCAAGAATTGGATTGATGCTACCATAAATATCCAATAATTTTTTTAAATTATATTTATTTGAACCAGACGGAACAACTAAAATAGTAAGTATCTTATTTGACCCAACTTTTTCTTTTAATTTTTTTAAAAGATTTAAGGCTTTATCACTACTTATCGAAACATCAATAATTAATTTTTTTTCTATGCCCTCAATTTTTTGATGAGCGTTTTCTGGTAAGATGTGAACATTTGGAATGTTTATAAGTCTAGAGTAAGATTTAAGATTATCATTTAGAAATTCATTTTGTTTACCCAACTTACATAATGCAACATTATCACTCTTTATTTCTTGTACAAATGACGCAGCTAGCTTAGCTGAAAATGACGTTTTCCCACTTCCACTTGCCCCTACAATGAAAACATATTTGCTTTTGATCAAATTATCAATTGAGTCATCCAAAGTAAGAGAATTTGCTAAGTCTTCAATAAAATTTTGAATACCTTCTTCAGAGTTTTCATTTTCTAATTTATCATTAAATTTTATTAATGTATCGTTTGAAAAGCCAATTTCCTGTAACTTTACTTTAGTGGTGTTTCTCAGATTAGGGCTTAATCCTGCCATATCTGTTAAGATCATTCCATTTAACTGTTTTTTTAAAGCTTTAAACTCAGAGTTTAACTTATCAATTCTATCATCGTTTAAGTATCCTAAATTTAAGCTTTCATTACTTCCTCTTTTATTCTTAGATATATCTTGTTTAAGAGTTGAAAGAGGTGATGATACATTTAACTCTTTCGAAATCATTTCATCAAATTTTTGATTAAGTTTCTTTTGAGGTTTGATTTCTTTTTTTGGTTTATTTGTGGCCTTTACTAAAATTTCGTTACCTATTTTTTTTGTCCCAATAATAAAGGAATCCTTACCAAGTTTTTCAACAATTTCATCCATAGCTGTTGCAGTATCCTGTGCTCTTATCGTAAGTACGGTCATATTTTCCTCCTTAATTATTATCTTCTCAGCTATCCAGAAATGGAAGCTACCACATTAATTTTTCTATTGTCTGGTAATTCAGTAAAAGCTAAAACCACCATATCTTCAACATGTTGCCTAACAATTGCTGAAAACTGTCTTCTAATTGCTGGAGAAACAACCAAGGCAGCACTTTTACCTTCATTACTTAATTTTTGATTTGTTTCAGAAATTTTTGTTAATAGATTCTGTGCAAGTTCATTATCTAATACAAGTCCTTCTTCTCCACTTTGTCTAGACATCTTAATTAGCATTTGTTCCAAGTCTGCTTCTAAAGTAATTACAGGAAGTGGCTGATTTAGAGGTGAAATTTGCTGAATTAGTAAGCCTGCTAGAGTCGGACGAAGTGCTTCAGCTGTTTCAACAATTGATAAATTACGATTTGAAATACTTGCTAAACTTTCTAAGATACTTCTTAAATCACTAACTGGAACTCTTTCAGAAAGAAGTTCTCTAAGTATACCAGTTAAATTATGTAAAGGGACTAACTTAGGTACAACAGATTCTACTAGGTTAGGAGCTGTTTTTGAAAGGTTATTTAACAGTACTTGTACATCATCTTGACCTATAAGTTGACCTGCAAATTTATTCAATATTTGACTAAGATGTGTTGCTAACACTGATTCAGGAGTAATAACAATATATCCCTTAGATTCAGCCTCTGATTTTTGATTTGATTTTATCCATGTTGCATCCATTCCAAACGATGGATCTTTGACTTCATGTCCTGAAATCTTTACTGATACATCTTCCCCAGCTATACACAACAAACTATCGGGGTAAATAACATCTTCACCCACTATTGTTTGACCAATTCTTATCCTATACTGGTTGGCAGATAGAGATAAATCATCTTTAATTCTAACTGGAGGTACTACAAAACCCAATAATTTGGAAACCTCTCTTCTAATTCCAGTTATTCTACTAATTAAAGGTCCGCCAGAATTATCGTCTACCATTTCTACTAAGCCATATCCTAACTGAATAGATACTGGCGAATAATCTGTCACTTCCTCTAAGTCAATTTCTCCCCCACCAGAATTCTCTTCTTCAAGATTATCATTTGAGGTTTCTTCATCTTCACTAATTTCATTATTTTTAAAATTCATTGCTAAATAGCCAATTATACCAGAAATTGCACCTGCAACTAGAAATAAAGTATTAGGCATTCCTGGGACAATTCCAATCAAGAAAAGAACGCCAGATACCGGAAGCCAAGCTCTTGAAAGATTGATTTGCTTTCCAATATGTTCCGCCATATCCTGGGTAGAAGAAACTCTTGTTACAATTATTGCTGTAGCTATTGCTAACAATAGAGAAGGGATTTGTGCAACCAACCCATCGCCAATAGATAATAAGATGTATGTTTCTGCAGCTTCCTCAAAAGCTAAGTCATGTTGTGTAATACCTATTATTAAGCCACCAATAATGTTAATAGCTAAAATCAAAATACCTGCTACAGCATCACCTTTGACAAATTTTGATGCACCATCCATTGCACCATAAAAGTCTGCTTCTTTTGCTATTTCTTCTCTTTTTTCGGTTGCCTCTTTTGCATCTAATATTCCAGCATTAAGATCAGCATCAATAGCCATCTGCTTTCCAGGCATAGCATCTAAGGTAAATCTTGCTGATACTTCTGAAACTCTTCCAGCACCTCTAGTGATAACAACTAAGTTTATTATAACTAAAATTACAAATACAAAAATACCAACAGCATAATTACTAGCTATAATAAATTTTCCAAAAGCTTCAATTATTTTACCAGCAGCATCACTACCAGTATGCCCATCTGCTAAAACAACTCTTGTTGAAGCAACATTCAACGCCAGACGTAATACAGTAGCTATTAATAAAAGACTTGGAAAACTTGAAAAGTCTAGAGGTCTGTAAGTATGCATTGCAACCATTAAAACTAAAAGGGAAACTAAAATATTTGTTACAAAAAATAAATCTAATAAAAATGCTGGTAAAGGCAAAACCATCATTGCCACTACAGCTAGTATTCCAAGCGGTAATACTCCAATCTTTATTAAGCTAGTAAAACTTTTTAAGCTTGAGTTTTTTGCTGTCAATTCCATGACGTCAAAATACCGACTTTATTTTTAGCAAAGAAACCATTTGACTATTTAACCTACTGTAATCATTGTTTAAATTTGACAAAAATCAATTAATTATAATATATCTTAAATAATAAAGGCAAAAAACATGCCATTATCATTTGATAATTAATTTTAAGGAAATATAGATAGGCAAATTAGCAAATTTTGATAATTGGCATAAAGCATGCATTCAGAACTCAAATATTTAATGATCCAGGTGAACGGAGTCAAAAATGAATTTAAAAACTATAATTTTGGGTTTCATAATAATTACATCTTCTGCATGTCAGAGCAATCTTCTCAAAAATGCCTTAAATGGAACGAGTGAAAATGTTGCAGAAGATGCAGTTGTAACTACTATGAGTATGACACAAAGTGGTGGAGAAGAAGCTGCTCATGTTGCAGCAATAAATGAAGTGCTAGATGCCAGTGTAGAAGAAATACCAACAATAAGTTCCGTTGGCTATGCCGTTGTTTCATCTCAACCAGGGCGATCAGAAAATCAGCGTAGACTTATGGCTATTCGTTCTGCAAGAATGGCCGCAATGAGAGATTTAGCAGAACAAATTCATGGATTAAATGTAGAAGGTAATACCACAGTAATTGATTTAATGGTACAAAATGATACATTTAGAGGTGTAGTGTCTGGAACAATTAGGGGTGCTAGAACCGTTAGAATAAATCCTACAGGTGCTGATACTTATGAAGTAGTTTTAGAGATTGATAGAGAGACATTAAGTTATTTACTTAAAAAAGCAAGATCGGTTGCATAATTGATGAATATTTTAAATAAAAATTTTAAATATTATTTTCAATTAATATTAATTGTATTTACTTTAGTAATTTGGGTAACAATTGCATTAAGTGATACAGTTATACAAAATAAAAATAGTGCTGAAAAAGATACTATTAGTTTCATCCTTTCTACAGGAAGAGCGTCACTCAATTCACCTGAAGATACAGATTTAGCTAGAAGAAGGGCTTTAGAAGACGCTTTATATTTGGCTTCGATCGAGGGTGGAGCAAAAATCAATGGATACTCCGCAATAGATTCAGGGACTAAATTAACCGAAAATTTTGTGGTACGTCCAACTACAAAAATTTTAGATTATGCTATTACTAAAGAAGTAATAAAGGAAACACATTATGAAGTCACAATTAAAGCAGCTATTGGAAGTTTAGATAATAAAAACTGTTCAAATAATAATATTTTTAATTTGATTGCTTATAAACCGATTTTTAGTTTATCTAATGAATCTCCTGCATGGTTGTCACCTGTTCTTAATGAATTATTTGTAGAAATTATAAACGATATAAATAATAGACAAAACATTGAGCTATCTAATTCAACTGACATAGAATTGAATTCTTCATTACTAAAAAATATTAACGATGATTATGATTATACATCTCTAACCCTTGGAAGAACAAGGACTGCAGTTGGCTCTTTTGCTTATGTTCCAACTATAAAAATGTATAATGATAACAAAAGTAGTGCACTAAATAATGAAACTTTCTTAATTATGGAAATAACATCCAATTTATATGAAGGATTTACATATAAAAAATCCTCTTCAAAGTCTCATAAAATATCCCTGAAATTAAGTAATAGATCTCCATGGAGGACAGTAAATATATTGTCAAAACCATCAAGAAAGTTAATAGTAGAGGCACTAAAAAAGTCTATTAAAAAACATGTAGATTCACTTTTATCTGATTTAGACTGTCAACCATTAACAGCAAATTTAAAATTTGATAATCAGATAAAAAAATTAAATGTTAATATTGGGAAAAAACATGGTCTATCATTTAACTCTATAGCATTTACAAGAGGAACCAATACTCCTTGGGTTATATTTAAAGTAGATGATTTAGAAAACAATAATGCAATTTTAAGTCCTATTGATCAAAGAAGAGATATAAAAGAACTTGATGGTAAATTAGTAGAATTTATGGAGGTATTATGATTAAATTATTAAAATTAATACTTTTTTGTACTTCCTTGATGTTTAGTACTATCTCATTTTCTCAACCAATTGTAATTTTGGAATATAGAGGGTCAAATCATCAAAATTTATCTGAAGACGTCTCCAACAACATATTTATGATGGATCCAGATCATACTGAAAAACATACTGTACCAAAGGGACAGTCATTAAGTGAAATTATAGACGATTATTATTCCGGAAGTGGTTTAGATAAGAGATTTTTAAAATTAGCTATTGTTGCAGCTAACCCAAGAGCTTTTGCACAGCAAAACCCAAATTTTATGTTTGCTGGAGCAACTCTGCATTTGCCAAGTTTAAACCAAATTCAAGCAATGGTATTGGGTATTCCAATTAATGGAAATTTAAAAGACTACGAAAAACAAGCTGATAATAGAGGAATCTTCTTTTTTGGTGGGTAAAATGAATTTATTTAGAGAAAAGATATTTATATCATTAATATTATTATTATCGGCCACGATTTCTTGTGCATCTTCAGATAAACATTTAAATCATGATCATGAATTAATCTCTGCAGAAACATTAACAAAATTATTAAAAAAGTTCTTAAAAAATAAAGGAATTGAGTCCTACCCTTCAATAAATAAAAATAAAAAATTCAAAAGCTGTGGAGAGCCTTTAAAGTTTTTTCCCGTTTTTCAATCTTGGAATACTGTTGAGGTAGTTTGTAATGGTCCTAAAAATAATTGGAATTTATTGATAAGAACACGAGCAAATGCATATCTGCAAGATAATACAAGTAAAGAAATCCAAAAAAATAATATGATTATTTTCTCAAAAAAAAGCTTAAAAAAAGGGCAAATTATAACAAAAGATGATTTAGTTTTTAAAAATGTTAAAAAAAATATTGGCGCTGATATTTTCAATAATATTGAAGATTTAGTAGGTCGGAAACTTAAGCAAAATGTTAGCTTAGGTTTTCCAATTAGATCTCGACATTTACAGCTTGATTGGGTAATTAGTAAAGGTGATAAAATTGATATAATTCAATCAATTGGTACCATCTTTATTTCTGCATCCGGTGTTGCTCTTGAAAATGGTCAAAAAGGTGAAAGAATAAGAGTAATGAATTTATCGAGTGAAAAAAATTTAGTAGCTTGGGTGTTAAATGAAAAAAAAGTTACAACACAAACTAAAATAAATATAAATTAGGTCGTATTAGAGTATCAAGGAGGGTAATATTATGGTAGAGTCAATAAAAAGCTTAACTAAGAATATTGATGTATCAAAAAATGGTTCGTCGAATATAGATAAATTCGACAAGTTGAATGCTTCCAGTGTTTCACAAAAACCTGCAGTTGATACAGTGGATATTAGCGGCTCATTACCATCTGCAACATTAGCTGATTTTACAAAGAAACCACCAATTGATATGGAAAGTGTTTCAAGAATAAAAGAGGCGATAGCAAAAGGTGAGTATCCAATAGATTTAGATGCTGTTGCTGATATGCTATTAGATGCATTTAAGGAAATGAAAAGTTAGTATTGGTTCGTAGTTTTCGATTTTGAACTAATGTTTGAAAATAGAAGAGATTTTTTTAAAGTGATTGAAAACCGTCTTTCAAGCACTAGTCTTTTATTGTCTAAACCAGAAAAACTAAATTCAGAACTTAACGAATTTGAAATATTACTTAAAGAAAATTGGTCAAGCATTTTTGCTTCTTTAAATGAATCTCCGCTTAATGAAGATGAAATAAAAGTCCTCCAAACCTTACTCA
>CACGLH010000022.1 GCA_902573735.1 uncultured Alphaproteobacteria bacterium
CACATATAAGAAAATCAGATCATTATTCTGGCAATATTTTAGAACCACTTGGTTTAAAAAATTGTGTGAGAGTTTCAATGTGCCATTACAATACAGAGGAGGAAGTGCTCCAGTTTTTAACTAGTATGAATGAAATTGTTCATCTTTGATTTAATATCCCCACGATCTTTTAGAAATAGGATAAGCTAAAAAATCTTTGTATTCTATATGGTTTTTTCTATCCTGTTTTAAAAACAATGGACCATCTAAATCAACAATATCACTCAAATTTGATAATATTAATGCTGGTGCCATTGCAAGTGAGGTTCCTACCATACATCCAAGCATTATTTTAAAACCTTTTTTTTTTGCAGTTTTTAAAAGATTAATTGCCTCTGTTAATCCTCCTGTCTTGTCTAGTTTAATATTAATGAAATCGTAGAGACCAATTAAATTTTCAAGAGAATCTACATCATGACAACTTTCATCAGCACAGATAGGTATTGATCTTTCTAGATTCTTTAAAAGATGATTTTGGTATGAAGGAAAGGGTTGTTCTATAAGTTCTACACCTATTTTTTTAAAAATTGGAACAAGGTAATTATAAGTTTCTATTGTCCAGCCTTCATTGGCATCTACAATAATTCTAGCATTAGGGGAACCTTCTCTTACGGCTTTAATACATTGTTCATCATATGTACTGCCAAGTTTTACTTTTAATATAGGAAAATTATTTTTTTTCTTAGCCTCAAGCATCATTTTTTCTGGAGTTGCTAATGAAATTGTATAAGCAGTAATAACAGGTTTTGGTTCAGTCAAATTTAAAAGTTTCCAAACAGGCTTACCTTCTTTTTTTGCTTGTAAATCCCATAAAGCACAGTCGATTGCATTTCTTGCAGCACCATGTTTTAAAATTATTTGTAAATTTTTATTATTAATTGGTAGAGGTACAGATAATATTTCTTTTGAAACACTTTCTATACTCTCACCATATCTTTTGTAAGGAACACATTCACCTAATCCAATAAATCCACTATCTTTAATTGATACGGTTATAACTTCTGCTGAATTTTTTGACCCTCTTGATATAGTAAATTTATGTTTTAATTCAAATGAATCTATATCTATGTTTAAAAGCAAAATAAAACCTTATTCACTATTGAATTAATCTATTAACTATTTTTTTTGTTCCATCAATAAATGGGTCAACTGTTGGTAATCGAAAAGTTTCTTCAATTTCGTTTTTTAATTTTTCACGAGAATTACGTTCCATATTTTTTGTGTTAATACAAATTCCAGAAATCTGACAATTAGGATTACTTATTTTTGCAATAGGTAAAACCATTTCATATAGATCCTCCAAAGTTGGTAGTTTAAAATCTGGCAATCCTCTCATATGAGTTCTAGTTGGTTCATGACATAGTATTATATGATCTGGTTGACCACCATGAATTAAGGCCATTGTAACTCCAGAATATGATACATGAAAAAGTGAACCTTGCCCTTCTATGATGTCCCAATGATCTTCTTCATTATCAGGAGATAAAATTTCAACAGCACCTGCCATAAAATCTGCAACTATGGCATCTAACGGAATTCCTTTTCCAGATATTAGTATACCTGTTTGTCCAGTAGCTCTAAAGCTTACTTTCATTCCTCTAGAACGCATTTCTTTTTCTATTGCTAATGAAGAATACATCTTTCCTACCGAACAGTCGGTTCCAATTGTTAAGCACCTTTTACCAGTTCTTTTCTTGCCATTACCAATAGGAAAATCATCTTTTGGTTTTCGAACATCAATCAAGTCACAATTGTTGAGTTTTGATAAATTCACTAGGTCTTTATCTTCATTTAATAAATTATGTAAACCAGAAGCAATATCAAAATTTAGTTCAATAGCATTACATAAGGTTTCTTTCCAACTATCAGAAAATTTTCCTCCTCTATTTGCAACCCCAATAACTAGAGTTTTTGCCCCCCCTTTTTTTGCTTCTTCTAGTGTATAGTTTTTAAGATTTAAATCTGCTTTACATCCAGGTAATTTAAGTTGTCCAAGGCATATATTAGGTCGCCAATCTTTAACGCCCTGTGCTACTTTAGCAGCAAGTTGATCAGGTGCGTCTCCCAAAAATAAAAGATATGGTGTTTTAATCATAATTAATTATAACCAAATTTTTATTTTTTAGTAAACGGAGCATTAATTTTCTTTAATTTTATCCATGAAGAGTCAGATCACTTTTTTCTTTTGAAATGCGATGATTTTGAAATCTATGAAAGGAAAATGGATCAATAGGTAATCTTGTTTTTTTATTTAGTACAAGGTCAGAGACTATTCCTCCAACAGCTGGTGCAATTCCAAAACCATGTCCTGAAAAACCGGATGCTACTATAAGACCTTCGCAATTACTCAAATGGTCTATCACTGGAAGAGCGTCTGGTGTGAGGTCAATTAACCCTCCCCAAAAGGATTTAATACTTGATTTTTTGAGTTGAGGAATAATTTCTATAGATTGTGTAATCGTATTTTTTATTTCTTCTAAATTTGTTTCAACATACGGCATGTCGTTTTTTGTTTTAATCTTCCCTTTCCAGGTTTGAAATCCACTACTAATTCTAAAACAACCATTATTTTCTTGTCGCATAGCTAAACTAGCATTCGCAACACCAATTACAGGTTTTAATAATGGATTAGTTTTTTCAGTTTGAATTACTGTAACAATTGGTATTTCGATTGGAATAATCTTTCCAATACTTTTCAGAACGTTATTACAAAAAATTCCATTAGCTAAAACACAAAACTTAGGAAATATTTTTCTTTTAGATGTTCTAACATATTCAATTTTACTCCCTTTTTCTGAAATTTCTAACACCTCTTCATTATTAGTAAAAATAACTCCATTTTTTTGTGCAGCTTCTTTATAAGCTCTAAGAGTATCAATTGGATCTGCATGACCATCTGTAGGACAGTAAGAGGCAGAAATAACATTTTCTGAAATAGTTGGACAAATTTCTGAAATCTCATTTGTATTTTTTAAATATTCAATTTCTAATCCATTTTTTTTTTGTTCCTTAACAAGGTTTTGTATTATTTTATCTTCAGCAGTATTTCTAGCTAACCTTAAATTACCTTCCTGTTTATAATTAGTTCGATGATCTAATATTTCGTTTAGACATGACCACTTATCAACAGAATATTTAGCTAATGGAATTTCAGCGTAGTGACGTCCGGATTGCCTTACGCCAGCTAATGTCCAACCAGATCCCATAGCACCAGGTTTATGTTTTTCAATCACTTCAATCTTAAGTCCAGATTTAGAAAGTTCAAAAGCAGTAGAACATCCAATTATGCCAGCACCCACAATAACAACATCTACAGAAATCACTTAAATTTCCAATCAAAATTAAACTTAAGTGATTATACCACTTTTTATAAAGAATAAAATTGTTTAAAGTACACTATCAAAAGCTTTTTCAAGTTTATAAATTGTTCTATCAACATTATATAATTTATCCAAACCAAATAGGCCTATTCTAAACGTTTGAAAACTTTTAGGTTCGTCACACATAAGTGGTACACCAGCAGCTATTTGCATACCAAGTTCTTTGAATTTTAATCCATTATGGATATTCTCGTCACTAGTGTAACTTACAACAACACCTGGAGCTCTAAAACCGTCCGCTGCTACTGATTTGATATTTTTAGATTTTAACAGATCTCTCACTCTATTACCAAGTTCCCACTGATTTTTGTATAATTTGTCAAATCCATACTCTTGTGTTTCAAGCATAGTATCTCTGAAATGAGTTAATGAATCTGTAGGCATTGTAGTATGATATGCATGACCTCCATTTTCGTAAGTCTTCATAATTGAAAACCATTTTTTAAGGTCGATTGCAAAACTATTTGAATTGGAATTTTCAACGACTTCAATTGCTCTATTGCTCAACATAACTACACCAGCTGATGGTGTGGATGACCAACCCTTTTGTGGTGCGGAAATTAAGATATCAACTCCAGTAGCTTTCATATCAACCCATGCACATCCTGATGCGATACAATCTAAAACAAAAATTGCACCAACGTCATGGGCAGCTTTTGATATAGATTCAATATATTCTTTTGGCAAAAGCACCCCTGCTGAAGTTTCAACATGAGGGGCAAAAACAACGTCAGGTTTAGTTTCATGAATTTTAGCAACAATTTCATCAATTGGAGCAGGCGCGAAAGGAGACGTCTCTTCATTTCCTATTTGTCTGGCTTTGACGATTGTTGTTTTTTTTGTAAAATTGCCGCTTTCGAAAATTTGACTCCATCTGTATGAAAAATAACCATTTCTTATAACTAGAGCATGTTTATTAACTGCAACTTGTCTTGCAACAGCTTCCATACCATAAGTTCCACCTCCAGGAACTAATGCTACTCCATCTGTGTTATAAACTTCTTTTAAAATAGAAGACAAATCATTCATAACAACTTGAAATTTTTTTGACATATGATTGAGAGAACGATCTGTGAATACTACGGAATATTCTAATAAACCATCTGGATCTACTGTATCTAAAAGAGCTGACATTATTTCACCATAAAAATTAATTTTGACTAAAGATATGCAAGAATATTAAAATTATCAATATTAACAAGGGATTTTTTTAATTAGTCCTAATTTTTCAAAAGTTATTCTCTTGAATTAATCCACCAATCTTGCATTTTGAAATATTTTATTGCTAAAGGCACAAACCACGGATATCCGTTGTAAAAAGGAATTTTCCTAAATGGAATATTGTAGAAAGCACTTTTTTGTTCAAAATTAAGAATAATTTCAGCAGCTTTTTTACCAAACCATCTTGACCAAACTGTGCCCGAACCACAATAACCTGCAGCATAAATTATACCTTCATGCATTACTAACTTAGGTATTTGATCTACAGGAAAAGTAACAAATCCATACCAGTGATTTGATATCTCTATATCATTAAGACCAGGAAAAATCTCCAACAAACCAGATTTAAGTTTATTTGTTGGATCTTCATTATTATATCTTACTCTTCTTCCCCCAATAAGAATTCTCTTACCATCAGGAGAAGGCCTAAAGTAATAAAATAGATTCAGTGCTTCTCCAAATGTAGTTAATTTTGGCATTAGGCTATTAACCCTGTTGTTTCCAATTTCACAAGTAGAAATCATTTCTGAAATTACAGGAATTAGTTTTTTTCTCAACCAGGGTATATTTTTATCGGTGTAGGCATTTGTAGCTATAATTAGATGATTGGATTTAACTAATCCTTTGTTGGTCAAAATATTAAATTTTTTTCCATTTCTTTCACTTTTTTTAAAAGTAGTTTTGTCAAAAATTAGTCCACCTTTTTTATGAACCAAATGTATCATTGATTTTACTAGTTTTGCAGGATGGATTGAACCAATCTTGTCATCAAAGACACCTCCTACATATTTATTACTTTCAATAAAATTAGGTACATCCTTTTTTTCTATTATTTTATTTTCTATTCCAATAGTTCTAAAATTAAAATCAGCCACTTTTTTTTGGTTCTCCAACCCTTTTTTGCTAGTTGCGCCAACAAACATCCCGTTTATTTTTAAATCACAATCAATTTTTTCTTTTTCTATAAAATCATATAAATCTTTTCTAGCTAGATCTCCTTCCTCTACAATTTGTTTTGATAAATCTAAACCAAATTTGGCCTTTAATTCCCTAATACTTGGTTTAATTTTTCCACTAGTAATACCACCGTTTCTACTAGAGGCTCCAAAACCAGCTATTTCTTTATCTATTATTATTACTTTTAATCCTGAATCTAAAAGAGTTAAAGCGGCACTTAAACCTGTGTAACCTGCACCCACAATTACGACGTCGGCATTTGATGGCCACTCTTCTTGAACTACAAATTCTGGTTTTGCATCTGACCACCAATATGGTTCATTTTTGATTTTGAGAGTTTTTTGCATTATTTTAATTAAATATTATTTTGGAAATTTGACATATATTTTGAGACATACTTAATGATTTAAAATAGTATTATTTAAATTTAAACCTACATACAAATATGCATGATGAGAAGTAAATTTAATTTAAATAACAAAAGCTTTAATTCCTTACAAAGAGCAATCATATATGTTCTCATAGGTATTTTTCTACTTGATGTTATGGGTATCATCATTAAATCGATGGACAATAAATATTCAGTAATGCAGTATGCTGTCGCAAGAAATTTCTTTGGTTTATTCCCATTAGTCATCTATCTTTTTTTTTCATATGAAGTAAGGACAAAAAATAATACCTTTAATTTAAACCATAAATTAATTTCTATGGGTAGAGGATTAAGTATAGTTTTTGCTCAGGGTTGTTTTTATCTATCAATTATGAATTTAGAATATGCAACTGCAGCAACTTTAGTTTTTGCTACTCCTATTTTCCTGACGGCACTTTCTGTACCATTATTAGGTAATAAGGTTGGACCATGGAGGTGGTTTGCAGTCTTATTTGGATTTTTGGGAATAGTTATAATAGTAAAACCAGGTTCTGATATTTTTTCTGTTTATGCATTACTTCCAGTTGGAGCAGCTTTTGGATATGCTTTATCTAGTGTATTAGTTAAACTATTTCCAAAAGAAGTTCATACAACCAATATCCAATTATATACACAATTAACAACTTTGATTTTAGCAATAATAATTGCAGGATTTACGTTTTCATTTAGTTATATCGGGTCTTTCTATGATCTTTTTTTACTTGCAATTATAGGTTTTACTGGTGGTACAGGAGTTATTTTTTTGATATGGGGATATAGGTTAACGGAACCAAGCTTAATTGCTCCTTTTGAATATTTTGGTTTACCCATCGCATTTGCTCTGGGTTGGATTTTCTTCTCAGAGTGGCCATTTGATAAATTATTCCCTGGTATTCTAGGCATCGTAGGTGGAGGTCTCATAATAGTGTGGCGTGAAGGTATAAAATCTGCAAAAAAATAAAATGGGTTTTTAAATTTATAAATAAGTAATTTTTTATTATTAAATAATAAGAGTAAATTAATTAGGTGTTGTATGGTAAATTGGGTAAAAGCTTGTAAAAAAGAAGACATAGAACTAGAAGATTTAATACGGTTTGATTATGAAAATAAAACCTACGCAATCTATTGTAGTCCAGATGAAAATTACTTTTGTACTGATGGATTATGTACCCATGAAAATGTTCATCTTGAGGATGGGTTAGTAATGGACGATCTCATAGAATGTCCCATGCATAATGGTCAGTTTAATTATAAGACTGGTAAAGCTATAAGATCACCAGCATGTGATGATTTAAAAATTTACAATGTAAAAGTTGAAAGTGACTTCATTTTTATTGATATAGATAGTTAATGTACTTAAATAGCTGATAATTATTTTCTAAAAATTTCGTAAAATCCAGGAAACCCATCAATTACCATTTCTGTAGATAAATAAAGTAGAAATATTAAACCTAGCCAGGAAACCCACTTATATTTTGTTAATATCTTCATAATAATTGTAGCAAAAAATGCCATAAAAATTATTGCTAAAACAAGACCAAAAATAAGAAGAGTACGGTCTTCTCTAGCTATAGCAGCTACGGCTAGTACATTATCAATCGACATAGATATATCAGCTATGGTTATAGTTAGAAGGGCATTCAATAATTTTTTATTTTCATTAATAGAAAATTTTTGAACATCAGTTTTAATTTTTTGTCCTTCTATTGAATTATTTTTTAATTCTAGAAAAAACCGCCAGCATACAAAATATAAAAGCAATCCACCAAAAAATAAAATTCCAGGTATTTCGATTAAATAAGTTGCGATAATTGCAAAAAATATTCTAAAAAAAGCAGCTAAAGCAAGACCTAAAATAAAAGCTTTTCTTCTTAATTCAGAAGATAGACCAGATGCAGCCATTCCGATGATTAAGGCATTATCACCAGATAAAATAATATCAGCAAATAAAATTTGTATTATATTCCAAATTTGTTCATTCATTTTCTATCTACAAAAATTAAATCGTTAATTTTATCATAACGCCAAAAATACAATTTTATTTTAGAAGTGTTTCTGGTTTTACTGCAGTTTTAGTTTTAGCAGCTAATTTTATAGCTTCAATAACCGCCAATGTATTTAAACCATCCATCCCTGAACAGATTGGTTCCTCTCTTTTTTCAATAACAGCTAAAAAATTATTTAATTGCTGAGCTAGTGGGTAGTTTTTATATTCACCTATTTTATAGTTACTTTGAGTAATAGGCTCCCACCAGCTCCTCTTGTCAACACTTTTCCAAATTTTTGATTGTGGTAATTCTAAAGATGCGTGTGTCCCTCCTATCCAATAGCAAGTTTGTTTATTGTAGGGATAGATTGGATTTTCTTTAGAAGTTAATTCCCAACTCCAAGGACTTATTATAGTGTCTGAAACCGATAAAGTACCTAAAGATCCACTTTGAAATTTTAGTAAAGCTACAGCTGTATCTTCTGTATTTCCACCTCTAACTAAATTTGATTCAAAGCTTTGAACAGAATCAATTTCTCCAATCAAATAACGCATAAGATCAATATCATGAACTAAATTAATTAAAAGTGGACCACCACCTAAAGATTTTCTCCAAGAATTAAAATAATTGTTGGGTTTGAATAGCCAGCAAGTGGCATGACAGGCAATAATTTTACCTAAATCTCCAGATTGTATTTTACTTTTTGCTTTTTGAATGATTTTATTATGTCTTCTGTGATGTCCAGTTAGAACGGGTGTATTTTGCTTCCTAGCATAAATGACAATATCCAAAGCACTTTTCACATCTGCTGATAAAGGTTTTTCAATGAGGATAGGTATTTTTTTTTTAATGAATAGTTCTGCATTTTTTTTGTGTACAGAATTAGGTGTAGCTATTATAACTCCATCTGGTCTGCATTTTTCAAGAGCTTTTTCAATGTTAGAAAAATATTGGGTATTTAATTTTTTTGAAAGCTCATATGCTTCTTGGCTAGGATCAATAATTAGATCTAATTTACATTTTTTATTATTCAAAATTGTATGAATATGTTGTTTTCCGGCTAAACCTGCGCCAACTAATGCAATTTTCATGATTTACAAACTTCTATTTATCTATGATGAATTTAATCATCTATATTAAAGAGAAATTCAATATGTTTTTATCAAAAAAAATTATCTTGTTCTCCATTAATAAAATTTATAATCCTTATTAGAAATTTATATTAAAAGTTAATTTTAATTGTTTAACAAAAATGGTTTATGATATTTTTATAATTGGGGGTGGGATAAATGGTTGCGGCATTGCAAGAGATGCATCTGGTAGAGGACTAAAAGTCTGCTTGGCCGAAATGAATGATCTTGCTAGTGGTACCTCATCAGCGTCAACAAAACTTATCCATGGTGGATTAAGATATTTAAAATATTTTGATTTTAAATTGGTAAAAGAAGCTTTAAAGGAAAGAGATGTCTTGCTTAAGATAATGCCGCACATTTGTTGGCCTATGCGATTTCTTATACCTTTACAAAGTTTTAAAATAAATAATTTTTTTATAAGATGTGGATTGCTTATTTATGATTACATTGCTGGATATTCAATTTTACCTAAGACTGAAACAACAAATCTCCAAAATTCAAGCTTTAATGCCTTTTTAAAATCTAAATTTACAAAAGCATATATTTATTCAGATTGTTGGGTTGAAGATTCACGTTTGGTGGTTTTAAACGCTATTGATGCAAAAAAAAGAGGGGCAAATATTCTTACTCGCACTAGAGTGATAAATTTTGAAAAAAAAGGAAAATTATGGAACGTGATTACTAAAAATAATAAAGGAGAAATCCATGAATTTTTATGTAAGTGCATAGTTAATGCTGCTGGCCCTTGGGTAGATAATATTAATAACTATACAAAGTCAAAAAATACTTTTTCAACAAGATTAGTAAAAGGTAGCCACTTAGTAGTGAATAAATTGTTTGATCACAATTATGCTTTTTTTCTTACTGGAAATGATGGTAGAATAATATTTGTTATTCCTTTTCAAGACGAGTATAGTCTAATAGGTACCACCGAAGTTGTTCATCAAAATATGGACCAAAAACCCATGTGTTCTGATGAAGAAAAAGATTATTTATTAAATTTTATCAATAATTATTTTGATTTTAATCTTAAAACAGAAAATGTTATTTCAAGTTTTTCTGGAGTAAGGCCACTTTACAGTAAAAATACACAGAAAAGTAAAAACATGTCGTCTATTACAAGAGATTATGTTTTAAACTTAGAGTTTATAGAAAATTTACCCTTTCTCACAATATATGGTGGGAAACTTACAACTTTTAGAAAACTGTCAGAAAACGTGTTATCAAGATTAGAAGATTTTTTTCCTGAAATGGGTAGTGAATGGACTATGAAGAATTCTCTTCCTGGTGGTGATTTTTTAATTCATGAAAAAAAAGAATTAGTCCTTAAATTACAAAAAAAATATCCTTTTTTAGATCAAATTTGTTCAAATAGATTTATTAATTATTATGGTACCTTAAGCTTTGAAATTTTAAAAAATGTAAAATCCAAAAAAGATTTAGGTAAAAATTTTGGTCATTCTTTGACTGAAGTAGAGGTTGATTGGCTATTGAAGAACGAATTTGCAAAATCTGTAGATGATATTCTATGGAGAAGAACTAAACTAGGACTTAAATTTAATGATAATGAAAAAAATAAGTTAGAAAACTGGCTTAAATACAAGATTTAATATTAATTAATTCACGTTATAGGTAAAAGATGTCTTATGTAATATCAATAGATCAAGGAACAACTTCTACAAGATCTATTTTATTTGATCACAAAATGAATGCAATTAATTCCTCACAAATAGAGTTTAAACAATACTTTCCTAAGTCAGGCTGGGTTGAGCATAATCCTGAAGATTTATGGAATACCACAGTTTCAACTTTTAAAGATGTTTTAAAAAAATCAAATTTAACTCCAAATATGGTTGCTGCCATTGGGATTACTAATCAAAGGGAAACAACTGTTGTTTGGGATCCCAAAACTGGTGAATGTCCAACAAAAGCAATTGTTTGGCAAGATAGAAGAACTAGTGATTTTTGTAAAAGACTCAAAAATCAGTCTTTAGAAGAAATGATAAAAAATAAAACAGGTTTAATTTTAGACCCCTATTTTTCTTCGACTAAACTCAATTGGATACTTAGCAATATACCAGATGGGTTTAATAAAGCAAAGAATGGTGATCTTATTTTTGGGACGGTGGACTCTTATTTGATTTGGAAACTAACTGGCGGGCGCTCACATGTTACAGATGCAACTAATGCATCTAGAACCATGTTATTTAACATAAAAGATTATAAATGGGATCAAGAAATTTGTGATTTAATGAATATTCCAATAAAAATGTTGCCTAAAGTATTAGATTCTGCAGATTTTTTTGGAGAAGTAGATAAAGATATTTTTGGCTCGTCTATACCTATTCTTGGAGTAGCAGGAGATCAACAAGCAGCAACAATTGGTCAAGCTTGTTTTAACCCAGGTATGATAAAATCAACATATGGAACTGGTTGTTTTTCACTTTTAAATACAGGATCTGATTTTGTAAAAAGCAACAATAATATGCTAACAACTATTGCTTATAGAATAAATAACAAAACGACTTACGCTTTAGAGGGCTCAATATTTATTGCTGGAGCCGTTATACAATGGCTGCGAGATGAAATGAAGTTTTTCAAATCTGCAGAAAAAAGTGGAATAATGGCTGAAGAGGCTGATCATAACCAAAGACTTTACTTTGTTCCGGCCTTTACTGGGCTTGGAGCACCATATTGGCAACCTGATGTTAGAGGTGCAATTTTTGGTCTTAATAGAAATACTGGACAGAATGAAATTATCAAAGCTGCACTTGAAAGTGTATCTTATCAATCACTAGACCTTATCAATGCTATGTTGTTAGATTTTAAAAAGTCATCAGACGATCTTGTCTTAAGGGTGGATGGTGGTATGTCAGCATCAAATTGGACAATGCAAAATTTATCAGACATTATACAAGCGCCCGTTGATAGACCCAAATTTTTAGAAACAACTGCGCTTGGAGCTGCTTGGTTGGCAGGTTTTAAGTCTGGTGTTTATCCCAAAATGACTGACTTTTCCGAGCAGTGGAATTTGGATGTAAGATTCAATCCAAAAATTAAAAAATCAAAAGCTAATGATTTATATAAAGGATGGAAAAAAGCAGTTTCTTCTGTTTTTTAAGTATTTTTTTTTTATAAAATAGTAATTATTTCTGATTCTATTTAAAGTTACTTTAAAGTTGAAAGAGGCTTAAAAAGAAAGTATTAAAACTAATTGTGTTCTCACCATAAGGGATTGAATCTTGTCTAAGATAGCTCTAGAAGTTCAAAATTTAGAAAAGCATTATGGAGGACTCCAAGCAGTAAGAGGTATAAGTTTTAAAGTTTTGGAAGGTCAAATATTTGGTTTGATTGGACCAAATGGTGCTGGAAAAACTACGACTTTTAATATGATTGCTGGATCAGAAATACCAACTAGTGGGAAAATTTTTTTATACAGTAATGATATAACAGGAGTTCCCACTCATAAACTTTATGATCTTGGTCTATTGAGAACCTTTCAATTAAGTCAAGAATATAAAAAAATGACTGTATTAGAAAATCTAATGGTTGCTGGATCTCATCAAGTTGGTGAAAACATTTTTAATAGTTGGTTTTCATCAAAAAAAGTAAATTTAAGAGAAAAAGAAATATTAGAAAAAGCATTTGATAGTTTAGAGTTTTTAGGTTTATCCAAATTAAAAAGTGATTTAGCTGGAAATTTATCAGGTGGCCAAAAAAAACTTCTAGAAATTGGTCGAACAATGATGACGGATGCTAAGTTGGTGCTTTTAGACGAACCTGGAGCTGGCGTGAATCCAACTCTCATGCTGAAGATCATAGAAATGATTAGGCGGTTAAATACAGAAAGAGGATATACCTTTTGTATTATTGAGCATGATATGGATTTGATAGCTGACTTGTGTCAAAAGGTAGTTGTTCTGTCAGAGGGTCAAGTATTAACGGAAGGTCCAATGTCGAAAGTTAAAAATGATGAAAGGGTTATTCAAGCATATTTTGGTGGAGGAGTAGACACTTGAATTTTGATACTATCCTTTCAATAAACAAATTAGTTGCAGGTTATGGTGAAACTGAGATATTACATAAAATTTCAATTTCGGTAAATAAAAATGAAATTGTTTCAATTATTGGTCCCAATGGGGCTGGGAAGTCTACTATACTCAAAGCTATACTTGGAACTTTGAACATTAAAAGTGGGGAAATTTTCCTTAAAAAAACCAAGATCAACGGTGTAAAGCCAAGTGATGTAGTTAAAAAAGGAGTTGGTTATGTTCCTCAGACAGATAATGTTTTTGTAAGTTTATCTGTTCATGAAAATCTTGAAATGGGTGCTTGGACGATAGAAAATAATTTAAATGATAAATTTGAAGAACTTTATAACCTATTTCCTGATTTAAAAGACAAAAAGAAACAACTAGCTGGTCAATTGTCTGGTGGACAAAGACAGATGTTAGCAATGGCTAAAGCTTTAATATTAGACGCCAAAGTTCTACTATTAGATGAACCCACGGCTGGATTATCTCCAAAATACAGGCTTGAAATTTTTGATACTATTCAGAGAATAAATAAGAGTGGCCTACCTATTCTTATGGTAGAACAAAACGCAAAACAGGCCTTACAAATTTCACATCGTGGTTATGTATTGGTAGATGGTTCAAACAGATATACAGGTACTGGTGCAGAATTATCGTCTGATCCAGAAGTAGCACGCATGTTTTTAGGTTCCAGAGGTTAAGTTATATGTGGGAAAGTTTTTGGTTTGAATTTATAAATTTTTATTTTATCCCAGGATTAGTCTTAGGTTGCATTTATGCATTAGGTGCTATTGGTATCACTTTAACTTTTGGAATTTTAAGATTTGCTAATTTTGCTCACGGCGAAATTATGATGACGAGTTCATATTTAACATGGGAATTTGTTTTAGTAGCTTCGTCTTTTGGTCTAATCCTTCATCCAATTATAGGAGCTATTCCTGCCAGTATCTGTTCCATTTTTTTAGCGTTAATCGTTGATAGGTTTTTTTATAAACCATTTAGAAACTCTCCTACTATTATGATTGTGATAGCAAGTTTTGGTATGATGCTAATTATTAGAAGTTTGGTGCAAGTCATATGGGGACCTAATCAAATTACATTTGTGAAGGGAATAGCAAAGCCAAATCAGTTTATAAAAGATTTCACGTCTAATTTTGATATGATGATTCTTATTCCCAATAAACATATTTCAATTTTATTAGGGACAATAATAATAATGTTAGTATTTAATTATTTATTATCTAGTACAAAAATTGGAAAAGGTATGCGAGCGGTTTCAGATAATCCAAATTTAGCTGAAGTTTCAGGAATTAATGTTGAAAATATTGTAAAAGCTACTTGGGTAGTGGGAGGATTTTGTGCAGCAGCAGCAGGAGTTTTTCTAGCTTTGGACACACAATTTATAGAAAGCACAATGGGTTTTAGAATGCTACTTCCTATGTTTGCAGCGGCAATTTTAGGAGGCATAGGAAGACCTTTTGGTGCGGTAGCAGGTGGTTTGATTATTGGTTTAGCTGAAGAATTATCGGCTTACCCTTGGCTAGGAAATGGTCCTGTTATCAGCCCTGGATATAAAAGTGGTGTAGCATTTTCCATAATGGTTTTAATGCTTATTTTTAGGCCAAGTGGTTTATTTAGAGGAAAGGTATTTTAGAATTATGGAAATTTTTTTAGGATATTTTTTGTATGCAATGTCTCTTTTGACGGTGGGAGGTATTTATGCTCTTTTGGCACTAGGTTTAAATGTTCAGTGGGGATTTGCAGGGTTATTTAATGCTGGAGTAGCAGGTTTTGCAGCTATAGGTGCATATACTTATGCTTTATTAACTACTGCAGAAAGTCAATTTCATTTTGGAGGTTTAGAATTGCCATTAGTAGTAGGGGATATCCTTGCAATGATTTTTGCAGGGATAGTTGCTACTATAATTGGATTAATATGTATTCGATTGAGAGCAGATTATTTAGCTATTGCTACTATTGGAATTGCAGAGATAATCAAATTAATTTTGAAAAATGAAACCAACATTACCAATGGTCCTAGGGGTATCAATAAAATACCAAGAACTTGGGAACATTTTACCGAAGAAAGATTTTACACCAACTTTCCAATGAATTTATTTTTAAATCAAAAAGGTTGGGAAGCTTTTTTTGCAAGTATTCCAAAATGGTGGTGGCAACCTTTTTTTGCAATTACTATCATTTTAATTGTTATCATTACTTACTTTTTTTTAGAAAAGTTACGTGTATCTCCTTGGGGACGTATGATGACTGCTATTAGGGAGAATGAAAAAGCAGCAGCAGCAGCAGGTAAAAATGTAACTAAGAGAAGAATTGAAGCTTTTATTTTAGGAGCAGTAATTATGGGATTGGCTGGTGCTTTCTTAGGACAGCATTTGAGATTAATAGAACCAACACAGACTTTTGATCCAAGTAAAATGACCTTTTTGGTTTGGGTAATGTTAATAGCAGGTGGTTCTGGAAATAATAAAGGTGCAATTCTAGGGGCTTTTTTAATTTGGTTTGTATGGTCTAGTAGTGAATTAGTCACTAATGGAGTTATTGAAATACTTGCAACTATGTTCGATAGTATAGATATTAGTATATTAAAGAATCGCGCGGGATTTATAAGAATGTTATTTATTGGTTTATTATTACAACTTATCTTGCAGCGATACCCTAAAGGAATTTTACCAGAAAAAAGGCCCGCAATTTCTGGTAAATATTAAGTGTATGCGGGATAAGGGAGATATTATATGATTAAAAAAATATTAATTTCAGGACTGGCTGTTTTTGGTATAAGTTCAGTTGCCTATTCAGATGTAAAAATAGGAAATCCTATGGCACGAACTGGTCCTATACCAGAACTTGTAAAGCCAATGTCTGCAGCTGTTGATTTGGCTGTTGAGCATGTAAATGATCAAGGAGGACTATTTTCTGATGGCCAGAAATATATTGCAGTTAAAGTTGATAGTGCCTGTGATCCTGTAGCAGCAGTAGATGCGGTTACGAAGCTAGTAAATGTTGAAGTTGTTACTGGCATAGTGGGACCTGTTTGTTCTGGTGCCACTATTGCACAAGCAGAATCTGTATCTATACCAGCTGGAGTAGTAACCTTATCGGTTTCTGCTTCTTCACCTGCAATAAGTGAGATGGAAAACGGAACAGATTTAGTTTTTAGAACTGCTGCTTCCGATGCTTATCAAGGAATAGCTTTAGCTGAACTAGCTATGTCTAAAGGGATAAAAGATATAGCTGTTTCATATGCTAATGATGATTATAATGCTGCTATTGCTGCTGTTTTTTCAAAAGCTTTTACTTCTATGGGTGGAAAAATTACTGGCAATGAGGCTCACGAACCTAACAAAGCTTCCTACAGATCCGAAGTTAATACTTTGGGTTCTGGTTCTAATAATTTAGCATTATTTGCTTACTATGGTTCAAGTGGTATTACAATAATGCGTAATGCATTAGAAACTGGTGCATTTGAAAACTTTATAGGTGCGGATGGAATGCTTGCTCAAGAAGTAATTGATCAGCTTGGAGCAGAAAACCTAGGTAATGTAACATTCACAACATCTGCATCTGATTCAAGTACTGATGCATTCAAATCTTGGAAAAAGCATGCTGATGCTGCTAATGTACCAGCATCTGATCCTTTTGTACCTAATTCTTATGACGCAGCATTTTTGATGGCTTTGGCTATTGAAAAAGCTGGATCTGCTGATAGATCTAAAATCTCAGCTGCATTAAGAGAGGTAGCTAATGGACCTGGAGAAAAAATACTACCTGGCGAGTGGAAAAAAGCCAAAGAGATAATTGCTTCAGGTGGTAGTATAGATTACGTTGGAGCTGCTGGCCCACAAGATTTTGATGAAAATGGTGATGTTGCTGGACTATTTAGCAAGAATACTGTTGTTGATGGAAAGTGGAAACCTGTAGTTATTAAATAATCTATTGTTAATACTTTAATTTAATTTTAAAGCCCCTAAATCGGGGCTTTTTAATTTAAAACTGGTTTTTCTTTCGATAAAGACATATCTGTATCTATCCAACCGGGGAAAAACTTAGTATCCCAGTTAGCTTTTAAATAAATTTTGAATAATGCATTTAACCACTGTCTTAAATTAGGAATAGCTAAAACAAATTCTGCTTTATTTTGATAATTTTCATTTTCAATTTTATCTTCAATAAATAAAAGTTTAAACTCTTGACTGTTTTTACCCACTTTTACACTTGTAACTAGCCAGGATGGATTATTTTT
>CACGLH010000023.1 GCA_902573735.1 uncultured Alphaproteobacteria bacterium
AGGCTTCACTCCATTATTTGAGCTTGTTCCAGAAGGAGTTTCAAAAGCTGTTATTTCCTCTTCTTTTGGAGCAATTTTTGTAATTATCCTAACAATGTATTTATTGAATAAACAAACAGAAATAGAACAAGAAAGTAAAAAAAGTGAAAAAGTTTTTGAAGAAAAGATAAAAATTTATTATGTTGTTCTAAACAATCTTACGAATGCTACCAAAGATAAACTCATCAGTTCAGAAGAATTTGAAAACTTAAGATTTGATTTCTATAAATTAAGAATAATAGCAGGATCAAGAATATGGTCTATTTTTAAAAAAATACTAGATGAAATCGAACCAAATATTCATCCTGAAATTGAATATATTCTTGATGAAAATGAATTTGACAAATTGCACAAAAATATTGGTGAATTTGTTGAAGCATGTAGTAATGATTTAGATCTTGAGGATACTTTTTTTACTTCAAAAGTAATAAATAAAAATGAACACAATCTAAAAGTTAAGGAATTTAAAAGTATTTATCGAAGGACAACAAGAAATTATGATAAATTTAACGTAATTTATGATAGTGTTTTAGTTGGAGCAAATCTTAATAAAGGACGTACCGTTCTAAAGGTTATAAGTGAATTTGTTAATAAAAATAAAAATATAACTTTTGAAGGGTTGAATGAAAAATTTCCCATAAAAATCCAATATAATAATAAAAAATCTGGTTGGGGTACTTTTAAAGCATTAAGTGAGGCAAAAGAAATAGATATTCACCAAAAAAGATTTTTCTTTAATGACGACGAAATAATAAAATTGCAGGATGAAATTATAGTTGTGACAACTCAATGGGGTTATGAACCTGGAAGTGATAAAGGTGGATCTTTTGGGGCGTTTTTAGACCATTGTTCAAAAAACCACGGTAAAAACATTATACTTGAAAAAGTATAAAATAAATTATTTTGGGGAGATGATAAATTTGTTTGAGTTTTCAACACTTACACAAGAAAAATTAGGTTATTACATATATGCACTTACTCACCCTTTATCAAAAAAACCCTTTTACATAGGAAAAGGGAAGGGCAATCGAATATTTGATCATATTAATGACGCTATAAATAATAAATCTGGAAAGACCTCTGAAAAATTTAATTATATACGAAAATATAACCAAAAATATGGTAATGTGGGAAAATTTATAATAAGACACGGCATTAATTCTGAAAAACAAGCTTTTGATATTGAAGCAGCATTAATTGATACTTTAGAAACGTTAATGGGTTATGATTTAACCAATATAGTTAAAGGGCATGGCTCCTCAATTAATGGAGTTTGTAAAGTAGAAGAAATCAATGCTTTATATCAAGCAACAAAATTTGAAAATCATAATCATCCAATATTAATAATCAATATAAACAAAAAATATGACAAGATGGATAATGATGAAAAATCGATATATAATGCGGTAAGAAAATCTTGGGTCCTTTCTTCATCAAGGGTTAAAAGTGTAAATTATGTTTTAGCTGAATATAAAGGTATAATTAGAGAAGTATTTAAAGTAGAAAGTTGGTATAAAACACGTGATGAAAAAAATAAAGAAAGACTTGGATTTAATGGAAAAGTTGCTGATGAAGATATTAGGTTTTTGTATATATACAAAAAATTGGATAATTTTAAAAAAAAAGGGCAAGCTAACCCAATACAGTATCTAAATTGTTAAAATTTTAAAAAAATAATTATAATTATCATAAGAAAATGCCAATAAAATTGATTAGATTTGTGATTTTGATTTATTGGATTTATCTTTTTTTGCCAGGATATATTATTTTATATCTTTTATATTGGTTCCCACCTTCAGGGCGTTTATCTAGAATTACATTAGGTATAAATAGACATATGCGAAAGAAACATATTTTTGCTATTTTGTGGTCTTTTTATGCATCAATCTGTATTTTTCCAATTATTTATTGGTTATTATTTGTTTGGTATCCTCATCTTAAAATATATATTTACCTAAGTTATCTATTTAATTTTGATCCAATTTTTCCTGAATTTAATTCTTATGATAATTATTTAAAATATTGGATGAACTAATTTAAAAATTAGAGCTTTTAATTGATCTTATCGTAAAAGAAGTTAATACACAAATTTAAGTATTTTATTTAAACTTATGATCATAAAAAGTTAATCATGCAAATATGCTATTCATGATAGTAATTAATTTCTTAACTATATTAGTGTCAACAGGGGGAAAACCCTACCAGGCACTTAAATTGTCGCCAGGAATTTTTAGTGGTAGGAATTTCCCCACCATTCATAAAAATTTCATAAAAAAACTTAGCGACTTTTTAGCGACAATCAGTACCTGGCTCGTTAATTAAATACTCCTCTTAAAAGAAACCGTCTGGACTTTCAGCGTATGATACAAGCACATTTTTCGTTTGTTGATAATGGTTTAGCATCATTTTGTGAGTTTCTCTTCCGATCCCAGAATTCTTATATCCACCGAATGCAGCGTGTGCAGGGTAGGAGTGGTAGCAGTTGACCCAAACACGCCCAGCTTCAATTTCTCTTCCCATCCTGTAACAAATATTTGCATCTCTAGACCAAACACCAGCTCCTAATCCATACAATGTATCATTAGCAATGGATACAGCCTCTGCTTCGTCCTTAAATGTTGCAACTGAAATTACTGGTCCAAATATTTCTTCTTGGAAAATTCTCATTGAATTATTACCTTTGAAAGCTGTTGGTTCAACGTAATAACCACCTGAAAAATTACCATTCATTTCTCTTTTTTCACCACCATAAATAACTTCTGCACCTTCTTGCTTTCCAATATCTAAATAGGACATTATTTTTTCAAACTGTTCGTTCGATGCTTGTGCTCCAACTTGTGTATTTAAATCAAATGGTGATCCACAATTTAGTGCTTTTACTCTTTCTTTAACCATTTCCATAAATGGTTCATAGATATCTTCATGAATTATGGCTCTTGATGGACAGGTACAAACTTCGCCTTGATTAAAATAGGCATGAAGAAAACCTTCAACACATCTTGAAATGTAATCATCTGATCCACCCATTATATCTTTGAAAAAGATATTCGGACTCTTTCCTCCAAGTTCTAGAGTAACAGGTATGAGGTTTTCAGATGCATATTGAAGTATTAATCTTCCAGTAGTTGTTTCTCCTGTAAATCCAACCTTTTTTACCCTCTTACTAGAGGCTAAAGGTTTTCCAGCTTCAACACCATATCCATGAACAATATTTGCCACACCAGCTGGAAGAAGATCTCCTATTACCTCCATTAGTACATTGATCGAAAATGGTGTTTGTTCTGCAGGTTTTAAAACAACTGCATTACCTGCAGCTAATGCTGGAGCAAGTTTCCATGCAGCCATTAAGATTGGAAAATTCCATGGTATTATTTGTCCAACTACACCTAAAGGTTCAGGATAGTGATAAGCCATCATACCAAGTGCTGAATTTCCACCTCCTGATTGCATCCCATCAATATTACCTATGGTACCTTCTTGGGCTCTAATAGCTCCTGCAAAATATCTGAAATGGTCTACAGTAAGAGGAATATCTGCAGCAAATCCCTCTCTTATAGGCTTTCCATTGTCTAATGTTTCTGCAAGTGCCAGTTTTTCTGTATTTTCTTCAATTCTATCAGCTATTTTTAATAAAATATTTGCTCTTTCAGCAGGACCAGTTTTTCCCCAAGCTGGAGCTGCTTTATGTGCTGCATCTAATGCAAAATCAACATCCTCAGCATTTGATCTTGGTACTTCACATATTACCTTTCCAGAAGTTGGTGAAATATTTTCAAAATATTTTCCCGACTTTGGTTTTTGCCAATCTCCTCCAATAAAATTTTCATACCTTGAACTTGGCTTTAATTTTGATCCTTCATCTCCAGGATAAATAAAAGGTGTTGTTTGATCCATAAATCCCTCCAATAATTATAATCATACAATACTTAACAATGTTATCAGAGTATAATCCTTATAAAATTAGTCAAGATGACACAGTATAAATATTGTTGTAAGAATTGCTTTAGTCTTGATAGTTAGAAATTTTGCATTAATGTCTAATTATTATAAATTTTAGATCTTTATAAATGATAAGATGAAAACAATAGTCGTTATTGGTGCTGGAATAGTGGGGGTCTCAACAGCAATTTGGCTTCAAAGAAGTGGTTTTAAAGTTACTATTATTGATCAAAAAGGACCTGCAACTGGTGCTTCACATGGAAACGCGGGTATTTTGGCAGCAAGTTCAATCATTCCCGTTCCTAACCCTTCACTCATTAAAAAACTTCCTTTTTATTTATTAAGTAAAGATTCACCAGTTTTTTTTAAAATGTCCTATTTGCCTAAAATGTTTCCATTTTTAATGAGTTATTTATCAAAAAGTAATTTAAGAGAAGTTAATAAATATGCTGAACGAATGACGCCATTAATATTTGATACTGTTTGTCAGCATAAATCTTTGGCAAAAGGCACAGGAGCTGAAAAATTTATATCTTATCAAGACTATTGTTTTGGTTATGAAACAAAGGAGAATTTTCTAAATGATAAAAAAGTTTGGAAATTGCGCCAAAAACATGGTTTGCCTTTTGAAGTAGTTAACGGAAATGAATTCTCTAATTTTGATCCTTTTTATAAAGATTTATTTGATGTTATTGTAAAATGTAAAAATCATGGAAAAATTAATGATCCTGGTCTTTATGTAAAAACATTATGTGATCATTTCCTTTCTCAAGGAGGTGAACTAATCATATCAAAAGTAAATGATATTTCATCAAAAAACTTAAATGATGTCATAGTTAAAATTGAAAGCGACTCATTAATTGCTAATAAAATAATTGTAGCAACTGGGGCTTGGTCAAAAAAAATCTTAAAAAAATTTAAAATCAAAATGCCCTTGGAAAGTGAGAGAGGGTATCATGTCGAATATGTTGAGCCAAATTTTTATCCCAAAGTTCCAATGATGTTAACTTCAAAAAAATTTGTAATAACTCCTATGGATGGTAGAATTAGGGTTGCAGGACTAGTTGAGTTTGCTGGGTTGAAAACTCTTAAAAGAAAACCCCCACTAAATTTATTAAAGAATAAAATAAAAGACTTATTTCCTAACCTAAAATGTAAAGAAAAAATTGAATGGTTAGGGCATAGACCAGCATTAGTAGATTCTTTACCCATGTTGGGGTATTTAGATAAAAATAAGCAGATTTTAGTTGCTTTTGGCCATCAGCATTTAGGGTTGACAGCAGGCGCTAAAACAGGCCGAATAGTATCAGATTTGATTATTGGTAATGATATTAAATTAAAAATATCAAACTATAGACCAAATCGATTTATGAATTAAATAAATTTGGAGGAGATAATGAATAAATTGAGAATTTTTTTGTATTCATTTATATTTATAAATTTTTCTTTATTTGGAATAGCTCATGCTGAAAAATGGGATATGCCTATGGCATATTCTGCAACAAATTTTCATTCTGAGCATGGTGTTATTTTTGCTAATAAAGTAAAAGATTACACTAATGGTGAGTTAGAAATTACAGTTCATCCTGGAGGCTCTTTATTTAAAGGTGGTGAAATAAAAAGAGCAGTCCAGACAGGTCAAGCGCCAATTGGCGAAAGATTTATGTCTGCTCATGCAAATGAGGCACCTCTTTTAGGCTGGGATAACCTTCCTTTCCTTGCTACGACATATGAAGATAATAATAAATTGTGGTCTGTTGCTAAAGAAAAAGTTAATAAACAATTATCTGACTTGAATTTAGTTGCTCTTTACACATGTCCTTGGCCAGGGCAGGGTTTTTATTTTAAAAAAGAAGTTAACTCAAGTGCAGATACTCAAGGAGTAAAATTTCGATCATATAATGCAGCAACTGCTACATTTGCCAAAGAATTGGGTATGTTACCAGTTCAAGTTGAAGCTGCAGAACTTAGTCAAGCATTAGCAACTGGTGTCGCTGAAGCATTTATTTCTTCTGGATCTACTGGATATGATAGAAAAGTATGGGAACATTTAACTCACTATTATAAAGTAAACGCCTGGTTACCAAGAAATTATGTAATTATAAACAAAGGAATATATGAAGGTCTCTCTAATAATATTAGAAATGCTTTAAACAAAGCTGCTGATGAAACTGGAGCTGCATGTTCAGCAAAGTCTGCTGAATTAGCAAATTGGTATTTTGAACAATTAGAAGCGAATGGTATGAAAGTTACTGATGCTGGTCCTGACTTTTTAAAAGAGCTAAAGGCTATTGGCGCTAAGATGCAATCCGAATGGCTATCTAGTGTTGGTTCTGAAGGTCAAGCAATAGTTGATGCTTATAACAAAATGTAAAAGTTATAACCCAACCTCATCAAAAGTGGGGTTGGGTGTTAATCATGAGTGATTGGTCTAAATTTCTTGGAATACCTCTTTGGTTTTGGTTATTTGTATTACCAACTTTAATTTCATTAGTATGTCTTTTTTTACAAAATAAATTAGAAAAAATTTTCAATCCAATTTGGAAAATTTTAGATAAAGTCTATTATTATTCAGGTATTATTGCTGCCACAAGTATGTGCTTAATTCTATTAATTATTATAGCACAAATGATTACTAGATGGACAGGAATAATATTTGAAGGTTCTACTGAATTTGCAGGATATGCAATGGCATCAACTTCCTTTTTTGCTTTAGCATATGCATTAAGCAAAGGAGCACACATAAGAGTATCAATATTTTTAAATTTGAACTCTTTTACAAAAAAATGGTTAGATATTTTTGCTTTATTTACTGCTTCTGTCATAGCAACATTTTTTGCAAGATATGCAATTAAAACAAATTTTATGTCTGAAATGTTAAATGATAGAACCCAAGGACAAGACCAAATACCTGAAGCAATTATCTATATTTTAGAAATGTTCATTACTTCTCCAACAAATTGGCAGTCATTGTGGTCAAATTATGAAGGAAAATGGATATTTACTCCAATCTGGATACCGCAGTTACCCATGTCTATCGGAACTATTTTACTTGCTGTTTGTTTATGGGATCATCTTTCAAGATTACTTATTACAAATAAATCTGGAATTAAATCAGATATTGTTAAATGACAGAGATTTTAGCAACAGTTATATTTCTTTTTTCACTATTTTTCTTATTGGGAAGTTCTGTTTGGGTTGGTTTATCCTTGATTGGTGTAGCTTGGATAGGAATAGAATTATTTACTTCTCGTCCTGCTGGAGATGCAATGATAACAACCATATGGACAGGAGCCTCGAGTTGGACACTAACAGCATTACCACTTTTTATTTGGATGGGTGAAATTTTATATAGAACCAGATTGTCTGAAGATATGTTTAAGGGTCTTTCACCATGGATGAGATGGTTGCCAGGGGGGCTGCTACATACCAATATAGCTGGGTGTACATTATTTGCTGCAGTATCTGGTTCATCTGCGGCAACATTAACTACAGTAGGAAAAATGTCCATTCCAGAATTAAGAAAACGAGGATATCCAGAGTATATGATTATTGGAACTTTAGCTGGAGCGGCAACTCTTGGGTTGATGATACCACCTTCCTTAACGTTGATTGTTTATGGTGTTTCAATTAATGAATCAATTACAAAATTATTTATGGCAGGTGTAATACCTGGTCTCATTTTATCTTTATTATTCATGCTCTATATAGTTTTTTGGTATTTCTATTTTCCTAATGAAAGACCAGAAAATGATGAATCTATTGGTTTAAAACAAATGTTTTCTGAGAGTAAATTTCTTTTACCAATTTTAGCTTTAGTAATAGTAGTTATAGGTTCTATGTATTTTGGTTGGGCAACAGCAACTGAAGCAGCTGCTGTTGGTGTTGTTGGTGCTCTAACATTAGCATTTTCTCAAGGTTCTTTAAATTGGGAAACTTTTTCTAATAGCTTAATGGGAGCTACTCGAACATCTGCTATGATAGCTTTAATATTAATGGGTGCAGCTTTTCTATCATTATCAATGGGATTTACAGGTTTACCAAGAGCTTTAGCTAATTATATAGATAGTTTAAATTTATCACCTATTGTTTTGATAGCCTCACTAACAGTTTTTTATATCATTTTAGGAATGTTTCTTGATGGTATATCATCAGTCGTACTAACTATGGCAATTGTTGAACCAATGATAAGGCAAGCTGGAATTGATGTCATTTGGTTTGGAATTTTTGTAGTTGTTGTAGTAGAGATGGCACAAGTTACTCCACCAATTGGTTTTAATTTATTTGTATTACAAGGAATGACTAAGCATGAAATTTCTTATATTGCAAAAACAGCAATCCCAATGGTTGCATTAATGATTTTAATGGTAATTATCTTGGTAATATGGCCAGAACTAGCCACTTGGCTTCCAGAAACTATCAGACAACGTGGAAGTTAGCAATTGGATCAACTTGCTATTTTGCAATTAGATACAAATTTTCCAAGAATTGCTGGAGATATTTGTTGTATAGAAACTTTTTCAAGTAATGTAAATATTATCAAAATTAAAAATGCTTCTGTATCCCAAATTATATCTAAGAATCCTGAGGAACAACATTTTATAAATTTTAAAAATCAAATATTAACAAGAAGAGAAAAATTAATTACTACTTCTTGTGGTTTTACTTTTTATTGGCAATCTTTATTTAATAAACTTACCAAATCTAACATAGTTACATCTTCTCTTTGTTGTTTAAAAGAAAAAAGAAAATATTTTAATGATAACGAAATTCTTATTTTTACTTTTGATGCAGAAATTTTAAATTTTTTATTAATTTCAAAATTAAAAATACCGTTTAAGGGCCATATATTAGGTTTAAAAAAAAATAACCATCTCTATAAAACAATTTCTTATGATAAGAATAATTATGATTTTGAAAAAAATAGTTCTGAATTAAAAGAATTGCTTTGGCAAACTATAAAAAATCTAAATATAAAATTAATAATACTAGAGTGTACTAATTTATCACCATACAAAACTATTTTTAGAGATATTTTTAGGGGTGAAATTGTTGATTTATTAGTATTAATTGATAAAAAAATTCCTGGTATTATTAAACAAGAATATTTATAAAATTATATGTAATTGCCTCTTACATAATCAGGATGATAGGTTTTGCTGATCCATTCTTTTACAAAGTCGAATTTTTCAACTTTTAAACATATCATTTGAATAGTTTTTAATTGTTTGACAAAATTTGTTGGAAATCCCTCAATTAATCCAGAGCTAAACCAACCAAATATTCTCCAAATTGCAATGTCTGCAATAGATAACGAATTCAAATCTTTAAAATAATTATCGTTTAAAAGCATATTCTCTAAAAGTTTCATTTTATTCATTAAAACATTATCAAAAAATTCTTTTCTTTTATTGTGGTTAATATTGGTTTCAATATTTTTTCTATAATTAGAAAAAAGTACTGTCATATCAGTACAAATATCAATAATTTGATCAATTTTTGCGGCCAATAAATCATCATTTTTAGGATATAAACCAGAAAGTTTTCCACAATATCTAGACATTGCACCAGTTTGAGTAAGAGAATAGTTATTAATTATTAATACTGGAATTTGTCGGAAAGGCAGATAATGACCTGATTGAGTAAAACCATTCTTTTTTGCTGATAAAAAATCTTCTCTAGAAATTCTTATATCTTCATAATCTATTGTTCCATAAAATAAAGATAGTCTTGGTACTTCTGCACGCCAAAACGGGGTATCAACATATATTATTTTTAGACTCATTTATAAAAATGACAATAGTTTCAATTAATTATCAAGAAGTAGTAATTTTACTCTTGTTTTTAAATTTATAACATCTCCAACAATATATTGATAGCCTGTAGCGTTAAAATCACTTCTTTTCAACTCTGCATAAATATCAAATTGTAAATTATTTTTGACTTTATTTTTTAAAACTGAGGGATTATTAAGTTTAGCTTTAAAAGTAACATTTTTGGTAATACCTCTTATAGTCAGAGATCCTTTAATATTAAATTGATTGTCTTTGGCAAAAACCTTTTTACTTTCAAAGTAGATGTATGGATATTTTTCAGCATATAAAACAGTTTCTCCAAGCATTGCATTTGTAGCTAAATCAAAACCAGCAGAACTTGAATTCAAATCAAATTTTAATTTTAGCTTGGATTGATTAGGTTTTTTAAAATTCAATACAAATATGCTATCTTTTAAAGTAAAAAAACCTTCCATTGGAATAATACCAACAAAATAATTGAATTTAATTCTTTCTGCATTAAGTGTGAATTTATCACTTGCATAATTAATTTTCACTGAGACCAATATCAACAATGATAATAGCAAAGGTAAAATAAGAAAATTTTTATTTTTCATTAAATCATCCATTCGGGTATAGGTAATTTATTTTTTTTAAGAAATTCTTTATTCCAGATTTTTGACTCATATCTCTGACCAGAATCACATAATATAGTACAAATAGTATGTCCTTTACCCATTTGTTTAGCTAATTCAACGGCACCTAGTAAATTTATTGCTGAAGAGCCGCCCAAATATAGACCCTCATATTTTAATAAATTTTGCAATTCAATTATTGCTGGTTCATCTGAAATTCTAAAACTATGATCCGGTTTAAAATTTTCTAAATTTTTAGTAATTCTGCCTTGACCAATGCCTTCAGTAATAGAATTACCTTCAGATTTCATTTCATTGATTTTGAAATAATTATAAAGTGCTGATCCACAAGGATCAGATAATCCAATTTGTATTTTTGTATTTTTTTTCTTTAAATATTTGGCAACACCGGCAATTGTTCCTCCAGATCCAATAGCACAAATAAAACCATCGACTTTTCCGCATGTTTGTTCCCATATTTCCGGACCAGTTGAGTTGAAATGGGCATTTAAATTTGAAGTATTATCAAATTGATTAGCCCAAAGCACAGTTTTATTTTTTTCTTTTTTAGATAAATCTTCAGATAACTTTTTAGAATATCTTACATAGTTATTTGGGTTTTTATAGGGTACTGCAGGAACTAGTATTAATTCTGCACCTAATATTTCTAGTAATTGTTTTTTTTCAATACTTTGAGTTTCAGGCATTACAATTATAGTCTTGCAACCAATTGAATTACCTAATTGTGTCATACTTATACCAGTATTACCTGCTGTTCCTTCAACTATGATCCCATCTTTTTTTAATTTTTTATTTTTTATCGCATCGTTTAAAATCCCTAAAGCTGCTCTATCTTTAACTGAGCCGCCCGGATTCAAAAATTCTGCTTTTCCAAGAATTTCACAACCAGTTAGATCAGATAAATAATTGATCCTAATTAAAGGGGTATTTCCAATTAGAGAAGAAAAATTTGAATTAATTTTATTTTTTATTTTTTTATTCCTTTAGTTAGAAGATAATCTTGTCTTAATGAGTTATTTTCGAAATATTGGGATATAGTATTTAAAATCTCAGTTCTCAACAAATAAAGTCTTTCTGGATCAGAGGACAACTTTTCAATCAATTTTGAAAGTGGTCCTGCTCCTTTTTCAAACATACCTAGTAAATGAGAAATACTTAAACCTGGAGAGATTATTTTATCTCTATCAAACTTAATTTCATCCACTGTATTTTCTAACCTTTTAATGACTACATCTACGTTGCCCCATAAATGTGGAGGAGAAAAGTCTGAAGACAATGGTGGATTATATTTTGAGATTATTTGAAAAAATTGACCCATAAATAACTCTGGTGGCCAAGTAGAAAAAGCAATTGTTCCTCCTGGTTTTAGAACTCTTAACATTTCAGAAAGTGCTTTTTCAGGATTTGGAGCGAACATATGACCAAATTGACTTAAAACAACATCAAAAAAAGCATCATCGTAGGGTAATTTTTCAACATCAGCTTCTGTAAATTTTACACTAAGTTTAAATAATTTATTATTTTCTTCTGCTCTTTCTAAAAGCTCAGGTGTTAAATCAGACCCAAATACATTAGCACCAGTTCTTGCTGCTGTTAATGCTACAACACCGGTACCACATGCAACATCAAGAATTTTTTGATTTTTATTTATATTTGCAAATTTAATTAGTCTTGGAGCAGCAGTTCCGGTTAGATTTTCAAGAGGTGCAAAGCCAGACCAAACTTTTTTTGCATTATTTTTTATATCTTCTGAATTATCCATGTTTTATTCCTAAAAAAATAAAGATTAAACTTAACACTTTTTTTTATACATTAACATTTCTTGTTTTCGAATAGGCATTTGGTCAATTAAGTAAAATATTTCGTAAATAAATTTTTCTTCCAAAGAAAAAGACTTTACTTCTCCATCATAACCAATCAACCAAAATCCAAAATCTTTTAAAAAAGGAGGTTTTTTATATTTTTTATTTTTAAAATCTTTGAAGAAAACAATGTTGATATTTCTATCCTCTATTTTACATCTATTAGCAAACAACCAATTATCAATATAACTCAATTTTTCTTTGTCCTGTGATTTTAAATTGATAACTAGAATCCTTTTATTCCAGTTGTAAGTTTCTAAATCAATTTTGTTCATTGTTTTTTCAAATCCATATGATTGATCATAAGATGATACAAAAAGAATAAATGTGATCGACAAAATATTTAACATTATTGGATAATGATTTAATTATTTAATTGTAAATTTTAATACAACTGATAGATTTTGTGAAATTTTGCGACATAATGTTCCATTATATCCCTTATAATTTTAAATATATATGTCTTATGAATACAAAATCTATAAAAGTTTATTACGATGGAAACTGTGGCTTATGCAGTAAAGAAATTAATTATTATAAAAAAATAGATAAAAAAAATACTTTTGATTGGGTTAATATCTATGATGACGATACTGACATAAAAAAATTTGGGATTACAAAATCTGAAGCATTAATGGAACTTCATGCATTGGATAAAAATGGTAAGGTGCATAAAGGTGTTGATAGCTTTATATTGATCTGGAAAAACCTATCCTTATTGTGGCCTATTTTGGGAATTATCGTTTCTTTCTTTCCTATATATATAACTGCCAAATTCGTTTACAAAAAATTTGCTATTCAAAGATTTAACAAATTAGGTTACTGTAATATAAAACCTACTAACCTCTCTAGATAAGATTATCTCCAATACCAATATCTAATCATCAAAAAAGAGCACTATTTTGATTATTAAAAATTCTCCTTTTAAGATTGATGTTGAAGCAGGAAAAGAATATTACTGGTGCAAGTGTGGTAAAAGTTCAAACCAACCATTCTGTGATGGTAGCCATAAAGATACAGACATAAGACCTGTTTCTTTTTTAGCAGAAAAGTCAGAAACTAAATTCTTTTGTGGTTGTAAGAAAACAAATTCTCAACCCTTTTGTGATGGATCACATAATTCTTCAAATCTTGAATTAATTTCAAATACAGAAGGTAGTCGGTCATTTGATGTCAATATAAGACCTGATGAAAAAATTATTAAAGTTGATATAAATGAAACTTTACTTACAGCTTCTTTAAGAAATAACGTCTCACATCTAAGCGCTTGTGGAGGTGTTGGTAAGTGTTCTACCTGTAGAGTAGAAATAATTGATGGTCTAGAGAATTGTTCTAAACGATCACCTCTTGAAGAAAAACTAGCGCTTAAGCTTAAATTTCCTGACCAAATAAGATTAGCATGCCAAACTAAAATTTCAGGTAGCATTTCTTATAGACGTCTTCTACTTGATAAAAGGGATCTAAACCATAATAGCCAAATAACTCAAAAAAAATTAGAGTCTGTTGGAACAATTAGAAATTTATCGATAATGTTTTGTGATATAAAGGGGTTTACTCCATTTTCAGAAAGTTTATCGGCTTATGATGTAATTTTTATATTAAATCGATATTTTTCGATAATGAGGGAAGTAATTATTAAAAATGGTGGTGAAATAAATAACTATATTGGGGACGCTATTTTAGCAATTTTTGGCCTTAATGAAACTCGACAACAAACATTAAGAGCTACAAATGCAGCTTTAGAAATGATTAACCGTATGGATGAGTTTAAAAAGTATCTTATAAAAGCATATGGAAGTGACTTTGATATTAGAATTGGTATTCATTATGGTGAAGTTATAGTTGGTTCTGTTGGTTATGGTGAAGACAAAAAATTAACGGTCATAGGAGATGCTGTCAATATTGCTAGTAGAATAGAAGCTATTAATAAGGATGCAGGAACACGATTACTTGTATCTGATGATGCTTATAATGAAATAAGAGATAACGTAGATGTTCAAAATTTCCTCAGATTGAAATTAAGAGGAACAAGTAATCTAATAACTTTACATGAAATTCAAAGAGTTAAAGAAAACTCACTGATTGATCATGATAATATTAAAGAAATTAGCCATGATAATAATATATGGACAAGAACACTTCCAATAAGTGAACTTGAGGAGGGAGAAAAAAAGAAGTTCATTTCTAAAGAAAAAGAAATACTCCTAATAAAGCAAGAAGGTATTTATGCAATTGAAAACTTTTGTCCACACATGAATTTACCTTTAGACGTAGGGCAAATTACTGAAAGTGGTACAATTCTATGCCCCTATCATAACAGTGAGTTTTGCTTTAGATCAGGTGAGGTTAAAAAGTGGGTAGGATTAAAAGCTGAAGATGCTAAAAAAGAATGTGAACCTCTTAAAATTATACCTACACTATCAAAAGATAGTTATATTTGGGTAAAAAAAGATTGAGATCTAATATATTTACAAAACGTCTGAGTTATCTAAATTGCTTAACTCATGAAAATCGTTATTATTAAGTACTTTCAAGTATTCTTGCTGTATTTTTGGAATTGATAATTGAGAAAGATCACAATCATGACAGAAATATAAGTAAATTAATCTTTTCTCTAATTTTCTTTTAGATTTAAAAGAAAGATTTTCTAGTTCATCAAACCCAATAGCGT
>CACGLH010000024.1 GCA_902573735.1 uncultured Alphaproteobacteria bacterium
AAGTGGAGAAGTTAAAATTTCAGGTGCAAAAAATGCATGCTTAACCCTGATGCCTCTTTCAATATTATCACCAGAAACCTTGGAATTGACAAACGTCCCAAATCTTTCTGATATAACTACAATGCAAACTTTATTGAGATCTCTGGGTACGTCTATCAAATATAATCCTGAAAAAAGTTCATTAAAATTAACAACTAATAATATAACAAACTGCACAGCAGACTACGAGATTGTTAGAAAAATGAGAGCCTCTATTTTAGTTTTGGGGCCACTTTTAGCTAGAATGGGTAAGGCTAGTGTTTCACTTCCAGGTGGTTGTGCAATTGGTGCCAGACCAGTTGATCTACATCTTTTTGGTTTGGAAAAGTTAGGGGCAAAACTCAAGTTAAAAGACGGTTATATAGTAGGTAATGTTCGGGGTCGATTAAAAGGAGCAAAAATTAAATTTCCTTTTGTATCAGTTGGGGCTACAGAAAATATAATAATGGCGGCATCTCTAGCAAAAGGTACCACAGTAATAAAAAATGCTGCAAGAGAACCTGAAGTTATTGACTTATGTAATTGTATAATTTCAATGGGTGGTAAGATTGATGGTGTTGGGACCTCAACAATTATAATTGATGGTGTCGATCATCTAAAACATGTTACCCATAATGTATTAGGTGACCGTATTGAAATGGGTACATTTATGCTTGCTCCGGCAATTGCGGGAGGAAAAATTAAAATTAAAGGGTGTAATACATATTATTTAAATTCATTCATCGAAAAATTAGTCGAAACAGGTGTTGATATTAAAAAAAATAAAACCGAAATAATTGTGGAAAAAAATATAGATATTTTAAAGCCAATTGACGTCGTTACAGCTCCTTATCCAGGATTTCCAACAGATCTACAGGCACAATTAATGACATTAACTTGTTTTTCAAATGGAATTTCAAAATTTGAAGAGAAAATTTTTGAAAATAGATTTATGCATGTACCGGAATTAATTAGGATGGGAGCTAATATTGAAGTACAAGGAGGTACAGCAAAGGTAACTGGTGTAAACAAACTTAAAGGAGCTCCAGTAATGGCAACAGATTTAAGAGCTTCAGTAAGTTTAATACTTGCTGGACTTGCTTCTTCTGGTGAAACGGTCATTAGTCGCGTTTACCATCTTGACAGAGGCTATGAAAATATAGAAAAAAAACTTTCAAATTGTGGTGCCAATATTAGAAGATTCAAGTGACTTCATAATGATAAATAGAAAAGAAGAAAATTACAAAAAACTTAGTCTTGTTGCCCAAAATGAGGAAGATTTGGTAGTAATTTCTACTTTGTGTCAAGATAGTATAATTAAAGTAGCGAATATTAAATGGGCAAAGAAGTCAAAGCGATTTTATTTATTGATTAACAGGTTTTGTTGGGAACTTAATGATTTATCAAAAAAAAAATCTTCTAATATGCTTAGAATTAATTCAATAATAAGCTTTAATAGTGTATTGTCAGTAAAGTCAGCTGGTATCCAGCAAAATAACAATAGTGACATTACTTCACTTTTAACATTAAATTATAACTTTTTTAATTTCGAGAAACAGGATATTGATTTAATATTTTCAGGTAATTCTCAAATTACTTTAAATATAGAATGTATTGACGTATTTCTAAAAGATATTTCAGAACCATTTGAAAGTACTACATCAAAACAACCAAAGCATTAGAAAAATGACAAAAATCTACACTTTTTTAATTAATACATTTTAGGTTGAGTTTAAAATGTCCAGTTTAATAATTGATTCAAAGATAGAGATTGAAAAATGGTTAATTAACTTTATTTCTTCATCTAGTGAATATTTCGATAATTATGATGATTTAGTTGAAGATATTATCACTAATGTTAAAGAAAATGGGGATGAAGCTTTAATAAATTTAACTTACAAATTTGATAATGTTAAATTGGAAAAAGCAACACTTTTTTTTTCAGATGAGGAGATAAGATCTTCCTCAAAAAAAATTTTAGCAAAAGAAAAAGAAGCATTAAAACTAGCAGCTTCCCGCATTAAAAAATATCACATTAAACAATTGCCAAAAAATAAATTTTGGAAAGATAAAGAAGGTGTCAATTTAGGCTTTAGATGGACTCCAATTAATTCAATTGGTATTTATGTTCCTGGTGGGTTAGCTTCATACCCCTCTAGTGTTTTAATGAACGCAATACCAGCAAAAGTGGCTGGTGTTAGCAGTATTACAATGGTTACACCAACTCCATTGGGAAAAATAAATCCGCTAGTTTTATATGCTGCAAAAATTGCTGGTGTTGATAAAATCGTAAAAATCGGTGGCGCTCAAGCAATTGCTGCACTAGCCTATGGAACAGAGTCAATTGACGCCGTGGACAAAATAGTTGGTCCCGGTAATTCTTTTGTTGCAGCTGCCAAAAGAAAAGTATTTGGTCAGGTCGGCATAGATTCTGTTGCAGGACCTTCCGAAGTCTTAATTATTGCTGATAGTGATCAAAATCCATCGTGGATTGCAGCGGATCTTTTGGCTCAAGCTGAGCATGATGAAAAGGCAAAATCAATTCTTATCACTGATAATATTACTTTTGCACAGGCTGTTGAATTGGAGGTTTGGAAATTATTAAGTAATTTGAAGGATAATACCGTAGCTTCAAAAAGTTGGAATGAAAATGGTAAAATCCTTGTTGTTAATCAATTAAAAGATTCTATCAATTTGGCAAACACAATAGCTGCAGAACATTTACAAATTTGTATTAAAGAACCAGAATTATTATTAGATAAAATTGTAAATGCTGGTGCAATTTTTCTAGGTGAAAATACGCCTGAGGTATTTGGTGATTATATTTTGGGTTCAAATCACGTCTTACCAACTTGCAGGGCCGCTAGGTTTTCTTCCCCTTTATCTACAATTGACTTCATGAAGAGAACCTCAATATCAAAAATACCATTAAGCGCTTTAAAAGATCTGGGATATGCCGCAAAGATACTTGCGACTTCTGAAACTCTTGATGCGCATGCTTTTTCAGCAAGCCTTCGTATTTCGGAAAAAAATGGGTAAACAAAAAGATGAATATAACAAGATTATTTCTGTCGATATAGATGAGTCAAACTTACCTTTGCCAAGTCATGAGGCTCTTCAGGAGAGAAAAGTTGCAATCTTTGATCTTCTAACTGAGAATTTTTTTAGACCAATTATTACTGAAGACTATCCTAATAATATTGGTCCCTACAAATTGCTTATATATATAAAAGATCAACTTTTAGTTTTTAAAATTTCAAATAAAGAAGACATCTTGATAAGAGAAATTATTCTTTCAACTTCACCAATTAGAAAAGTACTAAAAGAATATAAAGAGATTTGTGCGAGTTATTACAATGCAGTTAAGCGTTTAGCTCCTAGTCAGATTGAAACAATTGATATGGGTAGAAAGGCTATTCATGATGAAGGTGGAAAGATATTAATTGAAAGATTTACTCGTAAAGCAGAAATGGATCTTCAAACAGCTAGAAGACTTTTTACATTAATTACTGCCATTTATTTTGAAAGTAAAAAATAAATGTCCTCAGAAAAAATACAATCTGTATTATTTTGTTGTGATTTAAATTCTGTAAGATCACCTATGGCTGAGGGTATATGTAAATTATACTATGGATATTCTATTTTTGTTCAATCAGCTGGTGTTTTGTCAAATACTGAAATAGATCCATTTGCAGTAGATGTATGTGAGGAAATCGGAGTTACTTTAAAAAAACATAAATCAAGAACTTTTAAAGAAATGGAAGCTTGGGGTGACGATATTTCAAGTTTTGACCTAATTATCGCACTTTCTCCAGCATCTCAAAGACATGCCTTAGAATACACAAGATATTTTTCTTTGAAAATTGAATATTGGAGTATTTTAGATCCTGTTGATATAGGTGATACAAGAAATGCTAAGCTCAATGCTTATAGAACTACGCGTGATCAAATTTTAAAAAATATTAAAAAAAGATTTTAATTATTGTTACCAAATAGTTATACTCGTCAATGAGTTTAAATTCATTAAGTTTAGAAATGTTGTGTTTACAAACTTAATATTTTAAGTATTTTTTCAATTATAAATATTTTTTTAATATACACTTTAATTGGAGAGTAAATGGCTAAAGAAGAACTATTAGAATTTCCTGGAGTAGTAAAAGAACTTTTACCTAATGCTACTTTTAGAGTTGAATTAGAGAATGGACATGAAATTATTGCTCATACAGCTGGAAAGATGAGAAAAAATCGGATTAGAGTTTTGGCTGGTGATCGTGTTCAGGTTGAGATGACACCTTATGATCTATCCAAGGGTCGAATAAATTATCGGCATAAATAGTTGTTAATTTTAGCTTCAGCAAGCAAAGCAAGATTAGAATTATTAAAATCTGTTGGGATTTCTCCAGATAAAATTATATCCACAGATATAAACGAAAATCCTAAAAAAGATGAAAAACCGTTAGATTATGTTTTTAGAATTGCACTTGAAAAAAATAAAGCAGTAAAAAAAAATAGTTCAGAAATAGTATTATCTGCAGATACAATAGTTGCTGTAGGCAGAAGAATATTATTAAAACCTAAAAATATTAATGAAGCTTCTAGTTTTTTAAGCTTACTTTCAGGTCGAAGGCATAGGGTACATACAAGTATTTGTATATTTTATAACCATAAATTTTATCAGAAAAACATAACAACTATTTTAAAAATGAAGAGATTATCAGAGGAAGAAAAAAAATCTTATCTGAAGTCACAAGAATGGAAAGGAAAAGCTGGTGGTTACAGTATCCAAGGTGCAGCTTCTTATTTTTTTCCCTTTATTTCAGGATCTTATTCAAATGTAGTAGGACTGCCACTAACTGAAACTATAGGTTTGTTAAATGGTCTTGGCTTCAAATCCCCTAGTTTTTTACATAGGTCTGATAATTGAGTACTGAAATTATAATGGCAGAACCATTTTTTGATGGGAATGTATTAGCGTTAGTTAAAAATGGTATCGTTCAAGACTTTTTTGCAGATTTTAAAAGTTTGGAAAATAATCTAGTTGGATCTATTTTTATTGGAGAGGTTGATAGGATATCTAAAGATCTAAATTCGAGCTTTATCAAATTACCCTTTAATAAAATGGGTTTTTTAAAAGGTATAAGGAACTTATATTCAGGTGACAAAATTATATTACAGGCAACAAATTACACACCAAATGATAAAGCATTAGTTGTTACACAAAATATTTCATTTAGAGGAAGATATGTTGTTATAACTTCTAAAAATAAGCGAATAAGCTTTTCAAAAAACATAAAAGAAAAAAAAAGAAGGCTAGAATTATTAAATATTCTTGACGATTTTGAAGATGTTAGAATAAAAAAAGTTGGAATTATATTCAGAAGTCTATGTATAGATTCTCATTCAGAGATGATTATCAATGATTTAAAAAAACAATTATTAAGGTATAGTGATGTGTTTGGCAAAGAAGTAAATTCTATATGCCAATTAGTTAAAGCACCAAATGCGCTCGAAAAATCTTATTTAGAGTGGGATCAATTTAGCAATCAAAATATAATTAAAGAAAAAGGATGCTTTGACCACTACAGCATTTGGGAACAGATCTTGTCACTTAGAAATAAAATCGTAGATCTTGCTTCAGGTGGCAATCTAATTATAGAAAAAACACAGGCTTTTGTGGCAGTTGATATTAATACGTCAAAAAATAACTCGTTGTCTTCTTCGTTAAAAGTGAATATTGAGGCAATCAGAGAAATTCCCAGACAACTAAGACTTAGAGGTTTAGGTGGCAAGATTATTATAGAAACAGGACCACTATTAAAAAAACATAGAAAAAAAATTGAAGAGGTACTTTCAAAGTCAGCATTATATTCTGATAAATTAAAAATTGTAGGTTGGAGTAACTTGGGTAATTTGGAGCTGGAAATGCCAAGATCTAGATGCCCTCTTAATGACAGTGAATTTGATCAAATTGAAAAAAATTTGCATTAGTAAAATGTATTATAGACAACTATTCAATCTTACCTTAGAAAATATATATCCAAGGTTGTCTTGGAATCAAGTGGCCCGGGTAGCTCAGGGGTAGAGCAGAGGACTGAAAATCCTCGTGTCGGTGGTTCAAATCCGCCCCCGGGCACCACTTGAAATAATTTTAATAACAATCACACCTTACTAAATACAAATTTTACAATAATTTAATGTATTATGTCAAAGTATGTGTGACCTAGGTGTGACCAAAAATTTTGAATAGTGAAAAGAATTAATAATAACAAAATATGATTGTTATATCAAACACCCTTTTTTAGTTCTTCTTCACAAACTATCTTGCTATGTCTTGTGCTTCTTCAATTTGGGAAGAGTATGACGAAGAGGGTAATCTAATAAAGACTCTGACATATAAGGATGGAGAAGTGGGTTAGGATTGGCTAGCTATTTTTACGAAGAGCGCCCGCGCGCGATCTTCTTTTACTTGCTTTTTAATGATTTTAATTCAGGGTATCGGTCGAACAATATATCAGCAGGCCGTTCACCTGACCGAAGTGGATCAATAAGCATAACTTGGCTGGGCATAATATTAGCAATGTTGCAATCTGTTCCAAAGAGTTGGAAATAATTGATAATATTTGAGTACCAAGTCATTTTAGCCTCTTTTGGAGACGTAACTTCAAATGCCATGCGATCCCTACCGAAGTATTCTATAACTTCACTCAGTACATCTCTTGCTACTTCCGCTTGAAGTTCAATTTCTTCATGATCAATCAGTACTGTAAATGCCCCATGTTCAAGAAAAGGTTCTGCTGAGCTAATAATTTGTTCGGCGTTGGACGCTATGGCTCTTTCTACCTTTCTCCAGCCGCTTTCAGGATGATGCTCATATATCAAATCCATTCCACAATCGATGGCACGTTGTCGCCAGGCTTTTAATTGCCAACTAGGAACGTCATCAAACGTATTCATGAACTCCATAACTAAGAATCCTAAATTAGCCGCGGCCTCGATAGCCTCATCAACAATCCCTTTTCTATAAGCTCTTAGAAAAAAACCATGATCTAAATAGGGCTGAATTGAATAGCTTTTATAAAGCGCAAGTTTGCGTTTAATCCAAGCCTCGGGATGCCCTAGAATTTGAGGGGTTGTTATCTTGACATAGTCTATCTTCTCTCCTGCTACTTCAAGAAAGTCCTCCAGCTCAATCAAACCCATTCGTTCATGATACCATGGAGCTTCGTCAAAACCGACGTCTTTAATCCAAATTTGATTTTTGGATCTAGGTTTGGGCCCAGGATAACTTAGACCGAATAGTTTTCTTATCGACATGGGTGTCTTTCTCATTGTTTTGTTACGTGCCATAGCGTTAGATTAATAAATAGAAAGTTTACTAATTACTTTTGATACCTAGAAATTTTTCTGGTACTTTATTTAAAGTTTGGATTACACAAAACAATAATAAAATGATAACGTTATCAAAATCAAGATCTAATACTATCGTATTATTTTTTTCCCCTAACTGGCCCTGAAGAGCTGCGTTCAATTAGTTTACAAGGCAGTATTATTTTTTTTGTTTGCCATTCATGTGGAGATTCGATCTTTTCTATTAATGACTTGGCCGCAAGACTTCCAATTTGCGATCGGTTCTTTTCTACTGTTGTGAGCGTTGGATAGCTTATTTCCCCAGATAGAATACCATCCATGCCAATGATAGAGAGTTCATCTGGGACTTTTATGCCCTTTTCATTTGCAACATGTAAGGCTGCTAAAGCAAGAATATCATTTGATGCAAAAATTGCCGTTGCGGGTGTATCCTTGTTTAAGAACTTTCTCATAGCAGCTCTAGCCTGAGAAAATGATTCTAGAGAGCTTACACTCATATCGCATTTTATACACAGGTCTTCAGAGAAAGGAATATTCCGGTTAGAGCAAAAATTTTTCATTGTTTGCAAGCGCCACGATGAACCGGCTGTCATCATGGACCCACCTGTCAAGAGTGCTATGTTGCGGTGCCCAAGCTCAAAAAGCCTTTCAAGTGCTAAATTCATTCCACCCTTGCTATCATTTGCAATTGTGTCGTAGCCTGAGAATTCGTTTGAATTTGTAAGTAAGACAATAGGCAACTGTTTTAAAATTTTTAAATTTGCTCTTGGATGAGAGGGTGATATTATAGCTCCGTCTAGACGGGATTGAATTATATATTTAAAGTTATCTTGTTCAATTTTTGGGTTCCATTCATTGTTCAGTTGAACAATGCTGTAACCATATTCTCTGATCTTGTTTTGAACCCCCTTTATCAATTCTGGGAAGAAAGGATTAGTTAAATCTGCAATAGAAATAGCTATGTTTTTTGTCTTTTGACGTCGAAAGTTTGCGGCTAAAGCATTTCGCTCGTAACCAATCTTCCTCGCGGCAGACAATACTCTTTTTCGAGTCTTTTCTTTTACTTGGATTTCTTTTTGTCCATTTAAAACCCTAGCAACAGTTGCCTGGGATAGACCACACTCTCTGGCAACATCCACAATTGTTGCTTTACTACTCATTTAAACTATCCTCCATTGTCAAAAATTGTGAGTTGAAAAATTATTTAGGTCAACCCAGAAGCTTAATATCTGTAAAGGTACTATAAATAAAAATTAAGTAAAAAAACATTGACATAAAATGATAACGTTATCATATTATTCCTACTGTTACTAAATTAAAACTACAAATTTAAATAGTAATTATTGGAAGGTTAAACTATGCGTAAATTTTTAATATTACTACTCGTATCCTTTTTCTCACTAACATCAATTGTCAGTGCTGAAGTGGATTTCTCGGGTAAAACAGTCACTTGGGTTGTTCCATTTAAAGAAGGTGGAGGAACAAGTAGGTTCGCCAGGTTTATTCAACCTTTTCTGACCAAGTATCTGCCTGGTAATCCGGACATACAAGTCATGCACATACCAGGTGGAGGAGCTATAAAAGGCTCTAACTATTTTCAAGAAAATGCTAAAGCAGATGGCACATTTCTGTTTGGCTGCTCAACCTCGGTTATAGTCAACGTTGCTACAGGCAACCCACTGGTCAAATATAACTTGAGCGAATACAGACCAGTCCTTCTACTTCCACAGAATACTCACTGGTTTACAAGATCTGATTTGGCGACTGAGCCTCATGATATGTCAAAACTTATCGAGCGAGACTTAGTTCTCTACGCTTTAAAAACACCAGCTTCGGCAGATCTTTTTCACATCTGGGTTTTTGACAAACTTGGACTTAAGGGTGCAAAACCAATTCCAGGGTTATCGTCGTCCGGCGGTTACCAGGCATTTTTAAGAGGAGAAATTCACATAAGTTCACATGGCGCTGCTAATTATGTCAAAAAAGTTAAGCCTGAAATTGAGCAAGGAAAAGTGGTTGATTTAATGACACTAGGAATCATTGGGACGGATGGCTCTGTTTCTAGAAATCCACTTGCACCAGATGCTCCTACTTTTCCAGAAATGTATGAAAAAATAAATGGCAAAAAGCTTGAAGGTGATGATCTAGAGGCATTTTATTCAATTGGTGCGGCTTGGTCTCAAGCTTCTAAGTCAATGCTTTTGCCAGAAAATACACCAGATGAAATAGTTGAGGTATTTAGAGATGCCGCTAGAAAAATGGTAAATGATCCAGAATTCAAAGAAAAAGCTTTAAAAGCTCTTGGGCCTTTTCCGTTAATTATTGGTGAAGAGGCTGGAGAAATTGTTAAAAAGGCTGCAATATTCTCGGATACCACTAAAGATCAGCTGAATGCGGTTCTAAAGAAAAATCGTTTCACTTATCGGGTAAAATAGAATATTAGAGCGAAAGATGCTGCTAGCTTTTAGCTAGCAGCTGGTTTTATGGAGCAATTATTTGCAGCACTCTTCCAGCTTTTTGAGCTAAATCACTTAGCGTTTCTATTTGCTGGTACAATGCTTGGGCTGGTTGTTGGAATTTTGCCGGGCATGGGGGGTACATCAGGTCTAGCTTTGGTCCTCCCTTTTGTTTTTACTATGGAACCATCGTACGCATTGGCCATGATGATTGGAGTGCTTGCACCAACTACAACTTCAGATACTTTTCCTGCCGTATTAATGGGAGTGCCTGGTACATCTGGTTCTCAGGCAACTGTGATGGATGGGTTTCCACTTTCTAAAAAAGGCATGGCAGCAAGAGCTTTGAGTGCTGCGTTCTCTGCGTCATTACTAGGTGGTATTTTCGGAGCCTTTATTTTATCTATTTCTATATATTATGCCATACCAATTATAATGGCATTTGGTTTTGGTGAGCAGTTCCTATTAGTAGTTTTGGCTCTTTTGATGGTTGGTGCGCTTACGGGTGATAACTTTATTAAGGGACTTACATCTTGTTTTCTTGGTTTAATAATTGGAACCATTGGCACAGCTCCAATTACTGGAGACCCACGGTATACCTTTGACACCTTGTATCTAATTGAGGGCGTGCCTTTGGTAGTAGTTGGGTTGGGTCTGTTTGCGCTACCCGAAATTGTAGGGTTGCTTAATAGCCAAGGATCAATAGCGAAAACTTTAAAAAACGAGAAGGGTTGGGCTACAGGCCTAAAAGATGTCTTTAAAAATTGGTTTTTAGTTTTAAGATGTTCAACCATAGGTTGTCTTGTTGGCGCTTTGCCAGGATTGGGTGGCACCGTTGTCGACTGGATAGCCTATAGCCATCTAAAACAAACTACCAAAGATACTTCTCAGTTTGGCAAAGGTGATATTCGAGGAGTTATAGCGCCAGAAGCGGCAAATAACGCAAAGGAAGGCGGTGCATTAATTCCAACTTTGATTTTTGGGATACCTGGATCCGGAAACAAAGTTTTATTGCTTGGTGGTTTCGTATTAATTGGGATAGAGCCCGGATTAGATATGGTAACAACTAATTTGGATCTTACCTATCTAATGATTTGGTCATTGGCACTTGCGAACATCCTAGGTGCTGGTATCTGTGTAGCTTTCGCCTCTCACATTTCAAAATTCACGCTGGTTCCTTACTATATACTGGCACCAGTGATGATATGTTTAATATTTTTTGCAACTTTTAATATTAATAGAGATTGGTATGACTTTATTGGTTTACTGGGCTTTGGGTTAATTGGCATAACATTCAAAAATTTTGGTTGGTCTAGACCGGCTCTATTAATAGGTTTCTTTTTGTCCACAAAAGTGGAATTACTAAGCTACCAAACACATGCTGTTTATGGGCTCAGCTTCTTGTATCGCCCAGTCTCTATAGTGCTAATGGTTTTATGTTTTTTAACGATATTACTGCTTTTGAGACAAAGATTTGAAAGCAATTACAGCGCTGAGTTAGCTGCAAATAAATTAGGACAAATCTTTTATGTATTGGTACTTATGTGTCTACCATTATCGATGATTTGGGTCATAAGTAATTTAGATTATCGGGCAAATTTATTTCCTATTAGCCTAAGCATAATAGCATTAATACTCTTGAGTTTCATCTTATTTGTGAAAATAGCAGATTTAAAAAAACTAGAGTTATTACAACACCCAATAATGAACTTTGCGCGCTCAAATATTTTTGAGATAACTGCTGGTTTTAATAAGCAGTTTCACTATTATGTGAGTTTTCTTGGATTTCTATTCTTGAATTTTATCTTTGGTTTTCCAATAGCATCAGCGCTATTTATAAATTTATTTATTTTATTTCACGATAGGAAGGCATACCGCGTATCACTTAGTATTTCAGCAATACTATTGATTATTTTATGGATGCTCTCCTCTCTTCTAACTTTACAATTTCCAAATGGCGCTATTGGATTTTTAATCGAACTACCTTGGTGGCTTGGTGGTCTTTATTAAAGGAGGAATAAATAGTGAATAATCAGGATACTTATATTGGAAAACGTTCTGCATTGGTAGAACGTGAATATAAACCAAGAAAGAGGGGGCTTAATTATATACGTGCACCAAAAGTTCTAGGGCAGTATTATATTGATTATGTTATGTGCTATGGACATCTTACTGATATTATTAAGATTGGCACACACCAATTAACACATATTCCTGAAGAAGAAGTTAAAAGGGTTATAAAGCTAAGCCATGAAAATAATATTATCGTAGCTGTCGGAAATCCTATTATGGATGAAGCCTTACGGGCCGGAACAAAGTCTACAAAGGAAATTATAGAGTATCTTTCAAAAATAGAAGTAGATGTCTTAGAAATATCCGTTATTGCTCGAAGTATTGATGACGATGATCTTGCAAACTTAATTCATTTTGTAAACGATAAAGGAATAAAGGCATTAGTTGAATGTGGTCTTTCTTTTGCTCATTCACCAGTTATCGATAAACGCACTTTTGCTAAGAGAAAAAAAGTTCAAGCCAAGCGGGCATTAGACAATGGAGCTTGGAAAATACTGATTGAAGCTGAAGGAATTTTTGAGAATGTAGCTTCCGGAGAAGAGCGTTATGATTTTGTTGATGATTTTGCCTCGGATATACCTGTTAATAATCTAATATTTGAAGGTGACGATCAAGATGCTCTCAGCTATTATATTGATGCATATGGCCCAAAGGCAAATATTTTTGTTGATTACCAACGTATAATGCAGTTAGAGGCATCGCGTCGAGGCTATGGACCCAATACTTCAACTTGGTCTAAAGCGGCAGTATTTCATAAATAATAAACAAAAAATTAATATTAAAACTTTCTCATTTTTTTGTTTTCAAGTTGTTGTTAATATAGGGTTGATTTTTTAACTTATTTAAAGGTTTCAATATAATAAACTATTTAAATCTTTAAATTATAAATTTAAATAAAGGATTTTACTATGAAAGAGACTTGGAGATGGTTTGGGCCTGATGATCCAGTTAGTCTTCAAGATATTGCACAAGCGGGTGCTACAGGAATCGTAACAGCTCTTCATCACCTTCCAGCAGGTGCTATTTGGTCAGAAAGAGAAATTTCTCTTAGGAATAGAGAAATTTTATTGTCAAAGAGCTATATAAATGTTGATTTAAAGTGGAGCGTAGTTGAAAGTTTACCAGTAAGTGAAGACATAAAACGTCAATCAGGAGATTGGCGTACTCATATTAAAAATTATTGTATTAGTTTAGAAAATTTAGCCGCTGCTGGTATTTCTACCATATGTTATAACTTTATGCCAATTCTTGATTGGACACGAACTGACCTTGAATGGAAATTACCAAATGGTGCAACTTGTATGCGTTTTGATTTAATCGATTTTATTGCATTTGATATGTTTATTCTCAATAGAAATGGAGCTTGTAATGATTATTCTGAAGATCTCAATCTAGAGGCTAAAAAAAGATTTGAAGGCATGAGCAAAGAAACAAAAGAAAATTTAACTTCAAATATTGTGTCTGGTTTACCTGGGGCTGCAGCAAAATTTTCGCTAAAAGATGTAAAATTACATTTAAAAAAATATGAAAATATTACAGAAAGAATCTTAAGAACAAATTTTGTTTCATTTTTAAAAGAAGTTGCTCCTGTTGCTCACGAATTAGGACTTAGATTATGTTGCCATCCAGATGATCCACCTTTTCCTTTATTGGGGTTGCCTCGGATTATGTCTACCGAAAAAGATTATAAAATTATAATGGATGAAATCCCACTTAAATCAAATGGGATTACGCTTTGCTCTGGTTCTCTTGGTGTGAGAGCAGAAAATAACTTGATAAAGATGATGTCACGATTAGGTGATAGAGTTCATTTTTTACATTTGAGAAATGTGAAAAGGGAGTCTGACATGGTTCCTAATTCTTTTTATGAAGAGGAGCATCTGAAGGGTAATACAGACATGGTTTCTCTAATAAGAGCTATTTTAGAGGAAGAGAAACGTCGACGGAAAAATAAACGTGAGGACTGGTCTATTCCATTTCGTCCAGATCATGGGCATAATATACTTGATGATCTAAAAAGAAAATCTAAACCTGGCTATCCTGCTATAGGCCGGTTAAAAGGATTAGCTGAACTTAGAGGTATATTAACTGCTTTATCTAACAGTTTGTGATAATTCATGACTAAACGTATAACTCATTTAAGAGATTTATCTGCTAATAATCGTCCAAAATATGACCCAAACGCTTGTGGAACTGGAATAGTACATTTAGGTGTTGGATCTTTCCATAAAGCTCATCAAGCATATTATACAGACAAAGTTTTAGAAAAATCTGGTGGAGATTGGAGAATAATTGGAGTGTCGCTTCGTTCTAATAATGCTCAAAACGAATTAAGGCCACAAAAAGGACTCTATA
>CACGLH010000025.1 GCA_902573735.1 uncultured Alphaproteobacteria bacterium
TGGGAGTTATATGTGGCTATTGGATTAATGTTTTTTATTTTTTGCTTTGGTATGTCACAATATTCACAATATTTAGAACGTAAATTAAAGACAGACAAATAATTAATAGTGCATTTAGAGGTTATTAAAAAAATGGAAAAAACTAAAATAAATATTACTGATGAGGTTGCTATTCATATTTCCAATATGAATAAGTGGTATGGTAATTTTCATGTTCTTCGTGATATTAACCTTGAAGTAATGAGGGGTGAAAGAATTGTTGTCTGTGGTCCATCTGGTTCAGGTAAATCAACACTTATTCGTTGCATTAATAGATTAGAGGAACATCAAAAGGGTCGTATAATTGTAGATGGTACTGAATTAACGACTGATTTAAAAAACATTGATAAAATCCGTTCAGAAGTTGGAATGGTTTTTCAACATTTTAATTTGTTTCCTCATTTAACTACACTAGAAAACTGTACCTTAGCTCCAATCTGGGTAAGAGAAACTCCTGAAAAAGATGCACAAGATATTGCAATGGAGATGTTAGAAAAAGTGAAAATTCCGGAGCAAGCTCACAAATACCCTGGACAGTTATCAGGTGGACAACAGCAAAGGGTTGCAATTGCAAGATCATTGTGTATGAAGCCAAGAATAATGTTGTTTGATGAGGTTACTTCAGCACTTGATCCTGAAATGATAAAAGAAGTTTTAGATACTATGATACAACTTGCAGAGGATGGCATGACTATGATTTGTGTTACCCATGAAATGGGTTTCGCCAGACAAGTAGCAGATAGAGTTATATTTATGGACGATGGTCAAATAGTTGAGCAAAATGAACCAGAAAGCTTTTTTAATAAACCTCAGTCTGACAGAACTAAATTATTTCTGAGCCAAATACTAGGCCACTAATTCATTTCCTTTCGGATTAATGTACCTACTCCATGATCTGTAAACAGTTCTAACAAACAAGCATTTTGAATACTTCCATCTAGTATAACTACAGCTCTGACACCTTTTTCTATTGAATCAATTGCTGTATTTACCTTCGGTATCATGCCATCTTTGATTACATCTTCTTTAATTAATTTTTTTATTTCTTCCGTTGAAGCCCTTTCAATCTTCTTACCGCTTTTATCTTTTACACCTGATACGTCTGTTAATAATAACAATCTATCTGCTTTTAATGCAGATGCTATAGTACCTGCCATTGTATCTGCATTGATATTAAAAGTCTCACCTTCTTCATTTGTTCCTATTGGTGATATAACCGGAATAAAGTCATTTTCAACTAGAGTAGTTATTAATTTAGTATTTATAAGAATTGGTTTTCCAACATAGCCTAATTCAGGATTATCTTTTTCACAGATAACTAAAGAGGCGTCTTTCCCAGATATTCCAACCCCTTTTCCTCCTTGATTATTAATGGATGACACAATATTTTTGTTTAAATCTCCTGATAAAACCATCTCAACAATTTTTACAGCTTTTTTATCGGTTACTCTTTTTCCATCAACAAAATTAAAATCTATCCCCCACTTGTTAAGGGCGTTGTTAATCATAGGACCACCACCATGTATAATTATAGGATTAACCTTGCACTGTTTCATTAAAACAATATCTCTAGCAAATGAAGACAAGTTTTCGATATTACTCATTGCAGCTCCACCTAATTTAATAACTATTGTAGCTGAGTCATATCTTTTCAAATAGGGAAGTGCTTCTGAAAGAGTTTTTGCTGAGGTTATCCAATCAGTTTTATCATAATCCTTCATTTTATATTCCTAGTAAAACCTTATTTTGCTTATACGAATATTTTACTTATCGAGGCTCTCAAATTTTCAATTCCTATGTTTTTCTTTGTAGATGTTACTATAACTTCAGGAAAAGCATTAGCAAATAAAGATAATTTTTCAAATGTATTTTTTTTAATTCCTTCAAAATCGATTTGTTTTATTTTATCATATTTTGTAAATATAAGTTGAAAAGAAATTGCTGCTTCTTCTAAAATTTTCATAAGATCAATGTCACTTGGTTTTAATCCGTGTCTGCTATCGACTAAAAGAAATACTCTTCTTAAATTATGGCTATAAAAAAAATAATCCTTAACCATTTTAAACCAAGCTTGTCTTTCCTTTTTAGAAACTTGTGCATAGCCATAACCCGGTAGATCCACTAAATGTTTGTTGTCATCAATTCTAAAAAAATTAATTTCCCTTGTTCTACCAGGAGTTTTTGAAGTTCTTGCAATTGATTTTCTACCTGTCAAAAAATTAATTAATGAGGATTTTCCAACATTTGATCTTCCAGAAAAGCATATTTCTATAAAATCACCTTCTGGTATATCTTGAAACGATTTTATTCCTTTAATAAAACTAATTTGCCCTGTAAAAAGCTTATGGTTGCTTTTTAAGTCCTCTATTTTTCTTTCATTTCCAATAAAGAAATTAAATTCTTGTTTTTCACTAGTCAAATTACTCTGTTTTTTTAAATGATTTTACTATATTTCCAAAAATATCAGGTTTCACTCCTTGAGAGTACATTATTATATATTGTTGACCAAATTGGATCAAATTATTAGCTACCCAATATATAACTAATCCGGCTGAAAATTGACCAAGCATAAACATAAAGACCCAAGGCATCCAAGCAAAAATCATAGCTTGGGTTTTGTCTGTAGGAGCTGGATTTAGTTTTTGTTGTAACCACATTGTTACACCCATCAAAATTGGATATACACCTATAGAAAAAATAGAAAACAAGCTCGTTGGATCTGGGGGTGAGTAGGGTAGTAACCCAAATAAATTTAAATAAGAAGTAGGATCAGGAGCAGATAAATCTTTTATCCATCCGATAAAGGGTGCATGTCTCATTTCTATAGTAACAAATAAAACCTTATATAACGAAAAGAAAACAGGTATTTGTAATAAAATAGGTAAACAACCAGCAACAGGATTTACTTTTTCTTTTTTATATAAGGCCATTAATTCCTGTTGTAACTTGGCTCTATCATCTCCAGCATTTTTTTTAATTTGTTCCATTTGAGGTTGCAAATGTTTCATTCTAGACATTGATACAAAAGATTTATAGGAAAGTGGGAATAACAAAGTTTTAATAAACAAAGTTAGTAAAATTATGGACCATCCCATATTGTGCGTGTAACTGTTAAACCAATCCAAAAGGAAGAAGATTGGTTTGGTCAAGTAAAAAAACCATCCCCAGTCAACTGAGTCTACAAAATTTTCTATATCTAAAGAATTTTGATAAAGTTTAATTGTATTTACTTCCTTTGCGCCAACAAAGAGGTTAGTTTTTACAGAAGCACGCTCATTTTTATTTACTTTTATAGGTGGTAATCGCATCCATACTTCAAAATTATCAGATGAAGGGTAATACCTTTGATCCATTTTAAATGTTTGACCAGCTCTGGGAATTAGTGTGGACATCCAATATTTATCAGTAAAACCAATCCATCCATTTTGTTGAATTTCTCTAGTCACTTCGTCTCTAGAGAGATCAGGGATATCTCCATAATTTGTCTCTATTAATTCTCCATCGTGCATTCCAACAACACCTTCATGTAGAATATAGAAACCAATTGTATCAGGCTGTCCATTTCTTGTAAGATTTCCATAAGGATATAGTTTGATATTTTTTGAACTCCCATTGATAACGGATTGAGATATTTCAAACATATAATTTTCGTCAATAGAAATAGTCTTTTCAAAAATAATACCTTTTTCATTTTTCCAACTCAAAGTTATTGGAGAATTTTCAGTAAGAACACTTCCCGATTTTAAAGTCCAAATAGTATTGGAATTAGGAGTATCATTTTCTTCTAACCCTTCCATTCCAGCCCAGCCGTGAAAAGCATAATAAGGATCTTTACTATCATCAGGTGATAACAAAGATACATTGTTAGAACTGGAGTCTAATGTTTCTCGATATTTTTGTAAGCTAAGATCGTCAATTCTACCACCTTTTAGCCAAATGGATCCTTTAAGGTTTTTTGTTAAAATTTCTACTCTAGGTGCAAACGTATCTTCAGAGTTCTGATTTGTGCTTTGCTCAAGATTTGAAATTTCTTCATTAGATAACTTTTTATTTTTTCCATTTATTGATTGCTCAGTCTGATTTTCATTTAACCCATTATTTTCAGGGATAGGAGCTGGTGGAAATAAAAACATCCAAGTTAATAAAACGAGAAAACTTAAAGCAGTTGCTAGAATAAGATTTTTTGTTTGTTCATCCATAAAATACTCATCAATATTTTTGTTTACTACGAAATAAAGCTTTAATAAAAATTTACAACCTGTTTCTATAAAGATTTGAAAAATTAAATAGTGATCTATCTAATAAGTGGCTTGGGTTACTGTTTGATAATGCCTTGTACATTACCTGTTTCCTTCCAGGAAAATCAAATTCCCATTGTTTAAGCATTTCTTTTATTTTTTTTCTCTCTAAACCATCTTGGCTACCGCAAAGATCACATGGAATTATTGGAAATTTCATATAATTTGAAAATTTTTCACAATCATTTTCACTTACACTTGCCAAAGGTCTTAAAACCAGAAGGTCTTTCTCGTCGTTGATTAATTTTGGAGGCATTGATGACAGTTTCCCACCATGAAAGAGATTAAGAAAAAATGTTTCAAGAATATCATCTTGGTGATGCCCCAAGATCACTGCTGTACATTTCTCTTCTCTTGCTATTCTGTAAAGGTGTCCTCGCCTTAATCTTGAACACAATGAACAATAAGTTTTGTTTATTTGAATTTTATTTTTTACAATAGAATAGGTGTTCTGATATTCAATACGATGAGGAATGCCTAATTTTTTTAAAAATTTAGGTAATATCGTTTTAGGAAAATTAGGTTGGCCTTGATCTAGATTGCAAACGAGCATTTCAACAGGTAAAAGACCTCGCCACTTTAATTCAATAAGAGTAGCAAGTAATGTGAAGCTATCTTTCCCTCCTGATATACAAACCAGCCATTTTGCCTGCTTTTCTATCATTTTAAAATTATGAATTGTCTCTTTAGTTAGTCGAATAATTCGCTTTCTTAATTTCTTAAATTCAAGATTTTTTGGGCAATTATCAAAAATGGGATGTATTTCTTCTTTGGTTTCAATCATTTTTTATTTTTTTTTTTGGCACGGGATCATAACCAAAACCTCCAAATGGGTTACATCTTATAATTCTTTTTAGACTTAATATTGAACCAAAAAAAATACCGTGAATTAGAATTGCTTCTTTACAGTATTGAGAGCAAGTAGGTTCAAATCTACAATTACGGCCTAAAAAGGGACTTATGCAAATTTGGTATAAATAAATTGGTATGATTATAAAGTATCTAATTTTTTTCAAATTTTTTTATTCCTATTTTATGTAATTTTACTAAACTCTCTATTAAATTTTTTTCTAGTATTTTAAAAGAGAGCTTTTCAGTAGTTTGTTCTTTTCCTATTAAGACATAATCCCAACCTTTAAATCCTTTTGTTGGAATAATATCATTTACTAAAGCCCTTAGTCTTCTTTTTGCTCGGTTTCTTTTTACAGCATTTCCAACTCTTTTTGAGCAAGTAAGACCATATCTAATTGAGGATCGATCAACTGTGTCTTCATTTTCTCTTTGCTTAGCTTGCAAAATAAATCCTGGCGTAGATATTTTAAGCCCAGATCTCATTCTTAAATATTCATTTTTTTTCGTTATTTTGATTAGTTTAGGTTTTCTGCTATTCATATTAGCCACCCAACTTTTGTAAATAATGATTAGCTAGCTAGCTTTAATTCATTATTTTAATTTAGTTATTAACAAAAAAGTTATGCTGAGAGGTTCTTTCGCCCTTGTGCTCTTCTTTTGTTAATTATCTTACGACCGTTTGAAGTAGCCATTCTAGAACGAAAACCATGTCTCCTTTTTCTAACAAGATTACTAGGCTGATAAGTTCTTTTCATTTTGCACCTTCAGTTTAAAACAATTTGAGTATATTTATTATGCATATTGTGCTGTGTCAATTATTAACTATATAAATCTGAATGATTTATATCATTTTAAAATCCCAGTAATTTCATTTTTGAATCCTAGAAACTCTTTATGATACATGGTTAAATATATAATTCTCTTCATTTTTTTATTGTTAGTAATATCTTCAAGTTTTTTATTTGATTATTGGGACTTTATTATAAATTTAATTACCCAATATCATACAGAGTTATTAGATTTTATTGAAAATAAATTTGTTTTGTCTTTAATATTATTTACATTAATTTATGTAATTTCTATTGCAATATCTCTTCCAATTGGGAGTTTATTAACATTCATTGGTGGATATATTTTTGGTGCTTATTATGGCTTTTTTTCTGTGATTATTGGAGCTACTGTAGGGGCTTTAATTTTATTTGTGATCATTAAAGCAGGGATTTTAAGAACAATAGGGAGTATTTATCAAAAGTCTGAATTAATAAATAAAATTAAATTTGGGATTGATAAAAATATTTGGAGTTATTTATTTTTCATTAGGTTTTTTCCTATATTTCCATTTTGGTTTGTAAATATTGCTCCTGCAATACTAGGTGTGAGACTTCTTCCTTATACAGTAACTACTTTTTTTGGGATTATGCCTGGTTCTTTATCCATCATATTGATTGGGTCTGGAGTTGAGGATATTGTAAATAAAAAAGGTGATTTCATTTGGAATTTTTCTGATCAAAAATTTTTATTATTTGGTTTATTATTACTTAGTCTTATTTCAACTCTGCCCATTTTCTTTAAAAAATTTAATTTACTCAAACTGTAGAAATTTCTTGCTTATACATCTAAGCTATAGTTATTTTTTAAATAATGCACCGGTAGCTCAGCTGGATAGAGCACCTGACTTCGAATCAGGTGGTCGGGGGTTCGAATCCCTCTCGGTGCACCAATATACAGTTTTACCTTAGGTTAATTAATAAAGGTTTTCATTGATAATGGGCAAATTAAAATTTAGGATTTCATTAGATTAATCAAGGAGAAATAAATATGAGTAATATAGATTTAGCATATCTTCCTGTGGTAGGTAGGGGTTTACAAATAAAAATTATTTGTGAAATGCACAATATTGATTTCAAATATATGCTTTCAAATCCAATGGGGGAAGATTTTGATAAAGATAGTCAGGCACCATTTGGTACTATTCCGTGGATGAAAGATAACAATAATGGTATAGAGTTAAATGACTCAATGGCTATTGTTTTATACCTTGTCTCTAAATATCCAGGACCATTAACACCTCAAAATGCAGAGGAAGCAGCGATTGTTAATATGTATTGGGCCTGGGCACAAGATTATTATTCATTCGTATTATCTCCCTTTCATGATATCATTACAGGGCACAATGAAACCTTTTGGAGAAATTTACGGCTCACTGATACGCTTGCTGATGGTGGAAAGGAAACTGGGATTTCTAATTTAACAAAACTTCATAATACAAGGACTGGGTTTCTTGAAAAATATTTGTCATCAAAACAAAACGGATCCTTTTTAACTGGATCTAAGTGTTCTTATGCAGATATTTTTTTATATACCTGTGTGAGAACAGTTCAAGAAACAGCTGGCTTTGGAATTCTTAGAGAAGCTTGTGGGGGTGAGCCATTCAAAGATTGTCCTACCATACTAAAAATATGTAATGAAGTTGGAAAAATGGATGCTGTCACTAAAGCATCTGGCGATATTTTTGAAAAAGCACCAATCTAAGTAACAAAATTTATTTAAATTTAATGGGAACAGAAATTTTTAAATTGATCTAAGTTTATAGGAGAATTCTATGGGAACAGAAATTTTTTTACCTATGTTTTATCTAGTATTATTAACAACTCTGGTTTTTCTTTTAGCAACATCTCTAAGACTAAAGGAAATATATCTCGACAAAATAATGAATAAAAAAGGAGTAGATGGAGAAGAATTTAGACATCCTCCATTTGAAACAGGTAGCATTACTTTAAAAAATACCCAAAGAAACCTTGCCAACCTATTAGAATTTCCAATTTTGTTTTATGTTATTTGTATTTGCATTTTCATCACTAATAAAGTTGATGATTATTTCATAACTTTAGCTTATTGGTTTTTTTATTTAAGACTAATTCACTCAATTTATCATATTTTTTTCAATAACTTGATTATTAAGGGAGGGTATCCAGCACGTTCTTTTATTTGGGTACCTGCTTCGGCAATAATCGTATGGATGTGGATCAGATTTATAACAATACTTTAATTTAAATCAATTTAGAAACTTAAGAAATCAGAAAAAGAGGAATAAATGTCTCATTCAGAGTTACACTTAAAGGACGCATCCCTCCAAGAAATAGCTGAGGTCGCTAGTGATATTATATATAAGGATAAAGTTGAAAAAAAAATACTTTCAATAAAGGATGTCTCTGGGAATAGTGGTGCAAAAACATTTATTTGTTCAGAGGGGGAAATTCCAAAATGTATTGTTAAAGTAAAAGGAAATGAAAGTATTATGAGCTCCCACTCAAATACTTTTAAACGTGTATTAGCTGCAACAGAAATTCTTCGCTCCAATGGGATAGCTCCCCCAATAGTCTTGCATGGAGAGGACTTTCATATTGAGAGATCTGCAGGTATTTCAGTTATGGAAGATTTTTTTCATTTTAATCAAAAAATAGCTCCTCCAGAAAAGGTAGCTAAATTACTAGCTAAATTACATTCTACACCAATAGATTGGTATCAAAATTTAAAAAATGAATTTCTAGAACAAGATCTTAACATTTCTTCAATAATTAAACCAATGCCACCATTTGCTCCATGCTGGTGTTTACCTTGGTCAGGCTTTGATACTCAAATGCCAGTATTAGGTGTTGGTAATCCTAATCCAGAGACTGCTAAAAAAATATTTAAATTAGAAATAAAAACTGGAGTTTTTAAAAAAATAATGCAGTGTTCAGCTTTTTTTCCAAAATCAGATGCAGCAAAAAGGGAAGTCGTTGTTCATAATGATTTTAAACCTGATAACATATTATACGATCCCGAAACAAAAGAACTTACAGCAATAGATTATGATTTAGTACAAGTGGGTGCTGCTGTTATGGACTTTGGTTTACCCTATATGATGTGGTTAGGATCTAGATTCACAAATTTTAATTTTAGAAAAGAATTTATAAAATCATATCTAATTGAATCTCAGTTACCTTATGACGATGAAAATGTTAAAGATATGATGTTAGATTGTGAAATAAATACCATAGTTGCTTTTCCCGGACTATTAGCAAATATATATGATGCAGAAATCCCACTATTAAGAGGGATTGAACATCCAACAGCTAAAGCAGGTTATTTGGCAAGTGGGCCAGATGCTTCACCAACAGGATTAGAATTAGTTGATTTGTTAGCTGAGACTGTTGAAAAAATAAGAAATGATGACGACTTAACACTTTCTTGTTTGGAAAATGGTCTTGTTGTAACTTTGTTTGAAAATAATGGATTAGAATCAAGACCATTAAACTCTTGGCTTAAAGAAATGCAAAAAAATAAAATGCTCCGTCTTTTTGGTATAGCTGAAACAGATGGTGGTGAGTTATTTGTAGCAGATCACGCAAAAAAGTGATTTAAGAAACATCATTTATAGAATGATTATTGTATGATTTTAAATATAAAAACCATCATTTTTTCCAACTGAAACGCAAATACTCGCCATTGTTCTTGGTTCTTCATAAGGCCATGGACGTCCTCTATGAAGTATGGATCTTTCATCCCAAATTAAAACGTCGCCAAGTGTCCAACTATGTGAATAAATGAATTCATACTGAGTACAGAAATTAATTATTTCAGTAATAATATTTTGAGATTCTAATTCGCTCATTCCTTCGATTTGATAAGAATGAGAGGCTATATATATTGATTCCTCACCAGTCGTTGGGTTTTTTAAAATAGCATCCCACTTTTGAGACGGCCACCTATTGATATAAGTTTCTTCAGCTAATTGATTGTTTATTTGCTTTCTTGAGTGAGAAAGATTATGCCATATTTTCTTATCTTTTATGTGATAATAAAGATCTTTAGGTAGTTTTTTAAGTGCAACTTTAGTTGATGCCAGTTCTGTTTCTCCTCCTGTAGAAGGAATTACTTTTGCTGTAATTATATTTGCAAGAGCTGGTACGGGCAAAAAAGTGCTATCTGTATGCCAGAGCATATTAGCTTTTAAATCTAACGTTTTTATATCATATTCGTCGTAAACGGATTTATCCTCTTTTTGATTGGTGACCAAAGATAATTCAAATTCTACATCTGAGTTAGTTGCCATTGCTTCTCTATTTTCTAATTGTCCAAATAATTTTGCAAAGTTGATATGGGTGTCATCAGAAATTTTTTGATTTTTAAAAAGAATAACTGAGTAATTTTCGAATAATTCACGTATTTCCTTATAAAGGAAATTATTTGATACTTGATTGAGATCTATATCTTCAATGATTACACCAAAATTTGGATGAAGTGGTTTTTTATTAATGAGCATTTATTTATAGGCTCTCCAAATATTTATATCTAAATTAAAATATTATAAATAATTTTTAAATCATCTTATTCTAATCTTATCAAATAATCAGCTATTAATTCACGATCTACATCACTTAATTGTGAAATATTTTCAACAACAGACGCCATTTTTCCACCTACCATATCATAGTCTGGTGTAAATCCAGATGAAAGGTATTCAACTATTTCGTCTTTTGTCCATTTTAAATCCGATGGATGAATACTAGGTATTTTTCCTTTACCACTCGGATTTATTCCACCACGCATCCATTCTGATTTTTTTAAGCTACCGATATAATTTCTTGGTGTATGGCATTCTGCACAATGACCTAATGCCTCTACTAAGTAAGTTGATCTATCAAATTTTTGATCGAAGTAATTATCTTTCATAAAAAAAGTTTTCCAGATTCCTATATTACGTCTAACATTAAATGGAAAAACTAAATCATGTATTTGACTAGGCGTTTCATCACTTGGTAAAGTTTTCCAAAATGTCCATAGATCATAAATATCTTCATCTTGCATATGTTGATATGAATTATAAGGGTAAGCTGGGAAATAATGTTTGCCAGATGGGCTTTGACCAAATTTTATGGAATTATAAAAGTCAGAAAAATTCCATGAACCTATTCCATGTTCTCTACTGGTTGATATATTAGGAGCAACAAATGTTCCAAAATTAGTTATAAATTTTTGTCCTCCAGATAACAAATATTTATTGTTTGAACCATCAGACGTGTGGCAACTATTACATCCAGAAGCTAAAAATACATTTTTTCCGTTATCAATGTTTCCTTTAAGTAATGACATATCAATTTGACTTGGGATTTTTGGTTGGGTGATAAAAGTGTAAATAATTATTGCAATGATGACCAAAGGAAAAGAAATAAGTACAGTTTTGTTAAAATTCAAAGCGTTCATTTATTCTCGATATATAGTGTGACATTCTTTGCAACCCGATGCAGTTCTCATAAGTGCAGGTTTTAAATCTTCAAAACCAGACAAATTTTCAGCAGCAGATAACGTGTTATCGGCTAGTTTATTTGATAGATCTCTAAAATTATCAAATTCTTCCCAAATAATTATTTTAGATTCTGACTTTGGATCCATAGCCATTTTTTCAAATACTGAAGGCGTAGATTTTGATAAATTAGAAATTTCAATGAGTGAATTTTTTGCTTGCTCTAAATCAAAAGGTATTTTCTTTTTTAACATTTCACCAATAATCTTTGTATTTTCTGCCATCGACTTCATTAAATTCATTCTTTTCATAACATCCTCATTTTTAACACCTGTATGAGCAAGTAATAATGTTGAGCTAAAAAAAATAACAATTAAAGAAATTTTTAGAGTTAAAGATATCATGTTCTCTCATATGATTTAAATTCTCAGATACTTACTGATATATGGGGCCTCCATATTATGGAGAGTCAATAAAACAAAAAAATATATTTATATTGACTCTCCATATAGTGGAGATCTCATATCTTCAATCATGGATACACCTACAACAAAGAAATACTACTTATTAATCGTGACTATAATTCTAGTATCTTTTTGTATTGGATTTTATTATTTAATAAACAATAAAGAATCCAAAAATAAAATTACATTATTTCCCGAAAACAAAATAATATTGGCTTCTGGCAAACTAATTTATGATGATCAATGTGCATCTTGTCATGGTATTAATTTGCAAGGTCAAGAGGGGTGGCAAGATGAATTAGTAGATGGTTTAAGATTAGCTCCTCCACATAATGAAGAAGGACATACTTGGCACCACACAGATTACCATCTTTTTATGCTTACTAAATATGGTATCGAAGAGTTTTTAAATATGGATTATCCAAATAATATGCCAGCTTATAAAAATTTACTTTCTAATGATCAGATTATTTCTGTTTTATCCTATATAAAAAGTAAATGGCCAAGTCATATACGCATTAAGCATGATCAACTAAATAAAGTATTCAAGGAAAATTAAAGGAACTAAGATGATTGGTAGAAGCAAATTCTTATTTATTTAAATTTATGAGAGTAGAATAGACTTAAAAAAATCTTATTATAAACTATGTTGGTGTATTTTTTTAAATTAATAATTCTCATATGGCTGTTTTTTTTACAAAATGTTTATGCGGATATTAAGATTATCGATGGTGACACAATAATATTTAATGAAAAAAAAATTCGACTTTTTGGCATTGATGCCCCAGAAACTAATCAATATTGTTTTGACAAAAAAAAAATCAAATATAGCTGTGGTTTAAATTCTACTAAGGCATTAGTTCAATTTATAAAAAAAAATCGATATAAATCTATCAAATGCAGTCATTATGAAATTGATAAATATGGAAGATTTATAGGTGAATGTTGGATTGGTGAGATTTCAATAAATTCTTGGTTAGTTAAAAATGGATTAGCTCTAGCATATGTTCGATATAGTGATAAATTTTTGTTTGACGAAAAAAAAGCTAAAGAAAAAGGGTTAGGAGTATGGCAAGGTAATTTTATTTATCCTTGGGAATGGCGTCGTGGGAAAAGATTTAAAAGCAACAATAATTTAGACAAAAGAAAATGTTATATCAAAGGTAATATATCTTCCAAAGGTCAAAAAATTTATCATATCCCTGGAAACTTA
>CACGLH010000026.1 GCA_902573735.1 uncultured Alphaproteobacteria bacterium
ATTCTCTTCTTCAAATAAAAAGAGAAGATAAAGAGAATAGAATTAAACAGTTTAAAAAGAATTTTAATTTATTTGGTGCACCTGTTGGTATTTTTGTTTTTATCAACCGATCGATGGGTTATCCTCAATGGTCAGACCTAGGCATGTTCGTGCAAAGTATATTACTTTTAGCAAAAGAAAATAATTTAGATACTTGTGCTCAAGAGTCTTGGGCAGTATTTCACAAAATAGTGCACAAACAAGTTAAAGCACCAAAAGAATATATGCTTTTTTGTGGTATAGCTATAGGACACATGGATAAGACAAATGTTATTAACAAAATTAGGACCGAGAGAGCTAATATTGATGACTTAGCAGAATTTTTTGGGTTTGAAGATTAACTTATCAAGTTTCTACAAAATCAGAATGAAATTTCTGATGAAGTACAGCCGCATGAACCATAGCGCCCGGATTAGCTTGGACTGCAGCTTGGCTTAGAAGGCCAAGAACTGCCTCCTCTCTGGATAGACCTAGTGCGACTAAGTCTGAAACTGCTACTGCAAAAACTTCAACTATTAAATCTGAGGGCTGTCTACTTTTCATGATATCATCTCCTGTGGTTATTTTAAGTTTTGCAAAAATGATACCAAACTTAAAATCAGTCTTTATTTTTTTTATTTTTTAATTTTTGAAGATATTCAGATAAAAATGACCAGAAAAATTCTTCTCCTAAATATCCTTCAAATCTAAATTTTTCTCTATTTTCTTCTAATAAAATAAAGGTAGGAGTGAATATTGGTTCAGAGTTCAAAATGATTTGGTCAGGTAATTTTGAACCATAGTGATGCCTGATTAAAGGAGCTAACTTACCCTCTTCTGTTTTTGAGTATTTGCTTCCAATTTCTTCATCCCAAAGTTCACAAAAGGGACACCCCGTATCATCAATCATTAATAATTTGATATCTAATGAATTTGAAAAAGAAATATTAGAAATTAAAAATAATATTAATAATGTGGTAGCGAAACTAATAGCTTTATTATCTAAAATCTTCATTGCTTATCAATTAAAAATGGATGTAATAATAAAAAGATATATTATATAATACCAATAAATTTCAAAAAGGTAAAAAAAGAAATGGACATTGGTATAAGTTACGGAGGAGCTGCTCTAGCAGGTATTTTATCTTTTTTTTCTCCTTGTGTTTTGCCATTAGTCCCATTCTATCTTTGCTATTTAGCCGGAATATCAATGGAAGAATTTAGAACTGAGGGGGTGTTTAGCAACAATTTAAGAAAAAAATTGACTTTAAATACTGTGTTTTTTTCTGCAGGCATCATTTTTGTCTTTATGATGATGGGTCTTGCTGCTTCTTCATTAGGTCAATTATTTAGACAATATAGACCAGAGCTCAATATGATTGCTGGTGCAATTCTAACAATTTTTGCATTACATTTTTTAGGATTGCTTAAATTTTCCTTTTTTTATCGAGAATTCAGAATAGAATCAAAAATTTCTCCTACAAAATTTATTGGCAGCTTCTTTATGGGATTAGCATTTGGATTTGGGTGGACACCTTGTGTAGGACCAGCCTTAGCAACAGTTTTATTTATAGCTGCAGATAAAAATAGTTTGTTACATGGCGCTTTGTTGCTTCTTACATACGGATTTTTTATGACAATCCCTTTTATTCTTGCTTCCTTTTTTACACAACCATTTCTATCAATTATACAAAAAAATAAGAAATTCATGTATTATTTTGAGAAAAGTATGGGCGTTTTTCTTTTAGTATTTGCTTTTCTGATAGTTAGTAATAATATGTCCGTAATATCCTTTTGGCTTTTGGAAACTTTTCCTAGCTTTACAATTATAGGCTAAATTTAAAGAAAAAAAGGGAGGAAACATGAAACAAAAAATTTTGGTAATTTTGTTTTTAATTTTTCCTATCAATTCATTTGCTCTAGTACTTGGTGAAGACGGCCTTTATGAAGAGCCGTGGATAATCGAAACTTTTAAAGATCTTAGAGAAGATTTGGAAGAGGCAAATCAAGAACAAAAAAGGTTTATGATTTTATTTGAGCAAAAAGGATGCGGATATTGCAAAAAGATGCATGAAAAAGTCTATTCCATTCCTGAAATAGCGTCTACATTGCAAGATCACTTTTTTGTTATAAGGATAAATATATTTGGAGATATAGAAGTAACCGACTTTGATGGAGAAACATTACCTGAGAAAGAAATAGTAAAAAAATGGGGAGTTATGTTTACCCCAACTGTAATGTTTTTTCCAGAAGAAATAAAACATAAAACAATTGCCTCAGAAGCTTCTGTAGTTACAATGCCTGGAGCTTTTGCTAAAGGTACAACCAGGCTTCTTTTAGAATGGGTATTGTTAAAAGGTTACGAAGGTGAAGAACATCTTCAAAAATTTATTGCAAGAAATTTAAATAACGGCTAGCATTAACATATATACGTTTACAAAAGCAACTATATTTAGTTAACTTAAAGGTAGCCGAGGTTTAAAGTATGAATAAATTAAAGTTTTTATTTTCATTTTTACTTATTTTTTTCTATTCAGGAGCTTCTTTCTCAGAAGTCGCACCATCTGATGTTGTAGCTGACGAATATGGTGCCGTTACTGCGTCTCTTACTGGAGTTGCAGGTGATCCAGCTAATGGAAGAAAAGTATTTATGAATAGAAAGCAGGGTAATTGTTTAGCCTGTCATGTTAATTCTGAAATGTCTAAACAAACCTTCCATGGTGCGGTTGGACCAGTTTTAGATGGAGTTGCGGATAGATGGACCGCTGCTGAATTACGTGGAATGCTTGTTAATTCAAAAAAAGTTTTTGAAGGTACAATTATGCCAGCTTTTTATAAGGATAGTGGATATAATAGGACATTAAAAAAGTTTGTAGGAAAAACAATTTTAAAAGCTCAACAAGTAGAAGATGTTTTGGCATATCTACAAACATTAAAAGAATAAGGAATTAAGGTGGAGAAACAAATGAAAATTAGTAGGAGAAAAGTAGTAGTTTTAGGTGCAAGTGCTGTTTCAGCTTCACTTTTACCAATAAATTTATTAGCTCAATCAGATGGGCAATCTGCTGAAGATATTATAAAAGAATTCACTGGGGGAGCAAATATTGGTTCTGGTGATATTATGTTAACAACACCTGAAATTGCAGAAAATGGTAATACTGTACCTATAAGTGTAGAATCAAAAAAAGCAACAGCAATCAAAATTCTAGCGCTTGGAAATCCTGGTCCAGATGTTGTTACTTTTAAATTTGGCCCACTATCGGCTACTAGATCAGCATCTACAAGAATAAGATTACGAAAAACCCAGGACGTCTTGGCAATTGCAAAATTAGAAGATGGTAGCTTTATACAAGATATTCAAAAGGTTAAAGTAACCATTGGCGGATGTGGTGGATAACAGGTATTTAAGGAGATAAAAAATGGCAAAAGGGGTAAAACCAAGAATTAAAGTTCCAAAACAAGCAAGTGCTGGTGAGGCTATAACTATAAAGACTTTAATTAGTCATAAAATGGAGACTGGGTTGAGAAAAGATGCCGATGGCAATAAAATACCACAGTCTATAATTAATAGATTTACTTGTGATTTTAATGGTTCCAATGTAGTTGATTTTGATATGAAGGCGGGAATATCTGTAAATCCATACTTTCAATTCGAAGCAGTTGTACCAGAAAGTGGGGAATTCAAATTCACATGGTATGATGATGATGGATCTGTATATGAAAAAACAAAAAAGATTACAGTAAGCTAATTAAGGGGAAGAAATGATTTTTGCAAAAAAAATATTCATAACATTATTTATGATTTTTGGTCTGAATTTGTCCAATGCATCAGCAGATGAATCAGCTGAGTTAGTAGTTGAGGGTCAACCTATTTTGACTAGGACAAAAGCTCCAAGTCATATGGAAAATATTGATGAGGTTAGATCAGGTTGGACCTTTAGGATTAAAGAGACTCAAGCTTTACAAATGGATGACTTTGAAAATCCAGGCATGATTTTTGTAGATAAAGGAATAGACCTTTGGAATAAAGTAGAAGGTTCTAAAAATAAATCTTGTGCTTCATGTCATGGTGATGCATCAGAATTTAAAGGATTAAGAACTGTGATGCCAAAATGGAATGCTTCCGCGGGAGCATTATGGTCAATGGAAGACCATGTAAATAATTGTAGAACTGAACAAATGGGAGCAGAACCATTGAAATGGGGTAAAGCACCAATGGACTCAATAGTTGCTTTAATTGGTTTACAATCAAGAGGAATGACTATGAGTGTAAAGATAGATGGTGAAGTCCAACCAATGTGGGAATTAGGAAAAGAATTGTTTTATACTAGGGTTGGTCAGTTAGATATGTCATGCGCAAATTGTCATGAGGACAATTATGGTGTGATGATTCGCGCAGATCACCTTAGTCAAGGTCAAATAAACGGATTTCCAACATATAGACTTAAAAATGCTAAACTTAATTCTATTCATGCTAGGTTCAAAGGTTGTATGAAAAATATAAGGGCTACTCCCTATAAAGTTGGTGGTGATGAATTTAGGGCTCTTGAATTATACGTTGCGTCTAGAGGTAATGGCTTGTCTGCCGAAACACCGTCAGTGAGGAATTAATTTATTCCAAACAAACTATTGCATCTAAAAATAAATTACCCCAAAATCATTTTATAGTCAGGTTTTGGGGTTTTTTATTGGGGGGTATACTAAGCTATGATTTCAAGAAGACATTTTTTACAAGCCTCAATTGCTTCTTCATTTATTTTTAGTTCTTTGGGCACTAATAATTCTGCCAAAGTTATGGCTCAACAACAGATTGCTGAAAAAAATCTTTTAGATTTTAAAAGTTTTGGAAATATCTCAATCATGCACATTACCGACATTCATGGCCAATTAAAACCATTATATTTCAGAGAACCAGATATAAATCTTGGGGTTGGCAATGTTTTAGGTAAACCACCACACATTACTGGAAAAGAGTTTTTAAAATATTTCAAAATTCCACTAAAAAGTGCTGATGCTTATTCATTGTCATCAGAAGGTTTTAGTAACCTTGCAAAAACTTACGGAAAAATGGGTGGGCTTGATAGAATAGCAACAGTTGTAAAGTCAATCCGATCAGAAAGACCGAATGCATTATTATTAGACGGAGGTGATACTTGGCAAGGTAGTTACACTGCACTTAAAACAAATGGAATGGACATGGTTAAAGCTTTTAATCTTTTAGGAGTCAATGCTATGACTAGTCACTGGGAATTTACATTAGGTATCGAAAGAGTAATGGAATTAGTTGAGAATCATTTAAACTTTCCTTTTTTAGGAGCAAATATCTTTGATACTGAATGGGACGAAAGAGCTTTTGAGCCCTATACTTTTACTGAACAAAATGGGAAAAAAATTGCTATCATTGGCCAAGCTTTTCCTTATATGCCGATAGCAAATCCATCTTGGATGTTCCCTGGTCTTTCATTTGGAATAAGAGAAAAAAATGTTCAAGAAATAGTAAATGAGGTAAAGAGTAAAAATGCAGATCTTGTTGTTCTATTGTCTCATAATGGGTTTGACGTTGATAGACAATTAGCTTCAAGAACAGAGGGTATTGATATTATATTCTGTGGTCACACTCATGATGCTCTGCCAACCCCAATTATTGAAAATAAAACACTCCTAGTTGCATCAGGCAGTAATGGAAAGTTTTTGAGTAGAATTGATCTTAAGGTAGATAAAGGAATTAAAGATTTTAAATATAGATTGATACCAATTTTTTCAGATGTTATTTCGTCAGATAAAGAAATGGCCAATTTGATAAATGAAGAAAGAAAACCTTTCCTTTCAATTTTAAAAGAAGAAATTGGAGAGACGGAGTCAGTGTTGTACAGACGAGGAAATTTCAACGGGACATGGGATGATTTGATTTGTAATGCAATTATTGATGAAAGGGGTGCTGACATTGCATTATCACCTGGTTTTAGATGGGGACCTAGCTTAATACCAGGTAGTAAAATTACTATAGAAGATATTTATAATGCAACAGCCATGAGTTATCCAAAAGTGTATTTAAATGAAATGACCGGCAACACGCTGAAAATAATACTTGAAGATGTAGCTGATAATCTATTCAACCCAGATCCTTATTATCAACAAGGTGGAGATATGGTTAGAGTTGGTGGTATGGGCTATAAAATTGATATTAATAAATCACAAGGTAATAGAATTTCAGAGATGACAATGTTAAAAACTGGAGATAGAATTGAACCTGAAAAAAAATATAAAGTTGGGGGCTGGGCTTCAGTTAATGAAAATACTGAAGGACCTCCTGTTTGGGAATTAGTGGAAAAATACATTAGAAGAAAAAAAATAATACAAATTGAAAAAAATAATTCTGTAAAAGTAATAACAGGTTAATTATCTTGTTTTTAATTTGTTTAAATATGGGAATGAAATGGTAAAAAAATTAAAAACCTCTAGAAGAACATTTGTTATTGGATCTTTGGCTGCAGGAAGCTCACTAATCTCTAGTACAAAATCCATTGCCTCAAATATTGATGATAAGGCAATTACGGAAATGCAACCTTGGAATAGTGAATTAGGTGACGGTGTAGACGCTAATCCTTATGGTTTTCCAAGTGAATATGAAAAACATGTTATAAGAAGAAATGTACCTTGGCTAACTGCTGACCCCACAAGTTCAGTAAACTTTACTCCCCTTCATGAGTTAGATGGAACTATTACACCAAACGGTTTATGCTTTGAAAGACATCATGGAGGTGTAGCTATAATTGATCCCAAAATGTATAGATTTATGATTAATGGTTTAGTTGATCAAAATACGATATTTGATTTAAGTGATCTCACTAGATTTCCTAGAATAAATAAACTCTATTTTTTAGAATGTGCTGCTAATTCTGGGATGGAATGGCGTGGAGCTCAATTAAACGGCTGCCAATTCACCCATGGAATGATACATAATGTGTTATACACTGGGATACCTTTAAAAGATATTTTAAAAGAAGTTGGTTTAAAAAGTAGCGCAAAATGGATTCTAGCCGAAGGTGCAGACTCTTCAGCTATGACTCGTTCAATACCAATAGAAAAAGCAATGGATGATTGCATAATTGCTTTTAAAATGAATGGAGAATCATTAAGGCCTGAGCAAGGTTATCCTGTAAGACTTGTAGTTCCTGGATGGGAAGGAAATATGTGGGTTAAATGGATAAGAAGAATTGAAGTAGGTGATAAACCCTGGCATCATAGGGAGGAAACTTCCAAATATACAGACTTGTTCAGTAATGGAAAGGCTAGAAGATTTACATGGGAAATGGACGCAAAATCAGTAATTACAAACCCAAGTCCTCAGGCTCCAATTACACATGGAAGAGGACAAACAGTGATAACTGGAGTGGCGTGGTCTGGACGTGGAAAAATTCAAAAAGTTGACGTAAGTATAGATGGAGGAGTAAACTGGGCCGAAGCTAGATTAAGTGGACCAGCTGATACCAAATCCTTGCATAGGTTTTATTTTGAATTTAATTGGGATGGAAAACCTCTTCTTTTACAAAGCCGTGCAATGGATGATACCGGTTATGTTCAACCCACTAAAGATCAATTAAGATCAATCAGGGGAGAGAACTCCATTTATCATAATAACGGAATACAAACATGGGCAGTGGATAAAGATGGAATAGCAGAAAATGTTGAAGTCTCTTAAATTTGTATCATATATAATTTTCCTATGCTCAATTTATAGTATATCTTATTCACAAACACTAGGATTAGGTAGAGCTGCTACAAATAATGAAGTTTCGGCATGGGATATTGATATAAGGCCAGATGGAAAAGGGCTACCTGTGGGATCTGGATCTGTAATTATTGGTGAGGAGCTTTATACGGATAATTGTTCAAGTTGCCATGGCGATTTTGGTGAGGGTATAGACCGATGGCCAGAGTTGGCTGGTGGTTTTGATACTCTAGATAGTGAAGATCCTGTCAAAACTGTTGGCTCTTATTGGCCTTACTTGTCGACTGTATGGGATTATGTACATAGAGCTATGCCTTTTGGAAATGCACAATCTTTAAATAATGACGAAGTGTATGCAATAACTGCATACATATTATATCTAAATGATTTAGTAGATGAAGACTTTGAACTTTCTCATGTAAACTTTGAAGAAATAAATCTACCTAATGAGGAAAATTTTTATTTGGATAATCGAGAGAATTTAGAAAATACTACTTATAATAATAGATGTATGCAGAATTGTAAAAAAGATGCGATGATCACAAAAAGAGCTGTAGTTTTAGATGTAACTCCAGAAGAAGATATGACTGAAAATAATAACTTAAATGAAAATGATAACATCCAAATTGCTAGCTTTGATCCAAATTTAGTTAAAGAAGGAGAAAAGGTTTTTAAAAAATGTAAAGCATGTCACAGAATTGGATTAAATGCAAAAAATGGAACAGGTCCTCATCTAAATAATATTTTTGGTAGGGTTGCTGGCGAATTAAGAGATTACAAAAAATATTCAAAAAATATAAAAAAATTAGGTCAAGAAGGGTTGATTTGGAATAATGAAACTCTTATTTCTTTTCTAGAGAATCCAAAAAGATATATTAAGGGCACTAAAATGAATTTCAAAGGAATAAAAAAAAGTGACGAATTAGATGCTCTTTTAGAATATTTAGCCGCAAGTACTAAAATTAATTAATTAGTATTTGTTTTGGATTGTTATGTCTTCGCACTTTCTTTCATTATCACGTAGAATTAGAAAAACTCATTTTACTGACCGTGTTATAGAAAATGGAGTTAAAGGGTTCACTGTATATAATCATATGCTTTTGCCTACTTATTTTAAAAGCATTGAAGAAGATTATCATCATCTTAAGAATGAGGTACAAGTTTGGGATGTTTCATGTGAAAGACAAGTCCAAATAAAAGGAAAAGACGCTTTCAAACTTTTGGAAATGATAACCCCGAGAAATCTAAATAAACTTTCCAAAAAAAAATGTTTATATGTTCCATTGGTCAATTCAAAAGGTTTTATGGTAAATGATCCAGTTATTATCAAGGTTTCTGAAGAAAAATATTGGATTTCTATTGCTGATAGTGATGTTTTACTTTGGATAGACGGTTTAGTATCAGCACTTAACTTGGATTTAATTGTAAAAGAACCTGATATTTCTCCATTAGCGATTCAGGGCCCAAAATCTGAATTATTAGCTTCGAAAATATTTGGTTCAAAGATTAATAAACTTAAACTTTTTGATATAGATAGTTTTAATTTTGAAGGGGAAGAGCTATTGATTGCCAAATCAGGATACTCAAAACAAGGTGGGTATGAAGTTTACGTAAATGGACCTGATGTTGCAATTAAATTGTGGGATGCTCTTTTTGAGGAAGGAAAGAATTATAATGTAAGAGCTGGGTGCCCTAATCTTATAGAAAGAATTGAAGGTGGTTTGCTTTCCTATGGTAATGATATGACGATAGAGAACACACCTTTTGAATGTAATCTTGAGAAGTTTGTTCAAAAAATAGTACCAAATCATTGCATAAGTGCTAGATCTTTAAATTCAAGTAAGATGAAAAATCCAGGGAAAATTATCAAGTCATTAAGTATAGATTATAAAAATCCAGTATATTGTGAAAATATTTGGAAAGTAATAAATAACAAAAATGAGATTATTGGAAGAGTTACATCAGGGGCTTTTTCACCTGATTTTGATACGACTGTTGCTTTAGGAATGATTGATATAAATTATTTAAACAATGAGGAAGACTTATTTACAATAATAGGTGAAAAAAAATATTATACAAAAATTCATGAAAAACCATTTATTTAAATTTAACTATAAAATTTTTTTCTAATTCAGTTTTTTAGTTATGAAATATAATAACAAATTAATAAAGAAATCTCCTAAAATTGGGTTAATAAGCCTTGGATGTCCAAAAGCCCTTGTCGATAGTGAAAAAATTTTAACTTCACTAACTCATAATGGCTACTTAATTAATAAAGATCATAGAAATGCAGATTTAGTAATCGTAAATACTTGCGGATTTATAGACTCTGCTAAAGAAGAAAGTATAAATACAATATCTTCTTCATTAAATGAAAATGGAAAAGTTATTGTTACTGGTTGCCTAGGAAAAGATAAAACAACAATTAAAAAATTTGAAGATAAAGTATTATCAATTAGCGGTCCTAGTGAAATAAATAAAGTTCTGCGAACAGTACAAAAAGTATTTCCTCAAGAAAAAAAACCCTTTAGGAATTTTCTTTCACCTACAGGGATAAAGCTTACTCCAAAACACTATAGCTATTTAAAAATTTCAGAAGGATGTAACCATACGTGTAAATTTTGCATCATTCCAAATTTGAGAGGTAAATTAAAATCTAATAATATTGATAAAATTATGAATGAAGCAAAATTGTTGGTTGAAAATGGTACCAAAGAATTACTTATAATATCTCAAGATACATCAGCTTTCGGGATTGATTTAAAATTACCAAAAAATAAAGATAAGACAAATATAGTAGAATTATGTAAGTTGCTGGGAGAATTAGATGTTTGGATAAGATTACACTATGTATATCCTTATCCCCATGTTAGTAATATCATTCCCTTAATGGCTGAAAATAAATTATTGCCTTACTTAGATATCCCATTTCAACATAGCCATCCTGAAGTGCTAAAAAGAATGCAAAGACCCGCTAGAAAAGATAATTCTTCAAAATTGATTGAGGAATGGAGAAGAATAAAACCTGATATCACTTTAAGATCTACCTTCATAGTCGGCTACCCTGGTGAAACAGAAGAAGAATTCCAACACCTGCTAGATTGGTTGGAAGAAGTTCAGTTAGATCGTGTAGGATGCTTTAAATATGAAAATGTTAAAGGTGCAAGATCCAACAATTTACCAGGGCATTTACCCGAAGAAATTAAAGAGGAAAGATGGAAGAGATTTATGATAAAAGCTCAAGGAATTTCGGAAAGAAAGCTCTTGAAAAAAGTTGGTACAGTTCAAGAGGTAATTATAGATGAGGTTGATGAAGATGGCGCTATATGCAGAACAAAAGGTGATGCCCCTCAAATCGATGGTAATATATTTATCGACAAGAACTTTAAAGATCTAAAACAAGGTCAACTAATTAATGTTTTAGTAGAGGAATCAAATGAATATGATCTTTGGGGAGGATTAATAAACTAGTTAAAAGGTTTAACTTTGAGGTTGAGGTTTTAAACCGTCATCTCCCTTTTTGGGTTTGTTTTTTGTTCCAGACTTCGGAACAGCAATTAAACTAGGAGTTTTATCATTATCATCAATATCGTCAATTTCTTCGTTTCTTACTAGATTATCACCATTCATTACTTTAGTTATTTCTTCACCCGTAAGGGTTTCATATTCTAATAAACCAAGTGCCAAATTGTCTAACTTTTTCCTATTTTTTGTAAGAATTTTTTTTGCAGTATCATAACCTTCATCAACAATTCTTCTAATTTCGGAGTCAATTTTTTCTTGAGTTTCAGGGCCTGCCTGAATATTACCAGAAGATGGGCCAAGGTAAGTTTGTTGTTCATTTATGAAGTCGATATTACCAAGTTCATTTGACATTCCAAATTGTGTAACCATGGCTCTCGCTATTTTTGTAATTTGCTGAATGTCTGATGATGCTCCTGAAGTTACATTTTCTGGTCCAAATATTAATTCTTCAGCAACTTTCCCACCCATAGCCATAGCAATTTTGGATTTATATTTAAGTTTAGTAACAGAAAGCTGATCTCTTTCTGGCAAACTAAGGACTAAACCCAAAGCTCTTCCTCTTGGTATAATTGTGGCTTTGTGTATTGGGTCATGTTGAGGCAAATGTAACCCAACAACCGCATGACCTGCTTCGTGATATGCTGTAAGCTTTTTTTCATCTTCTGTCATGACCATAGATCGTCTTTCAGACCCCATCATTACCTTGTCTTTGGCATTCTCAAAATCTTCCATACCTACAAATCTTTTGCCAATTCTTGCTGCCATTAATGCTGCTTCATTAACCAAATTAGCAAGGTCGGCTCCTGAGAAACCGGGAGTACCTCGCGCTATTATCCTTAGATCAACATCTGGACCTAAAACTGTTTTTTTTGCATGAACGTTAAGAATTTTTTGTCTTCCAGTTATATCAGGATTTGGGACCTGAACTTGCCGATCGAACCTGCCTGGTCTTAACAAGGCGGGATCAAGAACGTCTGGCCTATTTGTTGCCGCAATTAGAATTACTCCCTCATTAGCTTCAAATCCATCCATTTCAACGAGTAACTGATTGAGAGTTTGTTCTCTTTCATCATTACCACCACCATATCCTGCACCTCTGTGGCGACCAACAGCATCAATTTCATCAATGAAAACTATACAAGGCGAATTTTTCTTAGCTTGGTCAAACATATCTCTAACTCGGCTAGCACCTACTCCAACGAACATTTCTACAAAATCTGAACCAGAAATCGTGAAAAAAGGCACGCCAGCTTCACCTGCAATTGCTCTAGCTAAAAGTGTCTTTCCAGTACCAGGAGGACCAACTAACAAAGCACCTTTAGGTATTTTACCGCCAAGCCTACCAAATTTTTGAGGGTCTTTTAAAAAATCAACAATTTCCTCTAATTCATCTTTCGCTTCATCTATACCTGCTACATCATTAAAAGTTACTTTACCGTGTTTTTCAGTAAGTAATTTAGCTTTGGATTTACCAAAACCCATAGCGCCACCTCTTCCACCACCTTGCATCCTATTCATCAAAAAGATCCATATACCAATAATTAGTAAGAAAGGTAGCCACAAACCTAAAGATGACATAAACCCAGATTTTTCTTGTTTAACAGCTTGTATTTCTACACCAGCATTCTCTAATTTTTGGACGGTGGATGCACCAGAAGGTTGTATTACTTGATAAGTATTTCCACTGGTATCTCTAACTGAAATTCTCTCACCATCAAGTCTAACAGCAGATACATTTCCTTTTTCAACCTGTATAAGAAATTCAGAATAACTAACTTCCT
>CACGLH010000027.1 GCA_902573735.1 uncultured Alphaproteobacteria bacterium
ATTGCTTTTGATTTAAAAAATTTTCACTCACCACGTGGAGTTTTAGGTATATTAACAAAGGCTCTTGAGTTTTGTAAATATAGAGGATTGTCGCCTTTTTCTATACTCTGCTGTGATAATTTACCAAATAATGGTAAATTGCTTAGATCAGCCGTTTTAGATTTTTCACAATATATTGATAAGAAACTTTGCAGCTGGATTGAAGATAAAGTATCTTTTCCTTCTACAATGGTTGATAGGATTACGCCTTCTCCAACTCAAAAAACATATCAGGAAGCTACAAAAATTATTCATTTAAAAGATCATGCAGCTGTTGAAACTGAAGATTTTAGTCAATGGATTATTGAAGATAATTTTCCATTGGGTCGTCCAAATTGGGATTCTGCGGGTGCAATTTTTACTAATGATGTAGGTCCATTTGAAAAGATGAAACTTCGTATGCTAAACGGCACACATTCAATGCTTGCTTATACTGGGTTTCATTGCGGTCATAAGTATGTAAGAGATGTAATGAATGACAAAATCTTATATAGTCTTGTTGAACGTCATCTTCTAACGGCGGCTCAAACTCTTAAACCTATTAAAGGGATTGATTATTTAAATTATGGGAAATCTTTAATTTCAAGATTTTTAAATCCTGAAATTGCTCACGAAACATTTCAAATTGCTATGGATGGTACGGAAAAAATGCAGCAACGTATTTTTTACCCTCTCAAAGATGCTATAAGCTTAAATTTAGATACACGTCCATTTGCCTTTGCAACGGCTGCATGGTTACGTCATGTGTCAAAATCTTATCATGATTGTACACCTTATGAGCTTCGCGACCCTTTAGCGCAAAAATTAAATGCATTTCCAAAAGATAAGACTGCATATTCTATCATTTCGTATTTATCAAGAATAGGATTATTAACTGATGGCTTAGAAGATGCTGAAATATTTTGGGGTCAGGTCTCTAGCATTTTAAATAATATGATGTCAAAGCCTATGAAACAGGTTGTTAAAGAAGAACTGGTATGAAGATATTCATTTCAATTGGTGAGTGTATGTTAGAGTTATCAGCTATGCAAAAAGATCTATGGCAAATGAGTGTAGCTGGCGATACATTAAACACAGCATGGTATGCAAGAGCATGTTTGTCTAATAATTGGCATGTTTCATTTGCAACAAAAATTGGTAATGATGGGATGTCATCCAAAGTTATTGACTTTTTAAATGAAAATAATATTGGTACTGATAGAATTTATCATGACAGTTCTCGTACTATTGGGCTTTATGCCATTCATTTAAATAAAGGTGAACGTAATTTTACGTATTGGCGGGAAAATTCTGCTGCTAGATTACTAGCTAATGATCAAAAAATTTTAAAATCAATGTTGAAAGATTCCAATTTAGTTCATTTTTCTGGAATTACACTTGCCATTCTCCCTCCCGAGGGACGTGAAAAATTACTTCAAATTTTAGGGGAATTACGAAAAAAAGGTACTATTATTTCATTCGATCCCAACATTCGATTTAAACTTTGGGATTCTTTAGATTTAGCTAAATATACAATCTCAAAAGGTGCATGTCTTAGTGACATTATATTACCTAGTTTTGAAGAAGAGTCTAAATGTTTTGGAGATAATAAACCTATAGACACAATTAACAGATATAAAGAACTTGGTACAAACATTATAGTTGTTAAGGATGCAGGCTCTTCAATTTATGGAAAAGATAAATTTAGTCAATTAACTTGTGTTGAAATTAAAAAAAAACAACTTGTAGATAGTACTGGGGCAGGGGATAGTTTTAACGGAGTATTTCTAGCTTCATATATTGCTGGATTTGATTTAGAAAATTCTATCAAAAAAGCTCATAATATTTCATCTCATGTAATTGAACAAAAAGGTGCTTTGGTACCTATTAAGGAAGTAAAAAAAATTTTTAAAAGCAACTTTTATACATAAGATTTTCACCGCACGTCTCGACATCACTAGCTTATCAGCACTTTGCTTATCTAAACTGCATGAAGTAATCACCCGTGGCATAGTAACTAGCGTTAATCCTAAGTCAGCGTCAAAGTTTACAGGTTTTTAAATTTTAACGCAACCAGTCATAGGCCGTTTTTGGCGCATCTGGTGAAGTGGCTAGCCAATGACGCGCTTCCATCCACATTTGGGTCCACTTCTCTGGATCGCGAAGCTCACTTGCAGGATTTTTGCGGCTTCGAGCAATGAAACTAGGAAAAATTTCCCGACCAGAGGGCTGATGGCTTGGATTGTAACGCAAATCTAGGCTGAATCGGATCTCATTGCTAACATTTGGCAAGCTACTGTGCGGACAATTCCTATGGATTAACAAAATATCACCACGCTTTGCGGGCACCACAACAGGTTCTCTATTAGAAACCACTTCTTGAGGAATCTCTAAACCGTCGACTGGACCAAAGCCATGTTTTATCAAATCGTGATCTTGACCACTCTCAATAAATTGCAAGCAGCCATTTAGCTCGTCAGCATCATTGATAGGCACCCAAACAGTGATTAACTCAGTGCCGCAATCTGGCGGCAGTACCGCTGCATCCTGATGCCAGGGAGTCTTACCAACTAGACCACTTCTCCTCATGCCTTTCGCAATAATGTTTTGCGGTGGCTTTATACGAACATACTGAACAGGATTAGAAGCTATCTCAGCACCTATGATTGATTCGACAATATCGAGTAATTTAGCATTCCGAATAAGGTTAAAAATCGCTGGTCCTGTCCAGAAAGGTGTGTCTTTTGAAACATTGAGCAAAGGTAAGCACATATTAAAGTATTGGGCAAATGTTTCTCCAGTTGCTTTAAATACTTCTGTCATTCTCGAGCGAAAATCCAAGTCTTCAAAGCTTTCAGTAAGTTTGCCTTCCGCAATCAAACCACGAACCAGATCATCAAGCAATATTGTATATTCCGAAATTATAGGATCCAAAATTTCAATTGGATCAAGTACCTGTTCTACCAACAAAAAACCTTGATTTTGAAATGTTTTTATTTGTTTTTCATTTAACATAATACCAAAGTCTGTAATTAATCACATATCTCTTTCTAGAATTAAAATTTTTAAAAGATTAATCAAGTGAAAAAATAAATAGCATAGTTTTATTAATACTTTATTCGCCATAGTAAACCTGTTAAACAGTTATAAAGAAGCACTAAATGTTAATTTATTGTCAGCTTATAAAAATTCTTAAGCTATGAGTTCATCGCAGCTCTAATATCCTCGTCTGCCATTTCACGACCCAAATAAGCTTCTACAACGGCTGGATCATTTTTCACAAATGTAGGACTGCCTTCAGATATTTTTTGTCCATGATCAAGGACACTAATAGTATCGCAAGTCGCCATCACTACTTTAAGGATATGCTCTACCACTACGATCGTGAGATTGTAGCGTTCCTTGAGCGTCAAAATTGTTGCCATCAGATTATCAACATTGACTGGAGACAAGCCGGCACCAGGTTCATCCAACAATAACATTTTTGGCTTCATTGCTATTGCCCGCCCAAGAGCTAGTAAACGTCGCTGTCCACCCGAAAGTTCTGCCGCAGGAATCTCTGCATGTTCAGCAAGCCCAATGAATTCGAGCAAGTCCATCATCTCTTCCTTGACCAACTTGTCTTGACGTCGAACTTCAGCACCCATAATCAACGGAGCAAGTGGACCATATTTAGTGTGAGGATGATACCCAACGAGTACGTTTTCTAAAACACTCAACTCACCATATAATCGAAGCAGTTGGAACGTTCTGGCCAGACCTTGCGAGGCAATATAATGTGCGGGTTTGTTAGTTATATCAATATTATTGAAAGAAATATGGCTACCAATATCTGGCTGGTAAACCCCAGTCAATAAATTAAAAAAAGTAGATTTTCCAGAACCATTTGGCCCTATAAGGCCATGTACCGAATTTTCATCAACCCTCAAAGATACGTTATCAATGGCTTGCAAACCACCGAAACTTTTGCTTAAATTAAGTGTTTCTAGTAGAGCCACTCAGACGCTCCTCACTTCTGCGAATAAACCTACGGTTTCTTTGGAAGTCTTCGATCCATCCCCCTATCCCTCTTGGCATAAACATAACTAGTAATACCATAGAAAGCCCAAAAACCAATGGCTGGATTACAATGGGGCGGTCCATAAAGTAAAATACCAAGTCTTTTGTCTGGTCATAAGCAATAGCAACCACTATTGCGCCGATTACTCCTCCCCAAACATTACCAATTCCTCCAAGCACTACCATCAAAAGTAAAGTCACCATCTCGATAACGGTAAAATTATTATGATGCAGATAGCCAGGCGGCATGTGTGCAAATAGTGCACCTGCTAGTCCAGCATAAACGGCACTAAACACAAAAGCTAAAAGCTTATATTTGATAACATTAATTCCATTAACTGCTGCTGCTGTTGTATCTTCCCGTATTGCCTGAAAAGCTCTACCAGTTGCTGATCGTAGAATAGAAAAAGAAAAGTAAATCCCGAATAAAGCCGCTGTCATTACAATGTAGTAATAGCTGGTAAAACTATCTAACGTAAAAGAACCTACGCTGGGAGAAGGGATCATCATTAAACCTGTGCTTGAACCAAGTGCGGGGGTTACGGCAATGAAAATACGTACTGACTCGCCCAATCCTAAGGTGGCGAGCGCCAAATAAGCTCCCTGTAGTCGTACAGATGGCAAGCCAATGATTAAACCCGCAAAGGCCGTAACCATTACAGCAGTTGGGATGGCCAACCAAACCGGCCAACCAAAGCCAAGAGCTCCACCAAACCCGCCAGGTTCTAATGACAGCACTGCCGAAGTCACTGCTCCAATGGCGTAAAGACCAATATGGCCAACCGTGACCTGCCCACAAAAACCCTTTACTATATTAAGACCTACAGCCAGCAGAATAAACAGGCAGATGCGATTGACCAAATCAATAAGATACTCGTTAAATAGACCTGCTAAAACAAAGGGTAACGGTAGCAATAATACATATGCTAATAGCCACGGTAGTAATCTGTGACGTTTTGCCAAATATTCAAATATATCAGTTAGTTTTGACAAAATTATCATTCAAAAAACTATCCGTCTTTAATCAGTAAAAGTTATATTTTCAACTGGGACGGAGCTAAAGTCCGCCCCAGCATAAAAGGTCAAAAGACCTATTCAAGGCCAAAATCCTCTTCCATAGTTACACGGGCTAGAACCTCAGTTTCAAAATTCTCACCACCTTTTGTATATCCGATTAGGACAGCTGTTCGGTTTCCATCACGGCATTGAGGTGTTGCTGCAGCACAGAAACTAATTGGTCCAGAAGCCAGTCCCTCATAGCCCTTTACGTTAGCAATTGCATCCCGGATGGCAGTACGATCGTCTGCAAGAGAACCCGTAAGAGCTGTATTTTTCAAAGCAATTTCCATGATCCGCACTAGGTCATATGCTTGTGAAAAATCATGGTCTGGTGCATGGATATCATAGCGCTGCTTTACCATTTCGTTAAACAGCTTTGCAATTGGTCGCTGATCTGCTGCCGCATAGGCAGCCGCGAAAAATACTCCTTTTACAGCATCGCCTGCAATTTTTGGAACTGGCGCGTTTGAGGCTGAAGACGAGCCAATACGCCTTACATCTTCTCCAATACCAGCTTCATAAGATTGTACTAATGCCCGCGCCATTGTTTCGGCGAGTGCAGCAACTAAAATTCCATCAACATTCATGGATTTGATTTTTTGCATGTGCGCGCGAAAGTCAACTTCCTTTTCTTGAACGTCAGCTCGATATGCTGGCTCAACACCAAACCGGGCTTTCATTTGTTTTTCCATGTTAGCGCAATCACCCACTGAAGCGGCGTCAGCGGCACAGATGTAGGCAATCTTCGTTCCAATATTTTCACCAACGTATTTTGCATTAACACCACCATAGTATCTCCCAGATACTGGTACGCGAAATACCCACTCACTGCCTTTTTGCGTAATTTTTGAATTGGTGGAGTGTGGCACGAGTTGTGGAACACCAGCCTTTGCTGTAACATCAACTATTGGCAAAGTAACTGAAGAGCAGCTTGAACCAATGAGCAAGTGTACTTTTTCTTGAAAAACTAGTTTATTAGCATTAGCGACGCCTTTATCAGATTTGCATTCATCATTCATCAAAGTAGCCTTAATCATATGGCCATTGATTCCGCCCGCTTCGTTAATTCCTTTGATTTCATCCATCATCATTTGGCCATATGCCTGACCATTTTCACTCACCATCCGCATGGTGATGCCTACGCGTATATCATCGGCATAAGTTATTGCTGCTCCAAAACCAACACTTGCTATCAGAGCACCAGTTAACAATTTATTTTTTAGTTTCATTTCTTTCTCCTTTTTAAATTTAGGTTTTAAAAACCATCACAGCGACCGCTAAATTGGTAGCTATGCCTTAACTTTTGCCTCGACTCCAAACAATCCTGATGGCTTAATCATAAGGACTAGAATCAATAACAAAAATGCGTAAATATCTTTGTGACTTGCGGATATATAAGCGGCACCAAGATTTTCAAATACACCAACCATAATTCCACCAATTATTGCACCTGGAAGTGACCCAAATCCTCCCACAACCGCAGCTGCAAATGCTTTCATCAACATCAAATACCCCATTTCAACCTGCACCGATTGCATTGGGCCAATCAATACTCCTGCTGCTGCAGCAAGAGCACACGCTACTCCAAAAATCAACGAAATCATTAATGGAACGTTTATGCCCATAAGATACGCAATATCTTTATTATGGGCTACAGCCCTAACCGCAAGACCAGGTTTTGTGTAACGCAAAAAATAGTGTAACGTAAACATTAAAATGACTGAAATTATTGCAGTCAGTACATAGCTTTCAGGAACCTCTATATCACCAGGGAATTGCAAACGAGGAATGTAATCAAGATTAGCGCGGAAAGGCTCCGCCTCAGCTCCCCAGATGAAATATGCTACATTTACCATGGCAACAGACATACCGAAACCACATATTATCATACCCATTCCCGCAACGGTATAGCCGCCGCCGGCACGCGTTAGCCTTCTATAGAAAACTCTTTCCACCAACATACCTACTACTGCAGTGATGATCATAGCTCCGACTAAGGCAACAGGATAAGGCAGTCCTACGTTCTCTGCAAGTACAAGACCAAAAAAAGCACCAAACATATACATCTCACCATGGGCAAAATGGACAATATCTAAGCCTGAATAAATTAAAGAAATTCCGAGTGCCACGATACCATAAACTACCCCGATCGTAACACCAAATATAATAAACGCTAACAATGAGTTCAAATCAAATGCCATTTTATTATTTCTTCACTTTCATGTTATTTCTTATTCAAACCTCTTGAAACGTCAGCGACTGAACCACCAAGAAATGATTCCTTTACCGCTGGATCTTTTATAAGCATATCTGCGTTACCTTCAATTAGAATTATACCATCGCGTATAATGTATCCATATTGTGCTAAAATCAAGGCCATTCGCACATTTTGTTCGACTATTAGAATAGTTACTCCAGATTTGGCAATGCGATTTATATTTGCAAAAATTTCGAGAACTACTTTTGGTGCAAGAGCTGCACTAGGTTCATCAAGCATGAGCATTTTGGGTTTAGCCATCATTCCGCGTCCAATTACCAGCATTTGTACTTCGCCACCCGATAGTGTTCCAGACATTTGTTTACGCCGTTCTCGAAGTACTGGAAAAAAATCATACACGCGCTCTAAATCTACCTTAATCGCTTCACGGTCTTTACGGGTGTAGGCTCCCAGTACTAAATTTTCTTCTACACTCATTGCCGGATAAGCTTCTTTGGCCTGTGTGACTTGAACAATACCAAGACGTACTCTCTCATGAGGTTTCAATTTTGAAATATCTAGCCCATCAAACGTTATCTGACCTTTCATAAGAGGTATAAGGCCTGAAATCGCCTTAAGTAATGTCGATTTGCCCGTACCATTACCACCAAGCAAAGTGACAATGCCGCCATCGGATATGCTCATATCAACGCCGCGCAATATCTTAAGGTTACCGTAACCCGCATGAACATCATTAACCTGAAGCACCTGTGCCTCCCTCTATAAGTTTAATAATTATAGCCTTACACTATAAACATTATTCAAAGTTGAACGCAACTTCGAAAAGTGCTTACTCATAACAAGTAAGCTGAATAAAACTTTGTCATATCAAAGGTGAAAAATTTATAAAATGTCATCATTTTAATGAGAAGCACAAAGAATGATATAACTGAACTAAAAGCGTATTCTACCTAATAGTATCGATTCATCCCATCAATAATTGCCTTCAACATCTCTTTTGGTGGCCTCTTCCACCATCCTTGATCAGAAAAAATCTCAAGTTCAACAGGGCCGTTATAACCCGCCTGCTCAACCATCTGACGCCATTGCAAAAGGTCAATCTGCCCCTCGCCGGGCATTCCGCGATCCAGCCGGATGTGTCTGGTATCCTCCAACCAATCAGACACATGATAATTCAAAATGAGTTTACCTGCAGCAACAATCTTAGTAGCAAGGTCGTGCTCCCACCATAACGCATAGCTGTCAATGGCAAGACCAAGCTGATGCGCAGCATCGAGTTGATGCAATAAAGAAAGGGCTTCCGCCAAACTGGAAATGACTGATCTGTTTCCACAGACCATTGGGTGGAGTGGCTCAAAAGCCAGAAGCACGTCAAATGGTCTAGCAAGTTCATCAGCCTCAGCCAATAGCGGTAAAACGTATTCACGCGCCTGATTCAGCTCTTTCCCATCGATCAACTTTAGACCGCCAGTGATTAAAACCAGCGTGCGGGCACCAAATTTATCAGCGCGTTCGAGCATCATTTTCAAATTTTCTGAACCCGCAAAAAGCTCTGCTACACAAAGTGACTCAACCATTAAACCACTATCATTCAATATCGCTTTGGCTACCTTTTCGCCACAAGCTTCAATCATTGGGTTCCATAAAGCTGTCCGTTGAATTCCCTGCCTTGCAAGCAGGTCAAGCGCGCCTGCAAAGTCTAGTTGTCCAGATAAACAGACCTGATGAACGCACACATCTTCAAGAGTAAGCTTGCGTAACTTAGCTACCATGTGGCCCGACCACCACTCAAATCAAATACCTGCCCGGTTGTAAAACTACAGGCAGGTGAAGCTATAAATGCTGCCATGTGGGCAATTTCTTCAGGCGTACAAAATCTGCCCTTCGGAATTCGACTTTTCTTATCAGCGATATAGGCATCACTCATCTCATCTAACAAATCAGTCACAGCCATAGAAGGAGCTATACAATTTACAGTGATCTCCGACGGCAAGAGTTCTCTTGATAACCCTTTGGCCAAACCAATTACGCCAGCTTTAGCAGCGCCATAGGGGACTGCCCCTGGATTACCCTCTTTGCCTGCAATCGATGAGATGACTATGATTCGACCCCGTTTACGGATACGAAAATGCTCAAGAGACGCTTTTATTGATAGAAATACTCCGGTAAGATCTACTTCCATGACAGCATGCCACTCTTCCAGCGAATACTCCCACATTGGCTTGGTCGGTCCGTTAATGCCAGCATTAGCAATAATGCCATCAATATCGCCAAGACTTTGCAATGACGAAGCAAATCCTGCAATTGTTGCTTTTTCATCCGTAACATCGACAACTTGAGTATCGGCAAACACCGAATTGTCTCGCATCTCACCGGCGTCAATGTCCCAGCCAGAAATCCTGGCACCAAGGTTGCTAAACAGGGTGCTGATGGCTAGGCCAATTCCACGCGCTGCTCCTGTCACGACAAAGTTTTGACCAGAAATATTGCGAGATAGCTGCATCAAACCCTCCTTATGTTAGGTATCGGTTGAAGTTTCAAAGTCATTTGTTGGGAACCCATTGCAGAATATGGCTTCCAACAGCAACAAGATCCGCATCTTGGTTAGTTACCTCAATTTGCGCCACAGAACGCCGCTTTTCGATATCTACCGCCGAAATTTTATAAACTGTAGACACTGTATCACCAAGAAACACTGGCTTGATAAACCTTATCTTATCATATCCAACGGCAACCGGCGTCTCGTCTGCGTCACGGCAATGCGCAATTACCATTGTCGACACCGTGGACATAAAACCAACTAGCAAGGCACCATGTGCCATTAATCTTCCATACGATGATTTCTCCATATATACCTTGTTGACATGGTTAGGCGAGAAATCACCAGTAAGTCCAGCGAACTGGTAAACATCACTCTCCGAAACGGTTTTAGTGAACTTAGCATTATCCCCAACTTTAACATAAAAATCTGTCATGTAATATATCCCTTGTCTTATTTTAATAACGGTCAATTATGACCCGAGTACCCTCGTTGGCCGCCCGAATGACGGCCAGCGTTACCTCCAGCGACTTGGTACCATTTTCTGCGCCTATAATGGGCCGTTGCGTACCCCTCACAACCGAGCACAAGTGCCGACATTGTGCTACATAGGCATCGACAAAAGGCGTCTCTATTTCTTCAGGAAATATCTCATCCTGCCAGTTACCATCTGCGTTTGAATGCGACCATAATACTAGGTTTGGAAATTCCAGTGAGCCTTTGGTTCCCATAAAACGAATGGCATTCTGTTCCGATTTGGGGAATTTTGCATTCTCACCCAACGCCATCTCCCAATTCCAAGGTGTAGGAGTGCGATCGGAAAGTACAAAACTTCCGATGGCATTATTGGCAAATTTCATAATTATTGCCACAGCATCTTCCTTTGAAAATTGCTGGTCATGATTGGTAATTTCCGCTGAAACCATCACGATATCACCGCAGATGAAACGTAACAAATCAATCTCGTGAATCAGGTTCGTCAGAATTGGTCCCGCCTCGACTTGTCGGCGCCAATGCGGTTCATAATATTGAGAGTCTTTTCGCACTGTCCATTGGCCAGTCATAGCCATCAAAGTGCCAATCCTGCCACTATGAATTATATCTTTGGCAGTCTTTGTGCAGGGATAATACCTTCGCTGATGTCCCACAAGTACTTGACATTTTTGCTTGTAAGCGAAACTTGTAACCTTTCGCGCCTCTTCGATAGTTGCAGTAATTGGTTTTTCCACTAGCACAGTAAGGTGATGGTTGAGTGCATTCATCACAATGTCGTAATGATGATTGGTCGGTGCCGCGACAATCACTGCATCAAGATTTCCTGCCTCAAACATGGTTTGAGCTTCTTTATACAATGGAATAGCACGTTTTGTGACAAGCCCTTCAACTGTCAGTGATGGGTCGGCAATCGCGACAAGGCTGATCTCTTTAAGTGCGTCGATAGCTTGAATATGTCTCATGCCAATTGTTCCCGCACCGACCAAGCCGACTTTGACATTTTGCATTATGGTAAGTCTCCATTTTCATAAAATAGTGAAGCATCCATTATCTTTGGCACTGTATCAATCTGCGGTGCAAATCCCATCCGATCAAGCACGTCATTTTGTAAATCAACTCCGGGCGCAATCTCAATCAAAGCAACCCCATTTTTAGTCAAAGCAAATACTGCGCGTTCTGTGACATAAATTACACGCTGCCCATGGACCAATGCTTGTTGGCCTGAAAACGTAATCTGTGCTACTTCTTTGACTAGTTTAGTAATTCGTCCATTTGCCTTTATCAACAACTTGCCAGCACCAATCTCTACCGAAGTACCACCAGTATCAAAAGTACCACAAAAAATGACAGTTCTCGCATTTTGAGCAATGTCGATAAATCCGCCTGGCCCAACCGTATTACCTGCTAACTTAGAGACGTTGACATTGCCATGCTGATCTATCTCGCCAAATCCAAGAAAGGCAATATCAAGACCTCCACCAGAATAGAAATCGAACTGCGAAGGGCCGTCTATCATGCAAGTTGGATTTTGAGCGTAACCAAACAGGTCACCGTCTAGCAATTGGCCACCATAAGTACCATGCTCAATAGTCTGGTAGTAGCTTTCTGCCATGCCATCAAGAGCAATAAGCTTAGCCACCTGATCAGGGATGCCAAAACCAAAATTAATCACTGACCCTGTGACAAGTTCCTTTTTTGCCCGCCTTGCAATTACCAAACGGGAAGAGAAACTTAGTGATGTCTGTTTGATATTTTCTCGATAAGACTCACCTGAGAGGGCATCGTCGTAAAACAGATCGTAGCTCTGTTGCTGGCTTGGATCAATTACCACAGCATCAACAAGCGCCCCGGGAATGCGAACCTCGCGCGCTTTAAGACTGTTGCGTGGCACTTTACCCTTGACCTGAAAAATTACTTTTCCGCCTGTGTTATGTGCAGCAGCAGCCATAGCATAAATGTCAAGATTTGCCGGTTCTTCTTCTAGTGAGATATTACCGTCTTCGTCTGCATAGCTACCACGTAGAAGTGCAACGCTTATGGGGATAGGCAGATAACGAATGTATTCTCTTCCACCTATTGAAATTAGTTCTGTCAAATCGGCCTTTGCTGCCTGGTTCATCCGGCCACCATCTTGCCTTGGGTCAACGAAGGTTCCTAAACCAACATGAGTTATCAATCCTGGTCGACCAGCTGCGACTTCACGCATAAGTTGCATTATCACTCCGCCTGGAAGAATATAGGCCTCAATTTCGTTGTCTTTTGCCATTTGTTGCAT
>CACGLH010000028.1 GCA_902573735.1 uncultured Alphaproteobacteria bacterium
TTTTTAAAATTTCAAAACAAATTACAAATTCCGTCATCTGATATCCTTTTTATTCAGAGGAAGATAGGTGGATTATTTCTTTTAGGAAAGCTTTTAAAAGTTGAAATTGATCTGAATAAAATTTTAAAAAAATATATTTCAATCTAAATTTTTTCTGAATATTCTTAACAAAACTAAAATATTATTCTGCTCGTAATTAATTTTGGAGGAAATTTTGTTTAATTTAAAAGGAAAGGTTGCTCTGGTAACAGGAGTTGGAAGTCCTGAGGGGATTGGTTTTGCCTCGGCAAAATTATTAGCAAAAGCAGGAGCTAAAATTTTTATTACCTCTACTACTAAAAGAATCCTTGAAAGAGAAAAAGAACTTAAATCATTGTTTGGCAATGATAATATAACTTCATTAGAAGCAGATCTAACAGAAGAAAATCAAGTTTCAAATCTTTCAAAAATAGTAATAAAAAAATTTAATCAAATTGATATACTAGTCAACAATGCAGGTATGGTTCAGATTGGAAATGACCAACCAACAAAGAAATTTATAGAGCATTCATTGGAAAGTTGGAATTATGGTATTGACATAAATTTAAAGAGTACTTTTTTGGTTACCCGTTATATTTTACCTTATTTAAAAAAACAAAAATTTGGTAGAATTATAAATATTTCCTCTGTAACTGGACCAATTGTTGGAATAAGTGGAAGTACAGTTTATGGTTCAGCAAAGGCTGCTATGTTAGGATTAACTAGATCTTTGGCAATTGAAGAAGGAAAAAATGGTATAACAGTAAATTGTGTAGGTCCAGGATGGATTAAGACTGGTTCTAGTAGTGAGGAAGAAATTACTGCAGGACAATTTACTCCTATTGGAAGACCAGGTTTCCCTGAAGAAATTGGTCACACGGTTGTATTTTTAGCTTCCAAAGAGGCTAGCTATATTACAGGACAGATAATTTTTGTTGATGGTGGCAATACGATACAAGAGTATAAAGTTGAATTAGGTAGATAGTCTCTCTCTCAGAATTCAAGGTTTAGGTTTGCCTCAACAAATTACAGAACTTTTGCCATATATTGTGTGTCTTGCCGTTTTGATAATTGTTTCATATAAAAAGTTAAGGACTTTTTCTAGAATAATTTATTAAGTTAAGGATTATTTAAATGTATGACTTATTACTAAGTGGTGGAACTATAATAACTTGCAATAATTCATTCGATATTATTGAAGATGGTATAATTGGTGTCAAAGACAATAAGATATCACTTATTGAAAGTAAAAAAGAAAATATAAATAATTTACCGGAATCCAAAGAGTGCATTAGGCTTGATAACGAAATAATCATCCCTGGTTTAATCAATGCACATTGTCATGCTGCTGATAGCTTGTTTAGAGGATTGGTTGAAAATTTATCTCTTGAAGACTGGTTGCAAGAAGTTTGGAAAGCTGAAAAAGCTATTTTAAATCCTGAAACAACATTGTTAGGATCTTATTTAGGCCTAGCAGAAAATTTATTGGCAGGTGTTACTACAGTAGTAGATATGTTTTGGTATCCTTTTGAAACAGCTAATGCCTCGTTAGATTTAGGATTAAGACTTTGTACAGGAGGGATTTTTATAGACTTTCCAGGAGTAGGTGGTAGAACTCATGAACAGTATTTAATTGAGGCTTCAGATTTTTGTTCTAAATTTAATAATTCTGAATTTATTATACCAGCTGTTATGCCACATGGATCATATACAGTTGGACCAGAGCACTTAAAAGAAGCCAAAAAAATCGCAAGTGATTTTAAAGCTATTTTTTCAATTCATGCTGCAGAGACTATTTTTGAGCAAAAAGAAATCAAAAGCAGATACGGAAATACAGTTGTTAGGCACCTAGATAAATTAGGTTTATTAGATGAAAAAGCATTATTAGCGCACTGTGTACATTTAGATAATGGTGAAATGGATATAATTAAAGCAACTAATTCTGTAATTGCACATAATCCGTTGTCAAATTTGAAATTAGGTTCTGGAATAGCGCCTACATTAGATTTTCTTGAAAAGGAAATAAATGTAACATTGGGTACAGATGGAGCAATAAGTGGAAATGATCTTGATATGTGGTTAACAATGAGGCTTGCGGCTACTTTACCAAAGGGAAAATTAATGAAGCCTGATATTGTAACTGCTAAAGATGTGTTTCAGATGGCAACGATTAATGGAGCTAAAGCATTAGGTAAAAGTTCTGAAATAGGAAGTTTAGAAATTGGAAAACAAGCAGACATGGTTATAATTTCTACTAATTCATTACATTCAGTACCGTTGTTTGATCCGTTAACACACTTAGTTTATTCTTGTTCAAAATCTGATGTTAAACATGTTTATATTGCTGGCAAACAATGTGTTAAGGATGGCTCTATTATAAATTTTGACATTGAAAATGTTATCCAAGAAGTGAGAAAATTAAAAATACCAACTTTAAATTCTTTATTATAAGTTGAGAGAAAGCTTGGAAAATAACTTAATTAATGAAGCTATAGATAAAATCAAATCACTCAAGGTTGATATTCCAAATATTGCAATAGTTCTTGGATCTGGTTTAGGAAATTTCATTCATTGGATTGAAAACCCTACTTTCGTTAACTTTGAAGAAATTCCTGGATTTCAAGCTTCAACAGCTCCATCGCATGGTGGTAAATTAATTTTTGGAATATTTAAAGGCGTTAACATATGTTTAATGCAAGGTAGGCTACATTTATATGAGGGGTATAGTGCAAATCAAGTAACCTTCCCAATAAGAGTAATGAGGAGATTAGGAGCTAAGAATTTATTTATTACTAATGCAGCTGGATCATTAAATAAAACTTATCAACCAGGTGATATTATGTTGATAACTGACCATATTAATTTTACTGGAGAAAACCCCTTAATTGGTAAAAATGACAATACCATTGGAGAAAGATTCCCAGATATGTCTAATGCATATTGTAATAGATTGAGAGAGCTTTCTGTTAAAATTTTAAAAAAGAACAATATACAGTTTGTCCAAGGTATTTATGCAGGAATTAAAGGACCATCACTTGAAACTTCAGCTGAAAGGAGATTTTTAAATATAGCAGGTGCTGATGCAGTTGGGATGTCTACTGTATTAGAAAATATATCTGCCATCCATTGTGGATTTAAAGTGTTAGGAATTTCGGCTATAACTAATTCGGCAACAGGTGGGAAAGATCAACAACCAGACAATATGGATGATATATTTTATTTTGCTGAAATAGCAGGAAAAAAAATTATTCAATTATTAGAGAAGTTAATTCCAGAGATGAAATAGAAAATGAGCCCACCTAATTCAATTAATAAAAAAAAACTGGATAAAGAATTTTGGACAGAGGAAGGTTGCTTTATTACAGAATTGTTTAATGATGCTAAATCTCCCAATTTATCTATTGCTCTTGCTAGAGTCGAGTTTGAGGTTACTACACAATTACATTCACTTAGAGGCGTAGAAGAGACCTATATAATAAAAAAAGGATTAGGTTTGTTAGAAATTGATGGTAAGAAAACTAAAGTAAAAGAAAATGACACTATTTTGATTAAAGCAAATCAAAGTCAAAGAATAACCAATATTGGAAAGAGTGATTTAGTGTTTTATTGTATATGTACCCCCCGTTTTTATCCTGAATGTTACATTAATCTTGAAATTTAACTTATTGTTAATATGATCAAATATCAAAATAATTTTTGGTTGTAATCACTGTTTAATTTTAATTTACCACTTAAAATTAATTCATAATGACTATCAATTTTTTCATCTCCAAATTCTTTAGTTTTGTGATCTAAATACACTTTTGAGTTTTCATCCCAATATAACATTGATTCAGTTGCGTAATAATGAGCTATTTTTAAAAATTCAATTTTATCAGCTATTTTTCTTGATCCAAATGAAAAGGGTTTAAGCATATAAATTAATATTTGAAATAGAACACTTGGGAAATAAAAAAATTTTGGTGATCTTCCTGATATCTGAAAAATAAGTTCTCCAAACTCTTTAGAGTTACGTGCAGGTCCAGGACCGCCAACTGGTATGATTTTATTCTTCATATTTTCATTATCAATTGTTAAAACAATAAACTTACACAAATCATTACTTGATATTGGCTTTGTTTTAGTATTTTTACCATTATCAAATACTATAAATCTCTTATTTTGTTTTATTCTGTTCAGCTGTCCAGATAAGGATTTAAAGAAAGCCGTAGGTCTAATAATAACATGATTGATATTGGATTTTTTCAAATTTGTTTCAAAAGCCAATTTTGCAAACTGAAAATTTAATTTTGGTTTTTGAACACATATTGCAGATAAATATATGAATTTATTTATTCCAGAGTAAATTGCAGCTTTTAATAGATGCATATTAAGAGAAAAATCAACTTCCCAAGAGTCTTTTTTTGTCCCTTTTCTACTTGAAAGGCAGGAAATAACTGCACATGCATCTTTATATTTTTTAAATAATTTTTTTACTGAGCTTATACTTCTTATTTCCCACATAGGAACCTGAGTAATAGATATTTGGTGTTTTTGTGCGAAATCCTGATTGTTTGATCTAACGGGGCATATTGGCATATAGCCCTTTTCTAAAAGTTGATTTACTAAATTATTACCAATATACCCAGTAGCACCTATTACTAAGACCTTTTTTTTAATATTTCTGACCTCTTATTAAAAATTATATTAGATCAATAGTACAATTTTTGTTAAGATAATCATACTTTTTTTTTATAATTGTAGATTGTCATGTCAGAAAAGTTGGATCAGAATAAATTAAACTCTGATTGGAATTATCATCCTAAAATCCCTTTAGAGAATAACTCAATTTTTAGATCTCCGCCTAAATTAATTTTTTTTAAGTCCTGGATTTTGAGAAACTGGCTACATTTAAGTGAAAAAGTAATTCTAGTAATTATTTCTTCTTTGATTTGGTATTTCTTTTATCCATCTTTAGAGCAAACTAAAATTATTAAATTCTCTTGGATTTTTCAAATTTGGGTAATTAATTTGCTATTAATGATTTTAATTGCAGGCGGATTGCACTGGTATTTTTATATCATAAAGGGTCAAGATAAGCGTTTAAAATTTGATAAACGAGATCAAGGAAAAGGAAAACTTTGGGATTTTTCTAATCAAGTTCATGATAATATGTTTTGGTCTTTAATCAGTGGTATTGGGCAACTGACCATTTTTCAATCAATTACAATGTGGTTACTTGCTAATAATTATTCACCAGTGAATTCCTTTTCATCTAATCCATTTTGGTTTTTAGCACTTTTTCTATTTATACCAATTTGGTCAGCTTTTCACTTCTACTGGATTCATAGATTTTTACATATTCCTTTTTTTTATAAAAGATATCACTCTCTTCATCATAGAAATGTGAATGTAGGACCTTGGTCAGGATTTTCTATGCATCCGGTAGAACATTTATTTTATATATCGAGTTTATGCATTCATTGGATTTTGGCTTCTCATCCAATTCATATAATTTTTCATGCACTATATTTAGGTCCTGGAGCTGCAATGACACATACTGGTTATGAAAATTTATTAATTAAAGATAAAAAACGTCTTGCTTTAGGAACTTTCTATCACCAGTTACACCATAGATATTATGAGTGCAATTATGGAAATGAAGAAATGCCATGGGATAGGTGGTTTGGAACATTCCATGATGGGTCTCAATTAGCAACTGAGCAAACCAGGGCCAGAAAGAAAATAATGCATAAATAAATCAAATATATTGATTTAATGGGATATATTTAATTTGATCAAAATAAATTATAAAACTTTTTTTTTGAAGAAAAGATTTCCTTTAACAATAAGTAGAGGTACCTTTACAGGTTCTGAAAACCTATTTGTTTTTTTGAATAGAAAAAACAATATAGGAATAGGAGAAATGTGCCCTGGATTAACAGAAGGATCAGAAACCGCAGAAGACGGTAAAGCACAAATAGAAAAATTTTTAGATGAAACAGGGTCAATTTCTTCCTCTGTAATTGAAAATTATGAAAGAGCTTTTGAGTATAAATTAGCACCATGTGCACTAGCAGCATTAGATATAGCCCTATGGGACTTAATAGCCAAAGAGGCTAATATGCCATTATTCAAATTATTTGGATTAAATTTACCAAGTGTAAGCACATCTATTACTTTGGGAATTATGCCGTTGGAAGAAATTGAAGAAAGAGTATCTTATTTAAGAAAAAACAATATGCTTGGGAATCTAAAAATTAAACTAGGTTCTCCAGAAGGTATTGACAGAGATAAAGAAATTTTAGAGCGAATTTTACACTTCACCAAAAATGAATGTTATAATTTAAGGGTGGATGCTAATGGAGGATGGAGTTTAGATGACGCACAAAAAATGTTGAAGTGGTTATTTAAAATGGGGGTAGAATATGTGGAGCAGCCTCTTCCTAAAGGTGAGGAAGAAGATTTAAGATTTTTGTTTAAAAATAGACCTTTACCAATTTTTGTTGATGAGAGTTGTAGAAATTCAAAAGATATTTTGTCCTTATCTAAATGTGTTGATGGAATTAACTTAAAATTAATGAAATGTGGAGGACTAACTGAGGCAATAAAGATGGTTACAATTGCCCGGAATGTTAATCTTAAAACAATGATAGGGTGTATGGGCGAGAGTTCTGTTTCAATTTCTGCCGGTTGCTCAATAGGGTCTTTATTTAACTATATTGATTTAGATTCTCATTTTAATTTAGACCCAGACCCAACCTCAGGGGCCACTTTAATTGACGGAATTGTAACTCCACTGAATAAACCTGGTCATGGAGCTTATTTTAATAATGCTTAATAAAGATCAAAAAATTGCTATTTATGCGGAAGGGAGCATGGGAACTTTATTTGCAAAAATGGCCGAGGGTGTAATCAGGTATAGTCCTAATCCAATTACTTGTGTAATTGATAGTAGTAAAGCAGGAAAGTCAGTTTCTGAACTATGTAATATAGATAAACATATACCAATTTTAGAAAATATCGACGAATCATTTAAATTTGGTGCAGAAGTATTATTACTAGGAACAGCGCCATCAGGTGGAAGACTTCCAGAAAGTTGGATACAGATCATTGGTCAATCCATTGAAAAAGGTCTTTCTGTGGTGAATGGTTTGCATGATAGTATAAATGACATATTTTCTGACAAATTAGGACCCAATCAGTGGATTTGGGATATAAGAAATCCTATAAATAATAAACCTAGGATTGGAGCAGCAAGAGCTTCATTCCTTTCCAATCAAAGAGTACTTATGATTGGCACTGACATGGCAGTTGGTAAAATGACTACTGGTTTGGAGTTAACAAATTCTCTAAAGGCCAAATCTAAAGATGCAGTTTTTTTGGCAACTGGTCAAACAGGTATTTGTATTTCAGGAAACGGAATACCTTTAGATGCTTATAAAGTAGATTACGCAAGTGGTGCAGTGGAAGAAATGGTACTCAAATATAAAAATAGTGAATATTTAATCATTGAAGGGCAGGGTTCATTATTAAATCCAGGCAGTACTGCTACCCTTCCTCTGATGAGAGGAAGTTGTCCAACAGCTTTAGTACTTTGTCATCGTCTAGGGTTGAGAGTTGTTGAAAGTGAAACTAAAATATTAATACCTCCATTGGAGCAAGTAATTAGTCTAAATGAACAGCTAGTTACTGGTCTAAACTCATTTCCAACAGCAAAAGTTAAAGCTGTTGCATTAGATACAAGAGGTTATGACCATGCCTCTGCAATTAATGAAATAAGTAAGATGGAGGATAAACTCAACTTACCAGTAACTGATCCTGTTAGATTTAGTGCAAAAAAAATTGCTAATGCTTTAATTTATTTAAATTGATTACCTAAAGTAATTTATTTAATTTTAAACTGAGTATTGACTTATTTACATCTAATTGAATAATTATTGGTATTATTGGAGTATAAAATGTCACTAGAATTAGCCCCTAGACCATTTAATGAAGAAATAAGAGCTAAAACAGTAATAAGCACCGGTCTGATAGATAGTCCTGAACCGGAATTATTTCAAATTTACTCAGATTTAGCTAAAGATGTGTCTGGTTTTGATAAAGCAAGCTTTAGTCTTTATGACTTAGATTTTCAATGCCCTATTTCTTCTACAGGATATGAAGAAGATAGGAACGGGCAAAAATATGCTAGAGATTCATTAAATGTTTGTTCATATGTAATTTTAGATAGTGAACCTTTACTCATTAGTGACATGAGTAAGCATCCTACTTGGAAAAGTCACCCAAGAATATTGGATGGTTCTGGAACTTTAGGTTATGCTGGTTTTCCTGTGATAAATAAAGATAATTATGCTTTAGGTACTCTATGTATGCTAAATAAAACTCCTAAATCTTTAGATACTAATCAGGTTGATTTATTAAAAAAAATTACTGCTAATATCGCCTTATTATTGGATTTGAGAATTGAGCAAAAAGAAATTACCTCTGGAAAGATACTCAATTCATTAATAAATTTTAGAAAATATGATAATGAACTATCTATACAAGACTTTGAAGCATTTATGTCAATCACCTCAAATTTAAAGGTAAGTTCAAGTGATGCATTAAAACTTATTGAGAAAGGTATATGTATTAAAGTGGGTTCTAGTGTTGAACTATCTACTAAAGGTAGAGAATTATTGTCAAACATGAAATTAAGAACTAAACCAATGAAAAAAATTAAGCTCAGCGGTAACCAAGCTGAAAATCTGATTGATAATATGTTTGCAGAGTTAAAATAACAATGTACGCAAAAATTTATAATTATAAATTTCAGGGATTAAGTGAAGCAAAAGTAGCTGCTACTTTTTGCTCAGAAGCTTTAGGAAAAAAAATAATAAAATCTAATATACGCTCTCTCAATATATCAATAGGACAATGTGGAAGTGTTGCTATACATCTTAAATTTGAAACAAGTCTGGATTTAAAGAATTTTGAAGACAATTCACAGGATTTTTTCTCAGATCTAAAAAAGACTTTTGTGTATAAAGAAAGTAACTTTTCTGGTGTTTTTATATATAATTATGAATCTGAAATTACATCTACAGATTTGAATATAAACTAAATCAAATATTATTTTTGAATTATGTTTAAAATATCTTTGCAAATTAATTGGAAATAGTGTTCAGATGGAGAATTTTTTTCCCTAAACCTAATGAAACCGTGAACTAAATTTTTTGCTACTATATGGCTAACATTAACTGAATTATCTTCAAGTTTTTTTACAAATTTAATCCCATCAGACGCCAAGGGGTCTATTTCAGCGGTACAAATAATTGTATCTGGTAAGTTTGTTAAATCTTCTTCTAATTCAGGAACAGCAATTGGATTTTCTTTAATTTTTCCTAAATAATTTTCCCAAAACCAAATCATTGTCTTCCTATCTAAAATTGGTGCATTTGAAAATTTTTTATAAGATGGTGAATTAAAATCTGTTGAAAGGCATGGATAAATAAGGATTTGTCCTTTTGGTAATGGCAATTTTTCTTTTTTGATTTTTAAAATTAATGAAGCGGTTAAATTTCCACCAGCTGAGTCCCCCGCAATTAATAAATTGTTTAAATCTAGTTTTTTAAATATGTTAGATCTATTTAGATATTGTAAATAAATAGAAAAGCATTGGTTTAAAGCAATAGGATAGGGATTTTCTGGTGATAGAGAATAATCAATAGAAATTACAGTTGTATTACAATTTATTGATAAATCAACACATACTTTGTCATGGGAGTCTAGATCTCCCATTACCCAGCCTCCTCCGTGTATATATATAAGTCCTGTAGAACTCACCTTTTTACTATTAGGTGTATAAATTCTTATTTTTATTTTTCTGCCATCATATAGAAAGTAGTCATTAATTACTGAAATATCCTTAGTTCTTTTAAGTTCCAAACTTTTAGAATGTTTTGCAAAGATTTCTCTAGATTTTTTAGCTCCAAACTCATAGGGCTTTTTAGGAAATAATTCGTTTGCTTCTTCAATAAACTTTAACACTGAAGGACTGATATTTTTATAATTCAAAATAATTTTAACAAGTTATAGTTTAAAAAAAATTTGATTGTTAGATAAGAGGTAATCCAAAAACTTGGTTAGACTTTATATTTGCAGGATCGTAAGCTTTCCTTTTAAAAACTTCTCTTATCATTGGTTCAAAAAATTCTATAGGTTCATAATTATAATTTGGATCAAAACAACTTTGATCCCATCTTTCACAAAAATCGGAACATGATTTATAATATATATTATCCTTAAATTTATCTCTAGCATTTTTATCCCATCCATAATGATGAGCATAATAAATCATTTGAAATATTCCATGATGTTCAACTACCCATGAAACTTCTTCTCTGACAAAAGGTCGGATAACCTCAGCTGACATTCGATCATGGTTTTGTGGGGCTAGACCATCTCCAATATCATGTAATAATGCACCTATAATCCAATCAATATCAGCACCATCTCTAAAAGCTCTGGTGCCTGATTGAAGTCCATGTTCTAAGCGAGTTATTTGATAGCCTTCTAATGAAATTGTACCTTGTCTTTTTAATTCCTCAATAATTCTATCAGAAGTCATTGAAATATATGATTTCTCAAGTTCTTTCAATAATAGGTAATCTTCTTTGTCACCATCCTTCATTTCTGTAAATTTTACTTTTTTTGATACCATTTATCAATTTCCCAAAAGTCTATCGTCAAATGGATATTTTGTTAAATTTTCATAACCATCTGATGTTATGAGTACTTGATCTTCTAATTTTATGGAAAAATCACCGTTTTCTGGACTTACTAAAACTTCCACGCAAAGAACCATACCTTCTTCTAGAGGATAATTATATGCTCCCTCTATGAATCCATCTGGATAAGTAATAGAAGGCCATTCATCACACAAACCAACCCCATGCATTAGAACCCCATACTTTCCTTTTTGATAAATAGGATCAAGTATATGTGCTTTATGAGTTAATTCTTCCATTGAAATTCCAGGTTTTAACATTTCCATATTTGTCATAATATGTTCAAAACCATGGTTCATAGCATAAACCATATCAGGCCTTGGTTTTTTGTCTCCAATCCACCATGTTCTACTTATATCTACACAAATACCATAACTTCCAACTAAATCAGTATCAAATGCAATTATTTCATTATTTTTTGGTATTCTTGGCCCACATTCCTGAAACCAAGGGTTAGTTCTAGGCCCTGAGGCTAGTAATCTAGTTTCTATCCATTCACCACCTCTTTTAATATTCTCAGCATGTAAAATTGCCCAAATTTCATCCTCACTCACTTGTTCTTTTGGGACATTATTTCTAGCAAATTGTTCCATTAGATGAACACTATTTTCACATGCAGCAGAAGCACATCTCATAGCTAAAATCTCATCATGACCTTTTATTGAACGTGCTTTTTCTGTGAGTTCTTCACCTTCCTTAATTTCAAAACCTTGCGCCTCTAGTGCTTTTAATCCATTTACCATAATTTTATCAACTGCTAGCCTTTTGTTATTTCCGGAGTGCTCAGATAATAATACTCTGATATCATTAGAAAATTTATCAGCAGCCAAATTTGATTTATCGCCTCTTGCAAAATAAAATAAATCAGCACCATATCTTTGTTCTTTAACTAATGGATTGAATTTACTTAAGAAAGGTGAATTTTTATAATCCCATATTACCATATAACCATCTGCACACACTAGTACTGCACGAAAGGGGTTATGCATATTCCAGATTTGCATATTGGTACTATCTGTTGCATATCTTATATTAAGAGGGTCAAAAAGTAATAAACCTGCATACTCTCTTTCATTAATATGCTGAACTAGCCTTTTCCATCTATAGTCCCTCATTTTACTGAGGTTAGGCAGTTCTAAGTTTAATTTCTCCCATTCTGAAATTGCTAGATTGGTGGGGCCAATTTCTATTTTATTTTCATTATTTTTAGATTCTAA
>CACGLH010000029.1 GCA_902573735.1 uncultured Alphaproteobacteria bacterium
AATTATGATGCAAAAACCAGTTTTTTTGAGAAGAACAACTGAACAAAATATACAATTTGTTCTAGAATTAAATAAAGATAAAAGAAAAGTTTCTTATTTGGATGTTTTGGAAAGGTTTGACCTTATTGCTCAAAAAAAAATTTTAGCTAATAAACTATCAGGAGGAGAAAAACAAAGACTTGCTCTTGCTCTTGCAATTTGTACAAACTCAAAGATATTACTACTTGATGAACCAACTGCAAATGCAGATCCTCTTACTACTATAAAAATTGAAAAAATAATTAAAGAGGAGGCAATTGCCGGAAAAAAGATACTATTAGTTACACATAATATCCCACAAGCAAAAAGATTAGGACAAGATATTGCTTTTATTCACAGAGGAAAAGTACTAGAGCATTGTGATAAAGCTGTTTTTTTAAATCATCCTAAAGTTAAAGAAATTAATCAATTCTTAGAAGGGGAAATCCTTATATAAATAAATTTTAATTGTCATGATAAAAAAAAATTATAAAATAGTAATGTTGATTGTACTGTTGATTTTTCCATCAAATATATTTGGAAAAGATATTTTGTTACAATCTACTACGTCAACAAAAAATTCTGGATTTTATACCTACATCTTACCAATATTTAAAGAACAAACCGGAATAAATGTAAAGGTGGTAGCAGTGGGAACTGGTCAGGCTATAAGAAATGCTGAAAACTGTGATGCCGATCTTTTAATTGTACATGCTAAAAGTGATGAAGAGGCTTTTGTAGCTAATGGTAATGGAATAAAGCGACATAATTTGATGTATAATGATTTCGTGATAATTGGGCCAAGAGACGATCCAGCAAATATCTCAGAAAGTAAATCTACTGAAGAGGCGTTAAATTCTATTTTTGAATTAGGATATAATTTTATTTCAAGAGGTGATAATAGCGGAACACATAAAAAAGAAAAAAGTTTATGGAATATTTCTAAATTGAATATTAATGATTATTCTGGAAAATGGTATAAAGAAACTGGTTCAGGAATGGGAACCACATTAAATATAGCTTCAGAATTAAATGCATACACTCTCTCAGATAGAGCTACTTGGATAACTTTTAAAAATAAAAAAAATTTAGAAGTATTATTTCACAATGACAAAAAATTGTTGAATCAATATGGTGCTATATTAGTTAATCCCCAAAAATGTCCTAATACAAATATTGAAGATTCAAAAGTGTTTTTAGATTGGCTACTATCAAAAGAAGGACAGAACACAATTAAAAATTATAAGGTTGGTGGAGTGCAACTTTTCTACCCTAATGCTAATTAATTTTAAAGAATTAATCATTTTTGTTTTTATTTTCATACCAATATTGAATAGTAAATCTTTCAATCTCTTCCATGTAAGAAATATTATTTGGAGGCATAGCCCTACTTATAGCAGAATGCAAATATACTTTCTTAGCGTGTTTTATAATATCTTCTTTACTTTCTATTATAAATCCATTCGGTGCGTTTAAGTAACCATCCCAAAGTGGTTCTCTAGCATGACACATAGAACATCTAGCAGAAATAATATCGTGAACTTCATTAGTAAGTTCCACTATTTCTAAACTATAAATTCTTTCTAAGTAGTTAATATTTTCCGCTAAAGTTTCATTATTTTTTTTGTATGTAGAAAGAATAATTATAAGAGCAAAAATGAAAAAAGTAATTATCCATGTCCAATATAACTTTTTTTTAGTTGCATGATACGTATTAAAGTAATGTCTTATTGAAACTCCTAACAAAAAAACCAAAGGAGCAATTACCCAATTTAACTCAGATCCAAAAGCCAAGGGATAATGAGTAGAAAGCATAAAGAAAATTACTGGTAGAGTAAGATAATTATTATGCGTTGACCTTTGTTTTGCAATGATTCCATATTTTGGATCAGGTGTTCTTCCAGCCTTTAAATCTGACACCACTATTTTTTGATTAGGTATTATTATAAAAAAAACATTTGCAGTCATTAATGTTGCTGTAATAGCTCCTAAATGTAAAAATGCAGCTCTTCCACTAAAAATAGATGTATAAAACCATGATAAAAATATCAAAAAGAAAAAAAGGATAAGCATTAGGAAATTACTATTACTACCAAGTGGAGATTTACATGCACTATTATATATGATCCAACCTAGTAGTATGGAAACCAAAGAGATTAATATTGCTTGATAACCATTAATGTCAGCAATTTCTCTATCAATCAAATAAATATCAGCTCCACCATAGTAAACGATAGCTAATAAAAAAAACCCTGACAACCACGTTGAATAACTTTCCCATTTAAACCAAATCAAATCTTTAGGTAGATTTGGAGGAGCAATAGAATATTTTTGAATATTATAAAATCCACCACCATGCACTTGCCATTCTTCACCAATAACTCCATCAGGCAAACTTTTATTTTTCTTTAATCCTAGATCTAGAGCTATAAAATAAAATGATGAACCAATCCAAGCTATAGCAGTTATAATATGAAACCAGCGAACCGCAAATTCTAACCATTCTGTTAATATAATTGCTATCATTGACTATGACCTAACTCAAAAATGCCATTAACTTCCTAAGTATGTTGAATAACCAAATGGTGATAACAATAATGGAATGTGATAATTTCTATTTGAAAAAATTGAAAATCTTATAGGAATGACATCATATAATAATCCTTGTATATTTGAAAAGTTTTTGGTGTTAGATTTCAGATATTCACCAGCATAAAAATCTAATTCAAAGTTGCCTAAAAAAAATTCTTCATTGGTAAGCAAGTTGTGATCTGTTCGACCATCTGAATTCGTAATTAACTCTTTTATAAAATTCTTGTCATCATTCTTTATTGAATAAAGAACTATTCTTATTCCTTTTGCTGGAAATCCACTAGATGTATCAAGAACATGTGTAGTTAATCTACCTGTCAATTTTTTTCCCTTTTCAATAAATTTATTGCTAATACATTATAATTGATATTTTACTTAATAAAGCTTTTATTTAATTTGTGAGAAAAAAATGAAGTATCCAAGAGATTTGTTAGGGTATGGACAAAATTTACCAAAAGTAACATGGCCTAATAGTGCAAAAATTGCAATTCAGTTCGTTATTAATTACGAAGAAGGAGGGGAAAATTGTTTGCTACATGGTGATCCAAGTTCTGAGGCTTTTCTGTCTGAAATAGTAGGAGCAGAACCATGGATTGGTAAAAGACACTTTAATATGGAAAGTATATATGAATATGGCGCAAGGAGAGGATTTTGGAGGTTACATGATTTTTTTACAAAAGCAAGGATCCCAATAACTGTTTATGGTGTTGCTTCTGCTTTGGTAAGATCCCCAGTACAAGTATCCGCAATGCTTAAAGCAAATTGGGAAATAGCTTCACATGGATACAAATGGATCGAATATAAAAACTTTTCAAAGAAAAAAGAACGTAATTACATTCAAAAAGCTGTCAAATTTCATAAGGCTGCTACTGGATCAAAACCACGTGGGTGGTATTTAGGAAGATGCACCGAAAACACTGTATCATTAGTTTCGGAATTAAGTTGTTTTGATTATATATCTGATGCATATGATGACGATCTACCTTATTGGAACAGTGCTAAAAAAAATCCTCAACTTATAATTCCGTATACCCTTGATGCAAATGATATGAGGTTTGCAACAACTCAAGGCTTTAATTCATGGAACCAATTTTATGATTATCTTAAGGGTACATTTGATATTTTATATAATGAGGGAAAACAAGGTAATCCAAAGATGATGAGTATTGGATTACATTGTCGCTTAGCTGGAAGACCAGGAAGAATGAAAGCAATTCAAGAATTTGTTAATTATGTAAAAAAATTTAAAGACGTTTGGTTTGCTAAAAGGATTGAGATAGCAAATCATTGGAAAAAATATCATCCCTATACTCCTACTAAAATGTCACCTTATGAAATGTCAAAAAAAGAATTTCTTAGGGTATTTGGCAATGTTTTTGAACATAGTGAATGGGTTGCGGAAAAGACTTATAGAAGAGGCCTAAATCCATCGATGAAAAATGCTGAAGCATTACATGGATTCATGTGTTTAGAATTTCGTCTTGCATCAAATAGTGAAAAATTAAAAGTTTTAAATTTGCACCCAGATTTAGCCTTAGGGAAAATACAGAAAATTAATAGATTAACAAATAGAAGTAAAAATGAACAAAAAAAAGCTGGCTTAACATCCCTCACAGAAAAAGAACAAAATGTTTTTAACGAATTAAATTTAAATTACAAAAAGAAATTTAAGTTCCCTTTTATTATTGCTGTTAAGGGAAAAAATAGGTCTCAAATTCTTAGACAGTTTAAAATGAGATTGAACAATTCAAAGCAAGCAGAATTTGAAACTGCTTGTAATGAAGTTGAAAAAATAGCTGGTTTTAGAATTCAAGAGATATTTAATCCATGAAAAAATTAAAATTAAACCAATTAAATAAAGATCAATTTCAACCTTTCGGGGATATTATTGATAAAAATCAAGAGATACCATTTGAGATAAACAATGGTAATTGTTTAAGATACAATAACCTAGCTAAATTATCTTTTACTGATGGACAAGCAGGTATTAGTCTATTTGAATCCAAAAAAATAACCTTTCCCTACATTTTTAATTTTATGGAAAAACATCCCTTGGGCAGTCAAGCGTTTATTCCTGTTTTTGGTTGTAGATTTATAGTAATAGTTGCTAATGAAATTAATGGTAAACCTTCTGAACCATTAGCTTTCATAACAAATCACGGCCAAGGAATAAATTTTCATAAAAATATTTGGCATGGTGTTTTGGCACCTGTAGAGGAAAAAGCTACATTTGCTATTATTGATTGGATAGGCAAAGGAAATAATTTAGAAACATATACATTTGATGATGAGTTTCAAATAAATTTATAATTAAAGATGAATGTGACGGTTTACATTTTTGTACAATAAATACCTAAATGTTTTATTTCCTGTTGCTATACAAGCTTGAGGGCAAAAAGCTCTTAAAGACATAAAATCACCAGCTTCAACATCAACCCAATCCCCATTCAAATAATACCTTCCCTTTCCCTGAATGATATAAATGGCATGCTCCATTACATGAGTTTCTGGAAAAGGAATTGATGACCCTGGTTCAAATGAAACAATATTTAAATGCATGTCATGTCTTAAATCAGAAGGATCAACAAACCTTTTAGTTTTCCAATCTTTATCATTAGGCATTTCTAAATCTAATATTGACTTTTCGTTAATTTCAAAAAATTCTGGAACAGATAAACTTACTTCTTTTTCAAAAACTTTTCTTACCCAATGAAATTTAGCATTAGATTGTTCTAAATTTACAATCTCCCATTTTTTTCCAGGTGGAATAAAAACGTAACTTCCTTCCTTCAATTGATAATCCGCTCCATTAACCTTTAACAAAAGATTACCTTCAACTACGAAAATTATTGACTCAATTCTTTCATCACGATCTGGGTTTTTACTTCCACCACCTTTGGAAACGTCCATTATATAATAACTAAAAGTTTCGGTGTGCCCAGATAATGGCCTAGCCAAGATCCACCCTCTGGTTAACTCCCAATCAGGGAAATAACTAGTTACAATATCCCTCATACACCCTTTTGGAATAAAGATATAGGATTCTGTAAATCTTGCCCTTTTATCTAAAGAACTTTTAGGTTGAGGCATTCCGCCAAGATCTGAAAAGTAGGTAATTTTACTCATACTATTGTTTTCCTTTAAATAGGGGAATTATACTAAACAATTTGATTTAAACAATAATTTATCTAGGTACAGATTTTATCTGCGATCTAATATTTTTTTTAGTGACAATGGCCTATCTTTTATCGTTTCTCTTACTGCTATTAAAACACCTGAAACTAATATAATTAATATCCCAATAATGGATAATAGATTGAGAAACTCTTCTAAAATAATAATCCCCCAAAAAATTGAAAAAACTAATGCTGAGTACTCAAAAGGTGCAACAAGACCTGCAAAGCTCAATCTATAAGCTTGACTTATAAGATAACCTCCGAAGGCATTAAAAACTCCAATAAAAAAAATAATCAGAAAGTCATTCTTATCTGGCCAAACCCAGCCTTTGAAAAAGAACTGAAACGAGGGATGATTTACAGTATCAAAACTACCATCCTGAAATAAAAAAGAAAATAATCCCATATAAATCATAAATGATATTTGAATATAAAAAGCCATTGTTGCAGCTTTTTCATTTACCCCTAAATATCTTGTTAATATTTGAAGAGACGAGTAGGCAAGAGCAGCTGTCAATGGAAATATGATTTCCCACCTAAAGGATGCACCAAAAGGCTTTATTACAAGGATGACACCTATTAAACCAAAAATAAGTGCTGACCATCTTAATAAACCTACTTGCTCCTTTAAAAAAATTATAGAAAAAAAAGTTATCAAAATAGGTGAAATAAAAAAAATAGCCGTTGCTTCAGCAAGTGGTAATACTGCAATTCCAGCAAAAAAAGCGATATTTGCAACAACTACACATGAACCTCTAAAAAAATGAATGCCAGGGTTATTGGTTTTTAAGATTTTAATACCTCCCTCCAAAGGTATTAAAACAGTTAAACAAATAACAATAGCAACCATTGAGCGAAAAAACGTGAGTTCATAAAGTGGGTAACTACTGCTGAATGCTTTCATCATGACATCGTTTAAGGAAAAACAAAAACAAGCAGATATTGCACAAAAAATACTTATAAGTGATTTATTGAGAACCAAACTTTCACCAAGAAAAATATAAAAAACTTAAAATGTAGAAATTTAAAAAAGAAGAATTCAAATTATTAAAAAAAGATGCTCTACTTTTTCTATTTAAGCAACAATTTTGTTATTCTTACCATTGCTTCCTCAATATTTTCTAAACTATTTGCATAAGAAAATCGTATGAAACCTTCACCCATTTTTCCAAAACTATTTCCTGCAATAGTTGCAACACCAGAAAGTTCTAAAAAATCGTCTTGAGCTTTTTGGGAAGATAAGCCCGTATTTTTAATATTTGGGAAAACATAGAAAGCTCCTCTTGGTTCCTTGCATGATATACCAGGTATTTTATTCAATGCATTAACTATAAAATTTCTTCTTTTATCAAATTCCAACAGCATTTCATCAACTACATTTTGTGAACCGTTCAAAGCAGCAAGCCCAGCAAACTGGCTAGCAGTATTCACACAAGAATGATTATTCACACATAATCGGTTGGCATATTCTAATAATCTATTTGGCCAAACTGAATATCCAAGTCTCCAACCAGTCATTGCATAAGTTTTTGACCATCCATTTAAGACTATCAATCTTGATCGAATACTTGGAAACTCAAGAAAGCTTGTATGCTTTTGCTTCCCATATAATAATCTACTATAAATTTCGTCAGAAAGAATAGTAACATTTGGATAAGCCTCTAAACCTATGACTAATTTCTCAATTTCTTTCCTTGGAATAACCCCACCTGTTGGGTTTCCGGGACTATTAATTATTATCAAACTAGTTTGATCATTTATTCTTTCGAGTACTTCATCTGCCTTGAAAGAAAAATTTAATTCTTCTTTAAGCTTTATTGGAACTGGCTTAGCCCCAGTATAATTTATCAAAGATTCATAAATAGGGAATCCTGGATTTGGGTACATAATTTCTTTATTGTGTGCTCCAAACATTAAAATACAGAAAAACATTGTTGGTTTTCCACCAGGCATTATAATTATATTTTCTGGTGATATATTTACATTGTGCCTAATCAGAAAATCTTCAGAAACTGCCTCTCTTAGGGGTAAAATTCCATTAGCAGGTGTATAGCCATGATGGCCGTCTCTCAAAGCTTTTACTCCTGCCTCTACAATATGGTCAGCAGTTTTAAAATCAGGTTGTCCAATACCAAGGTTAATAATATCTCTACCTTTGGTAACCAATGATTGTGCTCTTGCTAGAACTTCAAAAGCTGATTCTGTACCCAATCTTAATAAATTCTCAGAATATTCCATAGCTTAGTCATAAAAAATTTATAAGCACATTTAATGCTATTTTATATTCAAAATTAAAAAAGGCTATTTAAATTGAATAAATCAACCAAAAAATAGTAAATAATAAAATTAAATTGTTTGATTTTTGGAGATAATAAGAAATGGATGAGCCAAATTAAAGGCTCATCCATATTAAATATTACTGTGGTATGTCACCTTCAATACCTTCAACATAAAAATTCATGCCTAACAAGGTTCCAATATCAGCTGTTTCTCCTGAAGCTAACCAAGGGGACCCATCTTGCTTATTTACTGGTCCAGTAAATGGATGAATATCACCAGATGCAATTCCATTAGCCAGATCTTGGGCTTCTTTGCGAACATTTGCAGGTATTTTATCAGACATATTGCCAATAATAACCATACCAGCTCCTATTCCATCAAAAGTCTGTTCTCCACCTTTCCATGTCCCATCCATAGCCTGCTGGACACGCTTTACATAATAAGGAGCCCAACCATTTATAATTGCTGTTAAATGAGCATTTGGTCCAAATTCACTCATATCAGATGCTTGACCAAAAGCATAAACCCCTGCTTCTTCCGCTACAGTCATTATCGCTGAACTGTCTACATGTTGCATAATAACATCAGCACCTTGCTGTATTAATGTCTTAGCAGCATCAGCCTCTTTTGCAGGATCATACCAAGTGAAAATCCAGATTACTTTAAACTCAACATTAGGATTTGCAGCTTTTGCAGCGAGATATGCTGAATTAATTCCTCGAACTACTTCTGGTATAGGATATGATGCAACATAACCTATTTTGTTTGATTTAGTCATTTTTCCAGCCACATGTCCAATAACTGTTCTACCTTCATAAAACCTAGCGCTGTAAGTAGAAACATTATCGGCAGTTTTATAACCAGTAGCATGCTCAAATTTTACATTAGGAAATTTTTTTGCAACATTTATAACAGGATCCATATATCCAAATGATGTTGCAAATATCATATCCGCACCTGATAAAGCCATTTGAGTCATGACTCTTTCAGCATCTGCACTTTCAGGCACATTTTCCTGAAAAACAGTCTCAACTTTACCACCAAAAGCTTCATCTACTGCTTGTCTCCCAACATCATGCTGATAATTCCAACCATGATCACCTGGAGGTCCAATATAAATAAAGCCAACTTTCATATCTGATGCAAAAACACCTGATACCACAAAAGTTGACAAAACAAGTGAGAAAATTTTTAATATCTTCATTTTAACTCCTTCCAATAAAAATAATAACTAAAGCCCAAAAAATGTTTTTCCAAGAGACCTTGGTGCGTCTAAAGAATTTTTATTTCTTCGAGCCGACATAAATACCAATACCCCTATTGTTACTAAATAAGGTGACATAGACAAGAGAGCAACATTTATTTCTAAACCAAGTGCCTGTAAATTCAACTGTAATAAAGTAATACCGCCAAAAATATATGCACCAATAAGTAGTCTAAATGGTTGCCAGCTTGCAAAAACAACTAAAGCCAAAGCTATCCACCCTGCTCCTGCTGTCATGCCTTCAGTCCACTGAGGAACCCTAACTAGAGAAAGGTATCCACCTCCTAATCCGGCGAACGCTCCACCAATTAGAATAGTAAAAAAGCGAATCAGTATTACTTTATAACCTAATGCATGAGCACTATCATGATTTTCACCAACTGCTTTGATGATTAACCCAAAGTGTGAATTTCTAAATAAAAAATAAACAGAAATAACAGCAAAAATTGAAAAATAAACTATAAAATCATGTTGAAACAGGATAATGCCAATTATTGGAATGTCAGCTAAAATTGGAATATGCATGTCAGGAAAAGCAACCGGCTTAATTCCAGTATAAGATTGACCTAACAGAGCCGATAAACCTAAACCAAAAAGAGTTAAAGCCAAACCTGAAGCCACCTGATTAGCTCTGAATATTTGTGTTACTACAGCAAAAATTGATGCTAGAAGCATCCCTCCTATACAAGAACATAAAAAACCCAGCCAAGGATTGTTAGTCTCTATTGTTACAATAAAACCTGATATAGCCCCAAAAATCATCATACCTTCAACACCCAAATTTAAAACACCAGATTTCTCTGTTATTAACTCTCCAAGAGCCGCTAATAATATTGGGGTAGCTGCTACGATTAAACTTGCAATTAAAAGAGAAAAATTAATGTCACTAAAATCCATTTTTTTTACTCTTTCATAGATTTTAATTTTTTATTGTTCAAATTTGATATATTTAGAGATATTTTATAAGATACCAATAGATCAGTTGAAAGAAGAAAGAAAAGTAACATACCTTGAAATACTTGAATAGCAGCTGCTGGAATATTTAACATAAATTGTGCTAGCTCGCCGCCAACATATGTCAGAGACATTAATAGGCCTGCAAAAAGAATTCCTATTGGATGTAATCTTCCTAAAAAGGCCACAATAATCGCTGTAAAACCATAACCTACATTAAAATCTATATTTATAAGACCAGCAGGACCAGTTAACTCAAACATACCTGCTACACCAGCTAATCCACCAGATAAACCAAGACAAAAAATAATTATATAATTTGAATTAACACCTGAAAATTTTGAGGCTTTAGGTGCCTGTCCTAATAATTTAATTTGAAAGCCTAGCCTATGGTATATTAAGAAATAAGTAAGAACAATTACTGCAATAATTGAAAAAATTACGCCCATATGCATTCCAGAATTTGCAATTAACTCTGGATTAGCAGCGGAAGGATATTTGCTCAAATCCCTAGATCCAGGAAAGCCTAGACCCTCTGGGTTTCGCAAGAATCCTACAGATGCAAGAGCTAAAATTTGTTCTGCAACATAAACTAGCATTAATGATACAAGAATTTCATTAGTATTAAATCTTATTTTTAAAATGGCAGGTATCATTGCCCAAAATATACCTCCAATTATTCCTCCTAAAATCATCAATGGAAAAATAAACATTGAGTCTAATGGGTACAAAGCCAACCCTATACTACCACTTATTAAAGCTCCCATAATATATTGTCCTTCTGCACCAATATTCCAAATATTAGCTCTAAAACCAAAAGACAAACCTAGTGCTATTAATATTAATGGCGCAGCTTTTATAACTAATTGAGGTCTCGAGTATTCTGAAAATGTTGGGCTCATTATTGGATCCCAAAATATTAATTTAATAGCCTCGAATGGATTTTTACCCATACTGAGAAACAAAACCCCCCCAAAAATCATAGTTAAAAAAACTGCAATGATTGGGGCACTTACCTCTAGAAAATTTGAACGGTTTTTTCTTGGTTCAATTTTTAACATCATCAATTATACTGGCTTTATAGAATTTGATATTAGCATTCCTATCTTACTTGGATTAAGTTCACTAGTATTTTCTGGAGAGGACAGTTGTCCACCAACTAATGCACAAAAAACATCAGAAATCTCTAGTAATTCATCTAAATCCTGACTAATTACGATGACAGCTGCACCATCTTTAGCTAAGTCTAGAATTTGTTGTCTGATCGAGGAAGCAGCAGCAGCATCCACACCCCATGTTGGTTGGTTTACAATAAAAATTTTTGGGTTTTGTATTAATTCTCGTCCAAT
>CACGLH010000030.1 GCA_902573735.1 uncultured Alphaproteobacteria bacterium
TCATTGATACAAAAGGCTGCTTCTTTATTTGAAAGTAACGTTGCATTAAGCTTTTGATGATCAAATATTGCATTTCTAATTGGTATTAAAATCAAAGGTCTTCCAAAAAATAATACTTCAGAAATGGTGGAAGCTCCTGCTCTTGCTATAATTAAATGAGCGTCTGAAAAAATATCCTCTATATTGTGAAAAAAACTTTTTACTTCTGAATTGATACCTATTATCTCATAATTTTTTTTTAAATTTTGACAATCTAAACTTCTAGCTTGATGAAAAATATTTATTCTCTTTTTTATGGAAATTGGTAATTTTGATATAGATTCAGGAATGATTTTTGAAAATAAAGTAGCACCTTGAGATCCACCTATAACTACAATTTTTAATCTACCCGTTGAGGAAAATTTGAATGGTTTAATTTTTTTTGATATAATATTATTTCTGATAGGATTACCTGTAAAATAAAGTTTTGAACCATTAGGTGCAATAGTTGGCCAAAAACCACATGCAATTGCATTTACCTTTCTAGAAAAAAATTTATTTACTTTTCCTAAAACAGCATTTCCTTCATGTAAAACAACTTTAAATCCTAAAAATTTGGCCGCAAAAATTGTTGGAAATGTAGGATATCCTCCAAAACCAACAACAATACTGGGCTTATGTAATAAAAGTAAATAGGACGAATACAAAATGGCTTTAATTAACAAATAAATTGAATAAATCAAAAAAAATGGGTTTCTAAAATTTAAAGATGTAACATTTTGGGTATGTACTTTAATATTAGTAGGAAATGTGTTTAAAAAATTACTTCCTCTTAGGTCTGAAATTAGAATAATATTCCAACCAATTTTATTAAACTCCCAAACTAAAGATTCTGAAGGATACATATGTCCACCAGTCCCGCCAGCAGTAATAATTATTGTATTTTTTGAAGAATACTTTAAGGAATTAGGACTATTTTTGAACAATATTATCTTTCCTTTTTCTTGTACATGCTAATAACAATCCCATTAAAAATCCCGATGCTATAAGTGAAGAGCCACCATAACTTATGAAGGGTAAAGTCATACCTTTAGCCGGAAGTAAGCGCACTGAAACACCAAGATTAATTATTGCTTGTAATGAAAAAAATGATATTGCTCCAACACCACAATTCTTAATAAAAAAATCTTTTTGATTTTTTAATAAAATAAGTGACCTAATTGTAATCAAACAAAAAAATAAGATAATAAGTACACATAAAATTGCTCCAAACTCTTCTGCAGCAACTGCTATAATAAAATCGGTATGAGCGTCTGGTAATCTCCATTTTATTACACCTTCTCCGATTCCAACTCCAAATAACCCACCATCATTAATTGCATTAACAGCAAAACTTAGCTGAGAACGGGGTTCTATTTCAGGGTTTAGAAATGCATTAATTCTTCCAGCAAAATGAGAAGACGTTGTATACGATATAATGCCTAAAATAAAAGTGATAGTTAATATTAAAAATAAAATCAGAAAGGAAGCCCCAGCTAAAAAGTAAAGTATTATCCAAATTGACAAAAATAGCACAGCTTGGCCATAATCTGGTTGTTGTACCAAAGTAAAAACAATTAAAGTCATAAATATAAATGATATAGCTTTACCTGGAATGTTGTAATTACTGTAACTTGAAGACATTATCCAAGTTATGGCTACAATATAAAAGGGTTTTAAAAACTCAGAAGGTTGAAATGATATACCTAAAAGAGAAATCCACCTTACAGCTCCTTTCCCATGATCAGTACCAATAAAAGGTAAAAGGAAAAGAGAAATAATTGATAACAGAAAAAATATCAAAAAAATTCTTCGATTTTCTTTTATTGACAGAATAGACAAAAAAATAATAATGAAAAAAGAAAGTGAGCCATAAAATAATTGTCGCTTTACATAGTAAAATGACTCTTTCCCATTAGATTCGGCCAATGGAACAGATGCTGCCATACTTAGTAATAAACCACATAAAAAAAGTCCTAATAAGCAAAAAATTGACCATTTATCAATTGTTTTCCACCACAAAGGAAGTTCACTCTCCTCAATTAATTGAGACCGAGGCCTGAAGATTATATCTGTCATATTTAAATATTGCCTGTATTTTTTAATATGAGGATATCATTAGAATGTATTTTTTTAAAGAAAAATTAAATTCGTTTTAACCATAAATACAATTAAATTATAAAAAATTAACTAACTCACAAAATTTTTCACCTCTTTTTTCAAAATTCTCAAATTGATCAAAGCTAGCACAACCAGGAGCAAATAGAATTGTGTCACCAGGCTCTGAATCTTTAAATGCTTTTTCAACAGCATTATCTAAATTAATACACATAGAATAGTCTATACCATTAAATGATTTGGACAATTCAAAAGAAGAAGAACCAATTAAATAAATCTTTTTGATTTTTTTCTTTTGAGACTCAATATTTACTTTATCCCCATCTTTTTTTTGACCACCAACTATCCATCTAATTCTGTCATAAGTCATAATTGACTTTAGTGCAGAATCCATATTTGTCGCTTTGCTATCATTTATAAAAGATACTTCATTTATTTTTCTTACTAATTCAGCTCTATGAGGTAACCCTTTAAAATTAATCATATTTTTTAGGATTTGAGTAGAATCTATTTGTAATAATTTACAAGTTATGAAAGCAACGCATGAATTTATTAAATTATGTTCACCAGGTAAATTTACATATTGATTTATATTATATCTAAATGTTTCAGAGCCATCTTTTCTTTCTACTATAAAATCATCCTCTAGTGAGATAGACCATTTAGAATATGTATTTGTTTTATTAGAGGAGAGACTTATTACTTGAGTATTAATATTGCTATTTTTTTCTAAAATATTCGCTAAATACCTTCCCTCAGGTTGATCTATATTTATAATACTAAATTTAGGCAACCCATAGTAAAAAAGTCTTGCTTTAGCATTAAAATAGCCCCCAATTCCTCCATGCCTTTCTAAATGATCACTCGATAAATTTAAAAAAATAGCAATATCTGGGGACAAAAAATTAGCAATTTCAATTTGGTAAGATGATAGTTCTAAAACATTAAATTTTATACTTTTATTATTATTCAATTCTAATACTGGTCGCCCAATATTCCCTCCTAGTTCTGAATTATTCGAAATACTATTTAGGATATGGTTTATTAATGAAGTAGTTGTAGATTTGCCATTTGAACCAGTAACACATATTGTAAAAGGTTTTTTATTTTCATTAATCATATTCCTAAAAAACAAGCCTATATCGTTATCAATTCTTACTGAATTCTCTAATGCATTAATAACTGCAGGATGAGCCTTTGGATACAAGTAAGGAATACCAGGTGAAATGAGTAATGTATCAATGTCTGCCCAGATTTCAGGATCTGATAAATTATGAAGTCTAATTTTTTGGTTTATTAACTGTTTTCTCTTAATTAAGTCATCATCCCAGCAAATAAGCTGAATTTCAGAATTTTTAAAATAATCAATTATAGATTTTCCAGTTATTCCTAAACCAAGAACTGCAACTGTTCTTTTTTTTGTATTAATCTTATAATTCATTATTATCGCAGTTTAAGAGTTGCTAATCCTACTAAAGCTAATATGACAGAAATTATCCAAAATCTAATAACTATTTGAGGTTCTGCCCAACCTAACTTCTCAAAATGATGATGGATTGGTGCCATTAAAAAGACTCTTTTTCCAGTTAATTTATATGCAGCAACTTGAATAATTACTGATAGAGCTTCTAATACGAATAAACCTCCAATAATAGCCAAAACAATTTCATGTTTTGTACAGACAGAGATTGCACCCAACGCTCCACCAAGTGCTAATGAACCGGTATCTCCCATAAATACAGCAGCTGGAGGAGCATTGTACCATAAAAAACCAAGTCCTGCCCCAATAAGAGCAGCAGAAAAAACAGCAATTTCTCCTGATCCTGCGATATAATGAACTTCTAAATAATTTGAAAAATCAACCCGACCAACTGCATATGCAATAATGCCTAGAGAACCACTAGCTATCATTACTGGCATAATAGCTAATCCATCAAGACCGTCTGTTAAATTTACTGAGTTTGCTGATCCAACTATTACAATCATTGAAAAAGGGATATAAAACCATCCTAAATTTAATAAAACATCTTTAAAGATTGGAACAGCTAAAGATTTCGAAAGTGAAGGGTCTTGTATACTGATAACCCATATTGTCGCGCATGCAGCTATTAGAAAACCTAAGAACAATCTTATTTTTCCCGAAATACCCCGAGTGTTATTATTATGAAGTTTAGAGAAGTCATCTATAAAACCAATTAATCCAAAACCTAATGTTACAAAAATAACTATCCAAACATAAGAAATATCATATCTACACCAAATAAGAGTTGAAAATAATAAAGAGCCAATAATGAGCACTCCTCCCATTGTAGGTGTACCTGCTTTTTTTATTTTATGTGTTTCTGGTCCATCTTCTCTTATTGGTTGACCTTCTTTTTGTTTTTTTTTCAACAAATTAATTATTGGTTTACTAAAAAGAAATCCAAAAGCTAATGAAGTAAAAAAAGCCCCACCTGCACGAAAAGTAATGTACCTAAAAAGGTTAAAAATATCACCACCATCACTTAAAAAATGAAGGAAATAAAGCATTGGAAAGGTTCCTTATACATAAGTGTTATTTAATTTATATAATTTATTAGCTATAAAAGATAGTCCAATAGAATTAGATCCTTTTATTAAATAAATATCATTATCTTTTGCATTAATTAATATGTGAGAAAATAAATCACTTGGGTTTGAAACAAGCAATCCTTTTTTTTCTTGTGGTAGTTTTAAATAAAGTTCTTTCATCAAAGAACCAACACAGTGAATAGTATCGAAAGAATATATATTTGAATCTATGAACTTCTTTTTCTTTAACACCAAGTTCTAACATATCACCCAAAATTGCAATTTTTCTGGATGATTTTTTTGTATCAAATTGTACCGATTTTAAAATTTCCAAGCTTGCATTTAGTGAAGTAGGATTACTATTATAACTTTCGTCAATTACTCTTATTCTAATACTCTTCAATTTATATTTGAGATTAACATCTAAAAAATTACCTCTTCCATCTCGAGGTACCCAGTCCTTTAATTCTTTTAAAGCTTTTTCAAGACTAAGATCATAACTCAAAATGACGGCTAAAGCTGCTAAACAATTTTTAAGTTGATGTGATCCTAAGGCCCCTATAGAAAAATTAGTAAAAACTTTATTTTTAATCAGCAGAGATCCATAAGATTTATTTTTAAAATGAGAAATATTTTTAATACTTATTTCTGCATTTTCATTATAACCAAATGTCACAGACTTCAGTTTTCTTTCTTTAACAAAATTAATCACTAATTCATAAAATTTATTATCAACTGAAAAAATCAATAATCCATTTTTTTTTAGACCAAAACAAATAGAGGCTTTTTCATATGCTATTTCTCTAATGTTTTTAAATGACGCTAGGTGAGCTGCAGAGATATTAGTTATAATAGCAACATCAGGAGCAACCAGCTTAGATAAAGGCTCTATTTCTCCTTTTGAATTCATGCCTATTTCACATATTACAAAATCTGCATTTTTTGGAATATTTGCTAATGTTAAAGGAACACCTAAATGGTTATTAAAACTTTTCTGTGAACTATGTGTTACTCCAAAGGTAGACAACATTTTTGTCAAAATGTCTTTTGTACTTGTTTTTCCCACAGAACCAGTAATTGCAATAACTCTCCCTTTATACTTTTTCCGTGAATATTTTGCTATTGAATAAAGTGCTTCTACACTATTATTTACTAAAATAAATGGAAAATTTTTGGGTAATTCTTTAGGAATTTTGTTGATAATTGCTGCCTTGGCACCATTTTCTATTGCTGAAACAATGAAATCGTTGCCATCTCTTTTGGCTTTAAGTGCAATAAATAGATCATTTTTTTGTATGGTTCTTGAGTCAATTGAAATACCACTGACTAACCAATCATTTTTAAATAACTTACCACCAACTATTGAGTGAAGTTCTTCAGCTGAAAAAATTGTTGACATTAAAGTTTTTCTCCAAGAGACTCTAGAGCAAGACTTGCTTCTTCCGCATCATTAAATGGATATTGATTGTTGCCGTATATTTGATAATTCTCATGTCCCTTTCCAGCTATAATTAATACATCACCACATTTTAATTGATTAACCCCAGTTAAAATAGCCTCAGACCTATCCGCAATCTCAATTGCTTTAGGACAAGATTTCATAATTTGAGACCTTATTAATGCTGGATTTTCAAATCTAGGATTATCATCAGTTATTATTACATAATCAGAAAATTTCGAGGCTATTTTTCCTATAATTGATCTTTTTCCAATATCTCTGTTTCCACCCGCACCAATAATCAGATGAATACTTCCTATAAAATGTGATCTGACTGAACTTAAAACGTTTTCTAATGCATCAGGTGTGTGTGCAAAATCAACAAAGATTTTTGCACCATTTTTTTTTGAAGCAACTTCTTGCATTCTTCCAGGTACTGTTTTTAGTTTAGATAATAATTTTATATAATCATGTATATTTCTATCTAAGTCTTTTTCTAATAAAGTTATGCATGCAAAAGCCAAAAGAACATTTTGAGACTGAAAATCACCAAACAGACTCAAATCAGTGATATACTCATTATTTTTCCAACCAAATTTTAATTTTTGTCCTCTATCGTTTGGAAAGTTGGATAAAATTCTTAAATTAGCTTCTTTCTTTGTTCCTACTGTCAAAATTTTTGAAATTCTTGATTGAGCGATTTTAAGCATAGATTGACTTTTTAACCCATCAGTCGAAATGACTGCACCTCCATTTTGAGGAACCAATTCTTTAAACAATAATGATTTAGCTTCAAAATAGGAATTAAAATTTTTATGATAATCAAAATGATCTCTACTAAGATTTGTAAAAATACCAACAGACATTCTAATCCCATCAAGTCTGTTTTGAACTAAACCATGCGATGAAGCTTCCAAAGCAAGTCTGTCAACACCTATATTTTTTAATTGATTTAAATAATATCTTAATTTTAAAGCATCAGGTGTAGTGTGTTTTGTTTGTAAATTAATTATTCCATTTATTCCAGTAGTTCCTAAGCTTGCAGATTTATAACCTAAATTTTCCCAAATTTGTCTTACATAATGAGCTACTGATGTTTTACCATTGGTACCAGTAATACCCACTATAGTTGAAGGGGTTTTCTTAAAAAAGTAGGAAGCTAATTCAGGAATTATTTTTCTTGGCTCTGGGAAAACTATGGTAGAAATTTTAAGTTGCTTTTCCTCTATAATTTTTAAACCTTTTAAATCAGTAATAATTAAATTTGCACCTTTTTCAATTGCATCTTCTGTAAAAACTGCTCCGTGAGTATTAGAACCAGAAAGTGCAAAAAAGCCAAAATCTAGCCCTACTTCACCAGAATTTTCTGAAATACCCTTTAGGATTAAATTATTATTATAATTTATACTTTTTAAAATCTTTTGTTTAAAACTAACTTTAGATAATTTTACACAAGTTAAATTTGAAAATAGTTTGTTCATTTTTGTTTTTTTAAAATTCTTTTAGATTCAAAAATTTAATTTCAAACCTTATTCTTTTTTTAAGTTTAGTAATGGTGCAATCCTGCTTATAATTTTTGCAGCAACTGGAACGGCAGTTTTACTTGCATATCTATAACTTTCAGAACCAAAATTATTTTCTGGCTCATCAAGAGTCACTACTAATACAAATTCACCGGTTGAAATAGGAAATGCTGAAGCAAATGTAGATATGACTTTATTTTCATAATATCCACCTTGAATTGGATTAGTTTTTTCTGCTGTTCCTGTTTTACCTCCAACTAAATAGCCCCCAAAATTAGTTTCTTTAGCAGTACCTTCTGAAACTACTTTCTCAAGAATGAGTCTTATATTTTCTGAAGTTTTTTTTGAAATAATTTGATCAGAGTTTATGTTGGAATTATCTTTTTTCAAAATTGTTGGATTAACTTTAAAACCACCATTAACTAGTATCGCATATGCAGTAGCCAAATGAATGGGAGATATTGCAATACCATGACCATATGACGCTGTTGCAGTTTCCAAATTATTCCATTTTTTTGGCTTTTGTGGTTTGGTACCTTTAGTTTCTGGAAGTTCTAGTGTGGTTGTATCAAATAATCCCAAATTTTTATAAAATGCTTTCAGATTAGTAGAGCCGATTTTCTGTGCAATCCTGACGGTACCAATATTACTGGATTTTAAAATTATATCCTCAACACTTAATTTAGGACCAAGATATTTATAGTCTTTAATTGTTCTACCACCTATTTTAATGGGGTTATGTGTATTAAATTCAGTTTTTGGATTAATAACATTAGTTTCTATCCCCAAAGCAACTGGAAAGATTTTAAATACTGATCCCAACTCATAAATTCCCTGCACAGCTCTATTAAATATAGGGCTATTTGATGGATCATTTTTAAAAAGGTTTTTTGGTCTCAGATTAGGATTAAACGTTGGAAATGAAGCAAGAGATATCAATTCACCAGTTCTTGAATCCATTAACACTACAGATCCTCCTTTAGCATCCATAAGTTTAATTCCATTTTTAAGTATTTCCTCTACTATAGCTTGTATTTTGATATCTATAGATAATTTAAGTTCTTTTAAACTAAGTTTTAGATCACTTAATTCTTTGTTATAAAATAATTCTACACCAGCTGTACCCAATATTTCAGCATTACTGACACTTTCAAAACCATATCTAGTTCCACCAAGAGTATGAGCTAATAAATGTCCATTTGGATAGATACGCATCTGCCTAGGACCAAAATATAAACCAGGCTGACCAATATCTTTGACTAATATTTTTTGCTCAGGTGAAATCGTCTTCTTAAGCCATACAAATGGTTTTTCGCTATACAACTTTTTCCGAAATACCTTTTGATCATCTTCTGAAAAAATAACCCTTAATGAATTAAGCACTTTCTCTTTATCAACAATTTCTGAAGGATGTGCATAGAATGAGTCCACTTTGATGTTTTTAGCTAATAAAATACCGTTTCTATCTTTTATTTCTTTTCTTTTAGAATAATCTTTCACAACTACTTTTTTTTCATTTTGAATGATTGTTGGATTAAGTGCCATCAAAATCATTTGTATTCCAATCACCAAAAATGCTAGAATAAAAGATAATAAAAGTATGTAGATCCTAAAAGATGAATTTTTGATAGATTTATTCTTTTGGGATATTATTTGTGTCTGAGAATCAAATTGATCAAAATTATTGACCATTTTTAATCTCATTAGAATTATCAATCTCATCCATGCTATATTTAATATTATTTTTTGAAAGTGGTATCAGGTTAAGTTTTAAAAAATTTTCATCAGCTAGTTGTGATAACCTTTCTGGACTATTTAAAAAAGCCCACTCAGCATTTAATAGATCTATTCTATCTAAAGTAGATTTAATTTTTTTATTAATTTCAATTATTTGTTTATTTTTAAACCTTGTTTCATAGTTCATTTGATAGGCCCAAATTGCACTAATTACACAAAAAACGAATAAAATTGATGTTAAAACTATACGCATTGAAATTCTTTTAAACTTTCAGAGATTTGTGGCAAACCTAAAATTTTTGTATCGACATTAAATGATTTATTTGAAAGTTTTCTTACAACTCTTAATTTAGCCGAGCGTGCTCTAGGATTTAATTGTATTTCTTTTTCAGAAGCAACTATTGGTTTTTTATTAATTTTCTCAAAAAGAGGGGTAGAAATCCCGCCAACCTTTTTCAG
>CACGLH010000031.1 GCA_902573735.1 uncultured Alphaproteobacteria bacterium
CATGTTTTTTTGGAGGATATTATGTTTTCAAGCCTAGATACTACTGTTAATAAGACTGATCAGGGAGGTCGTGCACAGCGTTTATTTGCAGCGGTAGTATTAGCAGCCTTAGATGATGCCATAGCTGATGATAAAAAGTATGGTAATGGCGCCGAGCAAATCGCAAGATGGGCAAGATCTAGAGATGGTAGAGAAGTTTTGATGTGCGCAGGTATTGATCCAAATGAAAGATGTGTTAAGGGAATGGTTGAATTTGTTAAAAAAGGTATTAGAACCTCCGTTGCATTATCAAGAGAAGAGAGTGACAGACAAGCAGAAGCTGCTTGAATTTTTTTTTTTCGAATTGATTTGTTAACAAAACTGGAAAGTTTTAATGAAACAATTTGACAATGAATTAAAAAAAAATAGTGCTAACTATACCCCTTTAAATCCAGTAACTTTTTTAAAAAAAACTGCTTTCACATTTCCTGATAAAATTTCTGTCGTGTATAATGATAGATTTTATAAATGGAGTGAAACTTATAATCGTTGTAAAAAATTTGCATCTGCCTTGCAAATATCTGGTTTTAAGCAAGGTGATACCATTGGTTTTTTAGCAATGAATACCCCTGAATTATACGAAGCTCATTACAGTGTCCCAATGGCTGGGATGATATTAAATGCGATGAACTATAGATTAGACTATAAAACATTATCCTATATTATTGATCATTCAGAACTTGTAATAATTTTTGTTGATTTAGAATTTCTTGAAATAGCCAAGAAGGCTATTTCTTATAGCCAGGAAAAGCCTGATATAATTGTTATAGAGGATAGTAGTGAAGGTTTTATTAATTCGACTAAATATTTAGATTACGAAAATTTCTTATCTAAAGGAAATATTAATTTTATAGAAAATTGTTTAGAGGATGAGTGGGACACTATTGCTGTTAATTATACATCCGGTACTACAGGAAATCCCAAAGGTGTTCTTACACACTATAGAGGTGCTTACTTAAATGCCTTAGGTAACATTATGGAATGGAATATGGAAAGTCATCCAATATATCTTTGGACTTTACCAATGTTTCATTGTAATGGTTGGTGTTTTCCATGGACAATTGCTGCAAAAGCAGGGACAAACATTTGCCTTAGAAAAGTTACCTCAGACTCTATGTATTCTGCTATTTCAAAAAATAAAGTAAATTATATGTGTGGTGCTCCAATTGTACTAGGTATGCTAATTGATTCAGAATTTAAAGATAAAATGAAAATTGATTATACTTGTAAAGTAATGACAGCTGCTGCTCCACCACCAGCAGCTGTCTTACAAACAATGCAGGAAATAGGTTTTGATGTAACACATGTATATGGTTTAACAGAAGTATATGGCCCTTGCGTTGTTTGTGCATGGGATCCAGAATGGGATAATTTATCAGTTGAAAAACAAGCAGAGATTAAATCACGCCAAGGAGTTACTTATCTTGTTCAAGAAGGAATAAGAGTTGTTAATCAAAAAGATTCATCAGATGTCCCAAGAGATGGCAAAACAATTGGGGAAGTTTTGTTAAAGGGTAATATAACTATGAAAGGCTACTTAAAAAATCCTGAGGCTACTAAAGAAGCATTTTCAGGAGGATGGTTTCATACAGGGGATTTAGGAGTAATGTATGATAATGGGTATGTTCAGTTAAAAGATAGATCAAAAGATATAATTATATCTGGAGGTGAAAATATTTCTTCTATAGAAATAGAAAATTGTATTTATGATTTAGATTCAGTTTTAGCTTGTGGTGTTGTAGCAATGAAGGATGAAAAATGGGGGGAAGTTCCATGTGTTTTTATAGAACTCAAACCTAAAACCCAACTTTCTAAAAAACAAGTGATTGATCATTGTAGATCAAATTTAGCCAGCTTTAAAATACCAAAAGAGGTTATATTTTGCTCAATTCCAAAAACATCTACAGGAAAAATACAGAAATTTGAATTGAGAAAATTAACACCATACTAACAAGAGATTTTATAAATAAGTTTAGATATCCTATTTCTTATTTTTTTTAATTAGAAATATCTCTTTGTTTGCAAAATATGGAAATAAATAAATGTCTAAATCAGAATTAGATTGGATTTCAAAATTAGGGAAAAATGTACCAATTATTGCAGCAGCTTGTGATTTAAATGGTATTTGGCGTGGAAAAAGAATCCGTTTTAATAGCTTAGAAAAAGTAATAAAAGAAGGTATTAGAATTCCTCTATCTGCTTCTTGCGTTGATATTTGGGGATCAGATTTAGAGGATAGTCCCTATCTTTTTGAGAGTGGGGATGCTGATGGATATGGGTTACCTACTGGAATTGGCCCAATTCCTTTTTTTTCAAATAAAAAAGACTCAGTTCTTCTTCCACTTTGGTTGTTTGATAATAAAAAGGAAATTTCACCAATTGATCCTAGGCACATTCTTAATTCGATTTGTAATAAATATAAAGGTTTAGAACTTTATCCTGTTGTGGCATTTGAATTAGAGTTTTATTTATTTAATGAAAATAAAGTTAGAAGCTTGAACGTTGATTCTACAGAATTTACAAATGTACTCTCAATTACAGATATTGAAAATCATGAAGATTTCTTTGATGAGCTTTATGATTTATGTAAAAAAAATAACATTCCAATGGATGGTGTTTCGTCTGAAAATGCGCCTAATCAGTTTGAAGTTAACCTTAAACATATAGACGATCCCTTAAAAGCAGCAGATCAAGCCATTATTTTCAAAAGATTTATAAAAGGAATTGCCAGAAAGCATAAAAAAAGAGCTACCTTCATGGCTAAACCTTTTTCTAAAATTTCTGGGAGTGGTATGCATGTACATTTCAGTTTACTTGATAAAAATAAAAAAAATATCTTCAATAATAATACAGATTTAGGTTCCCAAACTTTAAAAAATGCAGTTGGGGGTATTTTAGATAGCCTCAAAGACTCTACTCTTATTTTAGCTCCTCATTTTAATTCTTATAAACGTTTAAGGCCTGGAACACATGCTCCTTTAAATATTTGTTGGGGTTATGAAAATAGGACAGCAGCGATAAGAATACCTGGTGGGGATTATACTTCAAAAAGAATTGAGCATAGAGTAGCTGGAGCAGATGCAAACCCTTATTTAGTACTATCTTCAATTCTTGCTTCTGCTCTTGAAGGTATTTTAAAAAAAATAGAACCGCTTAAACCATTATCTGGTGATACTTATCAAAAAAAGGTAATTCAAATAGCTCAAAGTTGGGATCAAGCAATAAATGATTTTGATAAGTCTAAAATAAATAAAAATTTTTATTTTGAAACTTTTTGTAAGGTATTTAAGAATTGCAAAAAGCAGGAATTAGAAGTCTTTAATTCTAGAATTGAAAATTTTGAATTAAAAACATATTTAGAAGAAATTTAATTTTTCAAATCATTTATAATTTTATTAGCAGCATAATTTCCTGAAATATACGCTCCATGGCATGTACCATAAGTTTTATTAATAGTCGCTTCGCCTGCAAAGTATACTTTCTTATCTAATGTTTTCTTTAATAAATCTCTTTCAAAGTTATGACCTGGTAAAGCATAAGAATAAGCACCCTTGGAGTAGGGATCTTTTCCCCATGATGAATGAATTAATTTAATTATGTTTTTTTCAATGTTGTCTCCAAATTGCTTTTTTATGAACTCAATGATTTTTTTGTAATATTTTTTTGGATAATTTTCGATATCAGACCCTTTTTTTCCTCCAAAGAAGAATATCATATGTTCTTTTTCTTTCTTTCTTATCTCAAAACTAAATATCTCAGATATCTTATTTTGATATTTATCAGGTGTTACAACATACCAACCTAGTTGGTTATCTTTAAAAGTTCCTTCTTCAAAGAGTACTCCAATTTTATTTAAAATTCCCATTGGTAAATTATGGATGGCTCGGATTTTATAATCAGGTAATTTAGGAATAAATGCTATATCTTCATTTGCTAAAATACCATTAGAAACAGTTAATAATACTGATTTACAAACATATTTTTTTGATTTTGTATATATTTCAATTTGCTTTCTACCCCAATTTATTTGTTTAACTTGATTATTTAAATTTATATTTATACCAGTTGCCCATTTATCAATCATGTTTGCAAGTCCGCTTTCAATAATCAAATCTTTACCTTCATTAACTGATGCAAAATCTCTAGCAGAAACAAGATTTGCCTCGATACCATTTAAACCAGTTAAATAGTCAAAAAGGATAGGATAATTAGGATCATTAATATTTAAACAACTAGAAAGACGATTATCTTCAACATTTTCTCTATAAAAGTTTAACTCCACTAAAAAATTGTTATAGGATTTTTCTATCTTTTTCTTTTTATTTATTAAAAGGGGTTTTTCTCCAAATAGATATTTTGTCTTTTCTATAGAAAAAATATCTCCATTTTGATGGTCAATTGGTACATTAAGACTTTTGGCAACAGTTCTAAAAGGATTAATTTCTCCTTCATGCAAATATGAGCATCCAAGATCAAACCAATTTCCAAATGATTCTGGAGCCTTTTTTGCTCTTCCACCTACACGATTATTTGCTTCAATTACTATGTTTGATATATTATTGTTATCCAATATTTTAGCAGCAGATATGCCCGCAATTCCAGCGCCAACTATTATAACTTCATAATCAAATATTTTATTATTAGACAAAAAATAGCTTTCAATTGATTAAGACAATATTTAATATTACTTATTCATGAAATTAATATACTTTAATAAGTTATTTATGAAGACAGAAAAAACCTTTTTATAATTTTAGAAAACTAAAAGTAAGGAATGACTTTTGAGAAAAAATAATTGGGATAGGAGTGGCTTACCTGGATGGACTTATCAATCAGATTCGTTATTCCAATTAGAAGCAGAAGAGTTATTTAGAAAACATTGGCAATTTGTTTGTCACATAAGTGAACTAAATAAAATAGGTTCGTATAAAACCATAGAAATTGTAAATGAAAGAGGTTTTGTCATAAAAGGTGAAAACAACGAAATAAGAGCTTTTCACAATTTATGTAGGCACAGAGGTTCTAGGGTAATTGCAGACAAAGAAGGAGTTTGTAAAAGAGCAATTGTTTGCCCATTTCATGGATGGTCCTATAATTTTGATGGTTCTGTAAGAGGGATTCCAAATAAGGATTCTTTTGGTGATACTGATTTTTCAGAAATGGGTTTAAAACCACTAGAAATTGAAATTTGGCATGGCCTGATTTTTGTAAGATTTAAGAAAAGTAATCAAAAAAGTATTTCTGAAATTTTAAAAAGATTTGATAATGAGATTAGTTATTATAAAATGGAGCACATGCAACCAGTTGATGGTAGTATTTGGACTGACATTATAGATGCTAATTGGAAATCAGTTAGGGATGTTGATAATGAAGGTTACCATGTGAGGCAAGCACACCCTTCGCTATTTGACTTATATGGTCAAGATTACAACGATGAACCTTTTGTTGAAGGAACCTCAAGATCAATAGGCACTTTCAATACCAAACCATCAAAAAAATGGAGTGTAAAAAGATATCGTCATATTGTAGAAAATAATAACTGGTTAAAATTACCCAAACTTCTTAGCAGATCTTGGATCTATTTTGGTATGTTTCCTAATTTTGTTTTAGGTTTATATCCAGAGTGTATAATCTACTATTATGAATACCCCCTAAGTAGCACAAAAACAATACAGACAGGTGGTGTCCTTAAACACAAAAAAGAGAGTAGAGAAAAAAAAATAGCCAGGTATTTAAGTGGTCGGATAGATAGAGATACAGCGAAAGAAGATCAGATGCTTGTAGAATGGTCTACTGAAGCAGTAAAGTCGTCTGCTTTCAAGGGTTTTTGCTTATCTGATTTAGAATATGGTGTAAAAACCTACCATGATCATTTAAGAAAATTAATTCCAGTAATGAATTTTAATACAGAACCAATAGACCATTCACTGAATGAATTTAATGATAAGCTCTTGGCTGAAAATAAAACATAATTTTAAAGCAAAAGTTATAGAGATTTAGATAGACAAATTATGTATTTTTCTGAACATAATAAAAAGGGCTGGAGATTACTGGGTGTGCCCTTTATTTTCGCAATTTTTTTACTGGCAGTCCCAATTGCAACAATGACGACTTTAAGTTTTTGGACACAGGACTATCTCACATTAATAAAAACTATAACCCTCGATAATTATAAACAAGCTTGGTTTCAACCTGTATTTCAGACACTATTTGCTAGATCTTTAATAATTTCCTTAACAGTCACTTTTATTACAATTTTATTTGCTTTCCCTATTGCTTATTATATTTCTTTTTATGGTGGAAAGAGAAAGGCTTTGTGGTTATTTCTTATAACCATACCATTTTGGACAAGTTATCTGTTAAGGATGTTTTTGTGGAAGGTAATATTAGGGTATAACGGTGTTTTAAACTCTTTTTTTGAGTGGCTAGGAGTAATTACTGAGCCTTTAACTTTTTTATTATATAATTCAAATGCAGTTGTACTAGCACTAGTACATGGTTGGGCCCCTTTTGCTATATTACCAATTTTTGTTTCTTTAGAAAAAATTGATAGGTCTTTATTAGAAGCGTCTAATGATTTGGGTGATAACAATTTGAGTCAATTCTTTAGGATTATTCTTCCATTATCAATGCCAGGAGTAATAGGTGCTGTTTTAATAATATTTATTCCTTGTATTGGAGATTACATAACTCCCAAACTTGTGGGTGGTCCAGAAGGTTTAATGATAGCTAATATGATTCAGGTACAATTTTCGAAAGCTAACAATGCTCCACTAGCGGCAGCTCTTTCAGTTACATCATTATTAATAGTAGGGATAATATCTTTGCTTTTTGTTTTTTTAAATAGAAAATACTTAAGAAATTATTAGTATGAAAAAGTCGAACAAAATCTTTAAAGTAATTGTAATATTTTTTCTTGTATTTTTATATGCACCTGCACTTTTGCTTCCAATTTTTTCTTTTAACAATAGCAAAGTTATTTCCTTTCCACTTTCTGGTTTTTCAACGATATGGTTTGAAGAGCTTCTTTATGAAAATACCTTACATAACGCTTTATTCAATTCATTATTAATTGCGATATCTTCTACAATTTTAGCAACTATACTGGGTACTTTAGTAGCTAGAGCTTCAACTAGGTATATTTTTTACGGAAAAAGAATTTCAATTACATTTATACTTGTTCCTTTAATTCTACCAGAAATTATATTAGGTGTTTGTCTCTTAACAGTACTAATTCAGCTTGGGCTAGATTTGAATTTATGGAGTGTGGTTCTTGGTCATACATTATTGATAACCCCATTTTCGACTTTAATAATGGTATCAGCTTTTAATAATCTTGATATAAGTTTGGAAGAAGCCTCTCTTGACCTTGGAATGTCATCCTTTCAAACATTTAGGATTATAATTTTACCAATGGTATCCCCTGGATTGATTTCTAGTCTATTGATTGGATTTGTAATATCATTAGATGAATTTATTATTGCTTTTTTTCTAACAGGAGTTGAACCAACTTTACCAGTCTACATATGGTCTCAATTTCGATTTCCAGCTAAATTGCCTAGTACAATGGCATTAGGAACAATACTATTAATTGTATCTCTTATACTAGTTTCTTTATTTGAATACTTTAGAAGAAGGATGGAATTGTATAATTATTATAGTGTGGGTTTAGATCAAAAATGAACAAAAAAAATATTAGAAATCCTGAAAAGATAGTTGATCTAATATCAATTAAAAAATCTTTTGATAAAATTATAGCGGTAAATAATGTGTCCTTAGGAATAAAAGAGGGGGAATTTTTTTCACTATTAGGACCATCAGGTTGTGGAAAAACAACGCTTTTGAGAATAATAGCAGGTTTCGAAAAACCTGAAAATGGTGATGTTTTTATCAATGGAAAAAATGTTAATTCTGTTGAACCAAATAATAGACCGACAAATATGGTTTTTCAAAATTATGCGATTTTCCCACATTTAAATGTTTCTGAAAATGTTGGATACGGACTTAGAAATACTAGCTTAAATAAAGATGAAATTGCGCAAAAAATAGAGGAGGCACTAAATTTAGTAGGTCTTGAAGGTTATCATAAAAGAGCTTCATCTGCTTTATCAGGTGGTCAAAGGCAAAGAGTAGCACTTGCAAGGGCATTAATTTTAAAACCCAGAGTATTACTTCTAGATGAGCCTTTATCTGCACTAGACAAAAATCTTAGAGAACAAATGCAATTTGAACTAAGACAACTACAAAAATCAGTAGGAATAACTTTTGTTTTAGTTACTCATGACCAAACAGAGGCACTTACTATGAGTGATAGAGTAGGTGTTATGTTTAACGGAAAAGTAGATCAAGTTGCTTCTCCTGAAGAGATTTATAATAAACCACAAACTAAAAGAGTTGCTTCCTTTATAGGTAATATGAATTTTTTTGAGACACAATATTTGGAAAAAAAATCTAAAACAATAAGTGTTTCTCATAAAGATTTAGGCAATATTAAGCTATTAAAAAGTAACATATTTGGAGTTGATAAATCTAAACTTACTATTGGTATTAGGCCAGAGAATTTTAAAATTAACAACAAGAATGGAAAAAAGCAGCCAAAATCATTTAATGCTAAGGTAGTAGAAAAATCATTTATGGGAGATACAATGTTGTATGGTATAAATTTACGTGAAAATGATCATCATACTTATAGAATTTCTATATCTGATATTAAGAATACCCCAAGTCCAAATATTGGCGAAGAAATTTCAGTTTACTTCCAAGAAGACGATATAGTTGCCTATTATGAGGAATAGGTAAAAGTACTTTACCTATTCCTCAAAAAGGATTTAAAAACCTGATTTAATTAACTCAAATTCTTTTATCATTTTTTCTCTTAGTTCAGGAGCTGATGGTTTTTGGAAAAGTGATCCTTCTGTATAACTTTCCAAAGGTGCCCATCCATTTTCTTTACCAACAGTAGCCATAACATCCTTATTAGTATGACCATACCCCCATTCATTAAGCATATATGCAGCAGAATCATCTTCAAGCCATGCATCTAGAAAATCATAAGCTTTTTTCTCAGAACCTGGAGCATCTTTCATCATAGTATACCCACATACCCATGTTGATGATCCTTCTTTGGTATCTCTATTAAACACTACTTTTGGCGCATTATCCTCAAATCCCATGGTAAATGCAACTTCGTTCCAAGTCCATTCTAAAAGAATTTCTCCGCTCATCATCAATGCTGACCCTTCACCACCGTCAGCGTGATACTGTCGTACATTTTTATGAACTTTCCTTAAAAAATCAGATGCTTTTTTAAAGTCTTCATCAGTTGCCTTTGTCCAATCTTTGACACCAACAGCTAAAAATCCAAGAGCGTAAGCGTCATCTACGTTATCAATTAAGGATACTCTACCTTTGAATTTAGGATCAGCAAAAGCTTGAAGTGAACTTGCATCTTCTGCTGAAACTTCATCAGCATTGTAAGTAAGAGCAGTTGCACCCCAATCTATTGGTAAAGCCCATTGAACTCCATCAACTTGAAACCCTTCCATTTCAGCAAATCCAGGATCTACTTTATTCCAATTTTTTAATTTTTTTGTATCTATAGGTACAATAATTCCAGCATTTCTCCATTTTACTACAGATTGTGAGCAAGGATGTCCAAGGTCTGCCCTAAAACCAGCTCTAACCTTTTGAAAAGCTTCTTCTTCATCTGAAAAGAAGGAATATGTTGGTGAGTCCCCATATTTTTCAACATATGATCCAAAAAAACCGGGATCTTCATATC
>CACGLH010000032.1 GCA_902573735.1 uncultured Alphaproteobacteria bacterium
ATTCGAACAAAAATCATCCAGTAAGTTAATATGATTTTGTTTTCTTAAAATTTTGGAATTATTTTTTTGATCAACAAATTCAATTATCTTTTCGCCCAAGGATTTCAATATCTCAGTCGTACAATTTATATCATTAATGTAGGACTTTTTCCTTCCATCACTAAACTCAACTCTTCTTACAATTAAGGTTTCTAAAACTGGAATGGATAGCTCTGAGATAAAGTCTACAACATCACTCATACCATCTATTCCAAACTCAATAGTGACTTCTCCTCGTTTTTCGTTTTCTTTCAAAAGGCTCCTTCTAGTTTTATTTCCCATGACAAAATCAAGACAATCAAAAATAATCGATTTTCCTGAACCAGTTTCACCAGTAAAAACATTTAGACCACTAGAAAAAAATATTTCTGCTTTTTCTATCAATAACATATTCGTTATGGAAAGTGATTTTATCAATTTTAATCAGCCTTGATTCCGTATTCCTCTTTAAGATTTGACGCAAGAATGTTCCACTCACTGTTGGGAAAATCTTTTTTAAGTATTTCTGAATAGTCCAGTACTTTGTTATTTACCCCTAACATAATATAAGCTTCTATTGATCGAAAAATTGCCTCAGGATAATATGGAGTATTTTTATGTTCATTAATAACTGTTTTAAACCTCTTAATTGCAGACATCGGATTATTTCTCTTTAAGTAATATCTTCCAACTGCAACTTCTTGTCCAGCCAATTGATTTTTGGCAATTAAAATATTTTCTTTGGTCTTTAAAGTATATTTACTTTTTGGATAAAGTGTAATTAGTTCACTAAATTCTCTTATTGAATCTCTAGTAGCACCTTGATCCCTTTCAACATCTATAATCTGTTCGAAATAGCTCATTCCTATCATATATTTTGCATATGCTGCGTTGCTGTCATTTGGATAAAGATCTAAGTATTTTTTGGATGTAGTTCTCAGTTCATTAAATTTTGAACCTTTATGAAATGAGCGAATGGCATTTACAAGAGCATTTCTTGAACTATCAGAGTATGGATAAAATTCCTCAACCTTTAAATATATTTCAGCCGCTCTTGCATAGTCTTTCTTATCATATGCTTCCTGAGCAGTTTTGATTATGTCATCCACGCTCGAGTTGGCATCAAAATCACTAGGAAGCTTTGTGCATGAATTTATTACAAATGTTGATACAAGAACTAAAAAATAAAAATTTTTGATTTCAAATTTTTTCATGATGAATCTATATCTTGCACAAGAATAATAGTTTTTTTTGAAAGATCAACTTCTTACAAAGAAACTAAATTGCAGCACTATAATTTTGATCAGATGATGTGAAATTTTTATTAACAAATTTATGAGGGTTATCATTCCCAGCCATAACATTTTCATAATTTGATTTATCTGAAAATAACTTTATGAGTAGTTGATTATTTAATCTATGGCCCCCACAAAATGAAATATAATGGCCTAATAAAGGCAAGCCTGATAAAGACAGGTCCCCTAATGCATCTAGCATTTTATGTCTAACAAATTCGTCTTTTCTTCTTAAGCCTTTTTGATTTTTTATAGTAAACCCATCAACTACAATTGCATTATCTAAACTACCACCCAATGCATAACCTCTTTCTCTCATATCTTCTATATCTTTTTTTAAACAAAAAGTTCTATTATCACAAAGTTCCCTTTGAAAAGTGTCTCTAGTAACTTTAAGAGAGAATTTTTGCTTACCTATACATGTATCTGGATAATCAATTTCAACTGTTAACCTAAGATCGGCCGCAGGCTCAAATTTCACCCACCCATTTTTATTTTTTACTTCAATTGTTTTTTTTACAGAACATAGATCTATAGGTGAATTTTGTTTGCAAATACCTGCTTTAACTAAGGCATTTACAAATATTATGGCAGAACCATCAAGAATGGGAATTTCTTCATTGTCAATTTCAACTAAAGCATTAGATATTCCAAGACCAGAAAAAGAAGCTAACAAGTGTTCAACAGTCTTAACTGATACCCCTTTGTCATTTGTCAAAGTTGTACATAATTCTCCAAAAAGTATATTTTTAAAACTGGCTTTTATTAAGGATTTGTTATTATCCACATCTAGTCTTTTAAATATAATGCCATGATTGACTGGTGCTGGTTTAATGTTAACTTTTACAGGCTTACCAAGATGAACACCAACACCAAATATTGTAACATTTTTTTCTATTGTTTTTTGCAAAATTAATCTCAAATAAGTTAGTTTAGATCATTTTAGCTAACAAAAAAAAATATTCAATTCACACTTTGTAACAAAATAATACAAAAATAATATATTTGCTTTATATTATTAATTGGCCTGTCTTCTTAAGAAAGCTGGAATGTCATCTTTAAGATTATCTTCCTGAGTTATTACATTTTGGCTCTTTGTTAAGTCCTTTTCCTTACTAGCAGAAACTTCCCTATTAGAATCTATAAGGTTAGGTTGTATCCTTTTATCAGTATTTTCATCTGTTTTTTTCACACGAAAACCTGTCATTTTTTGCAAAAAACTATTCAAAGTACTTTTACTAGTGTTAGAAAGTTTTTTAGTTAGTTCATTTGGCCTATTATATAAACTTGGATCTGGCTCTTTGTTAACGGCAGCCTGCAATCTTTCATTAGTTTTTTCAACATTTAACGAACTTAGGTTTTCTCCAGACTTTCTGACTTTAAAAATATTAGGAATATCCATGTTATTGGAAAATTGGTCATCTTTTGATCTTATAGAGTTATTATCTTGATCACTTTTAACAGTATCAACAGAACTTCTAGTTAAATTTACATCATTTCTAGACGAATCTAAATTATTTTTACTTAAGGCATTTATAGGCCGGCTTTCTATATTTGATCGATTATTTTCTCTAACTAATGCTTTATTAGTAACTCCTAACTCATTAGTATTTTCAACAATGAGATTATCTGACTCTATCCCAGTAGCAACTACAGAGACCCTTATGAGACCTTCAATAGTTGGATCAAGCGTTGTACCAACAAGGATTTTAGCATCGCCATCAATTTCATCTCTAATTCTGTTAGCTGCTTCATCTAACTCAAACAATGTCATATCATTGCCACCAGTTACGTTAATCAAAACACCTCTGGCACCAGATAGTGAAATTTCATCCAATAGAGGATTAGCAATAGCTTTTTCTGCAGCTTGTTGAGCTCTATTTTCTCCGCTAGCTTCACCAGTTCCCATCATCGCCTTTCCCATTTCATCCATTACGGCTTTTACATCGGCAAAATCTAAATTTATTAAACCTGGTCTAACCATTAAATCAGTTACACCCTTTACCCCTTGATAAAGGACATCATCTGCAAGTTCAAAAGCCTGAGTAGCGGTTGTTTTTTCATTAGCAAGCCTAAAGAGATTTTGATTTGGGATAACGATCAAAGTATCTACTACATCTTGAAGACCTTCTATCCCACTTTGTGCTTGCTCCATCCTTTTTAAACCCTCAAATTGAAAAGGTTTTGTTACTACGCCTACTGTTAATACACCTAACTCACGAGCCGCTTGAGCTATAACAGGTGCTGCACCGGTCCCTGTGCCTCCACCCATGCCGGCTGTAATAAAACACATATGACTATCTTTAAGTGCATCAACTATTTCTTCTAAACTTTCCTCTGCAGCCAAAGCACCTCTTTCAGGATTAGAACCTGCTCCAAGGCCTTCAGTTATTTTAACTCCCATTTGTATTTTTTTATGTGCACTTGATTGCTCTAGTGCTTGAGCATCAGTATTAGCAACAACAAAATTCGCACCTTCTAGGTTTTTGAGAATCATATTATCAACTGCGTTTCCGCCAGCTCCACCTACACCAAATACAACGATTCGAGGTTTTAGATCCTGATGTTCAGGAACTCTTAAAGTAAAAGTCATGATATTTGCCCGTTTTTTGCCTAGTTAATTTTTTTTTTTGATTCGTTATGATAGCTCAATACTTTCTTTAGGTCACTAAAAAAATAAATTTTAAAAATTAATACAAATTTTCTATTACCAGTTTTCTTTTAACCAATTAACTGCTGATCTTAACCTTTGTCCTGGCTCTAAATTAGTTGGTATCTCAAAATCCCATACTTCATCTTGTAAATTACTAATTTCAATAGCTAGCCCAATTATTGCTGAAAATTGAGAACCTTGTAATGCCTGAGGTAAACCTTGCACCCGCATTGGTCTTCCAATCCTAATTCTAGCTCCAAAATATTCACTAGCGAGTTCGTATAAGCCTGGAAGTTGACTGCCACCTCCAGTGAAAACAATTCTCTTTGATGAAAGTTGTTCAAGACCAGCTTTATCTAAGCTAAATTGTATTTCTTCAATTATTTCTTCACATCTTGGTCTTATAACTGAAATTAATTCAGCTCTACTAATGAAGGGCCTTTCATAATTATAATATTCTTTATTTGCGTCACTGAATGAAAGTTCTATTAATTCATTATCGTCTAAATTTGTAACCACTAGACCGCCATGCAAAGTTTTTATGCGCTCAGCTTCGTTAAAAGATAGTTGGAATGCTTGCATTATATCAGAAGTAATATTTTCACTTCCAAATCTAATATTTGAAGCAAATATCAACTGATGATTATAGAAAATTGAAATACCAGTAGTACCAGCACCCATATCTATGCAAATTGCACCTAACTTTAATTCATCCTCAACCAAACTTGATTTAGCAGATATGTAAGGTGAAAAAAAGATTCCAGCTAGACTTAGTTGACAATTTTGTAAACATTGATGAATAGTTTCTAAAACATTTTTTTTGATTGTAACTAAATTTATATCTAAACCTAAGATATTGCCAACTAAACCACGAGGGTCAGTTAACCCTGTTTTTTCATCTAAACTAAAATTAATGGGCATTGCATGCATGATCTCTCTATTTTCTGGATAAATTTGAAAGTTATACTTGGAAAGTAAATTATTTATATCTTCAGAGCTTACACTTTGATTTTGGGTTCTAATTTCTTGATATAAATTTTTGGAGATTGGCTCTCCTCCAGAAAAAGTAATAACTACTTCATCAATAATTGAAGCAGCCATTTTCTGAGACTGTTGAACAACTAATCTAATAGTTTTTTCAACTTCCTCTGCAATTATGATTTCTCCTTTTTTTATTCCAACCGATTTTTTTGTTGCAACACCAACTACCCTATATGCAACTCTATTATTTTCATCTATCTGATCCAAATTTTTTGGTTTTTTATTAATCTCAGAGAATTTTATAATGATACAAACAATTTTTGAGGAACCTATATCAATGAGACCTAAAGTACCTTTTTTAATAGCAGATTTTAATTTTTTTCTTATCTCTTTATGTTTTTTGAAATTTTTCATTTCTAAATAATTATTTTATTCAATTTCTGGGACATTTAATTATTGTTTTTTCTCAGTTACTTTTCTTAATACTATTCTATTTGTAAATCTCAAATCAATTACAGAAAATTTATTTGAAGAAATAAGATAATTTAAATCACTATTTAAAAATTTTCTTAATGACTTCTTTGGGTTTTGTTCTGGTAGTTTTATTCTTTTATCACTTTTTAAAATTACATCCCATCTTCTTTTGCCTATTCTAATTATCCCTCTAATTTCTTTTATATTTTCTGACAATATTTGATAAATTTTTAGTGCCTCTTGAACATTAAGGTTACCATCAATTCCAACTATCAGAGGTAAATCTTTTCTGTCAGATCTGGAAAAAATATTATTTATTTTGAAACCTTTTATATCAATTAAAGTTAATTCATCAGCCTCCCTGAAAATCGCAACTGGCTTTCTTTCAACAACATCAATTACTAATACTCCTTTATCATTAATCCTAATATTAGCAGTCTCTACTAGGTCAATATTATTAATTATTTTTTGTAAATTCTTAATATCAAGCTGTATTGAGTTTATTGGAAATGAAAGTTGTAAAATGGCATTGATTTGATTTACCAGATCAGAATTTGCATTATTTATTTTCAATTTTGAAATAGATAATTCAGGTCTTTCAAAAATATTTTGTTTGAAAGTCTCTAGTTTAGTCCAGTCATAAGATGATATTAAAACAAACAAACTAAAAAATAATAAAATTAAAGTAACTAATGTAAATAACACTAATTTCCTAAACCATTGCCTTAACCATATTCTCTCAAGTCTATATCTAATTTTAGATGGAGTTGGATAACTTTTTATTTGACTCATTTTAATTAATCTATTTCAAAATATATTAATTTTTATCAATGCAAGCGTCTTCTATTAACCAATCACAAAGATCTTCAAAAGACATACCAATAAAATTCGCCTGTTCAGGTACTAAGGATGTAGGTGTCATTCCCGGCTGAGTATTTAATTCCAATATAAATAGCCCTTTTGAATCCAATTTTTCATTCCACCTAAAATCTGTCCTAGTAACTCCACGACATCCTAACTTATCATGAGCAATTAAAGCATAATCCAAGCATAGTTTTTCTATATTAACGGGAATTTTTGCAGGGATTATGTGTTTAGAAGCTCCAGTTTTATATTTAGCTTCATAATTATACCAATTGTCTGAAATAATATCTGTAACAATTAATGGTTTATTACCTAGTGTTGCAACTGTAAGTTCTTTCCCAGGGATATAAGGTTCAACTAAATATTTTTTATTTTTGTTTCCACTGTTTTTGATCGGTTGCCAATCATTGGCATTTTTTAAAATCTTTACATCTACAGAGGATCCTCCAGCTAGAGGTTTGATTACATAAGGAAATTTAAAAGGTATGTTTTTTAAAGAAAAACTTTCATCCAAAATAATATGCTCAACTACTGGTATTCCTGCTTCTTTAAAACAAATTTTTGCCAAATTTTTATCCATAGCAATTGATGAAGCTTGTACCCCGGAATGGGTGTAAGGTATTTTCAAAGTTTCAAGTAACCCCTGAATGATACCATCTTCCCCATACTTTCCGTGTAATGCATTAAAAACTACATCAGGCTTAAACTTTATCAATTCGCCAATAAAATTTTCTTTTGTATCTATCGACTTTACATTGTAACCCAACCTAATAAGGGCTTTAGAGCAAGATTGACCTGTAGAAAGAGAAACTTCTCGTTCTACTGAATTACCACCTTTTAAAATAGCTACTCTTTTTTTCATAACTGTCAATAAATCTAAATTAAAATAAATTTGGTTTTCAGTTTTAAGTTATACCCACTCTTTTTATTTCCCAGATTAGCTCAATACCACTATTTTCCTTTACTTTATTAATTACTAATTCTCCTAAATCCTCAAGATCTTTGGCAGTTGCTTTTCCTCTATTTATTAGAAAATTGGTATGTTTTTTTGAAATCATTGCACCCCCGATCTTATAACCTCTTAAACCTGCATCATCAATTAACTTCCAAGCTTTTAAGGAATGATCATTATCTAATTTATTTCCTAATGAAGAGCGACCTATTGGATTTCTAAAAGTAGATCCACAGGATAAATCTTTTATTGGTTGAGTTACATTTCTATTTTCTAGTGCTTCAATCATTTTCTTTTCAATTATTAATGGATCATTCCTATTTTTTCTAAGTTTTATGGTTGTTATTACTGCATCATCAGGTATAGAAGAGAATCTATATCCAAACTTAAAATCACTTGCTTTCAAATAAATTTTTGAACCATCTCTTCTTATTAAAGTAAGTCCAATTAAATAGTCTGAAAGATAGGAACCATAACACCCAGCGTTCATTTTGACACCACCACCGATGTTACCTGGAATTGTTCTTAAAAAAGAAAAGTCAAATCCGTCTTTTGCACAAATTTGTGCAAAATAAGAATCTCTACATCCTGCTCCAACTGAAATATCATTTTTATTATATTTTATTTTAGAAAAATTTTTGCCAAGTTTTATTACGATACCAGGAATACCACCATCTCTAATAATTAGATTTGAACATGCACCTATTACAAATATAGGGATACTAGAATCAAGGTTACTTAAAAAAAAAGATAAATCTTCTTCATCTTCCGGCTGAAACAAAACTGAAGCTGGACCACCTACTCTTAACCAACTTAATCTAGACAGCTCAAAATTCTTTTTTATTACACCTCTTACTTCTGGAAGATTAATGTTAAATTTATTTAATTGAGAAAATTTATTTTTCATTTTTTTCAGTTTTTAAAATATCTGGTAATTTGTTAACCCATTGACTTATAGATCCAGCTCCTAAACAAATAAAAATATCTCCAGGTTTGCCATAAAATTTCAAAATTTTAAGTAGATCATTTTCATTATAAACTAAATTTGCATTAATTGACCTATCATTTAATAATTTAATTAGTTTTTCAGAGTTTATTCCTTTTATGGGATTTTCTCCAGCTTCATATACAGGTGTTATTCCAACTATATCGGCCTCGTCAAAGCATTTCGAAAAATCCGTCATCAAATTGGCTAATCTTGAATATCTATGTGGTTGATGAATTGCAATTACTCTTCCTGTTGCATACTTTCGAGCGGCGGATAAGACTGCCGATATTTCAACAGGATGATGTGCGTAGTCATCAATTATATCAATACCATTCCAGGTATAAACTTTTGTAAATCTTCTCTTAACTCCCTTAAAATTTTCTAATCCCTTTTTTATATCTTCTAGAGGTATTTTTAAATGAAAAGCAACAGTAATTGCTGCAGTTGCATTTGCTACATTATGATCACCATACATTGGCAATTTAAATTTGAAAAATTCTTCATTCTGTTTTTTATATATTTGGAAGTGGGCTTTATTTTTTTTATACTCCAAATTTGTTATTTGAATATCTGCTTCACTACTATAACCATAAGTAATGACTCTTCTATCTTTTATTTTTGAGATTAATTTCTTTACTTCAGGATGGTCAATAAAACAAATAGCCACCCCATAAAAAGGAATATTATTTATAAATTTTATAAAAGTTTTTTTCAAAGAAGCGAATGAACCATAGTGATCAAGATGTTCTGGGTCTAAATTTGTGATTATTGAAATGGTAGAAGGAATTTTTACAAGCGTTCCATCACTTTCGTCAGCTTCTACTACCATCCAGTCACCTTCGCCTAATCTGGCATTAGAACCATAATCTTGAATAATTCCACCATTTACTACTGTTGGATCTAAATTACCTGTTTCCATTACTGCGGCAACCATTGAAGTTGTAGTTGTTTTTCCATGAGTTCCAGCTACTGCAATATTTGATTTCAATCGCATAAGTTCTGCCAAAATCTCGGATCTCCTAACTACTGGAATTTTTTTTCTCTTGGCTTCTATTAATTCAATATTTCTGGAGCCAACTGCTGAAGAAATAACAATAATTTCAGCATCCTTTAAATTTTTTTGATGATGACCAATTTTTATATCAATACCCAATTGTATTAATCTACCAATAATAGGAGAAAATTTAAGGTCTGAACCAGAAACTTTATAACCTAAATTATAAATTAATTCTGCAATTCC
>CACGLH010000033.1 GCA_902573735.1 uncultured Alphaproteobacteria bacterium
ATATGATAAATATATTGAATGTCCTTAGATGATGAACTTTCTGACTTGTTAGTTATTTCACTTGAACAAGCTGTAGCTGCACCATACTGCGGTCTTCTATTGGCCTCAGCTGGTGCAAGAGTAATAAAAATTGAAAGACCTGAGGGGGATTTTGCGCGTTTTTACGATAGTGGTGTAAATGGGGATAGTGCAATCTTTGCTTGGCTTAATAGAGGAAAAGAATCTATATCTTTAAATTTAAAAAACAATGACGATAAAAATTTGTTAAAAAAAATGTTAAATAAAGCTGATGTGTTTATATCAAACTTATCTCCTGGTTCACTGGAAAAACTTGGTTTAGATTATTCTAAAGTAAATGCTAATAATCAAAGACTTATTTTTTGTGAAATAAATGGGTATGGAAATACTGAAAATGCAAAATCAAAAAAAGCCTATGATTTTTTAATTCAAGCTGAAAGTGGATTGTGTTCTGTCACTGGTACAGAAAGTAATCCTTCAAAAGTGGGTATATCAATCACTGATTTATCCACAGGACTTACTGCTTATTCAGCTATTTTGAGAGGTATAATTCAAAGAAACAAAACTAATAGAGGTATATCAATTTCAATATCAATGTTTGATGTAATGGCTGATTGGATGAATATGCCATTATTAGCTCACCGATATATGGGTGGCGCCCCTAAAAGAAATGGAATGAAACATACATTTATAGCGCCCTATGGTACTTTCAAATGCAAAAATAATGATGAAATATTAATATCAATTCAAAACAACAGAGAATTCGAGATATTTTGTAAAAATATACTCAAACAAGAAAGTTTGCATAAAAATCCAAAATTTAAAAATAATCCAGAAAGATATAAAAATAGGGTTGAATTAGACGAGATAATCACAAAATGTTTTTTAAAATATTCAAAAGATGAAATTCAAAAAAAGCTGGACCGAGAAGGTATTGCTAATGCTCTTCTTAATGATATTGCAGATTTGTCTAATCACCAATTTCTCAAAAATGAAAATGCTATTATAAATAATGAAAGTATATCAATTGCAGCCTTACCAATAAAAACTGGTAATAAGTTCCAAATAAAAGTTCCATCAATAAATGAAAATGGTAAGAAACTAAGGTCTGAGTTCAATTAATAACAGTTATTTTTTAGATCACACTACCTCATTTTTTAATCTGTTAGCTTGAATTGTGACCAAAATTCCAGAAATAAGTATTAGGAAAATTCCAAAAAATCCTAATAAATCAGGTAGAGTATCAAAGATAATTTTTCCCCAAAAAATTGCAAAAATTAAATATAGAAAATCAAGCGGAGCTAGGAATGAACTCTCTGAAGATTGATAAGCTCTTACTAAACATAAATTGCCAGTTAGATTAAAAAAAGATGCAATTACAGCAATAAAAAAAGCAAAGGTGGTGAGTTCAGGCCATCCTATAGCTATATAAGGCATTTTTTCTTTTATACTTTGATCTATAATAAAATAATCAGTAAAAATTATCCCAAACCCTCCAGAAAATATAAAAAATAGAGCGACTGTAGCTGTCATGGCTAAAGGACTTTCATTTGAACAAAATTTTCTCAAAACAAATAAATTACAGGCATAGAAAAAACCTGCCAAAACTGGAAAAATTTGGAAAAACGAAAAGTCTGCACTCCAAGGTTTTAAAACAAATGAAGCACCAACTACGCCAAAAACTAGAGCTGAAAATTTAAGAAACGTTATTTTCTCCTTTAAAAATAAAAAAGCAAAAATGACAACAAAAATTGGATAAGTATATAATCCCGTTGCCATCTCGGCGACAGTTAGTTTAGGAGCAGCACAAAAGAAGAAAAACATACATAAAACCAAAAATAGGGTTCTAAATATAACCATAATAATGTTTTTTGGTAATAATTTTGACAATTTTATGCCAAATAAGGGTGGTACGATAATCAACAAAAATAAATTAAAAATAGACCTTAAAGTTTGAAATTGCCAAAATGAAGTCCATTCAGCTGCATATTTAACTAAAGAATCTTGAAAGGCTAATAAAAACCCACCACTTATCAATAAAATGACACTTCGATGCTGACTATTATTAAAAATTATTTTAATTCTTCCTAAAAAAAATGAAAATGAAAATTTGTAAGTTTTCTAACTATAACTAGTTTATATTTTCTTTTTCTAGAAGGTTTTTTGCTTTTTGGATATTTTTATCAGCATCCTCTAGCCAACCTACCCTCAATTCAGGAACTGACGAAATTAGCAAATCAGTATAAGGATGTGATGGTGGAGAAAGTACTTTATGGACAGATCCTGTTTCAGCAATGATACCTTTATACATTACTGCAATACTATCAGCAAAAGCTGAAACAGTAGATAAATCATGACTGATAAAAACAAAAGAAACCCCTAAATTTTTTCTTAACCCTCTCAGTAACTCAATAACATTTGCACCGACAATACTATCAAGAGCAGATGTTACTTCGTCACACAATAAAACCTCTGGTTCAGCTGCTAGCGCCCTAGCTAAGTTTATCCTTTGTTTTTGACCTCCTGACAATTCATGTGGATACCTAGTGAAAAATTCCTTTGGTAGCTCGACCATATCTAATAATTCTAAAACTCTATTTTTTTGCTTTTGCCCATACATATTAAGATAAAACTCTAAGGGTCTTCCTAAAATATTCCCAATAGTTTGTTTGGGGTTTATAGCAGTATCAGCCATCTGATAAACAAACTGAATTTTCCTTAACTCTGATCTAGGTCTATCTTCAAGCCTTGGCTTTAATTGTTGTCCATCTAATAGAATTTCACCTTTAAATGAAGGTAGCAAGCCAGCAATAACTCTTGCAAGAGTTGACTTTCCAGAACCAGACTCACCTATTACTCCAAGAACTTCTCCTCTTGAAAGTTCAAGGTTTATATCTTTAAGAATTATTTCTTTGGGTTTAGACATCACATCTCCACCATAACCTGCAGAAACACCCTTAATTTCTATCACTTTATCTGTTTTATTTAATTTAGTTTTTTTACCTGCAGCAGGTAAAGGCCTTACAGCTTGCATCAATCTTTTTGTATAAGGATGTCTTGGTTTTGAAATAACTTCATTTGCTGTACCTTTTTCTTGTATATCGCCATTATATAAAACTACTATTCTGTCTGCAATTTGTGCTACAACTGCTAAATCGTGAGTAACATAGATTGCAGCTGCTCCTCGTTCTCTTATAACTTTTTTAAAAGCTTTTAATACTTCTATTTGAGTCGTAACATCTAATGCTGTTGTTGGTTCATCCAAAACAAGTAGAGAAGGTTCTCCACATAATGCCATCGCTGCCATTAATCTTTGTAACTGCCCACCTGAAACTTGATGAGGATATCTAGCCCCAATAAGTTCTGGATTGGGTAAATCTAAGGAGTGGTATAGTCCTTTAGCAAATTCATTGGCTTCATTTTGTGTTTTAGAACCATGAATCACTGCTGATTCTGTTACTTGCTCATTTATTTTTAAAGCAGGATTGAAAGTGGCGATAGCACTTTGAGCAAGATAGGCAACTTTCTCACCTCTTATTTGTCTAAGTTCCTCTATACCCATATTTGTTAAATCTTGATCAAATAAAGATGTTGTTCCATTACTTATTTTTAGACCCGGTTTACAATAACCTAAGGAAGAAAGAGCTATTGTGGTTTTTCCAGATCCAGACTCACCTATAAGAGCAACAACCTCACCTTCTCTGACCTTAAAATTGGCATCTTTTACAATGGGTAATTCACTTCCATCGTCTCTTACAGCATTAATGCAAAGATTTTTAGCTTCGAATACTACTTTTTTATTCAATTCAAAGTCTCCCAGACAATTTTCCACCAGCATGGGCAGAAACATCATCTACAATGAGATTGATTGCAACTGTTAGAGAAGCAATAGCTATTGCTGGAGCTAAAATTGGTATTACGGATTCACCATATTGAAGTGCTCCTAGGTTTTCTCTTACCATAGATCCCCAATCTGCTAAAGGAGGCTGAACCCCTAAACCTAGAAAACTCAAACTTGAAACAAAAAGAATGACATATATAAATCTTAATCCAAAATCTGAAATTAAAGGCATGGCGGCGTTAGGCCATATTTCTTTGAAAATTATCCATCGATATCCTTCACCTCTGACTTTTGCAGCTTCAACAAAATCCATGACCATTATTTCCATACCTAATGCTCTTGAAAGCCTAAAAACAACTGGAGAAAAAATAGCACCTGCTGTAATAATTAAAATAGGTATAGATGAACCAACCGCTGCAACAACAACTAAACCAAACATAATTGTAGGTATAGCCAATAAAATGTTAAAAAATTGAGTTAATACTTGATCAATTCTAGAACCAGCTATGGAGGATCCGATTCCTAAAGTAACTCCAATTACATAAGCTATTAAAACTCCTGCTAATGAAATACCAATTGTTCGTCCTGCCCCATACATAATTCGTGAAAGAATATCTCGATCATCTACGTCAGTTCCTAACCAAGCACCTGGTCTAGGTTTTTGAAATTCAGAATAATCATCTGGAAAAGGCAGATCATTTTCTTCATAAGGTGCTAAAAACTGTCCAAAGATAGCTATAAATAACCAAAAAGCCACAACCACAACACCTAGTTTTCCAGTTATAGATAATCTAAATTTCCCACTTGGTGGAGCATCTTGTAGCTCATCAAAACTTACTTCCTTACTAAATGGAGCAACATAATGTTTATCTTCATTATTTTCGTTATTACTCATTTTGGATGTCTCAATCTAGGATTTGATAAAATGGATGCTAGATCTGCGATCATCATCAGAATTACATAAGTTGCACAAAAAATCATACCTAAAGTTTGAATGAGTATGTAATCTCGCGTTTGAACACCTTGAACAATTAAAGTAGCTAAACCAGCATATCCAAAATATACTTCTATTACTATAACCCCTGTTACTACATAAGCAAGATTAATAGCAATCACATTAACAATAGGACCAATAGCGTTAAGTAAGGCATGTCTCATCACCACTCTTCTTCTAGGAATACCTTTTAAAATTGCCATTTCGATATAAGGAGAATTCATAACATTTAAAACTGCAGCTCTTGTCATTCTAATAAGCTGAGCCGCTATAACTAGACACAATGTTGCTATAGGTAAGATAAAGTGAGTGATTAATTCTGCTAAATTTTTATCCTCAATTGAACCGACAACGACCGCATTTCCAATACCAAGGAAAAAAACAACAAACAACACCATTAGCGTTGCTGTAAAAAATTCTGGAGCTGCGACCAAAGTTACAGATCCTAAGGTTAAAAATCTATCATAAATTGTCCCAGGGAACATTGCTGCCATAATTCCAAGTCCCACAGAAATAGGTACGCCAATCATTGCAGTTAAAGTACTCACAATCAAAGTGTTTTCATACCTATCAGAAATAAGTTGTGCAATAGTAACATTACCACTTGCCAAAGATGTTCCAAATTCACCTTGTAAAAAATTAAACAACCACCTGAAATATTGTTGATATAAAGGTAAATTTAGACCTAATTCTTCTCTTAAAGCCCTTAAAGAATCTTCAGTTGCTGCTTGTCCCAATCTAATTTGTGCTGCATCTCCAGGTAAGGCATTGGTACCTAAAAATATAACTATTGAAACACCCAGAGTTGTAAGAAGGCCAGCTGCTATTTTAGTTAAAATTATTCGAAACATAATCAGTTTTTCATAAATATTGTAAAAAAATACTTATATATGAAATAAAAAAATGAGGGAGCATAAAAGCTCCCTCAAATTAAAAATTAAATTTATACGTCGTCTCTATAAATATACGGAGGAGCTTCTGCACCACCCCAGTTATTTAGTGGAACCATGGTACGCCCTTTAACATATGAGGCACATGCATCTGTATAATTTAAGTGGGCTGGTGTAATTGATCCACCATTTTCATGAATATCCATTTGTAAATCATGATACATTTGCTTTCTTTCAGCCGCATCTGTAACACCACGTACTTGAACAAGTGTTTTATCAAACTTTTCACTTTTCCAAAAAGTTTCATTCCAGTTTGAGTCACTTTTATAAGCCAAAGTCATCATAATATTAGCTGTAGGTCTCATGTTCCAAGTTGTAACATTAAAGGGTGAACCTTGCATCCAAACAGCACCCCAATAACCATCAGTTGTTACTTTTTGGACATCAATATTCATACCTATCTTTTTAGCTTCTCTTTGAAGAGCTAAACACTGAAAAGTTGCAGCTTGTGAGACTTCTGCTGCAATAATAGGAATAGTTGTTGATCCAACACCTGATTTTTCAAAGTGAAACTTAGCTTTGTCCAGATCGAGTTCTCTTTGTGGTATATCTGGGCTATAGTCAAAATATGCCTTGTTTATAGGTTGATCATTTCCTACGCTTCCCAAACCTTTCAATTCTCCCTTAACAACACGAGTTCTATCCATACACATTTGCATTGCTCTAATAAGATCTCTGTTGTTTGAAGGAGAAACACCTTGGTGACATACAATAGAAGTATAACGACCAGATTCCACTGACCAAACTTCTTTACCTGCTGCTGCTTCAACTTCCTTTACAGCTTTTCCTGGAAGGTTAACCATCATATCAACGTCCCCAGCCATAAATGCATTAAGTCTTGCCACAGGATCACCAATACCAAAATGCTCCATTTCATCAAGATAACCTGGCCCATGCCAGCAATTCTCAAATGGTGTACCAACAGTTCTAACACCTGGTTTAAATTCCTTACAACGATAAGGACCTGTTCCAATAGCTGTAGAAAAATCTTCTACACCATCTTGAACTACACGAAAGTGAAAAGTTCCTAATGAGTTGACCAAGTCTGCATTTGGTGTTTCCAAATTACACTCAACTTCATATTCATTAACCTTCTTAACACTTGTTACCATATCAAATTGTGATTTACCGATAGACTTAGTATCTTCTCCCATATGTCTACTTAAAGTATAAACAACATCGTCAGCATTCATTGTTTTACCATTATGGAATTCAACACCTTTTCTAAGTTTAAAAGTCCATTTTGTAGCATCTGAATTTACTAAAACTTCCTCAGCTAACTCAGGTTCCCAACTTAGGTCAGCTTTAAGACGAACTAAGTTCCCATAAAACATACGTCCTCTCCAATAATCAACTGAAGCAGTACATAAAATTGGGTCAAGTGTATCTGCAGGACCATGCTGATCACCTGCACAGACAAGTCTACCACCTCTCTTAGGTGTGCTTGCCCAAACCTGTGAAGCGCTCCCAAAAATAGCTCCACCGGTTGTAGCTGTTGCTCCAGCAGCCATCATCCAGGTCATAATATCTCTTCTAGTGGCACCTTTTCTAACAGCATTTACAATTTCTTGCTGTTGATGAAGCTTTAAATCTGAAAATTCAAAATCACCCATAATTTTTGGGCCTTTTTTTCTTAGACTCATTAATCATCCTCCAAATAGATTAATATGCTAATATATAGCAAAATATTAAGTTATGTTGCTATTGTAAAGCGGAGGACCCCAAAATGACAACAGTAAAAAGGGAAATAATTTAATTTTTTTATAAAAATTGTTTAAAAACAATAATTTAAAGTGTAATTTAATTATAAAAACCATATTCTAACTAAAGATTTTTCTTATATCCTTATCACTTTTGCCAATTTTTTGAGCTGGCTTTGTTATTTTTGGGGAACCATCAGAATAACTAAAAGCTGCAGTAGGAAGTCTTTTGGCATTTAAATTATTTTTTAAAAATGAATTCTGAAGTACGGCTCTTGATTTAATTTGTTCACTGTCCAATGCTTCTGATAGAGTACGAATTTTAGATGCTGGAACATGATGCTTATTTAAAACTTCTTCCCAGTAGTCAGCAGTTTTACAAATAACTACTTTAGAAATTATTTTTTTGAACTTTTTTTTATTTTTTTTAAGTTGTTTTTTACTCATAAGTGCTATTTCATGGGAAATATTTTCTAATTTTAATGCCTTGAATAAATTTTGTGTTTGCTTTTTTGTGAAAGCACCAATTACTAAATCTCGGTCACTTGTTTTAAAGGTACCATAACCTGCATAATCAGGATGATCATTTCCATAGTTTGGCTTTGAAATACCAGTTGCTATTGTCTCCGAGACTGTTGAGGTCATAAGCATTAAAGCTGCGTCCAACATAGAAACATCAATTTCAATTCCTTTCCCAGTGATTTGTCTTCGATAAAGCGCTGATGAGATAGCAAATGCTGCATGAATACCAGTACCATAATCGACTACTGCCGGTCCTACACGTAGAGGACCAGTTGATTTGAGTCCATTTAATTCCATTAATCCTGAAAAGGCTTGAATGACAGAGTCATAAGCTGGATGCTGTGATTTTGGCCCAGTTTTTCCAAAACCGGTCATTGAACAATATATTAAACCTGGATTAATTTTTTTTAATTTTTTATAAGAGAGACCTAAATTATCAATAGAATTGCCTGCATAATTTTGCACTAAAACATCGGCTTTCTTTAAAAGTTTAAAAAAAAAATCTTTATCCTTTTCTGCTTTTAAATCCAAAGACAATGATTTCTTTTCACTATTTTGGCATATATAAAAATTACTCAAACCTAATTCATTAAGATCGTCAAAATTTCCTTCATCTCTCATCATGTCAGGAGCATTAGGGGACTCTATTTTGATGACTTCAGCTCCCATAACTGCTAATTGAAAGGTACAAAAAGGACCAGCAAAAACGTGGGTTAAGTCAAGAACTCTTATTCCTTCAAATGGTCTCATTTACTTCCAAAATAAAAACCTTTAAACGTATTTTAGGACAATACCAACGTAGTACCAACAAAAAATTAAATCAATTTATTTTGCAATATTTTATTAACTACCGACTGAAATTAATGCATCAATAGCTTTAACTTGATTTTTATAAATAAATAATGGATTAACTTCTATCTCTTCAATCTTTAATTCTGTATCATCCATTAATAACAATAAAGTTTTTATAAATTGAACAATTTTATTTATATTTGCTACTTTAGACCCTCTATATCCAATTAACGTTTGACTAATTTTAAGTGACATTATTTGGTCAACAATTTCTTTTTGATTTAAAGGAGCTACCATAATTTTTAAATCCTTTAATAAATCTACATAAATT
>CACGLH010000034.1 GCA_902573735.1 uncultured Alphaproteobacteria bacterium
ACATCTCCTCTAAATAGTGATGTTAATAAAGACAAAATACAGGATGAAGGTAAAGCTTGGGCAAGATTTGGATTAGAAGATCCATATGACCTTTTTTCTAATAAAGAAAATCCAAACTTAACTCAAAGAAAATTATTTTCAAGAAGACTACCAGCTAGTGAGAGAAAAGCTCTTGATATCCTTGGCGCTAGCGATACCACTACAAAAAGTGAATTAAGAAAAATATATAAAGAAATGGTCAAAGACTTACACCCTGATAGAAATTCTGGTAGTAGAGCAGATGAAGATCGTCTATCAGAAGTTGTCTGGGCATGGGATCAAATAAAATCAAGTAAAAGTTTTAAAGATTAATTAATTTTAACTAATTTAGTTTTATAAAATGGGGCATTATTTATGAGTGAAGTAATTCCAACTAAGACAATAGATATAGAAAAAACATTCAATATAAAATCAAAAATGAATGTTAAAGGCTTTGAAAATTCAACCGATAGGGTTCCTGAGATAGATAGTTCATATAGATTTTCTAGAGAAACTACTTTAGCAATTCTTGCTGGTTTTCAATATAATAGAAGAGTTATTATTCAGGGTTATCATGGTACTGGAAAGTCTACCCATATTGAGCAGGTTGCTGCAAGACTTAATTGGCCATGTGTAAGGGTAAATTTAGACAGTCATATAAGCAGAATTGATCTTATAGGAAAAGATGTAATTAAATTAAAAGAAGGTAAACAAATTACTGATTTTCAGGAAGGTATATTGCCCTGGGCATTACAAAACGCATGTGCTTTAGTTTTTGATGAATATGACGCAGGTAGACCAGATGTTATGTTTGTCATACAACGAGTATTAGAGACTGATGGAAAACTTACTTTACTTGACCAGAATCAAATTATCTCTCCTAATAAACATTTTAGATTATTTGCAACATCAAATACTGTAGGGCTTGGGGATACAACAGGACTATATCATGGGACGCAACAAATTAATCAAGGACAAATGGATAGATGGTCAATAGTTTCAACCTTGAATTATCTACCAAATGATCATGAAATAGATATAGTATTGAGTAAATTACCATCAATGTCTTCAAATGATGGAAAAAAAATAATATCACGAATGATTGCAGTTGCAGAACTTACAAGAAATGCTTTTGTCAATGGGGATATTTCAACTGTAATGTCTCCAAGAACAGTTATAAACTGGGCTCAAAACCTAGAGATTTTTAAAGACATTGCTTTTTCTTTTAGAGTTACATTCCTTAATAAATGTGATGAATTAGAAAGAACAACAGTAGCAGAATTTTTTCAAAGGTGCTTTGATCAAGAATTACCAGAAAGTTTAATGAGCTCAACAGATATTAATGGTAAAGCCAAAGATGAGTAAAAACAAAACTTCTACTGAAACAATTAAAAAAGCATTAAGCGAAACAACAAGAGCTATTTCTAAGAAAAGTGATTTAAATATTAATTTTGAAAGTGAAACTTTCAAAAATAATCAAACTAATGTTCAATTATCAAGAATATCAAATAAAAAAACAAAAAATGAGATCCTTAATGCTAGAGGTGAGTCTGATGCTCAAGCCTTGTTTATTAGATATCACAATAAACAAATTGACCAAAAATATGCTCCACAAGGAGATATAGCATTAAATTTGTTTAATGAAATGGAGCAAGCGCGATGTGAAGCTATTGGCGGGATTGTTTATCCAGGTGCTGCTAAAAATATTGAAAATAATGTTGAAAAAAAAAGTAAAAAGTTTTTTGAAAATTCTGAGCCAAACAAAAAATTTCCTCTGCAAGATTCTTTAACACTTCTCATCAAAAAAAAAGCTTCAGACTTAAAACTCTCTGAAAACTCTGAAAAGGGCTTAAAAATGTGGGAAGATTTTATATTAAATGAAAGTAAAAAAAATTTTACAAAGATTATAGGGTCAATAGCAAACCAAGAAGAATTTGCCAAATTAAGTAGAAATATAATCAGAGATTTAGGCTACGGAGATCAATTAGGAGATGATCCAAATAAAGAAGATAGTGCAGAAAATGATAATCAAAAAGATGAAAGCAACAGTACTGACAATTCTGATGAAAATGATAATGCTGAACAACAACTTCCAGATGAAGTTGAAGAGTTAGTTTCAGAGAGTACTACAACTGATGATCTTTCTGTAGAAGAGGAAGTTAATGAAGTTGAATCTCAGGAAGAAAGTAATGAGGACGAAAATAATAGAAAAATGACTAATACTTTTTTTTCCGAGGCTGATCCTAATTATAAAGTTTTTACTAACATATATGATGAAGAAATCTTAGCAGAGAATCTTGCAGATGAAGAAGAACTTACAAAACTTAGGGTTTATCTAGAGCAGCAGCTTGATCAAGTCAAAGGAGCCGTTTCAAGACTTGCGAACAAATTACAACGAAGACTTCAAGCTCAACAAAATAGATCCTGGAAATTTGATCTTGAAGAAGGCTTTTTAGATGCTTCTAGACTGGCTAGAATAATTACAAATCCAACAACCCCCTTAACTTATAAGCAAGAGAGTGAAATTGATTTTAAGGATACAGTAGTTACTCTTTTGATTGATAATTCAGGTTCCATGAGGGGTAGACCAATTTCAATAGCAGCAATTTGTGCAGAAATAATCGCCTCTACATTGGAAAGATGTCAAGTGAAATGTGAAATATTAGGTTTTACAACTAGAGCTTGGAAAGGTGGGAAATCAAGAGAGGATTGGCTCTCTAAAGACAGACCAAATAATCCTGGCCGCCTCAATGACCTTAGACATGTTATCTACAAACAAGCTGATGTTCCTTTACGAAGAGCAAAACTAAATTTAGGTTTGATGATGAAAGAAGGATTGCTAAAAGAAAATATCGATGGAGAAGCATTAGAGTGGGCAAATAAAAGATTATCTAAAAGAAGTGAATCTAGAAAAATTTTAATGGTTATTTCAGATGGAGCTCCAGTTGATGATTCTACTCTCTCAGTTAATTCTTCAAACTACCTTGAAAATCATCTCAAAAATGTAATTACGATGATTGAAAAACGCGGTTTAATAGAAGTCATCGCAATTGGTATTGGACACGATGTAACGCGATATTATCAAAATGCAATAACTATAACAGACATAGAACAGTTAGCTGGGGCCATGACAGAACAATTGGCTAGACTTTTTGATAAAAAAGAAAAAAAGCTTAAAGTAGCCTAGAATAAAAAAGTATGAATATTTAGAAATGATAAATAGTTTTACAAATACAATTACTGAGGGAATTAAAAAAAAGAATAATTCTTTTTCATCTGCTACAGCTAAAATAAAATCTTTAAGAAGCTTAATGTCAAAATATAAAATTGGGGCTTATTTAATACCCAGAGCAGATTGCTTTCAGGGTGAATTTATTTCAGAAAATGATAATAGACTAAGATGGATAACCAATTTTTCTGGCTCAGCTGGTCTGTGCATAGTCACTATGAAAACTATAGCTCTTTTTGTAGATGGCAGATATACCATACAAGCAGAAAATGAAAAAAATAGCTCAAAAATTATAGTTTATAAACTCAATAAAATAATCATAGCTAACTGGTTAAAAAAAAATGTCATTAGTTATGATAAAATAGGTTTTGATCCCTGGTTACATACATGGAATGAAATTCAAAATCTAAAAAGTGAATTTAGAGGTAAGTACAAATTCAAAAAAGTAAAGAATATTATTGATAAAATATGGATAGATAAACCTAAAGAAGAATATCATAAAATATTCAAACTTTCCGATAAATATACCGGATATTCATATACTGCAAAACTTGCCCAAATAAATAAGTTAAAAAATAGTACTAAGGTAGACTATATTATTTATACTCTCCCTGAATCCATTTGTTGGTTAGCTAATATAAGAGGTTTTGACATTCCTAATACTCCAATTGCGCAATCATATGCAATCCAAGAAAAAAACGGTGACCTTGATATATTTATAAAAAAAGAAAAATTAAGCAAAGATTTAGTTGAGAATTTTGGTCCAAAAGTTAATTTTTTTGATATAAGTTTTTTCTCGAAAAAACTTAAAAAATTAAAAGGAAAAATTTGGTTAGATGGAAACAACTGCCCTATAGCAATTAAAAGTTTAATATCATCAAAAAGGAATAAAATTTTTAATGAATTAGACCCAGCTTTATCAATAAAATCTATCAAGAATAAAATAGAAATTCGAAATAGTAGAATTGCTCACAAAAAAGATGGGTTAGCTATGATCAATCTCCTTTATTGGATAGAACAAAAAAAAAGAAGACGAATTTCTGAAATAGATATAATTGAAAAACTAGCTGAATTTAGAAAAAAAAATACAAATTATTTTGGACCTTCCTTTGATACAATTTGTGGCTCAGGACCAAATGGGGCTATAATTCATTATAGAGCTAATTCAAAAACAAATAGAATAATTAAAAGTGGTGATTTGGTTTTAATTGATAGTGGTGGACAATATCTTGAAGGTACCACTGATATTACAAGAACTATAGGATTTGGAAAAGTAAATTACTTAAAAAGAAAACAATACACACTAGTATTGAAAGGTATGATTGCTGTTTCTAAATTGAAATGGCCATTAGGTTTAACTGGAAAAGACTTAGATAGTATTCCTAGGTACCATTTATGGCAAGAAAACTTAGATTATGAACATGGAACCGGACATGGGGTAGGATCATTTCTTTCGGTACATGAAGGACCACAAGGAATATCAAAAAGAAACGAGGTAGAACTAAAATCTGGTATGATAGTTTCAAATGAACCAGGATATTATTTACAAAACAGTCACGGTATAAGAATCGAAAATCTACTTTTAATAAAGGAACCAACAGAACAATCTCAAATTGAAAAAATTAAAACTTTATCTTTCGAAACATTAACTTACTGTCCATTTGATAGATTTTTAATAGTAAAAGATTTACTTACTATTCAAGAAATAGAATGGATAAATAGTTATCACCAAAAAGTAATTAAAAAATACGAAGCAAGATTAGATGGTGAAAAAAGAACTTGGTTAAATAAAATCTGTTCAAAACTATAATTTTATTTTTTTCTAATCTTTATTTCTTTACCAATTTGTAACGGCAAGTTAAATATTTTACAGTTCTTTTTATAATCTTCTATCCTGTTTATGACATCGATGTCATATTCAACTGATTTTCGTATATTCAAATCAACATTAATTAATAAAGTTTCGCAAACAGCAACTTGCTTATTTGTATTAGAATTTATCATTTCTAAAACTAAGTGAATCTTTTTATTATCTGAATTTATTAAATAAATCTTAGTAAAAAATTCGTCAGTTAGTCTTAGTTCGTCTAAATAATGGTAGTTAGCCTGAAGAGAATAAGGTCCTTTTTTTTCTTTTTTTACATATGTTGGACCAATTTCTAAATTTTTCTCTAAAAAATCATCCAAAGCTTTATCAAAAGCAAGTGTATAATAAGCAACATTCATATGACCATTATAATCAATCCAGTCTTCACGAACACTTTGGACGTTACTTTCAAAAAGTTCAAAATTATTATTTTTGGTATACATATTCTAAGCTCTTCACTTTTTCCAAAATAATGTCAATATAAGATTATTAATACATAATAATAAAACTACTTTATGAAATAAAATGACAATAGAAAATGCAATAGAAAAAGTAGGAAAAATTCTTAACGAACGTTTAAGTACTGGAATTTCTATAAGAAAACAACATGGAACAAATGAAACTTATTTTCCAGAGATCTTACCAGATGCAGTAGCTTTTGTTAATAACTCTAAAGAAGTATCAGCTATTGCATCTATTTGTAATCAAGAAGAATGTCCTATTGTAGCGTGGGGCACTGGTACATCATTAGAAGGAAATGCTTTAGCAAAAAGAGGCGGTATATCTTTAAATATGATGAATATGAATAAAATCCTAAAGGTTAATTCTGAAGATATGGATGTAGTTGTACAACCAGGTGTTACTAGAGAGGATTTGAATTCTTTTATAAAAGACAAGGGCTTATTTTTTCCTGTTGATCCCGGAGCAAATGCCTCACTTGGAGGTATGGCGGCAACAAGAGCCTCAGGTACAACGGCAGTCAGATATGGTACAATGCGGGAAAATGTCTTAGGTTTAGAAGTTGTTTTAGCAAACGGAAAAATAATTAGAACTGGTGGTAGATCAAAAAAATCAGCAGCTGGATATGACTTAACAAAACTAATCGTTGGATCCGAGGGTACTTTAGGATTAATAACAGAGCTTACTTTAAAACTACAAGGAATTCCAGAAGCGATATCGGCTGCTATATGTTCATTTCCCTCTGTTGATAATGCAGTAAGAACCGTTATCCAAACTATACAAATGGGAATTCCTATGGCTAGAATGGAGCTTGTAGATTCTCAAACGATAGAAGCATGCAATGATTATTTCAATGAAGATATGCATGTATCACCACATTTATTTTTAGAGTTTCATGGTTCAGAAGTTTCAGTAAATGAACAATCCAAATTAGTTTCTGAAATAGCAGAAAGTTTTTTAAGTTCAAATTTCAAGTGGTCTTCAAGACAAGAAGAAAGAAAGAAACTTTGGAAAAATAGACATAATGCATTTTATGCCGTGAAATCAAAATATCCAGAACATAACGCAATTACGACCGATGCTTGTGTACCTATTTCAGAACTAGCCAATCTTATTGATCAAACAGCAAAAGATATTGAAGAAAGTGGAATTCCAGGCCCTATATGGGGGCATGTAGGAGATGGTAATTTTCATGCAACCCTACTAATTAAAAAAGGAAATTTAAAAGAAAAAAAAATAGCACAATCCATAATTCATAGAATGTGTGAGAGATCTTTAGAACTTGGGGGTACAGTAACAGGAGAACATGGTATTGGGATGGGTAAACTTAACTTTATGGAAAAAGAGCATGGTTATGCTTGGAATATTATGACAACAATTAAAAAGACTTTAGACCCAAATTTAATCCTTAACCCCGGGAAAGTTATAAAGTCAAATTAAATGAGAATATATATAATCCCAAATTCTTAATAATGTTACTTTATGAGAAAAATAATCTGACCCCAAAAAAAATAGGTTTTATTGGTGTAGGCATCATGGGTGAAGGTATGGTTTATAACCTAATCGAAGCTGATTATAAACTATTTGTAAAAAGAAATAAAAATCCAAACCCTATTAATAGAGTAAAAAAAAGGGGTGCATTCGAACTTAAAACAATTGAAGAGATTGTAAAAAAATGTGAAACAATCATTCTGTGCCTACCTAATTCAAGTGTAGCAAAAAAAATAATTCTTGAAATATGTCAAACAGATTCAAAAAAGAAGCTAGTAATTGATTGTACAACAAATAATTATAAATCTGTTTTATATTTTAAAAAGCTATCCAAAATTTATAATTTTAATTACGTTGAAGCACCTATATCAGGTGGAAGTTTACAAGCAAAAAATGGTAGCTTAGGTGCCTTTATAGGATCTGACAAAAAAAATTTTAGAAAAGCAAAACAAATACTAAAACCTTGTTGTAGAAAAATATTTAGAATAGGTAAAATAGGCATGGGGACTAAAGCAAAGTTAATCTCTAATTTTTTAGCACTTGGAACAACAACTCTTGTTATAGAAAGCTTAAAAATTGCAAAAAAACTAAGTATTAACTGGAAGAAATTTTATAAATTATCTTCTTTAGGCTCTGGTTCTTCAAAATCATTCGATAGAATTGCTACCAAAGCTTTAAAAAATAATTATGATAGTTATTTATTCACGATTGAAAATACCATAAAAGATCTCAATTATATGATAAAAATATTTAAAGAACATAAGGATATAAAAAAAATAACACGAACAATACTTAAATTTTACGTCAAAGACAAAAAGAAATATGGAAGCAAAGCTTTTATCAGTAATAGGTTGAAAGAATAGATTTATTTTTTAAATCTATTTATGTTAAGGCATTAACTTTTCAGCTGCTGCAATTGCTTCTTTTGTAACCACCTTTCCTGAAATCATTCTAGCTAATTCCTTTTTCTTATTATTTTCATCCAACTCTCTAGTAAAACTAATTGGAAATCCGTCTTCAGTAATTTTTTTACTAACTTTCCAATGTTTATTTGCTTTAGCAGCCACTTGAGGGGAGTGTGTTATAAGTAAAATCTGTTCAGTTTTTGACAAAATTGATAACCTTTCACCTACAGACTCAGCTGTAGCCCCACCAATGCCTCTATCAATTTCATCAAAAATCAAAGTTAAACCTTCTGTTTCCTTAGCCAGAGAAACTTTTAGAGCTAAAAGTATTCTGGATAATTCTCCACCAGAGGCAATCTTATCTAAATCTTGAACTGCTAAATTATTGTTACGAATAAGAAAAACAATTTCATCTTTTCCAATAATTGTTTTTTCTTTTTTCTCATTACAATTGATTAAAAACTTTATTCCATCCATTTTCAAATGTGACAATTCATGATTAACAATTTTACTAAGTTGTACACTTTTTTCTTTTCTAATATTAGAAATTAGATTAGCAATCTTATTATATTTATTTTCATTTTCTAATAAATCCTCGTTTATTGATTTAATTTCTTCATCAAAATTGTCAAATTCATGAAGATCCTTTTCTAATTCTGTCTTCAACGATATCAATTCATCAGCAAAAATATTATGCTTTCTTGACAAACCTTTTATTTCAAATAACCTATCTTCGATTTCTTCCAAGCTCATGTCACCATAAGAAAAGTTTTTAAGTAATTCTTGGATATTTTTTTCAGCTTCATCTAAGTTATTAATAATGAGATTTAAACCATCTATAGATTCATTTAGTAATTTGTT
>CACGLH010000035.1 GCA_902573735.1 uncultured Alphaproteobacteria bacterium
AATAGGGCCTAAAAAAGAAGTAATTTTTCCTGCAAGCATATAAAAACCGAATATTTGAGCTCTATGTTCAGGTGGTGCAACATGCGCTACTAAAGATCTACTAGCAGATTGTATTGGACCAATAAAAAGACCAGACATTAACCCGAGTATCCAAAAATAAGTTGCATTTGGTGATAGCAATACTCCTAAACCAAAAATCATAAGACAAATTAAAGAGACTCTAACTACAAGAAAAGAACCAAATTTATCATCAAACCAGCCACCAAAAAGAGCTCCAACACCACATGTAAAATTTACAGCTATTGCAAACATTAAAACCATTTCATTTGAAAAACCAAAAACTTTAGCTGCAAAAATTCCAGCAAAGGCAAAAACTACAGTAAGCCCATCAACATAAAACATTCTTGCTATCAAAAATCTTTTAAGGCCTTTAATTTTACCTACTTCAGTCCAACCAGTTTTTAACATTTCTAAAGGTTTTGAAATTTTTGTAGATTCAGGACTTTCTTTGGTAAAGAAAAAAATTGGTAAACTGAAAATAAAAAACCATAGACTAGCTAAAACCATAGTAGCCCTAACATGTTCAGCAGAATCTTTCTCTAATCCAAATGGTGGGGTATCTGGTTGAATGAAGAATAACAAAGCAATCAACAATGCAGCCATTCCACCAAAAAAACCTAAACCCCAAGACCAACCAGATACTTTACCCATTGTTTTCTCAGTTGATACTGACTGTAGTAATGAATTGTAAAAAACAAAAATTAACTCATTAGCTATAATAGATATGAATGAAAAAATTATAGCAAATTGAATAAAGGTATTGTCTGGTTCTGCAAACCACAAAAGAGAGGTTGAAACTACAGACATTAAAGTAAATAAGGCAAGAAAGAATTTTCTTCTTGCTTTAGCATCTGCTGCACCTCCTAAAAAAGGTCCTAAAACTGCAACTATAAAAGCTGCACCTCCTGACATATATCCCCAATATGTAGTTCCATTTTCTGGAGCAATAGAAGTAGTAAAATATACTGCAAATATAAAAGTTGCATGAATAGCTCCCATCGATGAATTTCCAACATCGTAAAGAGCATATGATATCTTAGGCAACCAGCCCGGTTCTTTAGTTTCTATTTCAGTAGTCATTAAATGATTTACTTTGTGAATTTAAAATTACCTTAAGTAAACATATAGAATTAAACATTAGAGTTAAAGATTAAATTAGTCTCAGACAACAATTTATTTAGTTTTTAAAAAGTTCCATATTTGAAATAGTTCTAATTTCCTCAAGAACCATTGCAGTCGTACTTTGTAATTTAACACTAACTTCGTTTGGACTTAATTCAAAAACACCACCTTTGTATACATCATAACCTGTAACTAATACACCACCAATTAATGCACTTCCAACAGCACCAACAGCACCTGCACCACTTGGTAATGAATCCACTTTAACAACTTCAGTTGTAAATCCAGGCTTTGAAATAGTTGCTTCAAAAGACTTATTTCTAGGTAATATTATTTTACAGGGCGTTATGGAACATGAGAACCCATGGCTAGTTTTTACAGTAGCTCCACTTGGTGTACTTGAAAAGCTTACAACTTGCTCGGTACCTTGTTGGGAAGTTGCGCAACTTATAATAAATGAAAGGGATGATATAAATATTAATAATTTAATTTTATAAAACATATTGACCCTAAAAAAATTTAAAGAAATAAATTGCAAAAGTTATTCCAAATCTAAAATTTAAAAATTATTTTTATAAAAATTAACAAATTAGCATATATCTTGCAGTAAGTTTTATTATTAAGAGATAAATTATAAATATTTTTTTATCAAAATTAGATGTTCATAATTTTTTATGGTAATTATTGACATATGAAGAAAATTTTAAGATCAAAAAAAAGAAAGCAAAAAAATAATGTTTTTTTTGTTTTTGCATTATCCTCACTAGCAGCGTGTAACAATGACAGTAAAAAAATTCTTGGATTAGCTGGAAATGCAGCATCAGAGGGTATAGAAAAACTGTTTGAAGTTTCACCAGTTGTAAATTCTAACTATTCAATTAGTACTACAAATCCTAATTCTTCAATAGGAGACGGAACTAATAGTTTACCCATTGAAGTAAGTGGAGCAGTAATTGCCAGTCCTAATATAAGTGGATATCCTTTGCTCGATCTTAAATTTACTGCACCTGGAACTATTGATTTTACCAATATTTCCGATGTAGAAAATTTGTCTATAAGTAATTCAACAGCAGCAGTTACGTTGTCTAACTTACCAAATGACATAGAAAAAATTTTTATAAACGATACACAAAGTGGCGATTGGAATATTTCCTATTTTCCAAATAGTTTTGCTGTAATGTTTTTGGAATGGACTAACAATACTGGCACTCCCATAGATTTGACATCATTAAGCATTAATGAAGTAAGCCAGTTTTTACTTAAAACTAGTGGTAATGAAAATATAACTATTCCAACCCTAAATTTAGATCCAGATGATACCCAAAGAATTGAAATCGGAAATGATAATGACGGGAATATAATTATTGGTGAGGCTGCAAACATAACTGGAACTCAAGGTCTCAAAACTATCTCATTAAAAACATTTAATGATGGAGATATTACCCTAGGTATGCCCGGTAATTCAAGTTTACCTGATTTACAAAATATATCATCCATTACTTTAATTGCTTCACAGAATGGTAACATTACAATTGGTGATTTAGGAACAAATACAAGCATAAACAAGATATCAAATATTTCGCTTACAACAGAGGGTGGTTCCTTAAGTCTAGGATCTATTAAGGCAAAACAAATTGAAAATTTTACCGTTTTTGGAAAAGAATTTTCAACCATCAGTATTGGAAATATTGAAATTGAAGAAAATATTCCAAATTTTACACTAAGCGGAGATGCAAATATTTCACTTGGAGAATTCTCTGGAAATGGAAATATCAAGTTAGATGCTTCAAATATGACTAAAAATGGATTGAATTTAGACTTTACTGATCTTAAAGGAAATGTAGACCTTTTAACCACTAGTCAAGATGATACAATTTTACTAGGAGACAATGCTGGTAAGGTTTTAAGTGGAGCTGGCAACGATATTGTTACCTTACCAACAAACGTAACAGGAAGCGCAGATATTAGAAGTGGGGATGGAGTCGATATTATAACTTTAGCTACTAATAATTTTATTGACATAATTAATACTGGAGGAACAAATATAAGTTCTATAGATAAATCTGCTCAAACTCACTCAGAAATAATAGCTGACAAAATTATCAATTTTGATCCTGATTCAGACAAAATTGGCATTGGATCAATTACTGCTACATCAAATAATTTTTTGGCTGAAACAGGTGCAACAAATTTCGGTGATGCTCTTTCAAAATCTGACATAGCTATGACATCAGGAAATCAATACTATTTTTCATACAATGTAGCTTCAGCCACTGAAGGATTTAGTCTTCTTTTTTATGACAATGATAATAATGGTTCTAGCGATATAGTTTTAACTCTTACTGGAATAACAACAAATGTCATTTCTCATGATCACTTAATTATTGTTTAATACTTAATTGCTATAATCCCACTTGGATATAATTCAAATATATATAAATCATACTCATTAAAATTGGCTGATGGATTAAGTAAACAATTAGAGAGTTTCTTCCAAGCCAGAAAAAGGATTTAGAAAAAAAACCTTTTGTAGAAAATATTTTCAGTGTACTTGTATTGAACAAAAAATGCTCTTTTCTCTTAAAAATAATTTTTGAAATACCAAGACCAAAAATATATGAACTGGACCAAGGGAAAAACCCATAAAAATCAACTGATCCTGTTGGGCCAGTGTATAAACCTGTCCATGCTAAATATTTTGGTTTGTAAATTTCTGAAAGTAAATAAGGTTCAAAAAGTAAAATTGAAAAACCTAAAATTAAAATCACAATCACTGGTAATTTATAAATGAAAAGACCTAATAAAGTACAAACCGATAACAGATGCAAAATTCCAAAAAAAACAAATGTTTGCGAGTCTGCGACATAGGTTCCTAATGAAACTAAAAAAGCAGCGGAAATTAGAAAAAAAAGCCTGAAAGTGAATTTTTTAAAATTAATACCATTTCTTGATGCTAACCAAAAACTTATACCAGATAGAAATAAAAAAGAACTTCCAATGGATACAGCAAAGAGTTTCCATCTTCCAGAATTTACGATTACCGGATCAACCACATTAAAAAAACCAAGGTCCCAAGCAAAATGATAAACTATCATAGCCAAAACAGCAAAAGCTCTTAATGCGTCAATGAATTGGTTTCTATTATCTGAACTCATTTTTCTGCATAAAAATGTCTAATTAAGAATTATCAATGTGTTTGATTATATATAAATAATTCTCTATTGAAAGAAAAAGAAAAAGGCCAAGAAAATTAGTTTTAGTTATAATATGAATAATAAACTTATTATCGGAACAGCAAATTTTGGGATGAATTATGGTATCTCAGTTAATCAAAAAAAACTACTTGATAAAGATATAATTGATATCCTGGTTTCAGCTGAAAAAATGGGAATAGAAACTTTAGACACTGCTATTTCTTATGGAGATAGTATAGAACGTTTGGGAAGTATTGGAATTCAAAAATTTAAAATCATTACAAAAATACCTAGAATACCTTTTAATATCAAGAACCCATCAGATTGGTATAATCTAAGTGTAACAAACGTGATAAAAAAACTTAATATAAATAATCTAGAGGCAATACTTCTCCATTATCCAAAAGACTTACAAATAAATAAAAATCATAAATTAATTCAAACACTTTTAGATTTTAAAAAAAACAAAATAGTAAATAAAATTGGGGTCTCAATTTATGAAAAAAAAGAATTAGAAGAAATATTGAAAATATTTAAACCAGATATTATCCAATGCCCTATAAATATTTTTGATAATAGACTCACTAAAAATAATTTTCTCAAAACAGTTTCTGATAAGGGTATAGAAATACATGCAAGGTCAATTTTTTTGCAGGGTTTACTTCTGCTGAATAGTCATAATATTCCTTACGAATTTTCAAAGTTTGAAAAGCTTTTTAAAAAATGGGAGAATTGGTTAAAATTAAGCAATTTAAATTCTTTAGAAGCCTGTATAATGTATACAAATTTAATTAGTGAAGTAACCAAAATAGTTGTTGGAATAAATTCAGCTGTTCAATTAAAAGAAATAGTCAAATACAAAAATAAAAATATTAAATTTGAAATACCAAATTGGCGAAATAAAGTTGATAAAGAATTAATTGATCCTAGAAAATGGAAAAAAAAATATTAAATATTGCTATTGTCCAAGCAAGAATGAATTCTTCCAGATTAAAGGGAAAAGTTCTTAAGAAAATTGGCCCTTTGACATGTATTGAGCTGCTTATAAAACGATTATCCAAAAGTAAATTAATAAATAGAATAATAGTTGCCACATCAACTAATCCTCAAGATAACATACTTTATAATAAATTATCTGATATGGGTATAGAATGTTTTAGAGGAGAAGAGCAAAACGTTTTGAAAAGATTTGTTGATTTGTTAAGAAATACTAATGCCACGAATATAATTAGAATTACAGGAGATTGTCCATTAATTGATCCTCTTTTGGTGGATAAAATTATAAAAGCTTTTTTAGAGAAAAATGTTGATTATGGAAGTAATGTAAATCCTCCAACTTTTCCTGATGGAATGGATGTTGAAATATTTAGTAGGCATTGCATAGAAAAAATCAATAATTTTAACCTTAATAAATACCATTTAGAACATGTGACGTCATATATGAGGGAAGATAAAAATATTTTAAAATATAATTACAAAAATGATAAAGATTTTTCTAATATTCGAATTACTTTAGATGAAGAAATTGATCTAGGCGTTTTAAATTCTATTGTTAATTATTTTGCTCCTAACATATATTTCACATTAGAAGACATAATAAATCTTTATAAAGAAAATAAATCACTTTTCAAAAATGTTGATTTAAATAGAAACGAAGGGGCGGAAATGAGTAGTGGACAAAAAATGTGGAAAAAAGCCAAAAAAATTATTCCTGGTGGAAATATGCTTTTGTCAAAAAGAACAGAGATGTTCCACCCTTTGAGCTGGCCAGCCTATTTTGATAAAGCCAAAGGATGTAATATTTGGGATCTTGACGGTAATAAATATCTTGATATGTCCCTAATGGGTGTAGGAACTAATATTTTAGGTTATGCAAATAGTGATGTCGATAATTTCGTAAAGCAAAATATAGATAAAAGCAATATGAGTACTTTGAATTGTCCTGAAGAAGTTTTGCTTGCTGAAAAATTAATTGAAATGCATCCATGGTCTGAAATGGTACGTTTTGCAAAGACCGGAGGAGAAGCAAATTCTATTGCAGTTAGGATTGCTCGAGCCTCCTCTGGAAAGGATGGAATAGCTATATGTGGTTATCATGGATGGCATGATTGGTATTTAGCTTCAAATATAGGTGATAATAATAATTTAAAAAGTCATCTTCTTCCAGGATTAGAAGCAAATGGAGTTCCAAAAAAATTAATGAAAACTTCTTTTCCATTTCATTATAATGATCTGGATGGATTAAAAAAAATAATAAATGAAAATGACATAGGCGTTATAAAAATGGAAGTTATAAGAAACCTTCAGCCTACTAATAATTTTTTAGAAAATGTAAGAGAGTTAGCTACTCAGAATAACATTGTTCTTGTTTTTGACGAGTGTACTTCTGGATTTAGAGAAAATTTTGGAGGAATTCATTTAAATTATAAAGTTTATCCAGATATAGCAATTTTTGGAAAGGCCCTTGGTAACGGATATGCAATAACAGCCATTGTTGGAAAAAGAACCACTATGGAAGCTGCTCAAAAATCTTTCATAAGTAGTACTTTCTGGACAGAAAGAATAGGTGCTAGCGCAGCTTTAAAAACTCTTGAAATAATGGAACAAAATAAAAGCTGGGAAATAATTACAAATATTGGTAAAAAAATTAGAAAGATTTGGCTAGATATTTCAGATTCTCATGATCTAAATATAAATATTTCAGGATTATTGGCTCTTTCATCATTTAATTTTGAAAGTAAAAATAATTTAAAATATAAAACATTGATAACCCAAGAAATGCTAAAGCAAAATATATTGGCTAGTAATTCAATTTATACTTCAGTTGTTCATGATGATGATTGTTTGGAGAAATATTCTCACAATTTAAATCAACTATTTGAAATAATAAAAAAATGTGAAGATGAAGTTATCAATATTGATACTCTGATTGAGGGTCCCATCTGCCATAATGGTTTTTATAGACTTAATTAGGATCAAAATTTGTTGAAAGAAAAACTTAATATTGCGATAAGAGTTGATGCAAATAGTGAAATTGGAGGGGGTCACTTTAGAAGATGTTTAACATTAGCACAAGAGGCTCAAAAAAGAGGCCATTCGATTAAATTTATATCGGCACAATTACCTGAAAAAGATAGATTACTTTTAAAAAAAAATAAACTTTTTTATGATATAATCTCAGAAAAAAATCAAAATGAAAATATAACTTTTAAAAAAATACCTAATAAATTTTCTCATGATAAATGGTTAAAATTATCAATCTTAGAAGATGCAAAATTAACAAGTAAATCTTTAGACAAATTCAGCCCAAACTGGATCATTTTTGATCATTATAGTCTAGATATTGAATGGGTAAATATTGTCAAAACAAAGCATAATGATCCATACTATTTAGCAATTGACGATTTAGATAATAGAAATCTAGGATCAGATTTTTTATTAGACCAAACATCAATTATTAAAAAAGAAAGAATTTA
>CACGLH010000036.1 GCA_902573735.1 uncultured Alphaproteobacteria bacterium
TCAAAGATAAGGTATTTAAAAAGAAGAATACATAGGTGCTACAACTCTTTGATTTAAGATTACAATATCTAAATCTAAACGTCTGATGTTGGCCTTTTATCTAATATTTCTGTTTTCTTTTTGTATTTCTTTAATTTCTTTAGCTGATAATGGATTTGGTTTTGGTTATTCAGGTATATTATTTTAATATTAAATAATAAGTAGTTCTAATAAATATTAAGCATAGTCAATTATTATTATTTTTAATTTTGACCTTATATAATTTTTACTAATTTTTAAATCTCTCTAGAAAATTGTAAAATATATTGATTGTTATTTTGCATTATCATATTATGTAAATGATCTGTATAATAATCAGTATTTACCAATTTTATCAAAATAGAATTTTAGTGTGGGTAAGTCTTTGGGGGATAAAATATTTAAAAATAATTCAGGTTCGAATACTGGAATTAATGAACTTCTACTTTCAGGGACTGAAGCTTTAGTTAGAGCAACATTGATTCAAAAAGAAAGAGATGATTTTTTAGGTTTTAGTACTGCAGGTTATGTTACTGGGTACAGAGGTTCACCTTTAGGAAGTGTTGATCAAGAATTTAATAGAACAAAAAAATTATTAAAAGAAAAATCTATTTTTTTTCATGAGGCACTTAATGAAGATTTAGCTGCAACAGCTTTATGGGGTACTCAACAAAGTAATCTTAATGGTGAAGGCAAATATGAAGGAGTTTTTGGTTTATGGTATGGGAAAGGACCAGGAGTTGATAGGTCTGGTGATGCTTTAAGGCATGCTAATTTAGCTGGAACAAGTCAGTTTGGTGGAGTTGTAATGGTTATGGGAGACGATCATACAGGTGAAAGTTCCACCACTTTACACCAATCAGATTACGGTTTGATAGATTCTATGATACCAATTTTTTCTCCTTCAGGTGTACAAGAAATTATAGATTATTCTATTTATGGCTGGTCACTAAGTAGGTATGCTGGAGTTTGGACTGGGTTAAAATGTATTAAAGATACAGTTGAAGTAAAACAGATTGTAAACGTAAGTCCAGCAAACATTTTAATTAATGAAGATACAAATGAAAAATTTTCGGGTCAATTCAGCATAAAATTAAATGATACACCATATGAACAAGAAGAAAGAATTCATAATCAAAAACTACCTGCAGTTAAATACTTTGTTAAAAAAAACAATATTGATAAAGAGTTATTTAAAAATCAAACTTCTACTATTGGAATAGTCTCTGCTGGTAAAAACTGGTTAGATTTGATGAGTTCATTAGCAATGCTTGGTTTAGATGAAAATCGTTGTCAAGAATTAGGAATAACTTGTTATAAAGTGGGAGTTATTTGGCCTCTGGAAGATCAAAATTTTAAGATTTGGGCAAAAAACCTCAAGACAATTATTATCATAGAAGAAAAAAGAAAAATTTTAGAGTACCAAATAAAAAATATACTTTTTAATGAAAATATTCGCCCAAATGTATATGGAGAGTTTGATGAAAAAGGAAATAAATTATTTCCTTCCTCCTATGCTCTAAATCCCAACCAGATTTTAAAGGTAATTTCTGAAGTTGTTTATAAAGTTACAAATAAAAAAATAAGCAAAATTTTTCCTTCTAAAGAAATAGAGAAGGACTTTTTGAAATCACAAATAGATTATGATCCTAGAAAGCCCTATTTTTGTGCAGGTTGTCCTCATAATAGCTCCACTATTATTCCTGATGGGTCAAGAGCATATGCAGGTATTGGATGCCACTACATGGTACAGTGGATGGATAGGTCTACTGTTGGGTATACTCATATGGGTGGTGAAGGCGCTAATTGGATAGGGGAATCACAATTTTCAAATAGGGAGCATATTTTTCAAAATATTGGCGACGGAACTTATAATCACTCAGGTTTACAGGCTATTCGAGCTTCTGTTGCTGCTAAAATTAACATTACTTATAAAATTCTTTTTAATGACGCAGTAGCAATGACTGGAGGACAAAAAAATGATGGTTTTTTAGATCCTTTAAAAATAATAAAAGAATTAAATGCTTTTGGAGTGAAAAAAATAATTGGCGTTTATGATCCTAAAGAAAATATAGACTTTAAAACTTATAAAAAAATTGTTGAACTACAACCCAGAGAAAAATTATTGTCTGTGCAAAAAAGTTTGCAAAAAATAAAAGGGGTTTCTGCAATAGTTTATATTCAAACTTGCGCTGCAGAAAAAAGAAGAAGAAGGAAACTTGGTACTTTTCCAAATCCCAAAGAAACTCTCTTTATTAACCCAGAAGTTTGTGAAGGCTGTGGAGATTGCGGCATTCAATCAAATTGTGTGGCAATATTACCCTTAGAAACTGAATTTGGAAGAAAAAGATATATTGATCAATCTAGTTGCAACAAAGATTTTTCCTGTTTGAATGGATTTTGTCCAAGTTTTGTATCATTAGAGCCAAGTCTTGTAAAAAAAGAGAATTCATCAAATAAAGAATTTAATGAAATTCCAGAACCAAAAATAAAATCTAAAATTGAAAATACTTATAATATTGTTTTTACAGGAATTGGTGGAACAGGTGTTGTTACAATGGGTACACTTCTAGCTTTAGCTGCCAAAGTAGAAAAAAAATATGTTGGAATAATGGAAATGGCAGGTCTAGCCCAAAAGGGTGGTGAAGTGCATGTACATTGCAAAATTGCCGACTCATCCAAGAAAATAAATTCAATCAGGGTAGATGATGGCCAAGCTAATGTAATAATAGGTGGAGATTTAGTCGTAACTGCTACAGAAAAAACAATTAATTTAGCTAATAAATTTAATACAGCCCTCGTTTGTAATGATAATGAATTGATAACAGGTGATTTTACAAGAAATCCACAACTCGAAATAAAATCAAAAAATATGAAAAAGATTTTAATATCAAATTTCAATAAAAATTCCACATGGTTTTTAAATTCTACAGAATCTTCAAAATTGAATTTAGGTAATACAATATATTCAAATTTAGTCCTATTTGGCTATGCATTTCAGGCAGGACTTATTCCTTTAAACTTTAAATCTATTTGTTTTGCTATTGAAACAAACTCAAAAAATCCAGAAATGAATTTACATGCTTTTAATTTAGGACGAAATCTTTTCATAAATGAAGGAAGTAATCCTAAAAATCAAAATTTTATAATTAAAGAGAAAAAAAATGAATATGAAGATGTTGATAAGTTTAGACTTCAAAGATTAAAGGATTACGCAGGAAGTAATTATGCAAGTAAATTTAAAAATAGGGTCAATAAATATATTAAAATAGACAAAGAGCTAGCGAAAGCAGTTTCAGAAGGTTATTTCAGCGTTTTATATAATAAGGATGAATATGAAGTTGCACGACTTCATGTAAAATATTTAAAAGAACATTTAGATTTAAATTTCAAAAAATATAAAAATATAAAATTTTTTTTAGCACCTCCAATTTTAAATTTTATAAAAATTAATGGACGACCAAAAAAAATTAAGTTAGGAAGTTGGGTTTATTTTATATTCTATTTGTTAATATTTTTTAAACCACTTCGAAACTCAATTATTGATATTTTTAGCTTTTCCAAAGAAAGAAAAATGGAAAAAGAATTATTAAATAGCTATGAAAATGATTTAGATTTTATTTTTGATAACTTTAATAAACAAAATAAAGAATTATTAATAGATATCGCTAGGTTACCTAATAAAGTTTTGGGTTTTGGACCAGTCAAAATTAAATCTATTAATAATCACTACATCCAAAGAGAAATACTCTATAATAAGTTTAGAAAAGTTTCAAAAATTAACTTAACCGCTGCAGAATAGTTTTAATACTAATCAGTTGGATTAATCATTTTTTCAGGTCTTACTATTTTAGCAAAAGTTTCTTTATCAATTAATCCTGATTTTATTGCTTCATCTTCAAGTGTTGTTCCATTTAAGTGGGCTGATTTGGCAATTCTAGTAGCTGCGTCATAACCAATTTTAGGAGTTAAAGCAGTTACTAACATAAGACTTCCCCACATTAAATTGGATATTTTCTTTTCATTAGGAGTAATGTTCTTTAAACATCTTTGTGTAAAACTTGAAGTAGCATCACCCAACAATTGCAATGATTGCAAAATATTATAGGCAATTACTGGTTTAAAAACATTGAGTTCAAAATGACCCTGACTTCCAGCAAATCCTACAGCTGCATCATTTCCTATTATGTGCGAACAAACCATAGTTAAAGCTTCAATTTGTGTTGGATTAACTTTCCCAGGCATGATAGAACTTCCAGGTTCATTTTCTGGTAAGCTTAACTCACCAAGTCCACATCTTGGACCGGATGCAAGGAATCTAATGTCATTTGAAATTTTAAAAATTGATGCTGCCATACCTCGGATTGATCCTGAGAAATTCACTAATGCATCATGACTGGCTAAAGCTTCGAATTTATTTGGAGCGGTGAGGAATGGTATTTTTGTAAGTCTAGCTATTTCTTCTGAAACAAGCTTGTCAAAGCCTTTCTTAGTGTTAATTCCAGTTCCAACAGCCGTACCACCCTGTGCCAGATAAAAAACATCATTTAGTGAATTTTTTATTCTTTTAATTCCCATTTCAACTTGATGTGCATAACCACTAAATTCTTGTCCCAATGTAAGTGGTGTTGCGTCTTGTGTGTGTGTTCTCCCAATTTTAATAATTTTTGAAAAAGAATTTGACTTTTCAACAAGCTCTTTTAGTAGTTCTTCTAAAGCAGGGAGAGTAAGATCAAGTGTTGTTTGTGCAACAGCAATATGCATTGCGGTAGGATAAGTATCATTGGAACTTTGTGATAAATTTACATGATCATTGGGGTGGATAGGATTTTTTGATCCTATTTCCCCTCCAAGCAATTCAATACCTCTATTCGCTATTACTTCATTTGCATTCATATTCGATTGAGTACCTGACCCAGTTTGCCAAATAACCAAGGGAAAGTGATCATTAAATTTTCCATTTGCTACTTCCAATGATGCTTTAATAATTGTTTCACCAATTGTTGGATCAATTTTGCCTTGTTTAATATTAATTTTTGCACAAGCAGCTTTAATAAAACCTAGTGATTTAATAATTGAAATAGGTTGTTTTTCCCAGCCAATTGGAAAGTTAATTATAGATCGCTGTGTTTGTGCTCCCCAATATTTATCTTGGGGAACCTTCAAATCTCCAAAACTATCACTTTCAATTCTATAATTTGTCATAATTTATAATTTTAAGAAATGCTCTTAATCCTATTTTTTATATTTTTCAAATTGAATTATGTTATTATTTTTCTCTGATTCTAAATCATCTTTGTCAGATTGTGTTTGTGGATCTTTTTCTTTTATATCCATTATAGTTTCTAGATTTTGACTTACAGAACCCTCAAATTGTAAAGAAAAATTAACTGAGGGATCTGAAAAACTGATAATCGATTCAAAAGGTATATTCAGTTTTTCAGGCTTGTTTTTAAAGTTTAAGACTATACTAAAACCTTTATCGTCTACATGTAAATTTTCAAACCAGTTTTGAATAACAATAGTCATTTCATTGGGGTAATCTTTCATCATCCATTCAGCAATTTTAACACCTGGAAAATTTGTTATAAAAGAAATGTAGAAATGATGATCTCCAGGTAGCCCTTTTAATGATACATCCAGCAAAAGTTTTTTTATAGCAATTTTAAGAGAATCTTTGATTATCTCTTCATAGTTAATCTTAAAAGTCATTATGTATCCAAAAAAAACACTCTTTTATATGAGGTTAACATCAAAAATTAATAGTGTAGGCTTCTGTTGCCAGGTGCCTACGACCCCGCCAATCTTTGCTAGAAGATTGGACTTAATTTCCAGTTTAATTACTGCTTAGGCAGCAACTGCAACTGGAGCATAATTGTCATTTGCAATTATTATTTTTGCGCCGATAACGGTGGCAATCCCGCCGAGTAAAAGCTAACATCTTTAGACGTCCGTCGATCCTATTTCGGCCCCCTAAAAAACTGGTGGAGCCGCCGGGTACCGCCCCCGGGTCCGATCCGTTTATTACATGCGCGTTTATCACCATAGTTCAAAGAACATTTCATTATGCTATAAATTGTTTTTTTTTTCAAGTATTACCAACGGCCAACATTTGCCATAGATTTCCATGGTTCTTTGCTAGCGAGGGCATTTCCTTTTTGCAACAATTCAATTGAGATATTATCTGGTGAACGTATAAATGCCATCCTGCCATCTCGTGGCGGTCGATTAATAACAATACCTGAATTCTGTAAATTTTCACAAATTTGATAAATATTGTCTACTTCAAACGCAAGGTGTCCAAAATTTCTTCCCTCTGTGTAATTTTCAGCAGAATGCCAATTGTAAGTCAATTCAACACATACTTCTTCTTGTTTAGGGGCTGCTAAAAAAACAAGTGTGAACTTACCTTCCTCACTATCTTTTCTTCTTATTTCTTTCAGTCCTAAGAGGTTACAGTAAAATTCTAAAGATTGTTCAATATTTTTCACTCTTACCATTGTATGTAAATATTTGATCTTCATTTTATAAAATCCTCAGTTTATAAATCAATAATTCAAAGTTTTACGAATCTATTTTAGTTGGAAATACAATGAGTTTATCAGAAGAGCAAAAAGAAGATATCAAAAATCAAAGGAATAATTTTTATAAAACAAGAAGAGCTATATCAGAAGGTATGGAGGAAAATCTATATCTTATACATAAAGTTTTAGATCACGGATTTGTTAGGGTGATAGATTATATGGGTAATGATATGTCAATAGTTCAAGCTGCTAGAGTTTCCTATGGGGAAGGAACAAAAAAATCTAGGGATGACAAATCTTTAATTTATTATTTAATGCGGCACTGGCACTCTACTCCATTTGAGATGTGTGAGGTAAAACTACATGTTAAATTACCAGTTTTTGTGGCTCGACAGTGGATAAGACATAGGACCGCTAATGTTAATGAATATTCAGCTCGATATTCTATTTTAGACAACGAATTTTATATACCTGAAATTGAAAATTTAGCTTCTCAATCTAGTTCCAACAATCAAGGACGTGGAGATGTATTGGAAGGAGAGGAGGCTGATAATATCATACAAATTTTAAAAAATGATAGTTTGCGGAGTTATAAAAGTTATGAAGAAATGTTATCTCAAGATAATAAAAAGGGTTTAGCTAGAGAGTTGGCTAGAATGAATTTACCCACAAATATTTATACTCAATGGTATTGGAAAACAGACTTGCATAATTTATTTAACTTTATCAGATTGAGAAATGACAAACATGCTCAATATGAAATAAGAGTATATGCAGAAACAATTGCCAAATTAGTAAAAAAGTGGGTCCCCTTTGCTTTTGAAGCCTTTGAGCAATACCAACTAAATAGTAGCCATTTATCTTCTAACGGTCTTTCTTGTTTAAAAAGGTTGATGAAAGGGGAAGATGTTACCCAAGATAATTCTGGAATGGGAAAAAGAGAATGGAAGGAATTCTGTGAAATTATAGGCAAAGACCATAAATAAAATTTCCTAGTATTTCTTAAAAGTTTCAAAAAAAAAG
>CACGLH010000037.1 GCA_902573735.1 uncultured Alphaproteobacteria bacterium
CTACAATTATCAGTCGCAATATTTTTGGAAAAAAAAATAATGATATTAGGGATAAGCAAATTACAAAATACTTTATAAATTTTGTTAATCTAGATTCTTTTTTATTTATCCGTGCTTTTAAATTACAGATCAAAATAATTGCATTTATCATCTCCTTATCATCAATTATAAGCTGCTCAATTTTATTCAGCTCTTGGCTAAAAATTGTTTTTTCTTCATCTTTTGAAATAACAACAATGGAATTAAAATTCCAGTGATCAAGTGGAAAAGCATTTTTATCAGAAATAATTATTGATGACTTTCCAAAAGATATAATGACTGATTTGGGTGGAGAGTTTGCATTCTCAATCCAAACTGCTTTTGCCTCAAGCCTGCTAAATTTTTTTAATGCAGTCATGAAAAAAATTATTATAAATCAGGATGTGTATATTGTTTTTTTTCTAGGACTTTTCGTAAATCTATTTTTGAAATTTTACCTGTAGCGGTGTGAGGAATTTGATCCACAAAGATTATATCGTCAGGAATTTGCCATTTTGCGACAAAGGATTCCATAAACTTAAAAATTTGTTCTTTCGATATATTTGAGTTTTCTTTTGTAACTACAACTAATATTGGTCTTTCATCCCACTTTGGGTGAGTTACACCAAGAGCAGCAGCCTCAACTATTTCAGGATGTCCAACAGCTGCATTTTCTAGATCAATGGAGGATATCCATTCACCTCCTGATTTTATAATATCTTTTGACCTATCAGTAATTCTCATGTATCCATTTTTATCTATAGTAGCGACATCACCAGTATCAAACCACCCAAAATTATCTACAGCTTTATTATCTATTTTTAGATATTGTTGAACAACTGCTGCTCCACGTGACCATAATTTTCCTTGAGTTATCCCATCATTTGGTAATTTATTTCCATTATCATCAGTAATTTTTAATTCTACTGTAAAAGGTGGGTGCCCTGTTGTTTCTTGTATAGAAATTTTTTGTTCTTCACTTAATTCTAGTATTTCAGGTTTAAAAGAGCATATTGTACCTAAAGGAGACATTTCTGTCATTCCCCATGCATGAAGTACTTGTACTCCAAAATCTTTTTGGAAAGTTTCAATTACTGCTCTTGGACAAGATGATCCACCAATGATAACTCTTTCTAAAGTGGATAACTTCAATTGATTAGATTTTAAATAATTTAAAAGCAATAACCAAATAGTGGGAACTGCCGCAGTGACTGTTACACCTTTCTCTAACATTTCGAATAAAGCTTCAGGAGTCATTTCTCTACCAGGCATTACCATTGAAGCACCAGCAAGTGGTGCAGTATAACCAATAGACCAGCCATTAGCATGAAACAATGGAACTACTGGCATAACTCTATCTCTTGAAGATAAATTAAGCATATCGGGAGAGGCTGATGTCATTGCGTGTAAAACGTTTGATCTATGTGTATATACTACGCCTTTTGGATTACCTGTTGTTCCAGATGTATAACAAATACCACAAGCTTCTTTTTCATCGCCTTTAATCCATTCAAAATCTTCATCTTGCTCTTTCAAGAGTTCCTCATAGCAGATTATATCAGGAATAGTAGATTTAGGCATATTGTCTAAATCTGAAATAACTATAACATTTTGGACTGTTTTACAGGATGAAATTATCTGTTCTACAATTGGTAACAAATCATAGTCAATGATCAGTACTTTGTCTTCAGCATGATTAATAATGTAGGTCAACTGTTGCGAAAAAAGCCTAGGATTTAGTGTATGGTTAATAGCGCCAGATCCAGGTACTCCATACCATATTTCTAAATGACGTGCAGTATTCCACGCCATGACTCCTATCCTGTCTCCTTTATTTATTCCTAATTTTATAAGTGCTTTAGATAATTTTTTTGAATTTTTATAAATTTTAATCCAACTAGTTTCAATAATAGGTCCTTCAATATTTCTACTGATTATTTTCCGGTTCGGATGATATCTTGCTGCATGATCTATTATCTCAGACACTCTAAGAGAAAATGGTTGCATAAGATTATCCATAAATTTTTCCTTTCACATTTTTAATTATCAACTATTATTTTTTAAAAAAATATTTAAATAATTTCAGATAGTAGAAGGTATTAACAATATTCATAAAAAGAAAGATTTTCTGAGGCTAATTTTTTTATCAAACTTCCGGCAGAAAATCTATCACCGAATTTAACAGAAAATTCATCACATTTTTTATATACCCATGAGGCCCCCTTTAAATCCATCCAACCAAAAGGGCCTCCTGCCCAGGGTATACAACCCCAACCTAAAATTGCACCTACATCGCCTTCTCTGATATCTAGAAGTACTTTGGATTCTAGCGCTCTAGTTGCTTCTAAGCATTGAATTAATGCTAAACGATCCTTAATTGTGTCAATATCAGGCTGAACACTAAGTATTTCAAAATTATTTCCTATTCCTTCCCAGAAACCGTTTCTCTTACCTTTTTCATCATAATTATAAAAACCAGAATTTGTTTTCTTACCAAACCTCTTTGCATTATACATAATTGATAAGACACAAGTGATTTCGTCCATTAGTTTATTTGTACCAATTGCGTTTCTAGTTTGTTCAGAAATATTCATGGCTAAATCAATTGAAACCTCATCAATTAATTGCAATGGTCCTAATGGCATTCCTAATTGTAGTGCTGCATTTTCAATTAGTTGAGGTAGAATTCCCTCCTTAACCATTAATAAACCTTCGTTAATATATGGTATTATGCATCGATTTGCATAAAAACCTCTTGCATCATTTACAATTATTGGAGTTTTTTTAATTACTCTTACAAAGTCGAAAGCTTTAGCAATACTTTTTTGACTTGTATTATTACCCTTAATAATTTCAACTAAATTCATCTTGTGTACTGGACTAAAAAAATGAATACCAATAAATTTTTCTTGGTTATTCACTGATTTTGCTAGTTCTGAAATAGGAAGAGTTGAAGTATTGGAGGCAATTATTGTGTCTTGTTCAATATTATTTTGTATTTGGTTTAAAACTTTTTCTTTTATTTCAATATCTTCAAAAACTGCTTCAATAACTAGATTTACAGCTTTTAAATCTTCATAAGAATTAGAAGGAGTAATCCTACCCAAAACTTCTTTCTTCTTTTCTTCAGTTATTTTGCCCCTTCTTAAACCTAATAACAAAATTTGGTCTATGTCATTTATACCTTTTTTAGCAACTTCAATCTCTTTATCAATTAAGGTAACATTCATTCCATTAAGTGCAGCAGTATAGGCTATACCAGTACCCATCATACCGGCACCCACGACACCTATTTTTTGAAATTTGGTTTTTTTACTTTCAACGGAAGGTCGTTTTAAACCTTTTTCTAAAGCAGTTTTATTGATAAAGAGTGTTCTTATCATATTTTTTGTACTCTTCTCGCTTAATATTTTAGTAAACCACCTTGCCTCTATTCTTAAGGCATTATCGAAATTAGTTAATGCTCCTTCATAAATTGCAGATAACAAATACTTTGCTGCAGGGTATAAATTTTTTGTTTTTGAACTTATCATTGCTGAAGCACCCACAAATGTCATAAACCCATTTGGGTGATAAGGAGCACCTCCTGGCATTTTAAATCCTTTTTTATCCCATGGTTTAGTTATATCTTCTTTTGTTGCATTCAAAATCCATTTTTTTGCGTCCTCAATTAAATCTAAAGGACTTGAAATTTCATTAATCAGTCCAATTGTTTTAGCTTTTTTTGCTGAAAACATTTTTCCTTCCATCAATATTGGGGCACTTGCCATAAGTCCTAGCATTCTACTTACTCTAGTGGCTCCACCTGCTCCAGGAAACAGGCCAACTAAGATTTCTGGTAATCCTATTTTGGTATTTTCAATGTCTGCTGCAATTCTATGATGACAAGCCAAACCAATTTCTGTGGCAATACCTGCAGAGAGACCATTACAGGCCCATACAAATGGAATTGCTTTTTTTTTAGTGTTAGTATCTGTCCCACCTAATTCAATTTTTCTTAGAAACTTATGAGCACGCATTACAAATTGAAATATTTCTTCTTTATTTTTTGACTGGTCTTGTAAATGTGCAAGTACATTTAAATCCATACCAGCAGAAAAATTATCTTTATTAGAAGTAATAATTACCCCTTTTAAACCATTATTTTCGAATAATTCATCTAGAATTTTTTCTATTTCATCAATACCTCCGATTGTAAGTACATTAAATTTTTTATTTGGAACGTCCCACTTTATAACTGCAATGTTATCACTTCCAATTTCATAACTAAAATCTGACAAATTATTTCTCCGTTAAACTCGTTCAATGATCGTAGAACTACCCATACCTGAGGCTACACATAAAGAAATTAAAGCAACGTTTTTATTTGATCTTTCAAGTTCATCAAGTGCAGTTCCTAAGATAATGGTTCCTGTTGCACCTAAGGGATGACCCATAGCAATTGCTCCACCATTAATATTTACCTTTTCGTGTTCAACATCAAAGGCTTGCATAAATCTAAGTACTACTGAAGCAAAAGCTTCATTTATTTCAAAAATGTCAATATCTGAAATTTTCATTTTAGCCGACTTTAGAACTCTTTCAGTGGCAGGTATTGGTCCCGTTAACATAATAGTTGGATCAGTTCCTACTCTTGAAGTAGCTATAATTTTGGCTCTTGGTTTTAGATTAGCAATTTCACCAAACTTTTTATTACCAATCAATACTGCGGCAGATCCATCAACTATCCCGCTAGAATTACCAGCATGATGTATATGATGGATCTCTTCTAATTCGGGATATTTTTGGATAGCTACATTGTCAAAGCCAGGCATATTCTGCCCCATTTCTTTGAAACTAGGGTTTAAAGCTCCTAAGCTCTGCATAGTGGTGTCAGGTCTTAAATGTTCGTCTTTTTCTAAGATCTTTATTCCATTTACATCACAAATTGGAACAATTGAATTTTTAAATCTATTTTCAAGCCACGCATTATTTGCTCTTTTTTGGCTTTCGACTGCAAAATTATCAGCATCATCTCTTGAAAAGCCGTATTTTGTTGAAATTATGTCTGCAGAAATTCCTTGTGGTACAAAATAAGTATCCATTGCAAGAGTTGGATCAACTGCAATCGCTGCACCATCTGAACCCATTGGTATTCTGCTCATCATTTCTACCCCACCAGCAACATAAGCAATTCCAGCTCCTCCCTTTACTTGGTTAGCAGCTAAATTAACAGACTCTAAACCACTTGCGCAAAATCTATTAATTGAAAGTCCAGGAGTACTTTGACAGTAGCCTGCTTTTAAAACAGCCGATCTTGAAAGACATCCACCCTGTTCACCTATTTGAGTAACATTTCCCCATATCACATCATCTATAATTGAAGTATCTAACTGGTTTCTATCCCTAATAGCTTTTAGAATCTCTGAGGACAGGTAAACAGAAGTAAGCTCATGAAGAGAGCCATCACTCTTTCCTTTTCCTCTCGGACTTCTAATAGAATCATATATATATGCCTCTTCCAAATTTATCTCCCTAATAAAATGAATATTTATAATCTAAAAAATATATACGTTAAACCTAAAATTGATCATTATTTAAGGACATAATAATTTTATCCCCTTCAATAATTTTTTTTGTCAAATAACCTGTTTTTGGAAGTATATTCTTCATATAGTATTTACCTGTTAATATTTTTCCTTCTTGAAAGGAATTATTGTCAATCTCATTATTTTTTCTGTAAATTATAGCTGCCATTTTTGCCCACATAAAGCCAATACAAAAATTACCTAGTAAGTGTAGGAAATCTGATGCGCCAGCTAGTGCACAATTAGGGTTTTTTAAGCCATTCAGTAAGAAAAAATTGAGGGCCTCCTCTAAATTTCTTTTAGAATCTTTTAAGGGTAATATAAATTCTTTATTAAGGTCCTCTAATTCAGCATTTTCTTTAATGAAGTTTTGAACTAATTCATTTAAGTACATTATACTTTGACCTCCATTAGAATTAAGTTTCCTTCCTACCAAATCAATGGCTTGGACACCATTTGTCCCTTCATAAATCATAGCAATTCTTGAATCTCTTACAAACTGGCTCATTCCCCATTCTTCTATATAACCATGACCTCCTAAAATTTGCTGACTAATAACAGTCATTTCAAAACCAATATCACTTAAATAACCTTTAATTACAGGAGTCAGTAGTGATGCGAGACCATAGGCATTTTCATCCATAAGATGATTACTTTTATCTAGTAAAGAAGCTACCCAAATAGATAAAGCTCTCCCTCCCTCAATAAATGATTTTTGATCTAGCAAATTTCTTCTAATATCAGGATGATTAATTATGGGTTTTGAAGTATCACTTAATTGACCATTACTAGAAAAAGATTTTCCCTGTATTCTTTCTTTAGCGTAAATAACACTATTTTGATATGCAATTTCTGACAATGCTATACTTTGAACTCCAACACCTAATCTTGCTTCATTCATCATAGTAAACATTGCTTTTAAACCATTATGTTCTTCCCCTAGTAAATAACCAGTTGCACAGTCATAATTCATAACACATGTAGCGTTGGCATGAATTCCCATTTTTTTTTCAAGAGAACCAACTTTTACATTATTTCTTTTTTTAATACTTCCATCTTTATTAGGAATAAATTTTGGTACAATAAAGAGAGAAAGTCCTTTTATACCTTTTGGTCCACCTGGTATTTTTGCTAAAACTAAATGGATAATATTTTCTGCTAGATCATGTTCACCAGCAGATATAAAAATCTTTTGACCTGATATTAAAAAAGTATCTTTATCAATTTTTTCAGCTTTTGTTTTTATTAAGCTAAGATCAGTACCACAATGTGGTTCAGTTAAATTCATTGTTCCTGTCCATTCACAAGAAACAAGTTTTGGTAAATATAATTTTTTTTGACTTTCATTACCATATTTTAAAATGGCTCCATATGCACCATGAGTTAAGGCTTGATAAATAGTCAACGAAATATTACAGGAAGAAAATATTTCACCCAGTAATATTGATATCGAAGTAGGCAAACCTTGTCCCCCAAACTCTGGGTCACAATCCACACCAGTCCAACCATCCTCCCTTAATTGTTTAAAGGCATCTATAAATCCTTTTGGGGTAACTACTGTTTCATTTTCGAGTTTACATCCCGCTACATCGCCAATTCTATTTAATGGTAAAAAAACATTAGAAGCTAATTTTCCAGCCATTTCAAAAATTTCACTGGTAAAACCTTCATTTAATTCACTAAAAGAATTCATATTCTGTTGTGAAATTTTTAAAAACTCGTGCAGTAAAAAATTATATTCATCAATGGGTGTTTTATAAGTAATCAATTATTTAACTCCAATTACTATAAATTTTTT
>CACGLH010000038.1 GCA_902573735.1 uncultured Alphaproteobacteria bacterium
GATCTACTTATGAGCAACATACAAAGTTTTCTTTTTATTTATAATAAAAAATTATTTTTCAGCCATAATAACCATATTAGTTGCATTCTTTTTAACTATTTTTGTCGTCTTGAATCCAGCATTTTCTAAAATTTTAAAAAGTTTAGTTGGTCCAGCTTGAGCACCTAGTGCTAATCCTTTTTTTTGTGATTTGGAGGTTGGAACACAACCCATAGTTGAAAATGCATAATACATCTGTCCAATGGTATTAAAATTTTCTTCTGGATCATCTGCTGCTGAAGGTTCAATTAATATCAAAGTTCCATCATTCTTCAAATGGTTGAAGGCGTATTTTGATGCACCCAAAGGATCCCCCATATCGTGTAAACAGTCAAAAAAAGTAATTATATCAAATTCTCCATCATAATTTTCTGCATCTGCTACTTTAAAAATAGCATTATTAATTTTAATTTGCTTAGCTTCTTTATTAGCATTTTCTATTGAGGGTCTATGTATATCAAAGCCATAAATTTTTGAATTTTGAAAAGCATTGGCAATCATCAAAGAGGAAACTCCAAATCCGCAACCAATATCAGCAAAATTACAACCATCTTGTAATTTTTTTTCTACACTTGGAATTGCAGGAATCCATTTTTCAAGTAAATTTGCTGAATATGAGGGTCTAAAAAATCTTGCAGTTCCAGAAAAAATGCAAGGGTGGGAATCACTATAATTTACACCTTTTCCAGTTTTAAATGCCTCTCTTACATTATCAATATTATGAATATTTCCACTTAAAATATCATATGCTCCAAGCATAAAAGCGGAACTTTCCTCAAATGCGAATACAGATTTTTGTTCTTCAGTCAGATAAAATTTGGAGACTCGATCAGTATGAGACACATAACCAGCTGCACACATGGCAAGCAACCACTCTCTCGCATATCTTTGGTCAATTTTTGCATAATTAGAGAACTCACTTTCTGTACAGGGTCCTTTTCTACCTAAAACATTGAAAAGACCGAGTTCATCTCCAATTCGCATAAGAGGAATTAAAGCTGATGCAGAAACATCTTGCATAATTTTCCATTGAAGCTTTTTTTAACTTATCTATAGATAATTCCTTATTAAACATTTTATCCTCATTTTTTCAAAAGTCATAATAGTGGTACTAAATTTGCAATAAAACTTTTGGTTGAAAGCTCAGCCCTGTTTGTAAAAGGTATGTCTGCTTTCCTCCAACTTGCCATTAGAAGCCTCATTAAATTTATGGGGCTTCTTTTCTTATAACTCTAAATTTAATATTATTTCAAAAAAAAATCTGATAATATTTGATTGGGGGGGTAAATAATGAGTTTTAGAGCTATAGATATGTTTGGGAATTGGTCATTTCCTACCGATATTAAATTTGGGTGCGGTGAAATTAATAAACTAGTTGATTCTTGCAAGGAATTAAACTTAAAGAAACCGCTTCTAGTAACAGATAAGAACATTAGTGAAACAGAAATCAGATTTAAAATATGTGATTTACTAAAGAAATCAAAAATTAAATTTGACATCTTTCATAATATAAGTGGTAATCCTACGGATCTTGAATTAGATAACGCAATTCAAGTTTTTAAATCTAATCAACATGATAGTGTTATTACTTTTGGTGGAGGATCTGCATTAGATGTTGGTAAAATGGTCGCCTTTATGGCCAAACAAATTTTGTCTTTATGGGAATTTGAAGATATTGGTAATAATTGGAAAAAAGCTAATTCTAATAGCATATATCCAATAATTGCAATTCCAACAACTGCAGGAACTGGTTCTGAGGTGGGTCGTGCCAGTGTTATAACGAATTTGAGCAAACAAGAAAAAAAAATAATTTTTCACCCAAAAGTACTACCTAGTAAAGTTATATGTGATCCTGAATTAACAGTTAGTATGCCAGCAAATATAACTGCTGGTACTGGTTTAGATGCTTTTGCGCACAGTGTAGAAGCTTTTTGTAGTCCTCATTATCATCCCATGGCTCAAGGTATTGCTCTAGAGGGTATGAGGTTAGTTATTAATAATTTGTTAAAAGCTTATGAAAATCCTTATGATTTAACGTCAAGATCAAACATGATGTGTGCTGCATTAATGGGAGCAACTGCTTTTCAAAAAGGTTTAGGTGCTATTCATGCTATGAGTCATTCCATTGGTGCATTAGCAAATAGTCATCATGGAACTACTAATGCTGTTTGTATGTTACCAGTTTTAAGGTTGAATAGTAATATTGTATCAGAACTCTTTGATAACGCTTCAGCCTATTTAGGAATAAAAGGCGGATTTAATGGTTTTTATAAGTTTGTAGAAAAACTTAATCAAGATCTTAATATTCCTAAAAATTTAATAGAATTAGGTGTAAAAAGAGATATTATAGATCTTCTGGTAAGTAAATCCCTAAGAGATCCATCGTGTAATGGAAATCCTGTAAAATTAACCCACCAAAATATGTACAAACTTTTTGACGAAACTTTTGATAGATAATTATAAACTATTTAAATCATTTTTTGAGTAAAAATAGATATGGGATACTTTTATGCTTTTTTTTGTGTTTTAGTATGGAGTTTTATTCCTATAATATCAAGGCTGGGTCAAATAACACTGAATTTTTACCAGTTACTTTTTTGGTCTAATGTTATATCTACAATTGTTTTAGGTCTTTTATATTTTATATCAAATGGATGGAAAACCAATTCTATATCTATTAAAGACTATTTATATAATTTAATTTTAGGATCATTAGGTTGTGCATTATATTATTTATTTTTATACTATGGGTACTACAATGGAAACAGTATTGAAGTACTTATTATCCAATATACATGGCCATTACAGATGATTATATTAAGTTCCTTGTTATTTAAAGAAAAATTAAGAACTTCAAAACTCATTGCAGTTCTTTTTGGTTTTTTTGGGATTGTGACAATAGTTGTAAAAGGGGATTTTAAACAAATTTATTTTTCTGGAATAAGTATAAGTCTTCTTGTTTTGTTAGGTGCCTTTTGTTTTGCTTTATTTTCAGTGCTAAGTAAGAATTCAAAAGTTGAATTATTCCATTTTACATTTATCATTTTTTTAGGAGGCACTATAACTTCTAGTGTTGCTCTTATATTTTTCTCTACCTTCCAGTTTCCATCAGCAAAAGAAATAGTTCCTATTATAGCTAATGGTTTATTAATTAATGGAATATCTTATATTTTCTGGATAAAAGCCTTAAAATCGATATCGGTTACTAGCTCTGCTGTATTTGTTTTCTTTACACCTATATTGTCTTTAATTTGGATTTTAATATTTTTTAATGAACAGTTTTACTTATCATATATTGTAGGAGGTTTTTTAGTACTTTTTTCAGGTATATATTGTTTGAAAGAAAAAAGTAGTAAAATCTAAAAAATTATGAATGAAAATTTATTTGTAAGCCCTTGTGTAGGTATATGTACTATTGATCAAAATACTCAGCAATGCATTGGTTGCGGTAGAACTTTAAAGGAAATTTCGAAATGGACACAACTGAGTCATGTTGAAAAAATGATAGTGATGAAAAGACTGGGTTATGGGAAAAGAAAAAAAAGACAAAGATTACAGAAGAAAGCTGTGAAATAGTTACTTCTTTAAATCTCTAAAACCCTTTCTGAATTCATTTTTTAAATCATCAAAGTTTTCTAATCCAACTGAAACTCTAAAAAAACTTTCTGTAATTCCCATTTTCTTTCTCTTGTGTTTTGAAAGACTACGATGTGAACTAGAAGATGGGTGTGATAGGGTAGTCCCTACATCCCCTAAAGTAGGTGCAAAAGAAATACGATTTGCATTTTTTGCAAATTTATCTGCAGAGGTACGATTTCCTTTTAATTCAAAACTTACCATGTTACAGCTATTTCCTTTAAATATTTTTTTGAAAATCTTTATATCAGGATGATTTCCAAGCTTTGGATAAATCACATTAATTACTTCAGGTCTTTTTTGTAACCATAAAGCAAGTTTTTCAGCATTTTCCTGACATCTTTGAAATCTTATTTGAAAGGTGTTCATCCCCCTTTCGGCAAGCCAACATTCAAAAGGACTGGGAGTAAGTCCTGTCGTTACAGCATAATCATAAATTGGCTTAAAAATCTTAGATTGATTTGTTGCAAAATAACCTAAAGTCACATCAGAATGACCAGCTAATAATTTAGTAATCGAATGTATTACAACATCTGCGCCCAAATCTAATGGTTTCATTGTTAACGGAGTTGTAAATGTGTTATCAACAACTAATAAAATATTATTTTTTTTACAGACTTTTGCAATTTTTATAATGTCAGATATCCTAAGTGTAGGATTTGAAATTAGTTCAATAATTACAATTTTTGTATGTTTTGTTATGGATTCTAGAACATTTCTATAATTAGTCGTATCAACTAAAGAGGTTTTTATACCAAGTCTTGGTAAATCATCTTGAAGTATTCTTAATGTTCTTCCATAGAGTTGATCACCTCCAATTACGTGTTCTCCAGATTTGCATAGACCAAATAAAACAGCCGCAATTGCAGACATCCCAGATGAGGTAATAAACCCAAATTCAGAATTTTCTAATAAATTTATTCTTTTAGCTAATATGTCTGAATTAGGATGTTTTTCCCGAGCATAAGTATATCCAGATATTTCACCATTATAAATTTTATCTAAGGTACTAGGATCTTTTGTAACATAAACATTTGATTGTATAATAGGAGAAACAAGTGGTGTTGATGAGTTAGGTGCTAAGCTAGTTGGTCTGATAAGTGTTTTTTTCAATAGATTTTCCTTTATTTAAAATTTTATCAAATTAACAGCTGAATATATGCAGAATTAAGGTTCTATTGCATACCGTACTTTATGTGTAATTTGTTTGCTTCCTTGATAGCATCATTATCCAAAATAAAACCTAAGCCTGGAGAATTATTTACCGACCAATTCATTTTATTAAAATAATTATCATCTTTTTTAATAATGTCCCACTCTAAAAATCTAAGCATAATCTGATTTGCGTCATCTATATTTGGTATAGAAACTCCTAACTGATGTGAAGCATATGCAGTAATACCACTCTCATAGAGTCCATGAATACAAATATTTATTCCTGCAGCTTCGGCTAAATATGAAATTTTTTTTAAATTTAAAATACCTCCAGTTTCATGAATACCTATCGTAATTATATCAGCAGCGTTAAACTTACAAATATTGAATGCATCATATAAAGTAAAAACAGATTGATCAGCAGCTATTGGAATGGAGCTTTTTTCTTTTGCGTTAATTAAAGCTACTAAACTTTCTGCATTACATGGTTGTTCTATAAACTCAATATTAAAATCTTTTACTCGATCTATTATCCATCTCATCTTTAAAATTGGCCAATGTTCGTTTGGGTCAACTCTAAGCCTTTTTTCAGTCCCAATATTAAACCTAGTATTTTTTATTATCTCTATGTCATCATCTATATTATTTGTTCCAACTTTTATATAAATTGTTTTATATCCTTCATTTGCTAGTTTTTTTGCATCAGTAGCAATCTCAAAAGCGTTTTCACCTTGTGCAAAACCAAAATAGCTTATTTCTTCATGTGATTTGCCTCCTAACAATTTATATAGGGGTTTATTTAATTCTTTGCCTTTAGCATCCCAAAAAGCCATTTCAATTCCAGCAATTAATTGATTTGCAAATCTAGGTGCTGAGCAAGTACCTTTAGCTTGAAAAAGATATTGATAAACATCTTTAAAAATTTTTTCGTTCTCATAAATATCTTTTCCAATTATTAAATTTTTGACCTGATTTAGCAAAGCTAAAATAGCATTGCTACTTGGAGTAGAAATGGTTTCTCCGTAACCTTTTATTCCTTTATCAGTAATAAGAGTAACAAGTATCAATTCAGCTCCTTTTGTTATTCCTTGAGCCCAGAAATAAGGCTTTTTGTACGGAATGAATAAGGGAGTAAATTGTAGATCCAAAATCTTCATATTATTGCAGACTCCTAATTTTATTTAATAATTCTTTATTAATTTTCCTCAAGCCACCGTCTAATCTATTATGGTGCCGTCTTTGACCTGGGAGACGTACACCACTCAAATTTTCTAATTTTTTTAAAAAATCTGATGAATGTTTTTCCCAATTTTTTCCAGCAACTAATTTTGGATTAATTGCGATAATTAATTCTCCCCCCTTAGGTGGACCACCATCATTATTATCTGATTCTCCTGCTTCATAAGAAAAATTATCACCAGTTAGTCCAGCAGAAAGTAATTCTACCATTAAAGAAATTGCAGATCCTTTATAACCTCCAAATGGCAATAAAACACCTTTAATTACTTCTTTTGGATCATTAGATTCATTACCATCGGGACCTAAACCAGTGCCCTCTGGTAGTTGATGGCCATCCCTGGCAGCAATTTGAACATCACCCATAGCAAGCCTAGAAGTAGCCATGTCAAATACTACAGGTGGTTTTCCAGTTCTTGGCCACGCAAAAGATATTGGATTTGTCCCAAAAAATGCTTTTTTTCCACCTGAGGGTGCAACCATTGGCTTTGCAGCAGTACAAGCGATACCTACTAAGCCTCTATTTGCTAAAAACTCAGTTTCAGGCCACAATGCTGCGAAATGAAAAGTATTAGTAATTTTCATAATTGCAATACCAAGTTTTTCAGAAACACTTGCTAAGATAGGTAATCCTTTTTCTAGAGCGTAAGGAGTAAATCCAAAATTTCCATTAATAGAAATGATTGCAGGTAAACTGTTATCTATGTTAGGTTCTGCATTTCCTATTACTTTACCTGATTTTAAAGATGCTACGTAACCAGGTATCCTAAATAAACCATGTGATAAGGACCCATCCCTTTCGGCATCATGTACAATTTTAGAAAGGGCACTTGCATTATTTTTATTACATCCATTTTTTATGAATACATTGAAAGCTAAATCGTAAATGTCTGTTAGACTTAATTTCTCACTATCGTTTGTTGACATTCTTCCTCTATTTTTTTGTAAATAAGATGTTATTAATA
>CACGLH010000039.1 GCA_902573735.1 uncultured Alphaproteobacteria bacterium
TAAGCTAGATCACAGCTTAATTGCGAATTCTGAAGTAAGATGATAGGAGATATTCGAAATTAAATAACTAATATAAAAAATTAATTTAGTTAAATGCAAAAATCTAACCGCACTCAGACTTATTTATTACTTTTATTAATTTTAAGTACTTCACATTTTTTAAATGACCTAATGCAGTCATTAATTCCTGCTTCATATCCTCTATTAAAAGCAAAATATTCATTAGATTTTATACAAATAGGTTTAATATCTTTAACTTTTCAGGTTGCAGGCGCATCTTTGCAGCCTATCGTTGGCATGATAACAGATAAAAATGCTGCCCCTTATTCCCCTGTAGTTGGTATGATATTTACTTTTTCAGGTTTAGTAAGTTTAGCTTTCGCTCAAAATTATCAAATAATTCTTATCTCAGTAGTATTAATAGGCATCGGATCATCCATTTTTCATCCTGAAGCAACACGTATGGCTCGTTATGCAGCAGGAAATCGTCAAGGTTTAGCTCAAGGTATATTTCAAGTCGGTGGACAGGCTGGAGGATCATTAGGTCCTATATGTGCTGCAATAATATTAGTTCCATGGGGATTATCCTCACTTTCTATTTTTGCAATATTAGCTCTTTTAGCAATGATACTCCTAGTTTGGATTGGAAGTAAGCAACGTGAAATAAGTTTAGAATTTTCTAAAAATCAAAAAAAAATGAGAAATAAGACTAAATTAATAGTTTTTTCACCTTTGAAAATTTCAATTTGTTTATCTATTTTGATTTTTTTAATATTTACTAAGAATTTTTATAGTGAAAGTTTTCGATCTTTTTATACATTCTATCTTATAGATCATTTTGGATTATCAATTCAAGCGTCTCAATTAATGTTATTTATTTTTCTTTTTTCTGCAGCAATTGGAGTTTTAATTGGTGGTATAATAGGAGATAAAATTGGTCGCTACTGGATTATCATGATTTCTGTCCTTGGGCCATTACCATTAACTATTATTTTACCATATGCTGATTTATTTTGGACAGGTGTTCTCACAATTCTAATTAATCTAGTAATGGCAAGTGCATTTGCCTCTATTCTGATTTATGCAATAGATCTATTACCAAATAGAATTGGATTAATAGGAGGTTTATTTTATGGACTGAATTTTGGTCTAGGCGGAATTGCTGCAGGATTTTTAGGTGTTCTTACAGAAAAATATGGGATAGAAAACACATATTTAATTTGCTCCTTTATGCCATTTGCAGGATTAATGGTTTGGTTTCTTCCTCGTATGGATAATAAATTGAAATAAAAAACTTTTTAATCATTAATAAGTTTTAGAAATATAATTTTCTTTTAATTTACTTTGTTTCTGCAAAAGCAACTGGAATTTATAACAATATCAGTTCTGGCTTTTGCTTGATTTAGCAATAGTTCTACATGAGGTAATTCTACGGTATCTTTTCGTATAAACAAACACTCATGTAGACCATGTAAAGACCAAACATTTTTTGGATTTTGACAAGGGCGTGGAAGTTTACCATCTAATCCTAAATCTGCTCTGAAAACAGTTTCAGCTTCGTCGAACTCTCCTGCAGCCATTAGTAAGGCTCCAAGTGCATGACGAGTTGGTTGAGGCCAACACCAAGGTTCTTCATAAGCTAATCCATCATCAAGTTTAACAGCTTTTCTTAAATGTGATAATCCAATTTTAAGATTTCCAGCTTTAAATTCTATTTCACCAATCATCATCTCCTGAGCTATAGCCAGTACATCTCTAGATTTATTATTAAATAACATTCGACTGTCTGGAACTAGTTCATAAGATTTTAAAAATTTGCTAGAAAAAATTTTTGCTTCACTTATTCTATTTAAATTCGCTAAAGCAATAGCTTTGGCATAATATAATAATGCATTAGTAGTCACATAAAGATTTGTATCTTTGGGTTGATCAATTTGTAAAATTTCTTCCCACATTCCAAATCTCACATATACGTGTGGAGCAGCAGCAATAAAAGTTTCAAAAATATCTGGATAAAGCCGCACTATTTTGTCATTTACCTCTTCTCTTATTTTTTTCACTAAAGAAATAGCATTTTGTTTTTGGCCTAAAAACATTGCACCATAAAAAGCAAAATGAAGATTATGTATTCTGTAAAGAGCATAAAAGTTTTCAGTTCCAGCATACGATTTATATAATTCATCTGCCTCTATAGCTTTAAGATTCCGATACAACACATTTTGATAATCACCACATAGAACATCAATATGAGTAGCCATATGTATTAGATGACCAGAATCTGGAACTAAATCTTTTAAGCAATCACCATGTTTTAATGCTTTTTCTGGATTTGGTGACATTTCCATTAAGTGGATATACAAATGTAAAAGTCCAGGATGCTCCCATGAATTATGATTTTTATTGAAAATATTTTCTAATATTTCCATAGCTTCATTGGTAGAACTTTCAGGATTTGGTAAGCTTTTTCTAAAATCCCAAAGTTTCCATGGAGTTCTATTCATTAATGATTCAACATAAAAGCATATAATGTCTAAATCATTAGGATAAATTTCAAATACTTTTTTCATTCCAATTGCAAAAGCATCACTAAATGGTTGAAAATCGTCTATATCTGGATTTTTTGGGTATCTTTGTTCCAGAGCTTTAAGCATTTGACTTTCTAGTTTTGATAAATCTGAAATTTTATTTGCTTTAGAAATACATTCATGTGCTTTTTTTAGGGTTGGAATTTTTTCATCAGAAGTAAATATATCCCACGGTTTGTTATAATTTGGACCAATAGCGTAAGCTATACCCCAATAAGCGAAAGCACAATTTTTATCTAATTCAATTACTTTTTCAAAACATAATATAGATTCTTCATGATTATAAGCAAATAACCATACCATACCTCTATTAAACCAAATTTGGGCCAATTCATTTGTTGTTACTTTTCTGGAATATTTACCTAAATCGAAATACTCTTTCATTTAACGCGTTCCTTTTAAAGAAAATCAAATTTTAATTTTGTTTTTTTATTTTTAATTTTTTTTAAATTAGTAACGAGGTTCCAAAAAAAATCAAAATCAAGCCCATAATTTTGTCCAACCATCCGGCTTTGATTATTATTTTTTCAATAAGTACATATAATGCTAATCCTGTTATCCAAAAAAGATTCATTATACCACCCACGAACAATAAAGCCATTAGTGCCCAACAACAGCCAAGACAAAATAAACCATGATGAGCTCCCATTATAAATGATCCTTTTGCTCCCTTTCTATTATTAGAAGACAAGAAATCAATTGGTGTGCGACACTTTTCAAGACATGCATTTTTTAAAGGAGTAAACTGATAAACACCAGCAGTAATCAGAAGGATTCCTGAAAATTGAACAGATTTTAATTGCATCATTGCTGCATCAGTAATGCTAGAGGTATCAAAAAATTTATGGATAATACAGGCAATTAGACTAAAAATAGCCCAGATTATTAAATAGCCAAATAAAAATAGATAAGTATAAGACAATGCCTTTTTCCCTTCACTCCCAATCTTTTTTAAATTATGGAATAGTAATAGGGTAGGCGCTGCGCTTGGTGTCATCATAGCAATCATCATAAGCCACCACATTAAAAACATACTAATAGCCATACTTATTGACCATCTATTTTTCATGTCCATGTTATTCGATCCCATGTTCATGTCCATGTTATTCGATCCCATGTTCATATTCATTTCCATAGATGAAGACATGCTAAAAATACCTGACATTTTTGTCATTTCTATAGCACTCATCGGCATACCAATACCAAAAATAGTATAAAGCCCAGTAATAATAACTATTAAAAAAATAGAAAGATAAACAATTAAATTATCTTTTTCTAGTACAGTAGATAGTTTAGGTTTTTCTAACAAATTTGGTATATCTTATTCTTTAATCATACCATGATTATTCATTTTATTCCTAGAAAGTTGGGAATGCGTATTTGTGTTATTGGGAAGTTGTAGAATTGAGCTATCTTTTGTAATTGTAGTACCATTTGCCACTTCTGCATAAAGAAAATCTTGTCCGTTTGGTAAAGCCATTGCAGCTCTATGAGGCATTCCAGATACAGGATTTGCAAGTGGTTTAACATTCAAATCAAACATTCCTTCTACTTTGGCACTACCTATTCTTTCTTCTTGGTTAATAGTAGCATCTATTTTTCTATATATAGTTTCATGCTTAGTTGGACACATTGCATTAAAAATATACCAACCAGTAGCCATTTCATCAGTATCCTTACCGCTTAAAATTGCCTGAATACCTTTTCTTTGTTCTTCTGTTGTATTTTCATCAATTACTAATTGGATTTCTCCATTTCCTTCATAAATGGCTCCTGGCCATTTTGCAATAAATCCAGCTTTAGTGCCAGATAAGTCAGTATCTCCATAAAATCCTGAATGAATTTCGTAAACAATAGAGGCTTCACAGGTACCATGCGTTGGTTTTACAGTATATTGACAAGGACAGCCAAAGTCGCAATTACAATTTTGCATTTGAGTTATATCTAATTGCCATGGTGTCATTTTAAAACCTCCGGATACTGCTAAAAAAAACTATTAAACAACTTACATTAAGGATCAGTAATTTGCAAAATTAAATTAAATTAACCTTACGTAATGTATCAAAACAAGAATAGTCTGGAGATATTTTACAATTGTTAATTCAGAATAAAAATAATTGATATTATTAACTAACAAAAACAATTAAAATAATAAGGTCTTATTAAATATAGAAGAGTACTTGAATTAAATTTTTTCTTTTATTTCATATAATTTTTTACCATCTCGAGATGATATAGTAGGATTTACATTTAAATCAGTTCCCTTCCAAATCGCCAAAGCCAAAAGAAATCCATTATCCATTTTTGTCCAATGTTTTTCATTTGATTTGTGAATTATAATATCACCAACATTAGCAATCCTTTTACCATAATGTTCAGACCAAAATAATGCTGAACCAGCAAGAGGTACATATGCCTCTTCAGCTAAATGCCAATGCATTTGATAATTCAGGTTTTCTCCCCAATAGCCAATCATAATTCTAGTGTTTTTCATATAAAAAGGACCATGTGGTCCAATTAAGTCGAACCAGCCATATCTTTTTATGAAATCAGAACCAACTTCATTTTCAGAATAGGTCGTATTCCATTTCAATTCGTAATTTGCTTTAATAATACTATCCAAAATATTCTTGGTAGTTAAAAAATTGGAACTATTAATTTTATTAACAAGGTTTTGTACTTGTTTTTTTTGTGGAAGATTTGGTTTATATTCTAAATTTTGAGATATTCTACCACAGAATTCTAATATTTCATTTTTTGAATTACAAAACTTTACAACACTATCTCTTAAATTCATCAAATTTTTTGATGCTTTCATATAGAATCCTTATTTTAAAGATTAAATAAAAGTAAAATGTTTTATTTAAAATTTTAATAAAACTATACATGAAACTATCAAAAAAATAACTTTAAAGTAATTAAAAGCAACCAGAGTATTTAAAAATATAACCGATTATAATAATACTTAAGATCATTATTTAGTTTTGATTAAGTAATTTGTATGTTTTCAATTAATTTTTCTGGCATTACCAAAGGTAATTCTAGAAATAAATAGTACTCAGGTTATATAATCTACTATTTTTATAATTAGGGAGTTATTTATGAAATTTATAGTTTTAGCCAAATATACAAAACAGGGAACAGACGGATGGTTAGAAAACCCTGATGAGGATAGACTTGCCATGATAAGTGGAATGACTAAAAAAATAGGTGGTGAGTTAATTGATCTATCTTACACTCGTGGAACTTATGACGTAGTTGCAACTGTCAAAGCACCCAGTCTAGATGTTATGACTGCACTTAAGCTATCTATGATAAAATCTGGAGCTATTGCAGAAATGAACATTCTTGAGGATATAGATTTAAATGCAATTGCAAAACAAGGTGCAGAGATGATTGGATTATATAAAGCACCAGGCAATTAAACATCATTTGATTTATTTTAATAAATACGAATAGCTGGGCCAAAAAAATTTGGCTCAGCTAAATATCTAAATATTGAATTATATAGAATAAATTAAAAAATCCATGCAAACGTAAATATCTAGAATATTTTATTAAAGTTTAAAATTTAAATTAATTTTCAATCAATATTGAATAAATGCTACCAGGTACTAAAGGTGTTTAATTGGTTATGAATTAACCAATATAAAAAGAAATATTACAAATCTTTGCACAAATTAGCACCTGGTATATCAATTAGCTACTACTTTTAAAAGAAACCATCTGGACTTTCAGCGTATGATACAAGCACATTTTTCGTTTGTTGATAATGGTTTAGCATCATTTTGTGAGTTTCTCTTCCGATCCCAGAATTCTTATATCCACCAAAAGCAACGTGTGCTGGATAAGAGTGGTAGCAGTTGACCCAATTGTTACAAAACCTTTGTATACTATAAATATAAGGGTTTATACATAAAAAACAAGGGTTACTCAAACTAGGCTGGAAAATAATATGGTTACTCATAACGACTTTTTAGCGACTTTTAACTGTCGTTAAAAAATACACCTGGTAGGAATTGCTCCTTAAAAATCGTTCTAACGACACCATTCTAATACAGACTACTCATAATATTACTTGGCTGTCAGCGTGTCTTTAGAAGACATAAAAAATAATAATTTAAATTGTTATACTTGAATGTAGAATTTATTTATTATTAAAAAAATTAAA
>CACGLH010000040.1 GCA_902573735.1 uncultured Alphaproteobacteria bacterium
CCACGTGCAATAATATTTTAGTAATATCGATATTAGGCTTTAAAAATGATAAAAATACATGATACTGCTAAAATTTCTGAAAATTGTGATATTGAAGACTCTGTAAGAGGTAGTGTGATCGAAATAGGTGCTTTTTCAAATATAGATAGTTTTGTGAAAATAAAACCAGCTGGAGGATATGGTGATATAAAATTAGGTAAAAGAGTTCATATCAATTCTTGTTGTGTACTTTATTCTGGGAATGGAATTTTAATTGGAAACAATGTTTTGATCGCTGCTAACTGTACCTTTGCACCCGTAAATCATGAGTACAAAAATACAACTTTAAAAATTATAGATCAAGGACATGCTAAAAGCAAAGGTGGTATAATTATCGAAGATAACGTTTGGATAGGGGCAAACTGCGTATTGCTAGATGGTTCCCATATTGGTGAAGGAAGTGTAATTGCTGCTGGTAGTGTTGTAAGAGGAAGAATAAAAGGAAAATCTTTATATGGTGGTAATCCACTCAAACTTATTAAAAGTATTTAAGATTTTTGGAATTAAATTTTGAATAAAATATATGTTCAATAATATTTTCATAATTTATTTAATTATATAAATTTCAATTTTTCACATTGGTATATTAATCATGTTAGACACCTCAGATGAAAAAAAATTAGATCTTAAAATAGATAATCTTATACAATTATTTCATGAAAATAATTACTCTAAAGTTTTAAAAAGAGTAACAGAATTACTTAATCAAAATCCAAAAAATTTACAGTTATTGACAATTAAGGCAATAACTTTAGTAAGTTTAAAAAAATTTAAAGAGGCTATTAAATATTATAAACAGTGTTTGAAATATAATCCTAACCATATAGTTTCCTATTTTAATATTGGTTCAGTTTATCAAGATATTAATGAAATAGATAATGCCGCCGTTTCATATAAAAAAGTTTTAGAGATTGATCCTGATCACTTTGGAGCATTATTTAATATTGCGGTAATCTATAATGATCAAAAAGAATATAATAAAGCTATTTACTATTATAAAAAGTCTTTGAAAGTAAATCCACAGGATGTATCTGTTTATTATAATTTAGGTATTATCTATTATAAGATTTGTGAATATAACCTTTCTGTAAAATATTACAAATCTGCAATTAATATAGATCCAAATTTTAATGACACATATTTTAATTTAGCTGCTGTTTTTGAAAGGTTAGAAAAGTTCGAGAGCAGCCTAAAGTATTATATTCTAGCTAATAAAAAAAATCCAAAAGACAAAAAAACTCTCTCTAAAATACGGGAAACCTTTAAAAAACTAAATAGAAATAATGATGCTGTTTTTTATTTCGAAGATGCTCTTTGTAAAAATCCAAATTGCCTAAATGTTATGTATAATTTAGCAGTATGTTATAAAAATAATCTTCAATATGATTCATCTTCAAAATTATTAAAAAAAATTATTGATTTGAAGCCATCCCACGTAGATGCACATTTACATTTAGGTCAAATTTACATTCTTACATCCTCTTTCAATTCAGGATTAGAGGAGTTTAAAAAAGCTATAAAAATAGATACCAAATTTGATGATTCGCATTCAATTTTTTTATTTAATTTAAATTACTCTCCAGACCTTAATGATAGACAAATTTATTCTTATTATGAAAAATTTAATAAACAGTATTGCGCACAATTTAAAAAGAAATGGAAACCTTTTAATAATAAAAAAATTCAAGGAAAAAAATTAAAGATAGGTTATGTCTCTCCTGATTTTAAAAACCACTCAATGAAAGGTTTTTTAGAACCCATCATATCAAATCATAACCATGATGATTTTGAAATTTATGCTTTTGCCGAACTTAAATTTGAAGACTCTGCTTCAGAAGCCTATAAATCTTTAGTGGATCATTGGATACCTACAAAAAACTTATCAGACAATGATTTAGTAGCTAAAATTCGTGAAAGTCAGATTGATATTTTAATTGACCTTGCTGGTCACACGGATGGAAATCGATTAGGTGTTTTTGCACAAAAACCTGCACCTGTTTCTGCATCTTATTGGTTAGGTTATGCATATACAACTGGAGTAAAAGCGATTGACTTTTTTCTATCAAGTTCAGTCATGGTTCCTAAAGGTTGTGATCACCTTTTTTCCGAAAAAGTATGGAGAATGAAAGGGAATAATGCACCTTGGATACCAAAATCAAATATGGGTCCTGTAAGTAAATTACCTGCAATAAAAAATAAATATGTAACTTTTGGCTCAATAACTCGAGGTATTAGACTTAACAATAGAGTTATAAAGGTATGGTCACAAATTTTAAAAAAAGTTCCTAATTCAAAACTTATTATTAATAGTCAAGATTTTAAAAGTTCTATATTCACCAATGTAATAACAAAAAAATTTAGGCTTTTTGGAGTAGATGAAAAAAATTTAAATTTCTACTTTGAAAGCCCTCCTTGGGACACATTAAGAAACATTGATATAGCATTAGATTGTTTTCCTCATAATTCGGGAACTACGCTTATGGAACATCTTTATATGGGAAATCCTGTGATTACTATGGCAGATAGACCCAGTGTTGGTAGAATTGGAAAACATTATTTAAATGGTATTAATCATTTAGAATGGGTTGCTAAAAATGATTATGACTATGTAGAAAAATCAATTTTACTTGCATCTGACTTTTTAAAGTTAGATAAAATTAGAAAAACACTAAGAAGTGAGATGGAAACTTCATATATAAAAAATCCAAGATGTTTTACTGCTCAATTGGAGCAAACATATAAAGAAATGTGGGATAATTATTGTAAAAAAAAATAATTACTCAAATATTTTGAATTCCCCAAAACTGCATTGGTTCGTAGACTGAATAAGGATAATATCCATATTTTGGAATGATATTAGAATTATTTTCTTCAATATAACTTTCCACTAAATTTCTTATGGAAATAGGCTTACCACTACAAATGTTAAAAATACCCTGATTTCCACTTTTATATAAGTAAGATAGCTTTTCAGCAGCTTTCTCTACTGGTAAATAATCACGTAATTGTTCACCACCACTCATGTGAAAAACTTTTTGTTTGTTTTTTATAGCAAAATCTAGTTGGGAAATTATAGAGTTTGAATTTTGCCCTTTTCCAAACATATAAAAAATACGCGCCCATTGTAAATTGAAGTCTTTATTTAAGGAAAGTAATGATAGCTTTTTTCGCAAAGTATCCTTTGCTGTTGCGTATAAAGTTGTAGGTTCTGTAGTTGAAGAGGGTGAAATGGCACCTGATTTTAATCCATATTCGAAACAAGTTCCCGCGACCAAAACTTGATTAATCCCTTTGTTTAGGAGTGACTCTATAAATTTATAACTGCGTGGTAAATTTTTTTTCACATGTATGGATGAATCATAATTAGGTAATTCTTGCCATGCCAAATGTATAAGACCTCTAAAACCCTCAACTTCAGTTTCAGTTATTTGCACATCACTATGAAAATCATAAGAGATAAACTTAACATCCTTAAACCATGGTAAAGACTCAGCTCTTTTTTGACTTCTAGAAATAGCTAGAACTTCATATCCATCCTTTAAAAGGATTGGAATAAGGTGCTGTCCAATAAAACCTGAAGCTCCTGAAACAATCACTTTTTTTGATTTAAACATATGTAAGTATCTTTCAAGTGGAACTTAACAAAATTAAAATAAAAATAAATCTATAAAAAAATTATAATCTGAACTTATTTTGCAAAGTTTATGCCGTTAGATATATTTTTTTATTTCTGAGTTGGTATGATTTTTGCGAGGCTATCAAGTTTAAATGTTAGTTAATATGCTTAAAAAAAACGATTCATTATCCGCACCTTCTGAAATAATTAATGCTCTTCATACACTTTATAATGAAGGCAAAGATAAAGAATTATTGTTAAGATTAATTAAATTAAGAGAAATATATCCCAATACCCCAGAAATTCACAACATTATGGGTATAATAGCTGTTAAAAAAAATAATGAATCAGAAGCAATATCAAACTTTTATAAAGCAATTGATTTAGATAATAACAACCCTGACTACTATAGTAATTTAGGCACAGCCTTTGCGAATATGAATGCATTTAATAAAGCTGAGCAAGTTCTAACAAAAGCAATTGATTTAGATCCAAATAATGCAAAAACTCTTAATAATTTAGGTAACTTATTTAGTAAAAATAAAAGACGTTTTAAAGAGGCTATAGTTGCATATGAAAGAGCTATTAAAATAAATCCAAACTACTATGAGGCATATAATAATCTTGGTCACATTCTTATGCAGATGGGAGAAATTAAAAATGCAGAATTAGCATTGCAAAAAGCTCAAAAAATTAATCCTTTTTCCGATGTAATAACTGAAAATTTAATTATTCTTTATAGAACATTTAATAAGTTAAAAAAAGCATATGCACTCATTAAGAAGCACATCAACCATAATCCATCAGCAAAATTAAAATTTTTAGAAAAAAAAGCAGATCTATTAATAGGATTTGGTGATTTTGCAGAAGGATTGCTCATTCTTAAACGAATTAATAAAGGAGAGCCTAGAAATTTCAATGTAATTTCCAAAATATTATCTCTTTCTTTTGTAGATGATGATAGCAAAGCTATAGACCTATTCACAAAATATCATGAAATTATTAATAATAATAATAAGACAAAAATTGATGATAACGTTCAAACACAAATTGTCTCACTTATTGGCTTTGGACGCTCTGGATCTCTATTTCTTCACTCACTTGTGGATGGACATCCTCAAATTTCAACTCTTCCTGGTTATTTTTTTAAAGGATGGTTTAATGAAAAGACTTGGTCAATACTAGAACCTGATTTTAATGACGATAAGTGGAGAATAAATCTTGCAGAAAATATTTGTAATTTTTTTGAACCACAATTTATATCCAAGAGTACAAAAAATGTTATTGGGGCACCTCTTAATGAAACAGAGTGTATTGGAAAAAATAAAGGTTTTACTCAACTAGGAGAAAATAAGGATGAAAGTCTAGACCTTGATATTGATAAATTTAAATCAATGTTTGTTGAAAAATTGTCAAACTTTAAAATAATAAATCATAAGAGATGTTTCGAAATAATTCATGAGACTTTTGATTGTTGTTATAGAAAAAAATTAGACAATCATTTAAAAAAAACGATCTTCTATCATATTCATAATCCTGAAGTTAGTGAGCAATTAAATTATTTATGTGCTTTTCCACAGTCAAAGATATTATATATAATCAGAGATCCAATAAAAATGATTGAATCTTGGATTCTGGATGACTTAATTATATTAAAAGAAGCAAAAAATTATTGGGAATTATATACAAGTTATAGAAATATCTATGATAAAGTATGTTATCCATTTAAATTTTTATATAATGGATGTCATACTTTATTTCAGTCTAGTTCAAGGGTAATTAGACTTGAGGATATTAAAAGAAATCCAAAAAAAACTTTACCAAAACTTTTAAAGTGGATGGGAATAAATGAGGATGAATCGATATATAAGAGTGAATTCCTAAATAAGAAATACTCAAGGCCCTCAAATTCTTTTGATAAAATATCAGGGTTTGATACATCATCAATAGATGTAAGAAAAGGTAGATTTTTTAGTTCACAAGATATTTTTA
>CACGLH010000041.1 GCA_902573735.1 uncultured Alphaproteobacteria bacterium
CTACATATAAAAGTGTAGATGATTTTGCATCAAAAGAAATTGAATGGTTATTAAAAATTGGTGGCATTCAAATCAATTATAATAAAACCTTGGGTAAAGATTTTAGTATTGATGAATTGAGAAAATCTTATGACGCAATTTTTATTGGTTGTGGTCTTCAAGATACTAACAAAATTTCAATTGATAGCAGTGCTGATCCACTGGTTGAGGACGCAGTTGATTTTATAGCTGATTTAAGACAAGTTAAAGATTTTTCATCACTCCCAATTGGAAGAAATGTAGTTGTAATTGGTGGTGGCATGACTGCTATTGATGCGGCAGTTCAATCCCAGTTGCTTGGAGCCGAAAAAGTAACGATAATTTATAGAAGAAATTTAGATAACATGAGCGCTTCCAAAAAAGAACAGAATAATGCTACCTCAAAAGGTGTTAAAATTATTACAAATGCTGTTCCAACCTCTATTTATAAACAAAATGGTATTCATAAGTTAAATTTATCCTATACAGAGGTTGATAAACATACAGGAAAATTAAAAGAACTTGAACAAACATTCTCTATAGAAGCTGATCAAATATTCTGCGCTATTGGTCAAAAATTTAATAATTTGCTTGATGTTTTTAAGTCTCATAAGGGAAAAATAATGATTGACGAAAACTGTAAAACTTCAGTTGAAAATGTTTGGGCAGGTGGAGACTGTGTTGATAAAGGAGAAGATCTAACAGTCTCCGCAGTTGCTCAAGGTAGGAATGCGGCTCAAGCCATACACAAATCAATTTTTTAAAAATAAGGAATTAGCTATGAACCTTCAATCTGAATTTCTAGGAATTAAATCACCTAATCCATTTTGGCTTGCTTCTGCTCCACCTACTGATAAAGAATATAATGTAAGGAGAGCATTTGAAGCTGGTTGGGGTGGAGTTGTTTGGAAAACATTAGGACTTGATCCAAATATAGTAAATGTTAATGGCCCACGTTATGGTGCTGTTTGGGGCCCAGATCGAAGACTTCTTGGAATGAACAATATTGAATTAATTACAGACCGACCCCTGCAGACAAATCTTGATGAAATTAAAATTGTAAAAAAGGATTATCCTGATCGTGCAGTTATTGTATCTTTAATGGTTCCTTGTGAGGAAGATTGTTGGAAGTCAATATTACCTAAGGTTGAAGAAACTGAAGCTGACGGCTTAGAATTAAATTTTGGTTGTCCACATGGCATGAGTGAGAGGGGTATGGGATCGGCAGTAGGTCAAGTTCCAGAATATATCGAAATGGTAACCAGATGGGTTAAATCAAATACTCGTATGCCAGTAATTGTAAAACTGACTCCTAATATTACTGACATAAGATATCCAGCTAGAGCTGCTTTTAAGGGAGGAGCTGACGCAGTAAGCTTGATTAATACTGTTGCATCTATAGTTTCGGTAAACTTAGATACATTCAGCCCAGAACCAAGTATAGATGGAAAAGGGACACACGGAGGATATTGTGGACCGGCAGTAAAACCAATAGCTTTAAACTTGGTATCTCAAATTGCGAGGGATCCAGAAACACAAAACAAAGACATATCTGGAATTGGGGGCGTTACAACTTGGAAGGATGCTGCAGAATTCCTTACTCTGGGAGCTGGAAATGTACAAGTCTGTACTGCTGTTATGACCTATGGCTTTGGTATTATTTCAGAGTTAACATCTGGTTTATCTAATTGGATGAAAAAGAAAGAAATCAATTCAGTGAGCGAAATTGTAGGAAAAGCTATTTCTAACGTTACTGACTGGCAGTATTTAAACCTTAACCATGTTACAAAAGCTCAAATTGATCAGGATCTATGTATTAAGTGTGGTAGGTGTTATGCTGTTTGTGAAGATACTTCTCATCAAGCAATTTCAAAAACAATTAATGGTGAAAGAGGATTTGAGGTTATTGATGAAGAATGCGTAGCCTGTAATATGTGTATTAATGTTTGTCCTGTAGAAAATTGCATTACAATGAGGAATCTTGAGCCAGGAGAAATTGACAAAAGAACTGGACAAACAGTTTCTGATGTATACGCAAACTGGACTACCCATCCTAATAACCCTTCTTCTATAAAGGCTGCAGAGTGATTAATTATTTAAGTAGGAGTAGATTTTGGCAAATTTAGCATCAAATTTTAAAATAAATGGTGATCGGCTTTGGGAAACTATAATGGATATGGCAAAAATAGGTCCTGGTATAGCAGGTGGAAACAATAGACAAACACTGACTGACGAAGATGCTAGAGGTCGGGCTCTTTTCCAAAAATGGTGTGATGAAGCAAATTTATTAATGGGAATTGACAAAATGGGTACCATGTTTGCTCGTAGAGAAGGAACTGATCCTGATGCACTTCCTGTCTATGTAGGAAGCCATTTAGATACCCAACCTACAGGTGGAAAATATGACGGAGTATTAGGCGTTCTTGGTGGTTTAGAGTTAATAAGATCCCTTGATGACATGGGGATAAAAACTAAACATCCAATTGTTCTAGTAAATTTTACAAATGAAGAAGGAACTAGGTTTGCTCCACCCATGATGGCGTCTGGGGTATTTGCCGGGGTCCATACACTTGATTGGGCTTATGCAAAAGAAGATGCGGATGGAAAAAAGTTTGGTGATGAACTTAAAAGAATAGGCTGGATTGGTGACGAAGAGGTTGGTAACAGAAAAATGAAGGCATTTTTTGAGTTACACATTGAACAAGGTCCAATATTAGAAGCTGAAGGCAAAGATATTGGAGTGGTTTCTAGAGGACAAGGCTTAAATTGGCTGCAGGTCACTTTAACTGGAAGGGAAAGTCATACAGGATCAACTCCAATGCCTATGAGAAAAAATGCTGGATTAGGAATGGCAAAAATAACTAATTTAGTTCATGAAATTGCGATGAGTCACCAACCTGATGCTGTAGGAGCAGTTGGCCAATGCGATGTATATCCTAACAGTAGAAATATAATACCAGGAAAGGTAGTATTTACGATTGATTTCAGATCCCCATCATTTGATACACAAGATGATATGGAGAAAAGGTTACATGAAGGAGCAAAATCAATATGTAAGGATCTCGATCTGGAATTAGAAATTGAGAAAGTAGGGCATTTTGATCCAGTAACTTTTGATGAAGAATGCGTATCTAAAATCAGAAATGCTGCTGAAAGATTAGGATACTCACATAGAGATATTATTTCTGGTGCAGGGCACGACGCTTGTTGGATTAATAAAGTTGCACCAACAGCTATGGTAATGTGTCCCTGTGTTGATGGGTTAAGCCATAATGAGGCTGAGGAAATCTCACAGGAATGGGCAGTTGCTGGTAGCAATGTTTTATTTCATGCTGTTTTAGAGACTGCTGAAATCGCAGATTAAATTTTTATTTGGAGGATAAATATGTCTAAAGTTATTAAAGGTGGAACTATTTTAACAGCTGATCGTGAGTGGAAATCAGACATATTAATTGAAGGAGAAATCATAAAGCAAATTGGTAACGATTTAGCTGGTGATGAAGTGTTAGATGCAGAGGGTGCATATGTAATTCCAGGAGGTATAGATCCACATACTCATCTGGAAATGCCATTCATGGGAACAACGGCTGCAGAGACTTTTGAGTCTGGTACTTGGGCAGCCGCAGTGGGGGGTACAACTATGTTAGTTGATTTTTGCCTTCCTGGTGAAGATGGTAGTTTAGTAAATGCAGTTAATGAATGGCATAGAAAATCTAAACCTCAAATCTGCTCTGATATCGGTTTTCATATGGCTATAACAGGTTGGAATGAACAGATATTTAATGAAATGCCAAAAGTTTTGGAGATGGGTGTGAATTCATTTAAACATTTTATGGCTTATAAAGGCGCCCTTATGGTCGAAGATGATGAAATGTATGCTTCATTTCAGAGATGTGCTGCTATTGGAGCTTTACCAATGGTTCATGCTGAAAATGGAGATATTGTAGCTGAATTACAAAAAAAATATCTTGATTTAGGTATTACTGGTCCTGAAGGCCATTCTTTTTCACGTCCTCCAGAAGTTGAAGGAGAAGCCACTAATAGAGCTATTATGATAGCAGATGCTGCTGGTGTACCACTTTATGTAGTGCACGTTTCTTGCGAACAAAGCCATGAGGCAATAAGAAGAGCCAGACAAAAAGGCATGAGAGTTTATGGAGAACCATTAATTCAGTTTCTCACACTTGATGACAGTGAATATCTTAACAAAGATTGGGAATATGCTGCAAGAAGAGTAATGTCACCACCTTTTAGAGATAAGATACATCAAGATGGTCTTTGGGCTGGTTTACAAGCTGGTTCTCTTCAAGTGGTCGCAACTGATCATGCCGCATTCACTACTGATCAGAAAAAAATGGGTATTGATAATTTTACTCTTATACCAAATGGTACTGGTGGTTTGGAAGAAAGGATGTCTGTTTTATGGACTAAAGGAGTTGAAACAGGAAGATTAACTAGGAATGAGTTTGTTGCTGCTACATCAACCAATATTGCAAAAATTCTCAACGTTTATCCTAGAAAAGGAAGCCTAGTCGAAGGTGCTGATGCAGATATTGTTGTTTGGGATCCAAAAATTTCTAAAACAATATCAGTCGCAAGTCATAAATCTGTTCTTGATTATAATGTTTTTGAAGGTTTTAAGGTAAATGCTCAACCAAGATACACAATATCTAGGGGAGAAGTGATTTGGGCATGGGGTAAGAACTCAACGCCTAATCCTGGAAGAGGTAAATTTATACCTCGCCCAGGTTTTCCTCCTGTGCATGAGGCATTAAAAAAGTGGAAAGAGCTAAACTCCCCAAGAAAAGTTGAAAGAGATCCTATGAATATACCCTCCGGTATATAGTTTTTAGGTTAGTTCTTATATGATTTCTGTCAAAGATGTAGATCTTATATTTGAAACTAATGATGGTCCTGTACATGCTTTGAAGGATGTCTCATTAGAGGTTGAAGAAGGCGATTTTGTTTCATTTATAGGACCTTCTGGATGTGGTAAAACCACTTTACTTCGAGCTATAGCTGCACTCGAAATTCCTACAAAAGGTCATTTGACTGTAAATGGCAAGTCCCCAGATGATGCCAGAATAGACAGGGAGTATGGATATGTTTTTCAAGCAGCAGGGCTTTATCCATGGCGAACTGTTGAAGGAAATATAAAACTTCCACTTGAAATAATGGGTTATTCTCAAGCAGAAAAAAAGGAAAGAATTCAAAAAGTTATTGAGTTAGTAGAGTTGAAAGGATTTGAAAAAAAATTCCCTTGGCAACTTTCTGGTGGGATGCAACAACGTGCGTCCATTGCA
>CACGLH010000042.1 GCA_902573735.1 uncultured Alphaproteobacteria bacterium
TGGTTTAGGCTTAGGTTTAAGATTAAAAGGATATTTAAGTAATAAGAGCCAAAAGAAAGCTTACAAAGCAATACAGAGGTTCAATGCTATTATAAAAACAATGGAAATATTTGAAACCTTTTTTGTAGCAACTTCAGCAGTAAGAGACGCAACAAATGGAAAAGAATTCATAAAAAAGCTAGAAAAAAATTTTAATATAAAAATTAATATTGTCACTGGTAAAGAGGAAGGAATGTTAGCTGCTTCTGGCGTTTTATTAAGTTGGCCAAAAGCAACAGGAGTTGTTTGTGATATTGGAGGATCATCATTAGAACTTGCATTTGTAGAAAATGGTAAAATCAAAATAACTCAATCCTTTGAAATTGGGCCTCTAGCTCTACAAGATTACAATAAAATAGGAAAATCTTCATTTGAAATTGTTAAGGAAAAACTTTCAAAAATAGATCAATCATTTCCCAATGATGTTAATTCTTTATTTTTAGTAGGCGGATGTTGGAGAGCAATGGCTAAAATTCACATGAATTTGACTAATTATCCTTTAAAAGTATTACAAGGTTATGAAGTTTCGGTAAATAATTTTGAAACAACAATAGAAAATATATGCAATTTAAAGATATCTGAATTATTAAAATATACTACATCTTCTGAAGAGAGGGTAAGGCTTCTACCATATGCTTGTAAAGTTTTGCTTGCGATACATGAAAAATTTAGAATTAAAAAACTTATTTTTTCAGGATATGGAATAAGAGAAGGTATTTTTTTCTCTCGTTTTAGTAAGGAAATAAGGAAATTAAATCCATTACTACAAGCATGTTCTTATCTTGAGCAAAATAGATCTAGGTTTCCAGGATTTGGTAAAGTATTGTTTGAATGGCTGCTACCAATATTTCCGGGAATAGATAATAACAAAAGAAACCTCTTTTTAGCTGCATGCTATTTGCATGATACTATATGGCAGGCTCACCCAGACTATAGATCTGAAGTATGTTTTGAAACAATAACAGGAGCTAATTTAGGCGGTATTGATCATAATGGAAGGATTTTTTTGGCGCTTTCTTTAATGTCAAGATATAAGAAAACTGATATTAATAAACTTAATAAAAAATATATGTCTATTTTAAAACCTCATAATATCAAGGAAGCTTTGGTGTTTGGTGCTTCTATGCGACTTGGCGCAATGCTTTCTGTAAATATTTATGAAAACTTGAGGAAAACAAAAATCTACATTAAAGAAAATATATTGTATCTGCAGCTTATGGAGAAAGATAATTTGCTAGGGGAGTCTGTTGAAAAGCGTTTTAATCATTTAGGAAACTTAATGAACTTAAAATCTAAAATTTTAGAAGTAAAATGATGTTTCATTCAAAATAAGGAAATTACATACTCAAATCATAAACTCATAATCATGAAATAAGATAAAGGATAATTATGTATTTATCAAAATACTTTTTACCAATTTTAAAAGAAAATCCTTCTGAGGCACAAATTGCTAGCCATCGTTTGATGTTGAGATCTGGAATGATTAAGCAATCATCAGCAGGAATTTACTCTTGGTTACCACTAGGTCTTAAAGTTTTAAAAAAAATAGAAAATATTATAATTGAAGAACAAATTGCTGCAGGTCACATTCCTATATTAATGCCAACAATTCAGCCTGCCGAACTTTGGAAGGAAAGCAAAAGATTAGATGATTATGGTAAAGAGATGTTACGGTTTGAAGATCGCCATGGCAGGTTAATGTTATATGGACCAACTAATGAAGAATTAGTAACAGATATTTTCAGATCATATATTACTAGTTATAAAGATTTACCTAAAACTTTATTTCATATTCAATGGAAATTTAGAGACGAAGTCAGGCCAAGATTTGGTGTTATGAGAGGTAGAGAATTTTTCATGAAAGACGGTTATAGCTTTGATGTAGATAAAAGATCAGCTATACACGCATATAATAGGCATATGATAAGTTATTTAAGAACTTATGAAAGACTTGGGTTAAAAGCTATTCCAATGAAAGCAGATACAGGCCCTATTGGTGGAGACTATAGCCATGAATTTTTAGTTTTAGCAAATACAGGAGAAAGTCAAGTTTTTTATGATAAAGAAATATCAAATTTGTCTTTAGGTGAACAAAAAATTGACTATGAAAATTATTCAAATTTAGAAAGTATAGTTCATAAATTTACAACCCCCTATGCACGTACTGATGAAACACATGACATAGATCTTTTTGAGAAAATACCTGAGGCTAGAAGAGTAGAGGGAAGAGGTATTGAAGTTGGACAAATATTTTATTTTGGAACTAAATATTCTGAGTCAATGGGAGCTAAAATAGATCTTGCTAATGGTAAACGCATTCCAATTGAAATGGGAAGTCACGGTATTGGAGTATCTCGATTAGTTGGAGCATTAATTGAAGCTAATCATGATGAGCAAGGAATTATTTGGCCAGCCTCTGTTTCACCTTTTGATGCTGTCATAATTAATTTAAAACAAAATGATCATTTATGTAATGAAATATCCATAAAAATTTATAATATGCTTAAAGCAAATGGATTTGATGTACTTTATGACGATAGGTTAGATAGTGTTGGTGCAAAATTTTCATCAATGGATTTAATTGGTATTCCTAAACAAATTATTGTTGGTCCAAGAGGTGTTTCAGAAGGATTACTAGAGATTAAATTTAGAAATAATGGACAGAGAATAAACATTCCACTTTCTAATAATTTAATTGAGTTAATAAATGAATTGAAGAAATAAACTTAGTAATTTTAAAATTGGAGATTAAAATTCAGAAGAAAAAATTCTTTCATTATTTAAAATTAGAATTTTTGATAGCTTGGCGTTATTTGCGGGCTAAAAGAAGAGAAGGTGGAGTTTCTACAATTGCTTGGTTTTCATTTTTAGGAGTTGCGCTAGGTGTTGCAACTCTTATTGTAGTTCAGGCAGTAATGGTTGGTTTCAAAGAAGAATTCACTGACCGTATAATTGGTGCAAATCCTCACTTGGTAATTCATAAAAGTGTATTTGTTGATGTAGATAAGACAATTAATATTAAAACTAGTAATTCTTTAATCAAAGAAATTTCAAATATAGAAGGGATAGTTCACTCATATCCTGTTATTACAGGTCAAGTTATGGGTGCAAATGAAGGTAAATATTCTGGATTACAAGTAATTGGAATTGATGAAAATGATTTAAAAAAAATAAATTTGATAGCTCATCCTGAGAAAAAGGTTGGTATCATTGATAATTTTCACATGGGTTTATCGATTGGAAATGGAGTTGCTAATAATCTTGAAATTGGAATTGATCAGAGCTTACGTCTTATTTCTCCAGATGGTTTAAAAACAATTTTTGGAACTACACCTAGAATAGGTGATTTCCCTGTAAAATACATTTTTAAAGTTGGTCGATATGATATTGATAGATACAGGATATATATGCCACTCTTAGATGCGCAAGAATTTTTTAATAAAGAAAACAAAATCGATAAAATCAATGTCCTCATAGAAAATCCATCAAAGACGGAAGAAACAAAATTAAACCTTAAAAATTTATTAGGTAGTGATTACGAAATTTGGACCTGGAAAGATTATTCAGGCGCTTTCCTAAGCGCTCTAGACGTTGAAAGGCGTGTTATGTTTATTATTTTATCATTGGTAATTTTAATCGCAGCTCTTAACATAATTTCTGGTCTTATTATGCTGGTTAAAAATAAAAGAAAAGATATTGGAATATTACGTACAATGGGATTAAGCCAAAACTCTATAGTGCGAATATTCATCATTTGTGGTTCTCTTATTGGTGTTTTAGGAACTATTTCTGGATTAATCTTAGGCACTTTATTTTCATATTACTTACCTGATTTACAAATTTTAATTGAAGAAAGCCTAAATCGGGAGCTATGGAATCCAGAGTTAAGATTTCTAACTGAAGTACCTGTTAGAATAAGAATAATTGATCTAACTTATATTAGTTTTGTTTCATTAACATTATCAATAATTGTCACAATATTTCCTGCAATAAATGCTGCAAGGCTTGATCCTGTAGAGGCATTGAAGCATGAGTGAAACTGTTTTAGAGCTAGTTGAGGTTTCAAAAATTTTTAATGAGCATAGTTCTAATAGATTAACTATTTTTAAAAATATGAATTTAAAAATAAAAAATTCTGAATTAGTTGGTATTATTGCTCCATCTGGAACGGGGAAAACATCATTATTGAACATTTCTGGTTTGTTGGATTTGCCTACTCATGGTGAAGTCAAAATAATTGACAATAATACAAGAGCACTTTCTATAGAAATGAGAAATAATATAAGAAGAAAGCATATTGGATTCGTATTTCAGTCAGGCAATCTAATTAATGAATTTAATGCAATTGAAAATGTTGCTTTATCAAGAGTTATTAAAGGTTACAATTTTTCAGATTCATTGGGGTATGCAAAAAAGTTATTGATAAATGTTGGTTTAAAAGATCGGCTTTACAGTAGACCACTTCAATTATCCGGTGGTGAAAAACAACGAATAGCTATTTGCAGAGCAATTGCAAACGATCCTAAACTTCTTTTAGCAGATGAGCCTACAGGAAATTTGGATAAAGATAACTCACAGTTAATTTTTAATTTATTTATTGAGTTGGTAAAGAAAAAAAATGTGGCAGCTTTAGTTGCCACCCATAATTTGGAGTTAATTAAAAAGATGGATAGAGTTCTAATTTTAACAAAGAATGGCTTTAAAGAAATGAAGCAATAATTAGTTAAAACATAAGTTCTTCAAATTTATCCATTCTTCACTAGTAATATTAATCTTAATATTATTTGAATTAGTTTGAACGAAATTTTTCCAGATATAATTATTAAAGTTCATTTCAAAAATTGGATTAAGACCGAATAAAAATGACAAAATTGTGATTAATTTTTGGTTTTTTAAAAAATATTTAAAAATTATTCTTTGCTTATATGAATAAGTTGCAACTTGAATTATTTGTTTAAAATTG
>CACGLH010000043.1 GCA_902573735.1 uncultured Alphaproteobacteria bacterium
TACCTTACCAATAGCTTTTCTAGTTGCTAGCGTAAGTAATGCTTCTTTTGCATTTTCTAGAGAAAACTTTTGAGAAACTAGTGGTGAAAGCTTTTTTTCTTTGAACCATTTAAATAAAATTTCAAAATTTTTATTATCCTCCTCTGTTTCCTTAATTCTGAAGGCACCCCAAAAAACTCCCACAACACTACATCCTTTTACAAGTGTTAAATTAGTAGGTAGTTTAGGTATAGTTCCTGAAGCAAAACCAATTACTAGAGCTCTTCCTCCCCACGCAAGAGAACGAAGACAAGGTTCAAATAATTCTCCACCAACAGGATCATACAAAACATCGATACCACTTGAGCCAACAACATTTTTTATTTTCTCTCTAATATTTCCTTCAGAATAATTTATTAAATGATCTGCCCCTGCTTTTTTTGCAGCAGCTAATTTATTTTCACTACTTGCGGCTGCAATAACTTCTGCACCCATTATTTTTCCAATTTCAACAGCTGTAATACCAACCCCACCTCCTGCACCTAGTACTAAAAGTTTTTCTCCTGATTTTAAGCATCCTCTTTGTTTAAGCCCATACATAGAGGTACCATAGGTCATTGTAAAACCTGCAGCGGTTACTGAATCCATTTCTTTTGGAATTCTTAAAAGCGCATCGGCATTGACTATAATATATTCTGAAAACCCTCCGAAAAGGGTCATTGCCATGACCTTTTCTCCAACAGAATAATTAGTCACTTCATCACCCAATTCATCAATAATTCCAGCTACCTCACCCCCAGGTGAAAAAGGAAGATCTGGTTTATATTGATATTTATTTTCTATAATAAGTGTATCTGGAAAATTAACACCACATGCTTCAATTTTAATCCTAACTTGTTGTTTAGATGGCTTTGGAACAGAAATATCCCTCATAACAAGTTTTTCTGGAGGACCAAATTCAGTACATAGCACAGCGCGCATTAAACTTCCTTTCAACATAACTTTTTATATTATTGACTAGATTTAAAAGACAATAAGTTGCTAACATGACATTATGTTTAAATCAAATAACAAAATGAGATGATCATAGGAATGACAGAAAAAATAAATCTAGTTTATCACGGAAATATAGCCATTATTACCATTTGCAATCCCCCAGTTAACGCTTTAAGTGTGGAGGTAAGAAAGGGATTACTTGATGCTTTAAAAAAAACTGAAAAAAAAGAAAGTATTGACGCTATAATATTAAAAGGATCAGGTAAAACTTTTCCTGCAGGTGCTGATATTAAGGAATTTGGATTACCACCTCAAAAACCTGATCTACCAACCATAAATGATTATATTGAAAGTATAAATAAGCCAGTAATTTGTGCCCTCCATGGTAATACATTAGGAGGTGGGTTAGAAATCGCATTAGCCTGTCATTATCGGATTGCACATTATAAAACCAAACTAGGGTTACCAGAAGTAAGCTTAGGATTAATTCCAGGTGCTGGTGGCACTCAACGGCTTCCAAGATTAATTGGAATACCTGAAGCCTATAAAATGATGGCTAGTGGATTACCTATAAATGCGGACAAAGCCCTTAAATTAGGTTTAATAAATAAAGTTATTCAAGATATTGATGAAGGTTCAATTCAATTTACGATTAATTTGATAGAAAATAAAGAAAAGTTAACAAAAACAAAAGATCGGGATGATTTAATTAATAATGTAAATGAGGATAAAAAAAACATTATAGAATTGAAATATAACTTCAAAAAACAGTATAGAAACCAACTTGCACCACAAAAAATAGGTGATTGCCTGGAAAAACTACTTCATTCTTCATTTGAAGAAGGTCAAAATTTTGAAAGGAAAACTTTTTTTGAACTTTTAAAAACAGAACAAAGTAAAAGTTTTATTCATGCATTTTTTGCTGAAAGAAAAAGCTCAAAAATTCCTGAAATAAAGTCAGCTCATCCTCGTAATCTAAATACTTTAGGTGTAATTGGTGGTGGCACGATGGGCTCTGGAATTACTATAGCTGCTTTAAATGCTGGAATACCGGTGACAATGGTTGAAAGAGATCAAAATAGTTTAGATAAAGGCATTAAGAATGTAGAAAAAATCTATAATCGTGATATTGAAAAAGGAAGATTATCTTCTGCACAAGTTGAAGAGATATATTCTAGATTTACCAAAACTACCGATTTTGAAGCTTTGTCATCTGTCGATATGGTCATTGAAGCCGTTTTTGAAGAAATGAATGTAAAAAAGCAAGTTTTTAAAATATTGGATAAAGTATTAAAAAAAGGAGGTATACTTGCTTCTAATACGTCTTATCTTGATATTAATGAATTAGCCTCAATAACATCAAGACCACAAGATGTAATTGGCTTACATTTTTTTTCACCTGCTAACATTATGCGGTTATTAGAAATAGTCGTTCCTAGTAAAGTTGCTAATGACGTAGTGGCAACAGGATTTTATCTTGCTAAGTTGATGAAAAAAATTCCTGTTAGAGCCAGTGTTTGCGATGGTTTTATAGGCAATAGAATCCTTAATAAGTATGGTGACTGCGCTTATTTTATGATGGAGGATGGAGCTACGCCCTATGAAATAGATAGAGCAATTTTTGAATTTGGATACCCGATGGGGCCTTTTCAGATGTTTGATCTTGCAGGTGGAGATATTGGATGGGCCATGCGCAAAAGATTAGAACCAATAAGAAATAAAAATAATCGATATGTTCATATACCAGATAAACTTTGTGAAAAAGGATGGTTTGGGCAAAAAACAGGACGAGGTTTTTATCGATATGACAAAGGAAATAGAAAAGGTGATGAAGATCCAGAAGTTCTTGAAATTATCAAATTAGAAAGACAAAAAAAAGGTCTTACACCAATAAAATTTACTCAAGAAGAAATTATCAAGAGATATTTGGCAGCTATGATCAATGAAGCAGCTGATGTTGTTTATGAAAAAATAGCTTTGAGACCTTCTGATGTAGATGTAACAAAATTATATGGTTATGGTTTTCCTAGATATAGAGGCGGGCCTATGAGATATGCTGATAGTTATGGACTGAATAATGTATTATCTGATTTAAAAAGGTTTCAAAAAGAAGATCCTCTTTTCTGGAAACCTTCAGAACTCATTATTAATTTAGTTCAAAAAGGGGATAATTTTGAAAGTTTGAATAGTTAATTATTTTTGTTTAACCCCAAAAGTTGTCATGAGTTAATGCAGAAATATCGACAGATTTCAAAACACTTGCTAAAGTAAGTTCTGTGTTAAAGTTTGACTCTGAGGTACCACCTTCATCATAAATCACCATAGCAACATCTTGATCACTGCTAGTGCCACCATCTGTAAATAATAATAGTTTACTTTCATTAACATCACCTTCAGTAACTTGAGCAGCAGCACCAGATAATAAACCATTTCCAGAACCGGAGCCATCATTTGCATTTTCTAATGATGTTTCTATTGCACCCAAAATAATAGAGGAGGAAACACCTGCCCCTGTAAAATCAATACTTAATCCTCCTGAACCACTTGCAAGACCATTTTTTGTAACTGCAGTTGTGAACCCAACAACTAAATGAGTTATATCTAAACTACTATTCGTTGCATTGAATGAGAAATCAGCTGATAAAAGGTCATCATTATTATCATTACCAGTAGTTATGTTAGCTGAACTTTCTGCATCTGTAAGGTTACCAATATACTTTAGTATATCCCCATTAGTAGCACCAGCTGTAAATTGTTGAATAATATCCATTCCTGAAGTTGCATCAAATATAATCACATCTGATGCTGAATCTGAACTCCCAACGGAAATTGTGTCTGTACCACCAGCTCCTTTTATAATATCAGCACCAGCGGCTCCACTAATAGTATCATCTCCAGAACCACCTGTAATTTCGTCAATATCAGCTCCACCTGTAATTATAAAACCCTCAGTTTGTCCTGTTAAATCAATAACTGTCCCAGATGCATTTAATGTTATTGTTTCTATACTTTGAACATTAGCATCTGTAGAAAAAGCATGAGATCCAGTTGATAATTGTAAAATGTCGTCTCCAGATCCTCCTAATATGGTATCTCCATTTCCATCTCCTGCGGTTGAAACAATAATGATATCAGCTCCAGCGCCACCATTGATTTCATCATTACCACCTCTACCGTCAATTGTATCTGCACCATCACCACCATTAATGGTGTCAGTATTTCCATTACCTTTTAAGGTATCATCACCAGATAGTCCTGTTAACGTGTATGCACCTGTTATAGAATTACCCATATCAATTTCACCACCACCAGTTGCTGTACTTAAATTTGCAACTCCTTCATTAGTGGTAGCACTTGTAGCAACAAAAGCTGAAATATCTACAGCATCGGCCGTTGCTCCTGAACTAACAATCAAAATATCATTTGTTGTTAAATCTGTAATAGTATCAGTACCTTCATCAACCCTAAAGGTATCAGCGCCATCTCCCCCAGTCATTTGATCATTATCAGCACCACCAGATATATCATCATCACCAGTACCTCCAGATAGAGAATCTGCACCACCGCCCCCTGCTATAGTGTCACTTCCAGAACCACCTGTAAGGGTATCAATATTTCCTTGACCATTTAACGTGAAATCACCTGATGCAGAACTCATATTAATTGTTCCACCATCCGTATGGGTGGTTATTTCAACAGTACCACTATTATTTGCCGTGGTTCCCCCAGCTGTAAATGATTTAACATTGGAAATAGTCGCAGTTGCTCCACTTGAT
>CACGLH010000044.1 GCA_902573735.1 uncultured Alphaproteobacteria bacterium
TGAAAAATTGCTTGATCAAGCTTACAAATGGGCAAAACAAATTGCTACTTCAGCCCCTTTGGCAATGCAAAGTGTGAAAGAAGTTCTGAGGTCTATAGAATGTGTGCCTTTAGAAAAAGCATTCTCTAAAATGAGAAATGATGATTTAAAAATATATAAGAAGATGCTTAGTTCTAATGACGCCAAAGAAGGTATTGCTGCATTTGTTGAAAGAAGAGAACCTAATTTCAAAGGTGAATGATGGATCTTATCAACAAAAATGATGTAAAGACCATTGGAAGTATTGGAGCTGGACCAATTGGAGCAGGTTGGGTCGCCTATTTTTTATCACAAGGTTTATCTGTAAAGGCTTATCTTCATAATGAATCTGAAGAAAATAATTTTTATTCAATGTTAAGAACTGCATGGGTTTCACTTAAAAAACTTTACAATGTAAAAAAACTTGAGGAAACCAATCTTAAGATTTTTTTTGATTTATCTGAATGCATTAAAAAAGTTGATTTTATTCAAGAAAGTGCACCTGAGATCCTATCTTTAAAACAAAGTTTATATAAAGAATTAGGTGAAATTGTTCCAAAAAATGTGATTATTTGTTCCTCAACATCTGGCATGAAAATGACAGATATCCAGACTCTTTGTAAAACACCTGAGAGAACGGTAGTAGCTCATCCATTTAATCCACCATATTTATTACCATTGGTTGAGATTGTTGGAGGGAAAAAAACCAAAGAGGAAGCTGTTAATTGGGTTTATGATTTTTTTATTAAAATAGGTAAATCCCCATTAGTTTTAAAAAAAGAGATTCCTGGTTTTATTGCTACAAGACTTCAGGAAGCTTTATGGCGTGAAGCTTTACATATGGTTAACAATAATGAAGCAACACCCGAGCAAATTGATATTGCTTTAATGAACGGTCCAGCCCCAAGGATGGCGATACAGGGCCAATGCTTAGCTTTTCATGTAGCTTGTGGAGAAGGAGGTATGGCTACGAATTTAGATCAATTTGGACCAGCATTAGAATTACCCTGGACTAGACTCAAGGCTCCTGAACTGACAAAAAAACTAAGAGATAAAATGGTTGATGGTTGTGAAAAAATTGTAAAAGACCAAAAATTTCAAAATCTAGCCTCAGAAAGAGATAAAAAAATTGTTGAAATTATCAAAATTCAAAGAAAATAAATACCAAATAGATTTTAACTTGGAGGGGACAATATGAACTTTGAAGTAGTTCTTACTTGCGCTGTTACAGGAGCAGGAGATACAGTAGGTAAAAGTGATAAGGTACCTGTTTCAGCTAAAGAAATAGCTGACGATGCAATAGAATCTGCAAAAGCCGGTGCTACTTCGGTTCATATACATGTGAGAGATCCAATAAGTAGTAAAGGTTCAAGAGACCCAAAATTATTTAAAGAGGTGGTAGAAAGGATAAGAAATTCCTCACAGGATGTAGTAATTAATTTAACTGCAGGTATGGGAGGAGATTGGGTGGTTAATGAAAGTGATTTAAACAAACCTGGATTAGGTACAGATATGATTAGTGCTGAGGAAAGGTTAGCTCACGTAAAGGAATGTTTACCAGAAATTTGTTCCCTAGATTGTGGAACTATGAATTTTGGTAATGGTAATGAGATATATATTTCAACACCACCTTTTTTAAGAGAGATGGCAGCTCTTACAAAAAAATGGGGTGTGAAACCTGAATTAGAAGTTTTTGATCTTGGTCATATAAGGTTTGCAAAAGAAATGATAAAAGAGGGCCTAATAGATAATCCTCCATTATTTCAAATTTGTCTAGGTATTCCATGGGGTGCGGAACAAACTGTAGATACAATGAAAGTTATGAAAGATCATTTGCCATTAAATTGTTATTGGGCAAGTTTTGGAATTTCTCGTATGCAAATGCCGATGGTAGCAGCCTCTGTTGCAATGGGAGGTAATGTTAGGGTAGGTCTAGAAGATAATTTATATCTAAAAAGGGGTGTGTTAGCTACAAATGCAGATTTAGTTTCTAGAGCAAAAGAAATCATTGAATTAATGGGGGCACGTATACTAAGCCCAAATGAGGCAAGAACCAAATATAATCTTAATAAGAAATAAACATAAACTATTTATGAAGGAAACAAAATTGGATCAAATTACAAGTCAAGAAAGTTCTCTTATTTTAAATACTGCTAGAAAGTTTTTAGAAGAGGAAATTTATCCATATGAAGAAAAAGTAGATAAAATTGGTGAAGTACCAATCGAATTAGGTAAACAAATTGAGGAAAAAGCAAAAGAAGCCGGACTTTTTGCAGCAAATCTTCCTGTTGCAGTAGGTGGGGGTGGTCTTGATTATAGATCTATGAGTATTCTAGAAAGAGAGTATGGGAAAACTACACATGCATTGCATTCTTGGATAGCCAGACCAACAGAAATTCTCTTAGCATGTAATGATGAACAAAAAGAGGAATATTTATATCCCTGCGTTAAAGGAGATAAAAGAGAACTATTTGCTTTAACAGAACCTGAAGCTGGTTCTGATGTTATGGGGATGAAATCTAATGCTGTTAAAAAAGGTAATGATTGGATTTTAAATGGGTCAAAGCATTTTATTTCTGGTCCTTGTTTGCCTGATTTTGCAATAGTTTTTGCTGCAACAGGTGAGGATAAAACAAATAGGGGGACAAGAAAAAGGATAACAGCTTTTTTGGTAAATCGTGGTTTAAAGGGCTTTGATATTAGAGAGGGAACTAAATGTGTTAGTTACAGGGGATACAAGACATTTGCATTGAACTTTGATGATGTAAAACTTTCATCAAAAATGATTTTAGGTGAGGAAGGAAAGGGTCTAGAATTATCTGGAAAATGGTTAGGAATGGGAAGAATATGGGTTGGTGCCTCTTGCTGTGGAAAAGCAGAAAGAATGATTCAACTTTCAAGTGAATGGGCAGCTCAAAGAAAACAATTTGGGCAACCAATAGGAAAATTCCAAGCAGTAAGTTTTAAGCTTGCTGATATGGCTCTTGGATTAAGAGCGGCAGATTTATTGGTAAAAGATGCAGTAGAAAAAGCGGAGAGAAGTATCATGAAAGATGAAGATGCAGCAATGGTAAAACTTTTCTGTTCTGAAATGGTTAATAAAGTAGCTGATGAAACAGTACAAATTTATGGAGGGATGGGACTAATGGAAGAAATGCCCATTCAACGGTTATGGAGAGATAGTCGATTAGAAAGAATTTGGGATGGAACATCCGAAATTCAAAGGCATATTATTTCTAGATCAATTCTCAGACCCCTTGGGGCATGAAAGAAATAAGATATAAAAATATTGATCGTTTGATAAATCCTTCTCAAATTGCATTTGTAGGAGGTGCTGATGCTGAGGTTGCTATAAATGAAGCTAAGCGAAGGGGATTTAAAGGTTCAATTTGGCCTGTTAATCCAAAAAGAGATTATATTGCTGGGTATAAATGTTATAAGTCAGTTCTCGATCTTCCAAAGGGCCCAGATGCCGTATTTTTAGCTATTCCTGCTTCCCAAATTATAAGAACAGTAAATGAACTAAACCATGTAAATGCTGGAGGTATAGTTTGTTATTCTGCAGGTTTTAAAGAAATTGGACAGAGGGGTATTTCTCTTGAAAAGCAATTAGTTAAATCCTTAAAAGACATGGTTTTGGTAGGGCCAAATTGTTATGGTGTAATTAATTATTTAGAAAATAGTGCTCTATGGCCATTTGCTCATGGTGGATTTTGTCCTGGGTTTGGAGCAGCAATTATTACACAAAGTGGGATGCTATCATCAGACATAACTATGAATCAACGTTCTTTACCACTTACACACATGATATCTCTTGGTAATCAAGCATCTTTAAAGAATACTGATTTTATAAATTATTTAATGAATAAAAAAGAAGTTAGGGCATTTGGTCTTCATATTGAAAGCATTGAAAATATTTCAGATTTTGAAGTAGCTGCAAAAAAGTCAATAGAAGCACAAAAACCTATAGTAGTTTTAAAAACAGGAAAATCCAAAATTGGCGCTACCTTAACAAAAAGTCATACTGGATCAATCGCTGGTTCTCAAAAAATTTACAATTCATTTTTTAAAAAACTAGGTATCATTACTGTTGATACGCCATCAGAGATGATAGAAACTTTAAAATTTATATGTATTTCTGGTATTCCTAAAGGTAAAGAGTGTGCTGCATTTACTTGTTCCGGTGGTGGTGCAACCATGGTTGCGGATATTGGCGAAAGGTTAAATTTAAAATTTTCAAAAATACCAAAGAGAAATATTAAAGCTATATCTTCATTTCTGCCTGATATTGCAACTATTTCAAATCCTTTAGATTATACAACTCCAATTTGGGGACAGCCAAAAATTACAAAACCATTATTTCATGAAGTAATGAAATCTCTTAATCCTGATTTTTCTATTTTAATTCAGGATTATCCCTTATTGGGTTTAGATGAAACCAAGATTTATTATTTAAACGATGCGATGGGTTTTTCAGAAGTAATTAGTGAACAAAAAATACCAGGAGCAATAATATCCACTATTTCTGAAAATATTGATAGAGAAACAAGGGAACAATTAATAGCTCGTGGAGTGGCACCGTTACAAGGAATTGGGGATGGCTTAGCAGCCATAAAGAATGTTGTTGAATGGTTCAGAATTAAGAAGAATATAAATAATAAATTAATATTTGATTCAAAAAAAACAGTA
>CACGLH010000045.1 GCA_902573735.1 uncultured Alphaproteobacteria bacterium
TCCCAGCACAATTGACAATAACATCAGAAGAAATAATTCCTTTTTCTCCATTTTCCAAAGAATAGCAAATACCCTTCGCACAATCATCTTTAATTATTACATCGTCGACCTTAATATTTTCTAAAATTTGAACACCCATATTTCGAGCACCTTTTGCTAATGCAAGTGCAATATTAGCAGGATCTGCTTGACCGTCTTTTGGCAAAAAAACACCAGATATGACATCCTCTGTATATAAAATAGGATATTTCTCTTTAACCTCTTTCGGGCTAATTTCATGAACTTCAACATTAAATGCTCTAGCTAGGGCAGCTTGTCTTTGTAATTCTTCTTTTCTACTTTCAGTTAATGCAACTGTGATTGACCCTGTTTGCCTCATGCCAGTTTCAATGCCAGTTTCATCGGCAAGATTAACATATAGGTCAGCAGAATACTTTGCTAACCTGGTCATATTTTGTGAATTTCTCAATTGTCCAATAAGACCCGCAGCATGCCAAGTTGTACCAGATGTAAGTTTTTTCCTTTCAAGAAGAATTACATCTTTCCAGCCTAATTTAGCTAAATGATAAGCTACCGAACAACCAGAAACGCCACCACCGATAATGATTGCTCTTCCTTTTTTAGGTATAATCATACTTTTAAAACTTCATTGTTAGGATCCCATAAAGGACCAGAATTTTGTATAATAGCAGGAAAATCATTTCCAAATATATCTACTGAAACAGTTTGACCAGAAATTGCTAAATCAGTCTTCACCATTCCTAGAGCAATTGAAGCGTTTACACGATGCCCATAAGCACCACTAGTGACTTCCCCTATAATTTTTCCATCATGCCATATTGTTGACATGTAAGGAGCATCACATGCATTATCTTTAATTATCATAGAAACGAATTTTTTTACAGAACCACGCTGTTTTTCAGATAGTAAAGATTGTTTACCTGGAAAAACTTCCTTTTTATCAAATTTTATGAATCTTTCTAATCCACTTTCAAGGAGGCTATAATCTGTTGAAAGATCTCCTTTCCATGCTCTGTATCCTTTTTCAACTCTAAGACTGTCAAGAGCAAACATCCCAAAAGGTGTTGCTCCTTCACTTAAAACTTTTTCATAAATTAATGACATATCCTCATTCTTAGCATGAATTTCCCAGCCTAATTCGCCTGCGTAACTTACTCTAGCTAATAAAATTTGTTTATTTTCAATTTTTGCTTTTTGTAAAGATAGCCATGGTAACGTTAAATCGGCATTTGAAATACTATTTATTAATGACCTTGAATTAGGTCCAGTTACGATTAAACATGTCCAATCATTTGTGATGTCTGAAACTTCTACATTTTGATTTTTATTAATACCTAATTTTAAAATTTCATAATCATGCCATTGCGCAGCTCCAGCAGTTATTAAAGTAAATTTATTAAGGTCGTGACGCATAATGGACATTTCTGTCAAAACACGACCACGTTCATCGGGAAAATAAGCTAAATTCATTCGATCAATAGCAGGTAGATTACCGGAAATTTTACTTAATAAAAACTCAGAAGCTCCTGGACCCTCTACTTTAAATCTTGAAAAACCAGGTAAATCTAATACTCCAACATTTCTGTTAACAGCTAAACATTCTTCTCTTACCCTCGAAAACCAAGGACCTTCTCTATTCCATGTTTGTGTAGAATTCTCTGAAGTGTCATCCCCATCTTTGGCAAACCAATTTGCTCGCTCCCAACCATTATAGGCACCCATTTGTCCCCCATTATTGATAATGGTTTGGTGATTTGGAGATTGTTTTTTATCTCTACCCGCAGGCCAAGAATGAAAAGGAAAATGCATTGCATATTCATGCCCATAAACCTCAGCAGCTTTAGCAGCACAATAATCTTTATCTGTATAGTCTGTGAATCTTCTTGGATCACAGGACCACATATCCCACTCAGTATATCCTTCAGAGACCCACTCTGATAAAACCTTTCCAGCGCCACCGCCTTGTGCAATACCAAAAGTAAAAACACAAGCTTCGTAAACATTGGTTAATCCAGGTGAAGGACCAATTAAAGGATTACCATCTGGAGTATATGGAATCGGCCCATTTATCACTTTTGAAATTCCTGCCTTACCTAATATTGGAACACGTTTCATAGCATCTTTTATATACCACTCTAATCGTTCAAGATCGTCAGGATATAATTGGAAACTAAAGTCGTCTGGCAAAGGGTCATTATATTCATGCCAGTGAACTTTACAGTTTTTTTCATATGGACCTAAGTTAAGACCGTTTTTTTCTTGCCTTAGATAATAACTGCTATCAACATCTCTTAGTAAAGGAAGTTTAGAATTTAGTTTTTCTGATCTTTCTTGTAATTCAGGAATTTCCTCAGTCAACAAATACTGGTGGCTCATTACTGACATTGGGATTGACCTTCCCCCAAAAGGAATGAACCACTCACTGACTCTTTTCGCATAGTAACCAGCAGCATTTATCACTATTTCACATTCGATTGATCCTTTATTTGTATTAACTATCCAATTTTTTTTGTTCTTTGAAATTCCAGTAGCAGAACAAAAACGGATTATGTCTGCGCCTAAATCACGTGCACCTTTTGCAAGTGCTTGAGTTAGCTGAGCTGGATCAATATCACCATCGTTTGGATCAAAAAGTGCGCCTTTCAAGTCATGTGTTTCAATAAATGGATATTTTGATTTTAATTCTGACAATCCAATTACATCAATATCCATACCTTGATAAATACCCATTCCTTTTGCTCTTTGAAATTCCATCATTCTTTCTTCGGAATGTGCCAATCTGACAGAACCTGTTACATGATAATTCATTGGATAATTCACTTCTTTAGAGAGTCCTCGATATAATTCTGTAGAATATCTCTGCATATTCATAATTGCCCAGGATGAAGAAAAGGTGGGTACATTTCCTGCAGCATGCCAAGTACTTCCAGCAGTAAGCTCATTTTTTTCTATAAGCAATAGATTTGAAAGTCCTGATTTAGCTAGATGGTATAGACAAGAGACCCCAACTACTCCGCCACCTATAACAATAATTCTTGAATACTTTGGTAACTCTGACATCATGCCCCCCATTAGCAGAGTAAAAAATAAAGATAAGTTTAACTTTAACTATAAAGTTAAATTTTTCAAAACAAAAAATAATCTTAATAAAAATTTTTAATTTAGAAAAAAGCTTGAAGACCTGTTTGAGCTCTTCCTAGTATAAGAGCGTGAATATCGTGGGTACCTTCGTAAGTATTTACAGTTTCTAAATTTATTAGATGTCTCATCACACCATATGAAATGTCTATGCCATTCCCACCTAACATATCCCTAGATAATCTTGCTACGTCTAAAGCTTTTCCACAGTTATTTCTTTTGAGTAAACTTATTGCCTCAGGACTCGCATTACCTTCATCCATTAATTGACCTAGTCTATATACTGCATGCAACCCCAGTGTAATTTCAGTTTGCATATCTACTAATTTTTTTTGGTATAATTGATTTTGTGCTAGAGGCCTTTTGAATTGAATACGATCTAAACCGTATTGTCTAGCAACATGCCAACAATATTCTGCAGCACCTAGTACTCCCCAAGAAATCCCGTACCTAGCGCGATTAAGGCATCCAAATGGACCTTTTAAACCTTCTACATTAGGTAAGATTGATTCCTCACTCACAAATACATTATCCATTACAATCTTGCCAGTAATTGAAACTTTCAAACTTAATTTACCATCAATAATAGGAGCAGATAACCCAGGGGTATTTTTTTCCAAAATAAAACCTTTAATTTTGCCATTATGTTCATTTGATTTTGCCCAAATTATAAAAACATCTGCTATTGGACTATTTGAAATCCATGACTTTTCTCCAGAAATTCTGTAGCCTCCTGAAACTTTTTCAGCCTTTGTTGACATACTACTAGGATCAGAACCTGCATTTGCCTCTGTTAAACCAAAGCAACCTATTAAATTACCAGATGCTAGCTTTTGTAAGTATTTTTCTTTTTGTTCATCTGAGCCATAAGCAAATATTGGATACATAACTAAGCTTGATTGAACTGACATCATAGATCGATATCCAGAATCGATTCTTTCTATTTCCCTAGCAATCAAACCATAAGAAATATAGTTTGCTCCAATCCCACCATAATGCTCAGGTATCGTTGAGCCTAGTAGACCCATTTCTCCCATTAATTTAAATACAT
>CACGLH010000046.1 GCA_902573735.1 uncultured Alphaproteobacteria bacterium
TTTTAAAAAATCCTTGGTATGGTAAAAACTTTACTGAAGATTTAATACCTGAAATAAATAGAATTTCACCAATAATCGGAAAAATACTTACCGAAAAATTAGTGGCCAATATTGGATCTGGAGATAAAATAGAAGCATATGGCAAAGCTGCAGTTGCAGGAATAGATTCTGAAATCGAACATGCTTCGGCTTTAATTCATACATTAAAATTTGGAAACTATCTTAGAGAGGCCGCTAAAGCTAAATCTTATCTTGGTTTTACAAACGTCAGAGGACCTGCAAATACTCCAGTATTTATTCCCTTAATGGATAAAAATGATACAGGAAGACGATCACATTACTTAACGGTGCAATTTTCAATAAATGATGCCCCAGCAGGTAATGAACTTATCGCAGCTCTTGGAGCCGCAACTAGTGGAAGACCTCACCATAGAATTGGAGATCGCTACTCTGATTTAAATTCTTTAGGAAGAACAGAGGACAATCCAGCAGGTGTTTAGAAAGAATTTAATTGCACTATTGATAAAATATTATACTATAAAATCAGAATTTCGATTAATGGGGGGGCTATATTAAATGAAATTCCAACTAGCTGTGAATTTAGAACGTATGGATAACAGCATTGAGATGGAAGATGTTAAAAACCATACTCTAGATATGGTTCAAATGGCTGATCAAGGTGGTTTTAATATTGTTTGGGCAGCAGAACATCATGCTATAGAAATGACAATAGCACCAAATCCTTTTCAAATATTAACTTGGTGGGCAAATCATACAGACAGGATAAGATTAGGTACAGCTGTTGTAAATGCAGCTTATTGGCATCCAATAAATCTTGCAGGTGAAGCCGCTTTTACAGATTTGATTAGTGGTGGCCGTTTAGAATTTGGTATTGGATCGGGAGCATATCAAAGAGAATTTGATAGAATGAAACCAAATGTAAAACAACAGGATGGATGGCGTTATATGCAAGAAATGCTACCATTGTTAAAAAAATTATGGTCAGGGGATGTTGAACATAAAGGGGAATTCTGGGAATTTCCTTCCTCAACTTCTTGCCCTAAACCTATACAAGAGCCCCATCCCCCTATTTGGGTGGCTGCTCGATCTCCAATAACCTATGATTATGCAATTAAAAACAAGTGTAATGTTATGTCATGGCCACTTACCAGACCATTTACAGAAGCTGAACTATATAAAAAACAATTAGACGATGCAATCGCTGTGAATAAATCGAATTTTAAGCCTATATTTGCAATGATGCGCCATGCTGCAGTTTATACAAACAATGAAGATAAGGAGAAAGCCTTAAATGCGATAAGAACAGTGTTGGGACAATTTGAAAATTTATTCAAAAATCTTGGAGATGTTCAAAATGGCTTTACAAAACAAATTCCACTGAATGAATTAGAAGGTAGGGAACAGTACGACCCTGATATGCTCACAAAAAATCTACTTTTTGGTAATCCTGAAGAAATAATAAGAAAGCTTAAATTATATCAAGATTTAGGAGTCGATGAATTTATATATTATGCAAGTATGGGATTAGGCCACAAAGAGCAAAAGAAATCTTTAAAATTGTTTATTGAGGAAGTTATGCCAGAGTTTTGTTAAGAAGTTAATCACTAACCTTTACAAGCAACTTACCAAAATTACGGCCATTTAGCAAATCAATAAAAGCAGAAGGCGCATTTGATAAACCAGCTTTTATGTCTTCTTTATATATGATTTCTTGTTTTTGAATTAACGGAGATACCTCTTCAATAAATTGAGGATATGTTTCCTTATGGTCAAAAATAATAAATCCATTTACTATTAATCTTCTGACTAAAATTGTTCGCCACAGTTTGGGGAGAGATATAGCTTGGTCAATACCCTTTCCAGAATACCATGATATCATACCGCAAACCGCAATTCGACCAAAATCATTCATATTGGGAATTATAGCCTCTAGTGTTTTGCCCGCTACATTCTCAAAATAGATATCTACTCCATTAGGACAATATGATTTAATTAGATTTCTAAATTCTTTAGTATTAGTTACATTATTGTGGTTAATACAACCATCAAACCCCAATTCATTCACAACATATGAACATTTCTGATCGTTCCCAGCAATGCCGATAACTTTCAACCCCTTTTTTTTAGCAAGCTGACCCGCCAAACTACCTACGGCACCAGAAGCAGCAGATATTACAATTGTTTCTTCTTTTTTCGCATTTGCGATTTTATTCAACCCAGTCCATGCGGTATGTCCAGGCATACCTAAAACTCCTAAAGCAGTCTGTTCAGGAATATTTGTTCTTTTTAATTTTCTTAATCCATGCCCATTCGATATAGCATGTGAAACCCACCCAAACTTACCTATAACCAATTCACTAACTGCAAATTTTTCATTTTTGGAAATAATTATTTCTCCTATACATTCACCCTCCATAGCCTCACCAATTTCAACAGGGGAGGCATATGATCTAACATTGTCCATTCTACCTCGCATATAAGGATCTAATGAAAGCCATTTGACTTTAACTAAAATTTCTCCACTTTTAATTTCAGGACAGTTAAAAAATTCAAGTTTGAAATTGTCAAATGTAGGCTCACCAACAGGTCTTTTTGCTAATATTATTTTTTCAATTTGCATTTTTATTTCCTACCAATTACTGAAATATTCCTTGTGAGATAATTTTTTTAAATATTTTATCTCTTATATCCAAAAAATCTCTATCAAAATTATCAAATTTACCAGAGGCAATTGATAAAATACATTTTGCAGGTTCGATAGGATCAATCATATTATTTTCAGGTAAAAAAGAAATTTCATTGATTTTAGATTTCCTTATTTTCATCTGCATATTTGTTTTTACAAGACCTGGAGAAAAACCAAAACATTTAATACCACTTTCTTTACCTTCTAAATTAACCTGTTTGGTAATCATATGGAACGCTGCTTTACTAGCACAATAACAAGACCATCCTTTTCTTGGATAATTAGAAGCTCCTGAAAGGATATTAATAACCCTACCTTTGGAGTTAGACAATACTGTCCATAACTCTGAAATTAATGCTAATTGAGCCGTTAAGTTTATATTGATCGATTTTTCTAATTCAACTATATCCAAATTTCCGAGCATAGACATTGGTAAAATCGTGGCGGCATTATTAATCATGACATCCACACCACCCCAAACTTCAATAATTGATTTTGCTAATTTTGGGATTTTCGATACTCTAGACAGATCACCTAGTATCTCTTTTGCATTTCCTCCATTCTGAATAATTTCCTGTATTAAATCCTTACAATCACCTTTTTTTTTACAATGTAAAATTAATCGAGCACCTTTTTTAGCCATAAGCAAAGCTGTAGATCTACCGATACCTGACCTAGATCCAGATATAAAAACGATCTTATCATTCAATATGTTCATAAAATAGATTTTAATTTTTATATATCATGGTGTAAAGCATAGTAAGACAAATTGATTCAGAATCCTTATTAGAAAATGGAATTAAAAAATTGTAAATTTGAAAGCATTAGCAAAGTCAATTTTGACACTATAATTGATGTTAGATCACCAAAAGAATTTACTGAGGACCATATACCTAATTCAATAAATCTTCCAGTATTATCAGATTTTGAAAGAGAAGTTGTAGGAAAAGTATATTTACAAAATAGCCAATTTGAAGCAAAGAAAATTGGAGCAAAATATATTTCAGAAAATATTTCTAAACATTTAGATGGACTGCTTTCAAATAAAAATGTTAATTGGAAAGCACTAATCTATTGCTGGAGAGGAGGTCAAAGATCAAAGTCATTGGGAATTGTACTACATGAGATTGGGTGGGATATAAATATTCTAGATGGTGGTTATAAATCCTACAGAAAAAATGTTGTCAAAAACCTTTATGAAGACGAATTATTTCACAATATTTTTATTATTTCTGGATATACCGGTACAGGTAAAACATTAATGCTTCAAGAACTTAGCAAAAAAGGTGCACAAGTTATTGATTTAGAAAAATTAGCAAATCATAAGGGATCAATATTTGGTTCACAACCAAATGGACAACCCTCTCAAAAAAGATTTGAAAGTGAAATTCACAATATAATGAAAAAATTCAATCCCAATATACCCATTTTTATTGAGTCTGAGTCTAGTAAAATAGGTTATTT
>CACGLH010000047.1 GCA_902573735.1 uncultured Alphaproteobacteria bacterium
ATTCTTTATGAGACAAGATATTAATCAGAAAATCTCTGTTATTTTTTATACCGATAAGCGAAAGATTAGATAAAAAAGATGATAATTGTTTAATGGATTCATTTCTTGTTACAGAATGAGATATGATCTTAGCTACCATAGGATCATAAAAAGAAGAAACAGTTTGATTTTTTTCAATACCGCTGTCTATACGAATATTTTTTGAATCTGAAAAACTAAAATCATAAATCTTACCAAAACTAGGAAAAAAACCATTTAAAGGATCTTCTGCACATAAACGAACCTCAATAGCATGACCATTAAAATTAATATTCTCTTGATTAGTAGGAAGTTGCTGTCCGTCAGCTATGATAAGTTGTAATTCAACCAAATCAAGACCCGTTATCATCTCAGTAACTGGATGTTCAACTTGTAACCGAGTATTCATTTCTAAAAAAAAGAAGTTTTGATTTTGATCCATTAAGAATTCAACAGTTCCTGCACCTTCATAATTAATAGCTTTTGCTAAATTGATTGCCTGTTCTCCGAGTTGATTCCTAACTTCATTCGATATATTCTTTGCAGGCGCCTCTTCAATAATTTTTTGGTGCCTTCTTTGAACAGAGCAATCTCTTTCACCTAAATGAATAAAATTTCCAAAGTTATCTCCAAAAATCTGAACTTCAATATGCCTAGGTTTAATAAGAGCTTTTTCAATAATAATTTCATCAGAACCAAAAGCAGACATACTTTCAGCTTTTGCTAAATGTAATGAACTTTTAAGGTTCTTTTGCTCTAATACAAGACGCATTCCCTTTCCACCACCACCATTTGTGGCTTTCAGCATAATAGGGTATCCTATATTTTTTGCCTTTTGATTAACTTTAACCATTTTTTCATTGGATAAAATCCTATAATCATTTAGACATGGCACACCTACTTTCATAGCAATACTTTTTGCTATTTTTTTATTTCCCATTGCTTCTATAGTTTTATAGTCAGGACCTATAAAAATAAGTTTTTCTTTCTTACATTTTTTAGCAAAATCAGCATTTTCAGATAGAAATCCATAACCAGGATGAATTGCATCTGATTTTGTATTTTTAGCAGCATTAATAATATTTTTAATTGAAAGATAACTTTCGGATGATGGTCCTTTACCTATATTAATTTTTTCATCTGCTAACTTTACATGTAGAGAATCTAAATCCTCATCAGAATAAACAGCAACCGTTTTTAAGCCCAAATTTTTTGCAGTTTTAATAATTCTGACTGCAATCTCACCCCTATTAGCAATTAGGATTTTTTTAAATTTTTTAATAGTTTTAAAATTATTCTTCACTTAAAGGTTCCAACGTGGTTTTCTTTTTTCAATGAATGCTTGAAGACCTTCAGGAGTTTCCTCTCCTAACATACATTCTGCAAACTTATCTGCGGCTATTGCCGAAAAATTAGATGGATTATCTAAATCAGAAATAATAGATTTAGTTATTGAAACAGCATTAGGTGCACAAGATTTAAGATTATTAGAAAAATTTTTGGCAAAAGAAAACATATCCTGTTGATTATCAAAAACCTCATCTAAAAGACCAAGAAGTAAGGCTCTTTCAGCATCAAAGACTTCCCCACTAAGCATGAGATTTTTTGCATTTTTTCTACCTAATCGATTTATTACATAAGGTGCAATTTGTGCAGGAGTAAGACCAATTTTGATTTCAGTAATTCCAAATTTAGAATTTTTTGTTGCGAAAATAAAATCTGAGCAACATGCCAAACCAAAACCACCAGCAAATGCAGGTCCATCAATACAAGTTATTACATATTTAGGAAACTGATAAAAAGATTTCAGTAGTTTTGCAACATTCAAACTTGAAGAGATAATTTCATTTCTATTAGGCTTTCCACTTGAAAAAAAACTTTTGAATTCTTTTAAATCTGCTCCTGAACAAAAAGACCCCTCTTTACCACTTAATAGTATACCCCTTAAGAATTGTTGTGATCCGGCTAAACTAATCAAATTGATTAACTCAGTTATCATTAAACCGGATAATGCATTTTTGCTTTTGGGACGATTCAACTTTACATGTAACCAATCATTATTAGCCTCAAGCTCTATAGTCTCAAATCGTTGATTATTTAAGAATTTCATTAGGGTCTAGCAACTCCAAATGTATTGGGATAAAGAGTTCTAGTTCTTGAGTCTAAGCATACTGAAAGACAAATACCAATAACTTTCCTAGTATCTCTTGGATCAATCATTCCATGGTCAAGTAGTCTACCTGATGTATAAAAAGCATTACATTGTTTATCAAAATGACTTTTAACTTGATCAAGTTGCTTTATTAAATTTTTTTTATCAATTTTATTTCCTTTTCGTGTTGCTGCTCGCGACATAACATTTTCCATCGTTAAGGCTGCCTGCTGCCCTCCCATAACCCCAATTTGTGCATTAGGCCACGTAAAAAGAAAATCGGGATTAAATTCAAAACCACACATTCCATAATTTCCAGCTCCAAAACTAGCACCAATATAAAAAGAAAGTTTTGGAACCCTAACATTCATTACAGCTTGTATCATTTTCGAACCATGTTTAATCATTCCAGCATGTTCATATTTTTTTCCAACCAAAAAACCTGTTGTATTACTTAAAAATATTATTGGTCTATTAGCTTGATCACACAACTGAATAAATTGAGTAGCTTTTGTAGCACCGTCAGGATCAATTGGTCCATTATTACCAATTATTCCACAACTATAACCAAAAAAGTAACCAATTGAACAAATAGTTGAAATGCCATAATTAGGTTTAAATTCTCTAAATGATGATCCATCTACTAATCTTAAGATTAACTCCTTAACATCATATGAATTTTTAAAATCTGGTGGAATTAAACCCAGTATCTCATTAGCAGAGTAAAGAGGTTCTTGGATATTTTCTATTGGTGATATTTTTGACTTTTCCCAACCAAGGTCTTCAACAACATTTCTTGATATTTGAATGCCTTCTTCGTCGTTTTCAGCTAAATATTCTACTAGACCAGTAACTTTGGAATGCATTTCTGCGCCACCTAATGATTGATCATCCGATACCTCACCAGTGGCTGCTTTTACTAGTGCTGCACCAGCCAGTGCAGCCATACCATTATTTTTAATACCAATGACATAATCACTTAATCCCGGTTGATAAGCACCTCCAGCGGTTGATGGGCCATGTAATACTGTTATTACAGGTATGCCTAATTTACTTAATTCCGCTAATCCTCCAAATAAACCACCAGCCCTTGACCATAATTCAACAGAGTAGGCCATTAAATTTACACCTGCACTTTCCACTAAATGTACTAAAGGAAGTTTATGCTTTTTAGCTAATTCTATACATGCCAAGCCTTTTTCAACAGACATTTTAGTAATAGCTCCAGCATTGATACCACTATCATCAATCCAAATAAAACAACGAACTCCAGAAATATAACCTATACCTGAGATGATACTAGCGCCAGGAATTGAAGTTTTTGGTTTTGGATCATCCGCCAAATAACCAGTCATATTAAAAAGTTGTAAAAAAGGCATCCCAGGATCAACAAGCGATGATAACCTTTCTCTTGGTGATAATTGATTTCGTTCTTTAAAACGATCTCTTCTTTTTTCTGATGCAAATGAAGCTTTTTGCTCAAGATCTTTCATCATTTTAATGAGTTTAAGATTATTCTTTTGAT
>CACGLH010000048.1 GCA_902573735.1 uncultured Alphaproteobacteria bacterium
ATCATTAATAATAGAAGCTAAATTATGAATTGGCTCTATAAAACTTGGATTAATCTTTATTGCTTTTGTAAAACTCTCAAAAGCAGATTCCATTTCATTTTTTTTCTTATAAGATATACCTAAATTATTATAAGCACTTAATAAATTATGTTTTAATTTAATTGCTTTTTGAAAATTTATTATAGAACCATCAATATCTCCACTTTTAAATAATGCTAATCCTAAAGTATTGTATCCTTCTGCAAAATCAGAACGAATACTTAAAGCACTATTCATCACTTCTATCGCTTTTTGATATTCATTTATATCAATAAAGACATTTCCTAAGTTGTTTAAGATTAGTTAATTTTCAGGCTCTAATTGAATAGCCTTTTGTAAATGATAAAGACTTTTTTCTACTTTGTTAAACTGAATAAATCCAGCACCGAGTAAATTATGAATAGTGGCGTTGTTAGGATACTTCGCTATTAGGTCATCAGAATTATTCACAATACTAATAATATCGCCATCTTCATAAAGACTGATCATATTATCAATCATTTCTTTTGGTGCATCCAACATTTATTTTCTCACTAATTCAATACTTCAAAAAAAAAGCCCCATAATATGGGGCTTTAATTTTAAAAATAAAAAGTTCCTTATCCTAAGTTTTGGAGAAGAGCTAAAACAGACTGCTTTGACGCATTTGCCTGAGCTAACATAGAAGTTGCTGCTTGTTGCAAAATCTGTGTCCTAGTAAGCTTAGTTGTTTCAACGGCAAAGTCAGTATCAAGAATATGGCTCTTGGAAGACTCAGTATTAGTAACCATAGACGTATTATTATCTACAACAGACGATAATCTATTTGAAATAGCCCCTAAATCAGCTCTTTGCTGGTCAATTTTTGCAATAGCTGCATCTAGAACTGATATAGCATCAGTTGCATGCTCTTGATCAGAAACACTTATGCTAGCAACTGAACTTAACTTAGCTGTACCACCAGCAGTAGTCTGCCCAGTATAACCATCATTATTAGCACCAGTACCATCTCCAGCATTTTCAAAATAACCTCTGCCAACATCCGCAGCGTCTCCAGCAACAGTAAAATTCTTAATTGATGAAAGTGTTACTGTGCCAAGTACATAGGCAGTTCTCATTTTATCAGCACCAGCAGTAGTTGTAAAAGTTGATCCACTAGTATTTTCAATTCTGTTAAGCGTCGTATCTGCAGAAGTTGTATCATTACCAAACTTATCAAGAGCGGTTAGAGAAAGGTTTTTGGAAGTCAAACCACCTACATGGATATTGGTCAATTCAATTGTTTCACCAGTTTGGTGTGTCAAAATTAATTCTGCAGCAGTAGAACCGAGTTTTGCTGTAACACCAGTATTAGCTGCATGTTTATTAATAGCATCTGCAAGTGGATCTAAATCTGTTGTGGCTGCCAGTGTAGCGGTAACTGCATAGCGAGTAACAGCAGTTGAACCTGTAGTGTCATGATTTCCTGCCAAATTAAATTTTATCACACCAGTATCAGTTACTGTATGTAATCTTGCTTTAGTAATAGCAGTTGCTTCAACACCAGTAGATGTTTTTACAGCATTAATATCAGCTGCAAGTTGTTTAACAGAAGAGTTCACATTTGAAGTATCAGTAGTAACTGTTACTTGTGCAGATCCAAGATAACCAGAAATGGACATGGTAGCACCCAATATATTAGTATTGCTGGTAGTACCCAAGAAGCGTGCATGAGAAACTGAATGCATATTAAAAGCACCAATTGCATCAGTAGCAGCATCATCAATGGTTACATCAATGGTCTCAGCACCTTTAAATCCAACCTGAAACACTTTTCCAGTATAAGTACCATCTAACAAGTTCAAATTATTCCAAGTTGTTTGCTCTGAAATTCTATTAATTTCAGCCTTAAGAGCTGTAGCTTCTGCATTTAGGAATGTCCTGTTATTGGTATCCAGTGTATCACTTGATGCTTGAACTGCTAGTTCTCTCAATCGTTGCAACATGTTTCCTATTTCAATTTGTGCACCGTCAGCCGTATCAACCAAATTCTGGCCATCTTTTCCATGACGTATTGCCATAGTTAGGCCTCTAATCTGAGACTCCATTCTATTAGCAACTGCCATACCTGCTGCGTCGTCTGCCGCTTTATTTATTCTCTGACCTGACGATAATTTGTTAATCGAACTTTCAAGTTCACGTTGAACTCTATCCATATTCGATTTTGCGATAATCGCAGGTACGTTTGTGTTAATTACTGTAGTCATCAGATATGTCTCCAATTTGTAAAAATCAAGAATTGTACCTTTATTAACGACATATTTTTTATTTGTTTAATAATTTTAAAAATTAATCAAAAATTTTTACTATCTATTTGAAAAGTGCATTTTAGCAAGACTAAGATTTTTATAATATCACTGATCCATAACTGGCATAATTAATGCAGTAATATGATAATTTTTTTATATTGGAGATATAAATGCTGGATTCCAAGACTGATAATAATGATATATATAAAGGCCTCAATGAGCTATACAAAGCCGGCAAATACGAAGAAACTATAGAAAATATACAAAATTGTGGAATTGATTTAGAAGAAGATCCTTCTCTTATGAATTTAAAGGGTGCTTGTTATACTAGATTAGGTGAATACGAAAAGGCAATTTCCTCACTAATGGATACATTATCAATTGACCCTGATAATAAATACGCATTGATAAACTTAGCAACAATTAAGTTTGTTCAGAAATCATATCAACTCTCATTTAATTATTATGCAAAAGCGGCTCAAGATAGTGAAATTGAACCTAGATATTTAGCTAATATGGGTATTTGTTTATTTAAGCTAGATCATTTTGATGATGCCGTAAACTTATGTGAAGAGGCCATAAGAATAGACCCTAAGTGTGAAACGGCTTATTTTTATCTTGCTGAAATGATGGAAGAAATAGAAGACCCTGAGGCATCTGTTACTTATTATTATAAAGCTTTAGAGGCTAATCCAGATTCTTATTTAGCCTATTTCTTTTTGGGAAATTATTTTCAAAAACTTAAATTATATAAAAATGCTGTAAAATTTTATAAAAATTGCATTCAAAAAAATCCAAAATTTATTAAAGCTATTTCTTCTATTGCACACATTATGTCGAAGTTTGAAAGATACAAAGAAGAGATATTTTATTTAAAAAAAATAATCGATATTGATAATCAAAATTCAGAGGCTTTTAACCAAATTGGAATAGCATTAAACAATCTTGAAAACTACACTGAAGCTAACGAAAGATTTTTGGATGCTATATATTTATCGCCAGAATATGAAGACGCTTATGCTAATTTAGGAAATAATTTAATAAAGCTAGGTAGACTTCACGATGCTTATGAATGTCTTAATAAAACTTTAGAGTTTAATACTTCTTCAGAAAAAGCATATGTTGGTTTAGATCTGTTACATTTAATAGTGCATGACTATTTCAATGGAAATAAGCATACTAAAAAAATTAACAATGTAAGTATGAAAGAGATTGAAGATTTTCTAGACAGTTTAAACATATCCAAAAAAAATTATGTAACAAAATCTTTGACTGAAAAAATCTACCCTCAACTACCCATTGATAATTGTATAGTAAATAAT
>CACGLH010000049.1 GCA_902573735.1 uncultured Alphaproteobacteria bacterium
ATGTTATGGATGGTGGAACAGGGTCTGATACGCTACAGGTTTCAACAGGTACACATACTTTTTCTTCCAATGGAAATTTGTCAAATATTTCAACTATTTTAGCTGATGTTTCTGGTTCTACTATCAATCTAGATGGTCAGAATGAGAGTTTTACAATTACAGGAAATAATGGTGATGATACTTTTACAGGTGGTGCTGGAGATGATATTATACAAGGAAAGGGAGGAGACGATAATCTAACGGGCGGAGGTGGTGCCGATACTTTTAAAGTTGAAAGTGGTACTGATATTATCAATTTTTTAGGAGGGGAAGGAGCCGGAGGAGAGTCCGATATTTTGGTAGTAAGCGCACTTGCGACCGCTAATGTTATTGATGTTATTAGTTTTACAGCAGATGGTAATACAAGCAATGCGGGAACTGCTACACTTACTGCAAATTCCAGTGGTGGAACGATTAATATGAGTGGTGCGGCAGATAGTGCTCAATATACACTTATAGGTGGAGCTGGAGGCGACACACTCAGAGGTGATGAAGGTGCTGATACCTTCAAAATTATGGCTAGTACAGAAGGAAATTCTGATGTTTTTGAGGGTAATGGAGGGGATGATACTCTAGAAGTTTCATCAGGTACGCATGTACTCACCAACAATGATAACCTTTCTGAAATTGAAAATATAACCTTAAGTGGCTCAACTATAAATCTTACTAATCAAGTTGAAAACTTTAATATTACTGGAGCAGCAGGCGTAGACATTATTACTGCAGGGGGTGGTGATGACATCATAATTGTAAGCAATGAAGGTGAGGCAGATGACGATGGAATAGAGGGTGGAGCAGGTACAAATCAAATTAAGGTATCAACAGGTGTACATAGATTTGCTACAGATGGAAACATCAACAATATTGATGAAATAATTGCTCATTCTTCTGGATCAACGATTAATTTAGATGGTCAAACTGAAGGTTTTACTATTACTGGTGATAATGGTGGTGATACCCTTAAGGGTGGATCAGGTGATGATACCATTCAAGGTAAAGGAGGGACTGACGATTTAACTGGAGGCGGTGGAAATGATACTTTTAAGATTGAAACAGGTACTGACTCAATTTCTGATCTCAATACTGGTGATAACTTTCAAGTAAGTGCATCAGCTACGTTGAATGCAACTGGAATTACAGAATTTTCTGCTGGAGGAACAACAACTAACCATGCTTCTGGAGTAGCAAACTTAACTACTGATACTACAGCTGGTGGTAACATTGATATGTCAGGTGCAGGATCAGGTGCATTTAATATTTCGGTTGGAGCTGGAACAGACGATATTACTGGTGGTTCAGATGATGATACTATTACAATACTCGGTACTGGACAAGGTGACGCCGATAAATTGGATGGTTCAGGAGGGGATGATACCCTAGTTCTTTCAACAGGAACGCATACTTTCTCAACTGATGGTAATCTTGCAAATATAGAAACAATTAATACAAATGCATCTGGAGGAACACTAGTTCTGACAGACCAGTCAGAAATTTTTACTATAACTGGAGGTAATGGAGCAGATATTATTACGGGGGGTGATAATGTAGATACCATCAATACAGGTGGTAATGTTGATTATCTAAAAGGTGGTTTAGGAGACGATGATCTAACTGGTGGAAGTGGTGATGATACTTTTAAAATTGATAGTGGGACAGATACCGTTCGTGACTTAGGGGATGGAAATGATATTTTTATCGTAGATCCTGGAGCTACTATGGATGCTGTTGATATTACCTCATTTACGGCCACTGGAAGTAGTACAAACAACGGTGGAACAGCTAAACTTACTGCCAAAGCGACGGTTGGCGGTGTAATAAAGATGAATTCTGCAGGCGCTGGAAGCTATAATCTTATTGCGGGATCCGGTACTGATACCCTATGGGGGGGTGCAGAAGGTGATATCATAACTATTGCGGCATCAGGGCAAGGAGATGCTGATACAATTGATGGATATGGTGGTACAGATGTAATTCAATTATCTGATGGCACACATACTTTTACAACTAACGACGATATGATTCAAAATATTGAAGAGATAAAAGTTGATAATGCTTCAGGTTCAACAGTAGATTTAACAAATCAAACAGAGGGTTTTACAATAACTGTTGGTGCTTCAACAGACTCAATCACAGGAAGTGATGGAGATGATATCATTACAATTGTTGGAGATGGTGAAGGAGATAATGATACTTTAATAGGAGGGGCAGGAAATGATGTACTTCAATTATTTACGGGTACACATACTTTCTCAAATAATGATAATTTAGCCACTATACAAACCATAAATGCACATAACTCAGGATCTACTTTAGTTCTCACTAACCAACTTGAGGGCTTTATTGTAGTGGGATCTTCAGCAACAGACGACTTAACAGGGGGATCAGGTGATGACACCATAACTGGTGGTGACGGTGATGATACTCTAAAAGGTGGTGGTGGAAATGATACCTTAAATGTCGATTCAGGATCAGATATCATTACATTGTTAGGAGGAGCAGGAGCTGGTGGTGAAGATGATGTTTTAGTTGTGAGTGCAACAGCTACGGCAACAGCTTTAGACATTATCAAATTTGAAGCCACAGTAGGATCTAGTAACTCTGGAACAGCAATATTAGGGGCGGTTTCGACTGGCGGTTATATTGATATGACAAATGCATCAGGCGTTTATGAGATAAGAAGCGGAGATGGAACTGATACTCTTATCGGAGGAGGTAGTAATGATACTTTTAAGGTTTTAGGTGATGGTAAAGCTGATAATGATACAATTAATGGTGGTGACGGCTCACAAGATACTCTTGAGCTCTGGACTGGTACTCACACATTAACTGATGATAGTAAAATTAGTAATTTAGAGATTATTAATGCACACGCAAGTGGCTCAACTTTAGACCTAACTAACCAAGTCGAAGGTTTTACAATAAATGGTGGCGATGGTACGGATGATTTAACTGGAGGAGAAGGAAACGATACACTAATTGGTGGTGCTGGTGATGATATTCTAGTAGGCGGAAATGGTGATGACACATTTAAAGTCGATAATGGTACCGATGCTATTACAGGATTAGCAACTGGGGATGTATTGGTAGTAAGTAATTCTGCTATTGCTAATGCTTCAGATATAGCTAGCTTTACAGCTGATTTTGGTACAAAAAATGACGGCGCGGCTACCTTAACTGTAAGAACAGCTGGTGGGGTCATTAATTTATCCGATGCAACAGTTGCAACTGGTACTTACACTATAAAAGTTGGAAATGGGACAGATACTGTTACAGGTACTTCAGGGGATGATATTTTTGAAGTAGTTACTGGTGGTGAAGGAGATGCTGATACTATTGATGGAGGTGACGGAACTGATGAGCTAAAGCTTTCAACAGGTACCCATACATTTTCTAACAATAATAATTTAGCAAATATAGAAACATTTACCTTAAATACTTCAGGCTCAGTTGTTGATTTCACGGGGCAATTAGAGTCATTAACTCTTACAGGTGCAAGTGGAATAGATAATATCACTGGAGGAA
>CACGLH010000050.1 GCA_902573735.1 uncultured Alphaproteobacteria bacterium
ATTTCTTCAGATGGTGCTTATGATGTTCTTTATGGTGGGGATGGTGACGATAATTTAACTGGTGGATCAGAAAATGATGAATTATCTGGTGGTGCTGGAAATGATACTTTTAATGTAGATTCAGGAACAGATACTATCTCAGATTTAACAACTGGTGATATTCTTAAAGTAAGTGTAGGTGCAACAGTAAATGCGAATAATATTTATGATTTTGTTGCAACAAATCAAACGGAAAATTTAGGTGCTGCTAATCTTTACGCCTCAGATGGAAATGCTACTGTCGATTTGACAGATTCTCTTTCTGGTTCATATTCTATATTTGGAGGAGCTGGGACTGATACTCTTAAAGGTGGTTCAGGAGATGATACAATCACCGTTAATAATGCAGGTGAGTCTAATAACGATACAATAGTTGGAGGCTCTGGTACAGATATACTTCAATTATCTTCTGGGTCTCATTCAATAACCATCGATGGAAATTTTGATGGTATTGAAACAATTAAAGCCCATTCTTCTGGATCAGTAGCTGATTTTTCAGGACAACAGGAAAATTTAACATTTGTAGGTGATATAGGAGATGATACCTTTAAAGGTGGGACAGGTGATGATCAACTTACAGGTGGGGATGGTGCAGACACATTTAATGTCGTCAGTGGAACTGATATTATTACTGATTTGGAAACAAGTGACATTATTATTATAGCAGCTGGGGCCACTCTAAATGCAAGCGACATTACTGAATTTGTTTCAACGGTAAGTTCTACAAACTCGGGTACAGCATCTAATGTAAATTTAACTGCTGTAAAAGAAGGTGGTATTATCAACTTAGCTAATGCTACTGGTGGTTTTAATCTAATAGGAGGGGCTGGTAATGACACCCTCACAGGGGGAGTTGGGGATGATACTTTTACTGTAGTTTCTTCTGCTGAGGCAAATAGTGACACAATAGTTGGGGGTGATGGTACTGATAAATTAATATTATCTGCTGGATCACATACATTGGGAGATGATGGCAAACTTTCAGAAGTTGAAGAAGTTGAGATGAATGTATCAGACTCTTCCCTTGATTTATCTGCTCAAGCCGAAGGATTTACTATAACTGGTGGAGCTGGAATAGATAGTATAAAAGGAGGAGCTGGTGATGATATTATTACAGGCTCAGGGTCTGGAGATACTTTTCACATAGTTTCAGGAACAGATGCAATTACTGACTTAACAACAACTGATAACTTTATAGTAAGTAGTGGAGCTGTCTTGAATGCAACGAATATATCAGCTTTTGTAGCAGATGACACTACAAGTAACTCTGGTACAGCTAATCTGGGTGCAGATAATTCAAATGCAACTATAGACATGAGACTAGCGTCTTCTGGAGGTTATTCTATAACTGGAGGTAGTGGTAGTGATAATTTATATGGAGGAGTTGGTCAGGACGTTTTTATAATTACAACCTCTGGGGATGAAGTAGGAGACGTTTACGATGGTGGTGCTGAAACAGATTTACTCAAATTAGCCTCAGGAAATATAACCTTTGCTGATGATAGTTCTTTGGTCAGCATAGAGCAGATAGAAGCAAATAGTTCTGGAGGTACTATTAATTTGTCAGGTCAAACTGAGGGTTTTACGATTACTGGTACTTCAAGTGTTGATATCATTACTGGTGGTGCAGGAGATGATAGTATCATTGGAGGTGGAGGAAATGATACTTTCAACATAGTTAGTGGTACTGATGAAGTCCAAGATTTAAACACATTAGACGTATTTACAGTTTCTGCTTCCGCTACTCTGAATGCTACTGGAATAGTCAATTTTTCAGCTACTAATTCTAGCTCTAATTCAGGAACAGCTATCTTAACAACAGCCACAGCTGGCGGTTCAATTGATATGAGTAATGTCGGTGGAACACTAGGTTATACTTTAATTGGCAATATTAATAATGATCAGATAACTGGAAGTACTAAAGATGATATCTTCGAGGTTAAATCTGCCGGTGCTGCAGATGGAGATAATATTGATGGCGGAGGTGGAACAGATACCTTAAAATTGTCCAGCGGCACTCATACATTTGCCAATGATGGTTTAATTGTCAACATAGATCAAATGGAAACAGATTCTTCTGGGGGAACTTTAGATCTATCTGGTCAATCTGATGGTTTTACAGTAATTGGTGGTGCTGGAAACGATATTATTACTGGATCTTCAGGTGACGACTCCATTACTAGTGGTGGAGGAACTGATGAATTAACTGGTGGTAGTGGTAACGATACATTTAAAGTAGATTCTGGAACTTCAACGATTGTTGATCTTCAAAATGGGGATCATCTGATAGTGGGAGCTACAGGTGATGCAACAGCTAATAATGTCAGTAACTTTGTAGCTGAAGCAACAACTAAAAACGAAGGTACAGCCGTTCTAAATTCGGCTACAGCTAGTAGTATAATTAACATGACAGATTCTACCTCTGGAGGTTACACACTGACAGGTGCGGGTGGAGTTGATCAATTAACAGGTGGTACTGGTGATGATATTATTTCTGGTGCAAGTAGTGATGATACCTTAGTTGGTGGTGGAGGTAATGATAATATAACTGGTGGTGCTGGTGATGACAGCCTTACTGGTGGTGATGGCAACGATACATTTAATATTGACTCAGGTACTGATGGACTCAGCGACTTAGGTGGGGAATTAGGTGGAGAGGATGATATTTTAATAGTTAGTAAGGATGCCACTGTTAATGCAACAAACATTGTAAGTTTTACAGCTGCAGATACAACTAAAAATGATGGTACCGCAAATTTATCTGCCAAAAGTACGGGTGGTACGATTATCATGACTAACTCCTTATCTGGTGCTTACACAATAACAGGAAGTAGCAGCACAGATAACTTAGTTGGTGGTGCTGGTGATGATATTTTTATAATTAGCAGTACTGGAGATGGTGATACTGATACTTTAGACGGTGGATTGGGAGATGACACTCTTAAACTAGCTGCGGGTGCAAACGTTTTTTCAGATAACGCAAAATTAATAAGGATAGAAACTATACTGGCAGAAACTGGAGGTTCAAGTGTTGACCTTTCTGCACAGGATGATGGTTTCACCATTACAGGTAATGGTGGTATTGACACAATTATAGGAAGCAGTGGTGTTGATAATATTTCCGGTGGTGCCGTAAATGATATTATAACTGGAGGAGCAGGAAACGATATCATTACAATAGATTTTGGAACTGATCAGGTAAAGGATCTTGGAGGAGCAACTGGTGGTGAAGATGACGTTGTAATTATCAACGCTAACGCTTCCCTAGATGCCATAGATATAGTTAAATTTGAAGCAACTGCTTCCACTCAAAATAACTCTACTGGAGCTGCAAATGCTGTACTCACTTCTAAAGATGGTGAAAATACTACCATTGATGTTTCAGCTGCAACAGGTACTAGTGGGGCTTTTACACTAACAGGTGGTAACGGCCAAGATACTTTA
>CACGLH010000051.1 GCA_902573735.1 uncultured Alphaproteobacteria bacterium
CAGATAGGACCTTGTACGGGGAAGATGTTATATGGTCTGGTAGCCCTAATTTAGGAATGCTTAGTTCACATCGTATCCAATCTACTGCAACACATAATAACCCAGGCATTTATGGAAGACCTAGTGGTAGAAAATTGAAATATAGAATAATTGCTGATTGTCATGCAAAAAATAACAAGATAGATGACGAGTGGTTAATTAGAGATCAAGGGGCAATAGTAAAGCAATTAGATTGGGATCCAAAAGATTTTGCCCGTGATTTAATTTCTAGGGAAGGTGGACCAGAAAAATGTATTAAACCATATAGACATGATAATGATGTTGAAGGTCCCTATAAAGGAAAAGGCAATGATAACGAATGGGGAGAACTGTTTTCTTATACTTTAAACCAAATTGTGTCAGCTGATTTTTCTGTTATTTCAAGAGAATATGATAGAGCTGTAAATTTGGAATATGCTGGTGGTATTAGTGATGTTTCGCATAGTGGAGTAGATAATTTCTGGATAGGATTAAGATCTTCATTTCCTAGTGCCGAATTTATAATTTGTCATCAAATTGGACTAAATGAAAATAAAATGCCACCCAGAGCGGCAGTCCGATGGATTTTAAATGGAAAGCATGATGGTTGGGGTATATTTGGACCTCCAACTGGTGCCAATGTTTGTATTCTAGGTGCTTCACATGTTGAATTTGGACACCATGGCATTCGCAGAGAATTCACATTGTTTGATTATGTTTCTGTATGGAAACAAATATTAATCCACACAGGAGAAGTTTATTAATTTTAGGAGAATTTAATGAATCAAAATGATATGGAAAAAAATATTGTCCGTTATGGTAATCTTCAACCTTGTAAAACCGCATTTATTGATGCTCATACGCCAGGTTCAAACCAAAAAGAAAATTTTACTATCTTAGGAGGAGGTGTTTCGGAAAGTCCTGATCAACATGTACACCTCACTGAAAAAGTAGGTTTTAATATTGGTGCAGCAGGACAGCCACCAAAATGTAGAAATAGTTTGCATTCTCATCGAACAGCTGAGGTATTCTTTGTATTAAAGGGGCGTTGGAGGTTCTTTTGGGGAAGATATGGCAGTGCTGGAGAAGTTACATTAGAGGAAGGTGATATATTTAATATTCCTACAGGTATATTTCGGGGATTTGAAAATATAGGCTCAGATTATGGAATGTTAATGGCTATATTGGGTGGTGATGATGCAGGAGGAGGTGTGATTTGGGCTCCTCAAGTTATTAAAGATGCTGCAAATCATGGTTTATTATTATCTGAAAATGGGAGACTTTACGATACAAAAAAAGGTGAATCTTTACCTAAGGGTATAAAAGAAATGCCTATACTATCTGATAAAGAATTATTAGATTTTCCTGAATTGAAGACTAGTGATGTAGTTCCTTCATATGTAGCAAGATATTGGGATCTTATGGCACTATCAGATAATCAGCCAGTGAATGTTATTGGGCATAACGGTGTTTTATACGATAAACCTGGTTTTGAGGTAGATTTTATATCCCGTAATTCTATTTCTTCAAATAATTACTCTACAGAAAAATATGAAATATTAATGCCAGTAAGAGGTCATTGGAAATTTAAATGGGATAGTGGTGAAACTGTAATTAATCCAGGAGATACGGTATTGGTTCCTCCAATGTTGCAAAGGTCTATTTCTCCTAACATGACAGGAATATCATCTATGTATAGGGTAAGAAATACTAATGACAAAGCTGGACCAACTGTAAAAAAATAAATGAAATATCCACTAGTTTTCATTCCTGGAATGATGTGTGACTCAAGATTATTTCAGCCTCAGATAAGTGAGTTTTCTAAACAATATCTAGTTTGCATAGCTCCAGTGAGTTATTCGGATTCAATTGAAAAAATTTCATTACAAATTCTAAGACAACTACCTCCAAAATTTACTTTAATTGGATTATCTATGGGAGGTATCTTAGCAATGGAAATTATTAAAAAGGTACCTGAAAGAGTGATGAAGATTGTTTTAATGGATACAAATTTCAAATCAGAAACGTCAGAAACCAAGTCAAAAAGAATACCCCAAATCAAGTTAGTAAATGAAGGTAAGTTAGAAGCTGTTATGAAGAAACAAATACTGCAAAATTATCTTGTTAAGAATAACAACAATCAAAAGATTTTAGAATTATGTTTAAAAATGGCTAAAGAATTAGGTAAGGAAATTTTTATTAATCAATCAAAAGCATTAGCTGCACGCAAAAACTATAAAGAAATCCTCAAAAATATTAAGGTTCCATCTCTAATAATTTGTGGAAGATATGATCGGTTATGTCCTATCGAAGTTCATAGAGAAATGGAGAGTTTAATAAAATATTCCACTTTAGAAATCATACCTGATGCTGCTCATTTGCCAACTTTAGAGCAACCATCATATCTAAACAAAATTTTAAAGGAATGGTTGCTTCAATGAAATATATAGATGGAGGTCAACTTGAATAAAATATCTGTAACCCACGTTGGTAGTTTGCCAAGAACACAAGAAGTAGTAGATTATATTTTTGCTCGCGAGAATAATCAAAAATATAATCAAAACCAATTTGATAGTGTGATGAGTAATGCGGTATTAGAAACTGTTAAAAAACAAGTTGATGCAGGTGTGGATATTGTAAGTGATGGAGAAACATCTAAAATAAGTTATGCTACATATGTAAAAGATAGGTATAATGGTTTTTCTGGTGACAGTCCACGTAATCCACCTGCTGATTTAAAAATGTTCCCTAGTTTTTTAAAACGTCTTGCTGAGGATGGTGGAACTCCAAAGTATTCGAGACCTATGTGTACTGATCGAATTACATCAAAAGGTCAGGTTGATTTAAAAAAAGACATAAATAATTTAAAAAATGCAATGGAAAGGCATAATATTTCAAGAGGTTTCATGAATGCAGCTTCGCCAGGTGTTATATCATTATTTTTGCAAAATGAATTTTATAATTCTAGAGAAGAATATTTGAGTGCGTTAGCAGATGTGATGCAAGCTGAATATGAAACAATAATAAAAGAAGGCTTGTATCTCCAACTTGATTGTCCTGATTTGGCACTAAGTAGGCATATGCTATTTAGTGATTTAAGTGATGATGATTTTGTAAAAATTGCTGAATTACATGTTGAGACTTTAAACTATGCATTAAGAAATATTCCTGATGAAAAAGTTAGAATTCATATTTGTTGGGGAAATTATGAGGGCCCTCATTGTTGTGATATAGATATGAATAAAGTTTTTTCTACGTTAATGAAGGCAAAAGCTCAGTTCATCTTATTTGAAACATCAAACCCAAGACATGCACATGAGTGGGAAGTGTTTGAGAATAGGCGCTCTGAGATACCAGATGATAAAATTTTAGTTCCAGGTGTGATTGATACT
>CACGLH010000052.1 GCA_902573735.1 uncultured Alphaproteobacteria bacterium
TCTCTTTTTTATTATTAATGCAAAAAACATGCAAAATAGATATTAGTCATCAAAAATTAAATTTTGGAGTTATTATACTGTAGATATTAACTTAGCTACTCATAATTGCTTTAACTTCGAGAAATTCAGTTAACCCCCACTCTGCTTTTTCTCTACCATTCCCTGATTGTTTATATCCACCAAAAGGAGCAGATGGACCACTTGAACCATAATTAATACTGATTTGACCTGCTCTTAATTCTCTGGAAATTGCCAAACATTTTTCTTGATCTTCACCTGTAACATAGGCTGCTAAACCATAAATTGTATCATTTGCTATGGATATAGCTTCTTCAAGATCATCATAAGGAATGATCGCTAAAACAGGCCCAAATATTTCCTCTTTTGCAATAACCATTTGATTGGAAACATTTCCAAATATTGTCGGTCTTGCATAAAATCCTTTTTCATATCCACTCGGTCTACCTGTTCCTCCTGCAACAAGGTTTGCACCTTCCTCAATTCCTTTTTTAATAAGTTTTTGGACTTTATCAAATTGATTTTTACTAACTAATGGTCCTAAATCAGAATTCAAATCAAGAGGATCACCAACTTTTACTTTTTCAAGCGCACTTTTTGCAATTGTTATTGCCTCATCATGTCTTGATTTGGGAACTAACATGCGAGTGGGAGCATTACAAGATTGACCTGAATTACCCATTACATGAATGACACCATTGGTTATTGAAGTAGTAAAAGAATTATCATCTAATATAAGATTTGGTGATTTTCCACCTAACTCTTGAGATACTCTTTTCACATTAGATGCTGAAGCTTTTGCCACTGCAACTCCACCTCTGGTAGAACCAGTGAAAGACATCATATCAATATCTTTATGAGATGACATAGCTTCACCAACAACATTTCCTAAACCATTTACTAAATTAAACATTCCTGGAGGAATTTGAGATTCATGTATAATTTCAGCAATTATCATTGCAGAAAGGGGTGCAATTTCACTTGGTTTTAGGACAACTGTACAACCCGCAGCAAATGCAGGTGCAAATTTTGACACTATTTGATTTATTGGCCAATTCCAAGGCGTTATTAATCCACAAACACCAATGGGCTCTTCACGAACAATATAATCCTCATGTTTATATTCAAATTCATGTTTTTCTAGAACACGCATCGCTGTTTTTAAATGTCCAAGACCTGTGGCAGTTTGTGACCCTTCAGCAAGTTTTACTGGAGCCCCCATCTCTAGTCGAATTGCTTCAGAAACATCTCTATAACGTTTTTTATAATTTTCTCTTATTGTTTCAAGAATATCTAAACGATCTTTCTTTGATAACTTTGAACTTACATTAAAAGCTTTTCTTGCAGAATAAACGGCCTTATCAACATCAATAGTAGAACCAAGCGCAACTACACCAATTTTCTCCTCTGTTGCAGGATTTATTATTTCCAAAGTTTCCTTCGATGATGGGTCTACAAATTCACCATTAATATAAAATTTTGTTAAATTCACTTAAAGTCCTTTCATATTTACATTTGTTGTAAAACAGGTGATCAATATGCTATAAAGTTTCGTACTATAAGAATATTGGAATGTTGTATAATTTTTTATTTACTTACTTAGATGACCAAAAAACATTTATTTATCGATAACCTCCAATATTCTAATTGGTCACCCAAAATTTTTGATGAAATGAAAGAAGGTAATCTAACCGCAGTACATGTTACGATTAGTTATCATGAAAATTTCAGACAAACAATTGAAAATATCATAACTTGGAACAAATTTATTGAGCTCTATTCAGATCGTATTATGCTTGGAAGATCTGCTGAAGATGTTAGAATTGCCTATGATACTAATAAAACTGCCATAATATTTGGTTTTCAAAATTGTTCGCCAATAGAAGAAAACATAGGATTAATTGAAGTTTTACATCAGTTGGGTGTAAGATTCATGCAACTAAGTTATAATAATCAATCATTACTAGCAACAGGTTGTTATGAGATTAATGATCCTGGCATAACTAGATTTGGTAAACAAGCTATAAAAGAAATGAATAGAATAGGAATGGTTATTGATATCAGCCATACTTCTGAAAATTCAAGCTTTGAAGCAATTAAATTATCAAAAAGGCCCATTGTAATTTCACATGCAAATCCTGATTGGTGGCACCCTTCAAAAAGAAATAAATCAGATTCATTAATTAAAGAGGTTACTTCATCTGGAGGAATGATAGGCTTTTCTATTTACCCCCATCACTTAAAGGATGGTTCAAATTGTACATTAGAAAGCTTTTCTGCGATGATAGCAAAATCAGCTGATAGATATGGAGTGGATAACTTGGGAATAGGGTCAGATATTTGTCAAAATCAACCCGACAATGTAGTAGAGTGGATGAGGAACGGCACTTGGTCAAAAGAAATTGATTATGGTGAAGGTTCAAAAAATAATTCAGAATTCCCTAATCAACCCGAATGGTATAGGAAAACAAGCGATTTTCCTAATATTCTTGAAGGACTAAAAAATGTTGGTTTTAATAATGAAGAATGTTCAAAAATAATGGGATTAAATTGGTTTAAATTTTATGAAGGGAACTTTTGTGGCTCTTAATTTAAATAAATCAAGTGTTAGTGAATGTGGAAATTTACCACTAAGTTTAAGAACACCTAAATTAGTAATGAATTTAGAGAGACTAGGATCCCTATTTCCTCAGAAATATAGTTTCATGAGAATTTTAATAAGAAATCTATTTAAAAAAAATCCAAATTTTCGCGTAGAAAAAAATAAATTGAATTCAATGGGGTTTGGCCATTGTGTTTTAACAATAAACTTAGGAGAAGTATTATACTCATTGGTTTGTTTTACGAGAAAATTAGCAACTGAGGAAAGATCAGATAGGGTTATTGCAACCAAATGGGATGCTTGTTTTTGTCTTTATTTAGGAATCCCAAATGATCAAGAAATAAAAAAGTTAAGACAGCATGTCACCAAACAAGAAAATGGTCGTTTTAATAATAATGTTTTAGTTTTATCTCGAGCTAACAAATCAGTTTCACTTTTTGAGTATGTACTCAATTGCTTGGCTAATGGTAAACAACCATCAAAAAAGAGTATTATGAAAACAAGTTATTTAATGCGAACAACAGCTGTCTATGGTAATGGTAAATTTGGAATTG
>CACGLH010000053.1 GCA_902573735.1 uncultured Alphaproteobacteria bacterium
GTTTAAATCAAAAGAAACTTTTAAACGTCCACCAATATCAGTTTTCTCATGAAAGATTAATTCATTTTTATCAGTTTTTGTACATCTAAATAATTTGACGTCAATGTCAGAAAAATGTGTCCCATTTACTGAATTTAATATGTGTGTGCTGAAAGTTGCCATAAATTACTCTATAGATGACTTATCTCTTTTGTCTGAGGTAGCAGCAACAATAGGACTTATTTGACCTCTTGTCTTAACGTTAATACAAGCAGTTTTACCACTACTTATAGCTCTTTTTAGTGCTGATTTAATTTTACTTTTATCAGTTACTAATTCTCCATAACCACCTAGACCAATAAACATTTCATGAAATGGAATATCTCTGAAATCTGTGGCAAAATGAGATCCACTGTTAAACATTCTTTCTTGCTGTTGTGATATACAGTCAAGACCACCATTATTATCAATTACAACAATTATTGGAAGTTTTTCTTGAAAAGCAACTTCAATGGAGAGTCCTCCTGAAAGAAATGCTCCGTCTCCACTTATCAATACTACAGTATCTTTAGGATTTATTCTTTTGAGAGAGACGGCTAAAGATACACCAACACCTAGTAAACTGAATGATCCTGGGTGCAAAATATTGGATAAATTTTTACCATTTTGGGCAACCACATTTGAAGCAATCTCAGACCAAAAATGTGTATTACCACCATCAAATACTAAATGATTTCCGTCTTCCATTGTTTCCATAACTTCTATTGATAATTGAAGTGGATGAATTACACCTTCTTTCCAAGAAGGTGTTGAAGTTTTTGTTTTTAAATCAGATATTGTTTTGTTCACCCAATCAAATCTGAGTTTGAGATTTTTATCGAGCCAATCACTTTCAAAATTATTTTGAAAAATTTTGTTATTAGCCAGAGTTTCTCTAAAAAAAGCTGAAGGGTCGGAAAGTAATAAAAAATCTGCAGATCTATTTAGTTGTATTTCTTCATCTGATCCATTAATACAAATAAGCTTCAAGCTTTGTGGGAAAAGTGGCGGATTACCAAAGTTCATTTGGTTATCTAACCTAGCACCAATCATAATTACACAATCACAATTATTGAAAGCCCATTTTGATGGTTGGTATTGATGAATATCGGCTAATCCCATCATTTCTTTTGTTTCTTCACCTAAGACTTTTTGATGATATGGAACATTGAAAATAGGAATTTTCAATTCTTTTGCAAATTTAGCTAAATCAGTTTCTGATCTAGACCACCATATACCATGTCCTGCAATAATTATGGGTCTTTTTGATTTTGAAATAATATCAATACAGTTGTTCAAAATTACGGGATCTGGCCATGCCTTAGGCTTATAATTTGTATGCTTTAAAAAAGGTCTTTCTTCATCACCAATATTTTCTGGAAATGAAGAAAACATAATATCCACTGGTATACTCAAATGAACTGGACCAGGGTATCCAGAAACTGCTATCCTATAAGCCCTATCTACAAACTCCTTTATCCTAGCACCATCAGTGACAGAAAAACTATATTTAGTAATAGGTTCTGCCATTGATACATCATCGATTTCTTTAAAACCGCCTGATCCTTTTCTTTTTAATGTTGAAGAACCTGTAATAAAAATTACAGGAGATCGTTCACCCCAAGCCTCCATCATTGCTGGAATTGCATTTGCAAAGCCTTCTGGTCCTACTAGACAAACAGAAGGTTCACGAGTAATTCTTGTATGTCCGTCAGCTAAATGGCCTGCTATTTGTTCATGTGGGCAATTAATAACTGGCATTTGATGATCTTTAAATCCTTCAAGTGCTGGATTGCAAAAACCTCCGGCAAGTGTAAAAACATTTTGAATATTTTTGTCATGTAAGGCTTTAGCTAATAAGTATCCACCACGAACCATAATTAATTATCCTTATAAAAATTAACATCCTTTTCAAAAAGAACGCTTTTGTTTAAATTTTCAATGGAAGTCTGGCCCACCTGAGCAAGAGCAGAATCTATTTGCTTCCCTAGTAATTTGATTAAGTGTTTTATGTACTTTTTCTTTCCTAAAGCACTAGCAAAAAGAAAAGGCCTTCCCAAAAAAACAAAATCTGCTCCTAGCGAATAAGCTTTGATAATATCCTCACCCGTCCTTATTCCACTATCAAATAATATCGGGTATTTTTTTCCAATTTTTCTTCTTATAATCTTTAGTAAATCGAGAGTTGATGGGACACTTTCTAATTGTCTACCTCCATGATTTGAAATATAAATCCCTGTACAACCGCTGTTTATAGAATGATAAGCGTCTTCCAAGGAAGTAATTCCTTTTACGTAGAGGTTTCCAGGCCAATTATCCCTTAATTTTTTCAAAAAATCTAAATCAGGTATTAGCCTGGTTCCCGAATTTCTTTCAAAAAATTTTTTACCTTTATTTGTTAGTCCTTCATTATTTGCAAATTTTGGTTTACCATAAAAAAGATAAGGTAAAGACCAAGATGGGTGAAAAGCACAATCTAAAATTTGTTTAAAACCAAATGTAAATGGAGCAGTAAAACCGTCTCTAAGTTCTCTAGGACGATAACCTGGTGCTGGAACATCCACAGAAATAACTAAATTTTTTACTCCTACTTTTTCTACTCTTTTTACTAATTTCAAAGTACTTTCTACACTACTTCCCATGTAAAGTTGGAACCAAACATTATTGGAAGCTATTTTGTATATATCTTCAATAGAAGTAGAAGCTGCTGTTGAAACACAAAATGGAATATTAAGTTGCTTAGATGCTTGAGCTAACATTGTGTCTGCATTTGGATTTGATACATTGCATAAACCCATTGGAGCTATTCCAAATGGATAATCAAATGTCTGATCATTTATTCTTTTTGAAAAACTTCTATTT
>CACGLH010000054.1 GCA_902573735.1 uncultured Alphaproteobacteria bacterium
AATGTTTTTAATAAAACATTTACAGTCACTAGATCTTTATCTGACGCTATGATAATTATAGCTACTTTGACATTATTGACATCCTTGATTTCTCTATCAGAAATTCGCGTCATAAATTTATCACCACTTTGGGCACTTGGTATCACAAGAATTACCCTTTTAAAAATCGAATTTGCACAATTTTTACTTCTAATATTTATAGCTTTGGTTTTTGCTATTCCAGTAGGTTTAATTTTATGTTTTCTACTGACTAACTACTTAAATGTATCTGCATTTGGCTGGAAATTACCCTACAATTTTTATCCCAAAATGTGGGGAAAAACTTTTTTGATTTCATTAATTTGCAGTTTACTTGCTATAATGCTTCCTACTTATTTGATGTTTAAAAATTCAGCATCCCTGATGATAAAGAGATACAAAAATGAATGCTAATTTTATTTTTGTTATATTCCTTTTATTAAATTTCAATATTGGGTTAGCCCAAAATGTTAATCATACAGATAACGAACCATATAATAAAATTTCCAGTGAACGCTTTGATCTTAAGTTCCCAAGAGACCATAATGCGCACAAAGAATTTAAAATTGAATGGTGGTATATTACTGCAAATCTTAAAAATGAAAATGGTGACTCATTTGGAATACAGTGGACACTTTTTAGAAGCAGATCAGAATTGGATAATAATAAAGTAACAAAACATTTCAAAAATCCCTGGATAAGTGATCAAGTTTGGATGGCTCATGCAGCTGTAACTACTGAAGAGGGTCATTACTATGAAGAAAAGTTTTCTCGTGGAGATACAGGTCAATCAGGAGTAGAACTCTCACCATTTTTAGCCTGGATAGATGACTGGGAATTCTCAAGTAATAATGATTGGTCTAAAGCCTCATTAAAAGCTAATGGTAAGCAATTTTCTTATGAACTTAATCTAGAAAGTGAAGGACCACTTATACTGCATGGGGATGATGGTAAAAGTATAAAAACAAAAGATGGACATTTTTCAGCTTACTACAGCCAGCCATTTTTTAAAATTGAAGGAAAATTAATTATCAATAATGAAAGTTTTGATGTTCAAGGAAATGCCTGGGCTGATAGAGAATGGTCAAACGCCATTCTAGGTCCTAATCAAGAAGGTTGGGATTGGATTTCTATTCATTTGGATGATGAAACGAAACTAATGATATTTAGAGTTAGAGATAGTCAGAGAGGGGATTTTTATTCTGGAACTTTCATCTCTGATCAGAAACAAAAAATTAGTTTAGAGGGAAAAGAAATTAAAATGAAACCATTAAAATACTTTAATAGAAAAAATGTAAAAAACAAAGAAAAATCCAAAGTACCTATAGAATGGAATATAGTTATTAAAAGTCACGGTATAGATCTGAAACTTAAAGCTTTAAATAAAAATTCATTTGTTGATACTTTGGTACCTTATTGGGAGGGACCAATAATATTAAGTGGATCCCATCAGGGTTTTGGATATTTAGAAATGACTGGATATTAATATGTTATGCGGCTTTACCATCTAATACGGCTCCAACTTTAACTTGGGCTTTCTCTTCTTCAACTCCATCTACTGCTGCAACCTCTCTAGTTAATCTTTCGAGAGCAGCTTCATACAACTGTCTTTCTGAATAGGATTGTTCTCTTTGTTCATCATTACGATGCAAATCTCTTATAACTTCTGCTATTGATATTAAATCTCCAGAATTTATTTTTTGTTCATATTCTTGAGCTCTTCTGGACCACATTGCTCTTTTAACTCTTGCTCTACCCTTTAAAGTACTCATAGCTTTTCCTACTATATCAGGAGATGACAGACTTCTCATCCCAACTGAATCTGCCTTAGATGTAGGGACTCTTAAAGTCATTTTATCTTTTTCAAAATGAATAACAAACATTTCCATTTCAAATCCAGCTATAACTTCCTTTTCAATAGCCTCTATTTTACCAACTCCGTGTGATGGATAAACTACATATTCGTCTTGTGAAAATTCTAAATTATTACTCATTTATTATTAATCCTTATTAACAGAAAAAAAGGAACCGATTAATTCGGTCCCTACTAGCAAATTAAAGCCACAATGAAATGATTATAAAGTAATTATAATCTAAGATTCTTGTTTTATAACATTTTTTTGGTAATAAATCAAATTTAGCTTAATTCTTCAAATTAACTAATGTCGTCTAGTCTCCTTCACCAGGATTTTCAGAAAAATATTTTTTTAATTTGTCTTCTTCATCAGCTTTGGCGTCAGCTTCAGGTAGTGGATCCTTTCTTATAGTAATAACTGGCCACAGCTCAGAATATTTTCTGTTAAATTCAACCCAATCGCTTGCTCCAGGATCAGTATCTGGTTTTATAGCATCAGCTGGACATTCTGGTTCACAAACTCCACAATCAATACATTCGTCTGGATGAATAACTAACATATTTTCACCCTCATAGAAGCAATCAACAGGACAGACTTCTACACAATCTGTGTATTTACAATCTACACATTTATCATTTACGATGTATGTCATTTATTTACTCATAAAATTATGCATAATTACAAGATTACAGTTGTCTTATAGGTAGTCAATTTATTTAGTTTAAAAAGATACATAAAAATTATTTTATAAAATTCTCAGTGTTTTTAAGTTGGGTAAGTGCTCTTCTTTCTTTTTTGTTAGGGCGAGAAAAATTTTGAAAACCCTCATTAACATTACTTTTAATTTTTACCAGCTCAGTAACGATGCTGCTCTTCTTTTCATATAAAAACTTAGCCTTGTTATATGCATCTCTTTTCTCTGCAAATTGTT
>CACGLH010000055.1 GCA_902573735.1 uncultured Alphaproteobacteria bacterium
TAATTATCAAATATTTTAATTAATTCAAGCAACATTTTATTTATCATGGTTGTGATGATAGTTTTCTAATTACAAAGGTTATGTTATTATAGTTAATAATTTGATCTAAAAAATTGATGAGGTTTATATTATGACCCAACCTAATATATTTCCCCAACTATTTTTTTACTATTGTTAATTATAGCAATTAAAAAAGTTAAAAACTTGTTTACGTTAAGTAAATCTTAACAATAAATATTTATGGACTAAACTCAACTTATATGAATTTATTTAGGAGGTAAAAATTTATGCAACTACTACAGATTGGTCTTTTGAAGAGTGGACTGATGAACATCAAAAATTATTAGAAAAAAAATATTTACCCATGTTTAAAAGTGTTGGGGCTTTAAATTTCTATTATATCAAAACAAGTGATACAACAGGTAGAACTGTTACAATTTGGCCCAATAAAGATACTGCAGACAAAGTATTGGAAAAAATGAGAGCTAGTGCTGGCGATGATACTGGTAGTAAAGTAACATCAGCATCACAGGGAGAAGTAATGGGATATATGTGACTTTAAAAGTAAAAATTAATTAGAATACTTACTCTGGTGGATATACTTTCAGAAAAGTAAGATATTAAATATGAGATAATTCTCTTTTTGCACATATATGTTATCTTAGCATATGTTAAAGTTATTCTGCTGTAGCTTTCGTAGTTTAATTGCCTTGCAATAGAAGAAGCACACCCAATTAACTGAATATCATATTAAACTTAATCTCTATTTTAAAGCCCATGCAGACTCAAGATTACCTCTAGAGTCCTATTCCCCCTTCCTGACACCTTATATGACTCTCCTGACTCATCCTAGAGTCACTGAGGGTCCCTTGTAGGTATACTTAATGACCTATCATCCTAGTTGTACACCTTAATAAGACACCTAAAGTGGTTACCAATCTGTGTAACTAATCTGTGTAACACATTGTATATACATTCGTATGTAGTGGGTATGGCTTATGCCTGCCTTAGTTAACACTTAGGTGAGGCACTTGCCTACACTAGTAACGGTTAATTTACTGTGAAAGAAAGTGTGAAAGAAAACGTGCCTGTTGACAGTGACTCACAAATAACTAATCTATTGTTATTGCTTACATTAAGATGTGAGTGGCGATTCAGAACAAAAAATAGATTCTTTTCATGAAAGAACTGCAAAATAAGTTTTCTCATATAGATTTAAAGATTAAGTTTTTAAATAAAATTTAATTTTAACGAGTTAATTCAATCAACCACTTGTTTTGTATTTTTAAAGGATAACCTTTATCATAAGATTGTTCTACTCCAGCTGTTAGCCAACCACCTAACCTATCAATAATATTAAAAGGACACTCAACTGCTCTTAATCTGTCCCTGAAACTATGCCTTAATGAATTTACTACACAATTCTCAGGGAAATCTGATGTGATTTATGAACAGATTAAAACTGGTAATAAAATATATCATTGGAATGATAATAAAAAGTTGATTGCAGAATTTGACTTATCGGGATCAATTTCATCAATAGAAATCCTCAAAACATGTGTACAATATGTTTAATTTAAAAAGAGTTTATTTCAATTAAATTGCGAATTTTTTTCTCTACTAATGAGAAAAATTTATATATTTATTTATCAATAATTGAATATAATTTCTTATGTTTAATACTGTTAGGAATAAAAAATGTTCTCAAGAATACACTCACTTAAGTTTCAAAATAAACTTGCAAAGGATACCATGGAAAATAGCTTAAAATCTATTATTGATACTTTTTTTTCTGATGGATTACTTTTTTCTACATTTATAGAGATTGATGATGTTACTCTAAATTATGTAAATGTATGGGATTCAAAAATAAGTAATGATGCCATTACCAAAAAATATTCAAGCTTTTATGAACAAGTTAAAGAAATGGGTATAAAATTTTCTGTAATAGGTGGAGAAACTGAAGTTAGATATTCAGATCCTAAAATCTTAAATAACTTCACCAAAGTATGATCTTTTTATGTGTCACCTTGTCACTTGCGAATTGCTGATCATTTTTGCTATGTAATTAGGATGACATGTATAATATATACATTTTCAACAATCCTACTTATTGGTTGGGGAGCATTACTAAGTGCTAGATGGATTTTTAAAACCGTTAGAAATAACAGAGAAAATATCAGCAACTTTATCTATAATGCATACAACTTACCTGAAACTACTTTTCAGAAGGTAATGATCGGTATTAATAAGTTTAATACTAAGTAATTTAGCACATAGTACTTTGAACTATTTAGGAGAATCCTTATGAATACTACAAAAATAATTTGTACTGTTGTCTATATAATTTTTATTGTAGCTACTTTCTTTTCAATTGGAAATGTAGCACAATTTTTTGATATTAATTCATTCATATTCGTAATTGTTGTTGGTGGACTTTATGCATTTTCTGTCAAGGGTGATAATACCTATATACAGAAATTTGGAGATGGTACTGTAAGAGCAGGATGGCTTGGTTCATTAATTGGTGTAGTGGCTATTCTTGGGAGCCCAGTATTTGCTGGATCTACTTCCAATTTAGAGGCACTTGGAGCAGCTTTAGCAATCGCATCACTTACAGTTTTGTATGGTTACTTTTTTAAGCTAGGTTCTATAATTCTAGATTAGATTTTAGCCCTTTTTTATATTTATGAAAATAAGATTACTTTTTAATTCCTAAAACTTTATAAACCTTTCTTGAGTAAGTATTTCCTTTTTAAT
>CACGLH010000056.1 GCA_902573735.1 uncultured Alphaproteobacteria bacterium
TAGAGAGAATAGCCTTTGGTGATGGGCCTGTGGCGGGCAAGCTTAAAGCAATGGAATTACTTGGTAAACACCTTGGGTTTTTCACTCCCCAAAAAGAAAGTGCGGTTGAAAGAACCTCAGGAGAGATACTTAGTGAAATTCACATTAGACTTCAGAAAATTTTTTCATAGCAAAAGTGTTTTCACTTACATTTTAATGAGCCTAAAACCCATTCAAATATACTTATTGTTTCCAAGGAACCGCAGTGACATGAGCTGTGTTTTTTGTTTGGTCTTTTTGATTATCCTTTTCTTAAAATCAAAGAAGTGCCCAAAAGTGATTAACACTCTATAGCAATGATTCATTGAAATAACTCAAGGCGTAAAGCACAAGACAGAAACTAGTTCTTACCCTTCTCATGTTTCTTATTCTTTATCAGGAAAATCACGAAAACTGTTGTCAAAAATAGGTGACCAACATCCATTTCTGCAAAAATCGCCGATCAAGTTTACCCTAGTCAACAATATGCTAAACTGTGACGATGGTTCGTTGTGAACGATTTGTGGGGTTGTGTGGGTTTTTCTTAGTACGGAATTCCCTCATCAACTCTCTTCATTTTTATTTGATTCCCATCAAGGTTTAACTTTTTCACTACAGGGTGTTTTTCATCAACAACCCTCCAGTAAGGAAAATTTTCATCATCTTTATGCAGTTCAATTGCCATTCTTAGAAATATCCCAGTTGTTACTGGACAAGTATTATCTGCCCCAGCTTTTAATGCTAGTCCACGCCTTAGTTCTTTAATGCTTAAATAAGAACCCTTGGGTATCGTAAAAATAAACTCTGAAATTTTCTCTGGCGAAGAGATAAGCATTTTCTCGCCAGCAGAAATATCGGAAAAACCTTTATCTAGAATTTTTACAATATTTCTACTCAATAATTATCTCCTAAAATCCACACAAGTCCATCATTTGACTGTGACTGTATACTATTAAATCGCGATTTAACGTGTTCACTCCATATTCATATGTTCTCTATGAACGCTAGAATCATTTAATACAATCTGAAATAACTTACACAATGTTATATTTACTTATTTAATACTTTTTATACATTAGTATTTGTTTCCATATTGATACCTCATCAAATAGAGTCCATTCACGTCTGATCTTTGGTTCCCCTTGAATTAATTCTCCATACTCTGCATGTGTAATGCCAAGGACAAAAACTTCTGCACCGGTTGGCTCACTGAATGCCCCAAATCCATCGTGTTTTCCATGAAGAGACCACCGAACTGCAGCACGAGGAGGCATGTTTTTGTCATCACGCCCAATAACATGGTGAACTTTAAATTTTGCATGTGGGAAGCTAGATCTGAGACCAGTCCAAAAATTATCTGCTCCTTTAAAACTGCGAGTAGTAATGCCTCCTGGATATTCCAGTTGAGCAGAGCGATCGTATTCATTAAATATAGTATCTAACTCGTAATGCATTATTTTTTCAATTGTGCTGGCAAGGCGTTGCCCCCAGATATTAGTATTGCCTTTTCCTAAATAAGGGCCAACGGTATCATTTGCAGGCGTATAAGGTTTAATGCATTTTTTTGGACCACCTTCACGTTCGATAAGATTACTTGCATAATCTTTTGGATCTAAACCCAATTGACGAACTATTGCACCCTGATCACGAATTAACCATTCGTCGTCAATTTTATTATTAGTAGCATGACAGTCAGCAATAATTCGGTATTGTAGATATTTTCCTGATGGAGCTCCATAAAGGCCATGATATGTGTGTGTGGCAGTAGATATTAGACGGTGTGATGAAAGCATGCCTTCTCCCTCTGCAGTACACCAGATCACATCCTCTCCCAGCAAGGTACGATCGGGAAATTCTGCTAATGTAGCCATGGTTGCAGCAATGACATTGTCATTGCCAATTACCACTGAGGCAGGTGAACGCACCACTATATCATTTGCATAATAATCATTAAGCTTTGCAATTTTGCGTTCTTCCCAAATTTCTTTTGTTATACCTAAAATATAGTGTGGAAAGTTTCTAAATTTTGGATCGAATCCTTTCATGGTCAATGCCTCATCATTTAATACTCTCCTATTGGGAAAGATAATCTACCTTTTATGCGGGCCTTATTGAATTCATTCATACGTGCAAAGACATCAATATTTAGTTGATTGTAGACATCTAAAAGATCTACCATTACCCAGTTTTCACGAATTTTACCCCTTTCAATACGCCAGAAATCAAGCGATTTCATTGTTATACGTTTTCCTGTTGGCGCTATTCCCATCCAACCGTCATTAGTTATTGTCTGTATCATGTTAGGCCAGCCAGTGACTGCAGCATAATCTTTATCACCAAAAAAATGATATGTTATTTCATCCACATATTTTCCTCTGTCTGGCATAGCATTAATAAATGGAATTTGATGCCAGTTTCTAAAGCCAGCAATTCCACGTGCAGTCCCAATACCAGCTGGCCCATACCAGTTAACTCTGTCATCCCAAAAGTGGGGCATTTTCATTATATCTACATCACCTTGTGAAGGATGTTTTTTCATATGTTGAAGCATAGTCTTAACAAGGTCACACGATGCATTAGAATGTTTATCATCCCAAGGCCCTGAAACTAAGCCATCGTTAGTAGCTGGACCTGGAATACAAAACTCTAATCCCAAAGAAGGCGCCATTGGCCAAGCATTTGCCTGGATCATAACCTCAGGAATATCCCAGAGTGCCTGAACCTCTACCACTCG
>CACGLH010000057.1 GCA_902573735.1 uncultured Alphaproteobacteria bacterium
CTTTCAAGTAAAAGTATACGCATTGTACTTATTTAATTTCTCTGCTAATATTATTTCAAGATTATAAGTGTTATGCCTAAACCGTCTGTTTGACCGTTAATGCTGCAAAATATGATTTCACCGAAGCCGGCTCGGTTTTGCCGGTAGCTTGAAAAAAGGACAATAGAAATGACTAAAGGTATAGTTAAGTGGTTTAATGCAAACAAGGGTTTTGGCTTTATTCAACCTGAGGGTGGTGGGAAAGACGTTTTTGTTCACGTTACTGCTGTAAGAGAGGCAGGTTTAGAAACCTTAGATGAAAACCAGGAAGTTGAGTTTGAAATGGTAGATGGCCGTGATGGAAGACAATGCGCTGGAGAATTGAAGGTTGCATCTGAATAACTTATTTAATCCTCTGGGATAGTCAGTCCTCTATAAACTTCTGGATCCCATTCGCAAGCAAAACCATCGCCATCTGGGTCCAAGTTAAATTTGTCTAAATATGGTCCTCCTGAATTCAAAAATTTTCTTTGGGCATCATCTTTAGTTTTAAATCTTAAGCATTGATTCCAGTTGTTATATATATTTAAACCCATCCTAGTAAATAATTTTTCACCTTTTTTATGAATTGTATCTCTGGCGTACTTTGCTACGTTTACTTTGTCTGAAAATTCTATCGAATTTACTACTTCTATTTCAATTCGCTCATTTCTAGCATTTTGAAGATTTTCTGCAGCTTTTTGTTTATCAATTTTTTGCTGCTCTAAAGTTGATTGTGAAAGATCAATTTGGCCATGATTTTCAGATAATCCCTCTATTTCACTCTGCTTATCTATTTGATTTATATCTATCTTTGAAAAATGATCCTTTTGATCAAGATTCTGCTGGCATGCAAAAATAAATAAAGTTGAAAAACAAAAGGTAAATTTCAATAGCTTATTGGAATTCATTAATCATTCCACCAGCAATTAGGTTTGTGATTAAAACCAGCATCATTTTCAATACGATAAGCTACATTCAATATCTCTTGCTCACCCCATTTTGGGCCAATTAATTGCAATCCTAATGGTAATCCGTATTTAGAAAGCCCGGTAGGTATAGAAATAGCAGGTAGGCCTGCTAAGTTTGTGGGTACTGTAAATATATCGTTTAAATACATCTCAACAGGATTCTCTTTGATCTTTGAATTTAATTCAAAAGCAGGAGAAGGAGTAGTTGGTGTAAGAATAGCATTGATACCGTTTGAAAAAGCTTCATTAAAATCTTTTTCAATTAATTTTCTTACTTTGAGAGCTTTTTGATAATATGCTTCGTAAAATCCTGCTGATAATACATAGGTACCAATCATTATTCTTCTTTTTACTTCATCACCAAAACCTTCAGATCTTGTAATTTTATATAAATCGTTAATTCTTCCGTCACTTTCTAAAGACGCTCTATATCCATATCTTACTCCATCATACCTTGCTAAATTTGAGGAAGCTTCTGCTGGTGCTAGAACGTAATAGGTTGGCAAAGAATATTTAGTGTGAGGTAAAGAAATATTCACAATTTTTGCCCCAGCGTCTTTAAGTAATTCTTTACCATTTTCCCATAATTTGGATATTTCAATAGGAGTATCATCTATTAAATATTCTTTAGGAATACCTATTTTTTTTCCTCTCAAGTCAGAATCAAGTAAAGACTCATAATCAGGAACAGATTTTTTTGCGCTAGTACTATCTCTTTTATCATAACCAGAAATAATATTCAGAAGTATAGCAGAGTCTCGAACTGTTTTTGTAATAGGGCCTGCCTGATCCAATGAAGAAGCGAAGGCGATAATTCCCCACCTTGAGCATCTCCCATAGGATGGTTTTAGACCAACTACACCATTAAAAGAAGCTGGTTGTCTTATTGAACCTCCAGTATCTGTCCCCATTGTGGCTATACATAGATCAGCAGCAACTGCAGCTGCTGATCCTCCTGAAGAACCACCAGGAGTTAAATTATTGTTACTTTCCTGGGATTTCCAGGGGTTAATAGCTGGACCATAAATGGAAGTTTCGTTTGATGATCCCATTGCAAATTCGTCCATGTTTAATTTGCCAAGCATAATGGCATTTTCGTTCCATAACTTTTCAGTAACAGTACTTTCGTAGTCCGGTATGAATCCATCTAAGATTTTCGAGGCTGCTTGTGTTTTTTGGCTTTTAGTACAGAAAATGTCTTTTACTGCAATTGGGATTCCGCAAAGTTTACCTCTGTTACTAGACTTAATTATTTTATCACAATTTTCTGCTTGCTTTAAAGCTAATTCAGGTGTTGTAAGACAAAATGCATTTAATTTTTTACTGCTATTGATTTTATTTAAATAAAATTCAGTTAATTGAAGAGCAGTAATATCTCCTTCCTCTAGCAGTGATAACGATTTTGAAATCGTTAAATTTTCTAGTTCCTTCATTCAATAACCTTTACAATAGTAAAAAAACCTTCTTTTGAGTCAGGAGCGTTTTTTATGA
>CACGLH010000058.1 GCA_902573735.1 uncultured Alphaproteobacteria bacterium
ACTTCTTGAAACAAGAGGTGCACCAGCTTTGTCCAATTGGGTTTTGAATCAAAAACAACTTCTCATTACTGATACCACAATGAGAGATGGTCATCAAAGTTTGTTAGCTACAAGAATGCGTTCTATAGATATGCTTAAAGTGGCTAACCGTTATAATAACAATTTATCTGAATTGTTTTCTGTCGAATGTTGGGGTGGAGCAACATTTGATGTAGCTTACCGGTTTTTACAAGAATGTCCCTGGCAAAGACTGCGAGATTTAAGAAAAAGGATGCCAGACTCCCTCTTACAAATGCTATTAAGAGGATCAAACGGGGTAGGTTATACAAACTATCCAGATAATTATGTAAAATATTTTGTTAAGCTAGCAGCAGATTCTGGAATAGATGTTTTTAGAGTTTTTGATAGCCTGAATTGGGTAGAAAATATGAGGCTATCTATGGATGCCGTTCTAGAAACAGGTAAAATTCTAGAGGCATCTATATGCTACACTGGAGATATACTTGACCCAACAAGAACAAAATATTCCTTAAAATATTATGTTAAAATGGCTAAGGAGTTGCAAAAACTAGGAACTCATATTCTTGGATTAAAAGATATGGCAGGATTATTAAAACCAGCAGCTGCAAAAATATTAGTTAAGACAATAAAAGAAGAAACTGGATTACCAATACATTTACATACTCATGATACTAGCGGAGCAGGAATTGCGACATTGCTATCTGCTTCTGAAGCTGGTGTTGATATTGTAGATTGTGCAATGGATTCCTTTTCTGGAGGTACTTCACAACCTTGTTTAGGTTCTCTTGTAGAAAGCCTTAAAAATACTGAAAGAGTTTCCAGTTTAAATATTGAAGAAATTAGGGATATTTCAAACTATTGGCAATCAGTCAGAAAACTATATATGGCATTTGACGAAGGTGTTAATTTTCCTGCCTCAGAAGTTTATTTACATGAAATGCCTGGGGGGCAATTTACCAATTTACTGGCTCAAGCAAAAAGTTTAGGTTTAGATAACAAATGGCCAGAAATTGCAAAAACTTATGCAGATGTAAATCATATTTTTGGTGATATAGTTAAAGTAACACCTTCTTCAAAAGTCGTTGGGGATATGGCCTTAATGATGGTGGCTCAAGGCATAAGTAAAGATCAAGTTGAAGATCCTAATTCAGAGATAATTTTCCCAGAATCTGTAATTGATATGCTCAAAGGAAACTTAGGACAACCTCCCGGGGGATTCCCTTTAAATATTATTAAAAAAGCATTAGGAAGCGAAAATTATATAAAAGAAAGACCAGGATCAAAAATAAAAGAAAAAAATCTCTTAGATGTTAGAAAAGATGTGTGTTCAAATCTTTCCTTAAAGGAAATAGATGATGAAGATTTTTGTAGTTATTTGATGTATCCAAAAGTTTTTCAAGATTACCTATTACATCATTCACAGTTTGGACCTGTTAGATGCTTACCTACCTCTGTTTTCTTTTACGGAATGGAAAACAGTCAAGAAATCAGTGTAGAAATTGACCCTGGAAAGACTTTAGAAATACGTTTACAGGCAGTTAGTGAAGTTAATGATGAAGGAGACCGTAAAGTATTTTTTGAATTAAATGGACAGCCTAGGATTATTAGAATTCCAGATCAAAATATATCCATTAATAAAATACATCAAAAACCAAAAGCTGATTCAAACAATCCAAAACATTTAGCTGCACCTATGCCAGGAGCAATCTCATCTGTGGCAGTTAAAAAGGGTGACTCAATTAAAAAAGGTGATGTACTTCTTATAATAGAAGCAATGAAAATGGAAACAGTCTTAAATGCAGAGAATGATTGTAAAATAAAAAAAATTTTTATTTCCACAGGTAGTCAGATTGATGCTAAAGATTTATTAATCGAATTTGAGTGATTAAGATTTTCATTACTTAATCTAATTTACCAGTTTTCATTGTAAGGACGAATATCTGTCTCGAAGGACCACGCACTTTTAGGTTGTTTATAAATATTCCAATAAAGTTCAGCTATATCCATTGGATTTAAAACACCATCAGAACCTCTTTGTTCAAATTCTTTTGGGAATAATTTTTTAGTATTTTCATTTTCAATTAATCCATCAATTACCACATGAGATATATGAATACCCATAGGACCAACCTCATGAGCTAAACTTTGAGCAAGAGCTCTTAAAGCTTGTTTTCCCCCAGAAAAAGCAGAAAAACCTTTTTTCCCCCTTAAACTTGCCGATGCACCTGTAAAAATAATAGTACCTTTTTTACGAGGAATCATATATTTCAAAACTTCTTTAGAATTTAGAAATCCAGCAAAAGCACACATTTCCCATACTTTACGATAAACTCTACTTGAAGTTTCTAAAATTTTATATTTAACATTTCCACCAACGTTATAAATTAAGATATCAATTTGACCAATTTCTTTTTCAATATTATGCATTAATTCTACTACTTGCT
>CACGLH010000059.1 GCA_902573735.1 uncultured Alphaproteobacteria bacterium
AATTTTAGTAAGGCATTAGAAGCAGAAATACTTAATTCATTTATATTATCAATGATTACTATTCGGTATTTTGATATAGTATTAGATAAAGAAAAAAAATGATTAATCTTTCTTATTTCGTTAATTGATATTTCTTGTAGGAATTTTTTTTTGGTTTTATCGAATTGTCTCCTACATAATAAAACACTTTGCTCAGATAGAGCCTCTATTCTGCGAGTAGTGAGAGATAATTTATTTTCATCCTCTATTTGATCAAAATTATGTAGACCATTTTGTAACAACTTTATTATTTTCCATGCAAGTGTGGCTTTTCCTACCCCTTTTGGTCCATGTATTAACCACGCATGATGCAACTTATTTTTTTTTAAACTTTTGATGAATATATTTTTTGATGATTCATGGCCAAACATCTTTTTATTTATTCTAGGATGAGGAAAATTTAGTAATTTATCTGCTTCTAATTCTGACATTATCTGAAGTTATAATTTTAAACTTAAAAATTTACTGACTTTGTTCCATATCATTTGATGGACTTTATCTTTACTATTATTACCATCAATCAATTGATATCTTTTATCTGTTTTAGCCAAGGAAATATAGCCATTTCTTGCGGTAGCTTGAAATTCTAACCCAAATCTTTCAAAACGCATTTCATCAGATTTTCTACTTAAACCTCTATTTAAAGATTTAGTAGGATCTATATCTATAATTAAAGTTAAATCGGGTACAATCCCAATCACTGATTTGTTTAATTCGATAATCATTTTTTTTAAATGAATATTTTCTCTTCCTTGGTAGATGATAGTACTATCAGTAAATCTATCACATATTACAACTTTTCCCTTATTAATTGCAGGAAGGAGTACTTTTTCTAAATGATGCCGTCTTGAGGCAAAAAAAAGTAGAATCTCAGTTATATTTGACCAACGATCTTTTTCACCCTGGACTAGAAGGTTTCTTATTTCTTCAGCTCCTTTTACTCCACCTGGTTCTCTTGTAAAAAGAACGTCTTTGCCAAATTCTTCTAATTTATTTTTTAAAAAAAAACCTTGTGTGGTTTTACCTGAACCGTCTATACCTTCCAATGTAATAAATTTACCTGACAAATTAAAACCTAGTTTTCAATTCAAATATTTTTCAAATTTAACAAATTGGTATATTTTAGAAAAGCTAACTTTCAATGCTGCTATGAATTTTTTAGAAAACCCTCCTTTATCAATTTCAGAACTACTGTAAATAGGGTATTCAACAGTACGTTTTTCTTGTCCTTCAATGAAGCTTGGTATGAATATTTTAAGAGTTCCAAGTTCTTCATTATATTTTATTGGAGCGGATATAGGGCTAATAATATTCAATTCAGCTTTTATTTCGTTTAATTTTCCATAAGGTAGTAGCTCTTTAATCTTGCTATTAGTTTTTAATTCGACAAAATCTTGACTTCCAATCCAAACAGGTGCCTTTCCTAAAAAATGATTTTCAGGGAAGATTTCAACAATTTTAAAATCTCTATATGCCCATTGAAGTAACTTTTCACCTTCTAATTTTCTTTCTTCTTTTGAATTAGTACCTGCAATTACAAAAGTTACTCTTCTTTCACCTAATTTACTAGAAGCAACTAACCCATATCCCGCTTCAGTTGTATGCCCAGTTTTCAAACCATCAACTCCAAGGTTCAAATTAAGTAGAGGGTTTCTGTTAGGTTGTGAGATTTCATTCCATGTATATTCAGTTTCTAAAAAATAATTATAATAATTTGGATATTTTTCTCTTAACAAAATAGCAATTTTTAAAAGATCTCTAACACTCATAACTTGACCAGGTGAGGGCCAACCTGTTGAATTATTAAAGCTTGAGTTTGTTAAGCCAATATCCTTGGCTTTTAAATTCATTCTTTTTACGAAACTCTCTTCTGTTCCATTAAGTCCTTCTGCAATGACAATACATGCATCATTGCCTGAAACTATGCTTATTCCTTTTATTAAATCTTCAACACTTACTTGTTGATTTTTTTCTAAAAACATAGTTGATCCACCTTTGGTTGCAGCTTTTTCTGAAACCCTAAATTTAGTGGAAAGATTAATTCTTTTTTCTTCTAATGCTTCAAATGTAAGTAGTAATGTCATTAATTTTGACATAGATGCAGGAGGAAGAGGCTTATCTGCATTTTTTTCAAAAAGTATTGACTTAGTTGTTTCATCATAAACAATTGCTGATTTTGCAGTGGTATCAAAGCCTAAAGCAAAATTGCTAGAAATAAATAGC
>CACGLH010000060.1 GCA_902573735.1 uncultured Alphaproteobacteria bacterium
AAGTTTTTTCATATTCAAAGACAGATGGTTTAGCAATGGTTTCAACAATAGTAGTCACTTTATGTTTTGGTGTAGAAATTGGTATAGTATCAGGGGTAGTTTTGTCATTAATAATGTTTTTGTATAGAACATCTAGGCCGCACATAGCAAAGGTTGGACAAGTACCTGGAACTGAACATTATCGTAATGAAGACAGACACATAGTGATTTCCAGCAATAAAGTTATATGCTTGAGAATTGATGAAAGTTTATATTTTCCAAATGCTAGATTTTTGGAAGATACAATTTATAAGTTTGTTATCAATAATAAAAATGTAAAACACATTATCATTATGTGTTCTGCAGTAAATTATATAGATTCTAGTGCCTTAGAAAGTTTAGAATTTGTAAACAGTAGATTAAATGAAGCAGGCGTAAAATTACATTTAAGTGAAGTAAAAGGTCCTGTCATGGATCAACTTAAAAAAACAAACTTTTTGGATGAATTAACAGGAGAGGTTTTTTTAACTAACTTTCAAGCATTCTTAAAATTAGAACCAAAAATGGCTAATAAAACTTTAAAATTAAAAAATTAATTTGTAATAGATTTATATAAAATATTTGAATTTATTTTAATTTTAGCTATTAAAATCATAGATATTATAAAATATATTATTTTGGTATTATTAGTATTTGTATTTTCTAATTAGGAGAAATTTATGCGAAAAGAAAAACACTCTCGTAAGACAAATGAAACAGATATTAGTGTACAAATGAATGTGGACGGCTCTGGTGTCTCTGAAATAGATACTGGTATAGATTTTTTTAATCATATGTTAGATCAATTGGCAAAACATTCTCTAATTGATTTAAAAATCAAAGCTAAAGGTGATATAAGTATTGATTATCATCATACCGTTGAAGATGTCGGGATTTGTTTAGGAGAAACTTTAAACAAATGCGTAGGTGATAAAAAAGGGATACATAGATATGCATCTGTTTTATTACCAATGGATGATGCTTTAATACAAGTAGCCATTGATTTTTCTGGTAGACCCTATTTATTTTGGGATGTAAATTTTCCTACATCAAAAGTAGGGAACTTTGATACGGAGTTGTTTTCCGAATTTTTTAGGTCTTTTACTATGAACGCTTTTATAAACCTTCATATAAAACTGATTCATGGAATTAATAGTCATCATATAGGAGAAGCTATTTTTAAAGGAGTGGCACAATCATTACAAAATGCTCTTTCTATTGACCCAAGAAAATCAAAAATAATCCCTTCAACCAAAGGTTCTTTGTAAGTATGAAAACTGTGATCATCGATTACGGTTCTGGTAACCTACATTCAGCTTTAAAAAGTTTTCAAAAGGTTGCAAACTTAAATAAAAAAGGTGACGTTTTACTGACATCTGACGCGCAAATTGTCAGTTCTGCTGATAAGATTGTATTACCTGGTGTAGGTAGTTTTAACGATTGTCTGAATGGAATTAAATCAAATAAAGATTTGTTTTTTTGTCTTTCTGATAGAGTCTTGAAACAAGGAGTACCTTTTTTAGGTATATGTGTAGGATTACAATTGCTAGCAGATTATGGACACGAAAATGTGAAGAATACACCAGGTTTAGGTTGGATAAATGGTGATGTGACAAGAATTATCCCTAAAGATGTTACAATTAAAATTCCACATATGGGTTGGAATTCAATGATATTTGATAGGGAACATCTATTGACAAAAAATTTAACTTCAGATCATGATATGTATTTTGTACATTCCTATCATTTTCAACTTCAGGATATAAAAAATAGACTAGCTTATGTTGATTACTCTGGTAGACTTACAGCAATTGTTGCAAGAGATAATATCTGTGGAACACAGTTTCATCCAGAGAAAAGTCATAAAGCAGGTCAAATCTTCATTGAAAACTTTTTGAACTGGTCACCTTAATTTACTCTTGTCCAATTTTGTGCCTTACAGAAAATTAAAATACATCCACTCACACTCAAAGTGTTACCTGATAGGCTCATTTTAGAATTATATATTTTTTTTGATCCATCATCATTATTACTACTTGGATCCCATATTTTACCATTAGCATATTGACCATCTCCTTTGGAAATCATATCCCAAACAATTAATTGACCAGTAATTTTTGAATTTTTATTTTTTGACCCATTACTTGTGAAGGACCCATTAATTG
>CACGLH010000061.1 GCA_902573735.1 uncultured Alphaproteobacteria bacterium
TACAAAAAAAACTAAAGATAAAGAAGGATGGGTTTCTACAGGTGATGCGGGATTTATAGATCAGGAAACAGGTCACCTTAAAATTATTGATAGAGCAAAAGATGTTGGTAAACTAAAACAGGGATCTTTATTTGCTCCAAAGTATGTTGAAAATAAGCTAAAGTTCTATCCGAATATATTGGAAGCAGTTTTATTTGGTTCTGGAAAAGAGTATTGTGTTGCTATGATCAATATTGATCTGACAGCTGTAGGAAATTGGGCAGAAAAAAATAATATTTCTTATGCATCATATCAAGAACTTGCAGGCCACCCTGAGGTTTACAAAATGGTTGCTGAACATATCAGAGAAGTAAATTCTTCATTATCTAAGGATCAGAATTTATCTAATTGTCAAATAAGAAGGTTTTTAGTTCTTCATAAAGAATTAGACCCTGATGATGGAGAGATCACAAGAACTAGGAAAGTAAGAAGAAATCTTGTTAGTGATAAGTATTCTGACTTAATAAAAGCTTTATATGACGGTTCAAAAGAAATTTACACTGAAACTGAAGTAACCTATGAAGATGGCAGAAAAGGTAAAATATCGGCCTCAGTTAAAATTCAAGAGCTAAAAGAATCTTTTGAAAAGGCAGAAGTTGCATGAACCAAAATAGTGATAAAATGATGGATATCAAAAATATTGTTTTACGTTTTGGTGGTGTGGTAGCTATTCAAAACATATCATTTGATATCTTTAAAGGTGAAATAAGAGCGATTATTGGTCCTAATGGTGCTGGTAAGTCTTCTATGTTAAATGTTATAAATGGATTTTATCATCCTCAAGAAGGAGAAGTATGGTTTCGTGGCCAAAAAAGAAAATCAATGAAACCATATCAAATTGCTCATCAAGGTATAGCTAGAACTTTTCAAAATATTGCTCTTTTTAAAGGTATGAGCGCTTTAGACAATATAATGACCGGTAGATTTACTCATATGAAAAAAAGTATCTTTTCTCAAATGATTTGGGAAGGTGGAGCATCAAAAGAAGAATATGAAAATAGAGAAGTAGTTGAAAAAGTTATTGATTTCTTGGAAATACAGCACATACGCAAAACGCCTGTAGGTGCTTTGCCTTATGGTCTACAAAAAAGAGTTGAATTAGGTAGGGCGTTAGCTGCTGAACCAGAACTATTGCTTCTAGATGAACCCATGGCTGGTATGAATGTAGAAGAAAAAGAAGACATGAGTCGATATATTTTAGATGTTAATAATGAATTTGGTACCACGGTAGCCTTAATTGAGCATGATATGGGGGTAGTAATGGATATTTCAGATCGAGTTGTTGTTATGGATTATGGAAAAAAAATAGGTGATGGTACGCCTGACGAAGTTCGTAATAATCAAGCTGTAATAGATGCCTATTTAGGGGTATCAGAGCATTAGGAGTTTATGATGAGTGCTGATTTTTTATATACTATTGAAGTCATATTAAATGGTCTAATGGCTGGAGTTCTTTATTCCTTAGTAGCACTAGGTTTTGTTCTCATTTTTAAAGCTTCAGGTATTTTTAATTATGCCCAGGGAGTAATGGCTTTATTTGCTGCTCTGACGTTAGTGGGTTTACAGGAGGGACGAGTTCCTTTTGCTCATCTTATAAATGCAATATTTGGAACTAAAGTACATCATTTTGATTGGACATTACCAGCAATTGCTGCAATCATTTTTACAATACTTATTATGGTTTTGTTCGCTATACTTGTAGAAAAATTAATCTTAAAACACTTAGTTAACCAAGAGCCAATAATATTATTTATGGCTACTATTGGCCTTGCATATTTTATGGAAGGTTTTGGTGATTTGATGTGGGGTAAGTGCTCTTCTTTCTTTTTTGTTAGGGCGAGAAAAATTTTGAAAACCCAATTTTAAAATGGTTTTTTAGCGATACATTAAAACAAGTAAAAAGAATTTCTCTAAGCCTAAATGCCTTGATGCTATCAATAGCCGTAACCATAGGGGTTGATAACATGGTTAAAAGTTTTGAAGAAACTTTTTCAATTTGGCTAGACAAACGTCTTATAACTGAAATGTATGTAAGAGCAGATAGTGATGATCTAGCAATAAAAATAAGTAAAGAAATAATGAATGAAAA